>JAJYWB010000014.1 GCA_021791715.1 Planctomycetota bacterium | reverse complement strand
CGAAATGTCTAATCCGGGAGGGCGAGGCGCCGACCGAGCCGCCGTTAGACAATATAAACAAATAAAAGACGGCTCACCAGGAGGTTCGCCCTCCCAGACAAGTTCGCCCTCCCAGACAAGTTCGCCCTCCCAAACGGGTTCGACCTCAAAAATAAAAACATGCCGGCTCACCAGGAGGTTCGCCCTCCCAGACCAGTTCGCCCTCCCAGACCAGTTCGCCCTCCCAGACCAGTTCGCTATCCCTGAGCGAGCAGGCGACGGCACGCACAAAATTCCTCTCATCCGCCCCCTTGCCGAACGCCGCATTATCAACCCAATCGTCCCAATCGTTGATAAAACCCCTAATATTAATCTCGCAATTACCAAAGTTTCAAAATCTCAAGAATATTCCAGATTTCTCTGAATAAATCGCACGTCTCGACGTATATTATAGAGAGAGAAAAATTCGGATTCGAAAACTAAAACGTCGCGTACCAAAATCAACGTCCAAAACCCGCTCAAAATACGTTTTTAACCAGGATCGTTCCAACAATGCGAATCCACAATCCGTCGTCCGCGGCTTCTCTTTCGCGTCAGTATGTAATCGTTCCCAGTCGAGTTCAATGCGCAATTCCGCAATGTCGGAGTTTACAGCGTCGATTCCAATCGAAGCCGTCGCGCGCGGCTCAATCGGCTCGGAATGGCGACTTTGCTCGCGCGGAAGAAGCCACAAAAGGTTTACAACATTACAGATTACGCAATCAGCCTAAGTTTCGATTGGCTTCGCTCGGCGCATTTCTCTTTCGCCGGGTTTTCCACGAAATTCGTTCGATATCGCGAGCGACGCAAACCACCCAGATTCCGATTGGCTTCGCTCAGCGCATTTTCTCCACGGCATTACTCCATAACCAGTTAGATCAAAATGTCTCCTCCGAAGCGGTTGTGCGGTCGGCGGTTTCATTCGGATCGATCGCATTTTCACCGGGTCGATCGTTAAGATGGATCGAAGTCGAAATTGCCGAAAGCATTCGATCCCGCCGGAATAGGAATTATCAAAGACCCGCGCCGGGTTTCGGTTCGCGTGTTAAGTCGGATCCTAGAAAGCGATGTTTTATGCGTCTTCCTCTCTTATCACGGAATGTCGAACGATTCACCGAAAGCGTAATCCGGGGCATGTCGGTCGAGGCCAAGAAATACGGCGCGATCAACCTCGCCCAGGGGATGCCCGATTTTTCGGCGCCCGATGAAGTGAAGCGGGCCGCGTGCGCCGCGATCGAAGCCGATATCAATCAATACGCGGTTACGTGGGGCTCTCAACGCCTTCGCGAGGCGGTCGCCGAGCACGCGGCTTGGCATCTCGGCATGAACGTTGATCCGGAAACCGAAATCACCGTCACCTGCGGAGCGACCGAGGCGATGCTCGTAACGTTGATGTCGATCATCAACCCGGGCGACGAGGTGATTCTCACCCAACCATTTTACGAAAATTACTGGCCCGATTGCGTTCTCGCCGGAGCGACTCCAAGGTTCGTCACAATCCGACCTCCCTCGTGGACGTTCGATCCCGACGAACTCGCCGCGGCGTTCAACGAGAAAACCAAGGCGATCATTCTCTGTAATCCCAACAATCCCACGGGAACGGTCTTTTCGCGCGAGGAGCTCGAAATCGTCGCGGGTCTTTGTCGCAAATGGAACGTCGTCGCGATTAGCGACGAGATTTATGAACACATTGTTTACGACGGGCTCAAGCACGTTTCGATCGCCACGCTCGACGGAATGCGCGACCTTTCGGCGACGATCTCGGGGATGTCGAAGACGTTCGCGGTGACGGGATGGCGGGTTGGGACGATCGTCGCGTCGGCGGCGTTGACGCGCGCGTTTCGTCAATTACATGATTACGTTTCGATCGGCGCCGCGGCGCCGCTGCAGGAGGCGGGGGCGGTCGCGTATCGGCTTCCCCGGTCGTATTTCGACCGGCTCGCGCTCGATTATCAAGACCGTCGCGATCGGTTTCTCAAGGTTCTCGGCGAGGTCGGCTTCGATTGCGAACCGCCGCGCGGCGCTTATTATGTGATGGCCGGCATCGACGCGTTCGCCTTGGGAGACGACGTCGACTTCGCCAAATATCTCGTTCGCGAGATCGGCGTCGCGACGGTTCCAGGGTCGAGCTTCTTTCGCGATAAAGATCGAGGAAAACGGTACGTTCGCTTTTGTTTTTGTAAACGAGACGAAACTCTCGCCGCCGCAACCGTGCGGTTGCGCAAACTCCGAGTCGTCGTTTAAGATCGGCGGTTATTCGCACACCAACGTAATTCAAATTGTATGAATTTTCAAGTTGTTAAAATATTGATCAACGAGCAAATTTATGGCTTTTTCTCCTTGGTTTGAAGGTCGCGTGTCGGGGAGTGGATTTCCAGTTATTATCAATGAATGAAGGCCTACGGGGGCGGGTTATGGAACAGATTTATTATACGCAGTGTCCGATCGGGTACGGTTTGGGGGCGAGCAACGGTTTTCAGATCAAGCGGGTGAGCGCGGGGTATCCGATCACGGCGGATTTTCGTCATTTTAATATGCGGGCTTTCGTTCCCGGATCGCGCGAACTTGCTCCGGCGGTTTTTCGGTATCGTCGCGAGGAATCGGTCGCGGAGATCGCGTGGTTGACGCCTCGACTTCAAGAATACGAAACCGAGCGAGGGGTATGGGGTCGTCCCGGCGGTCATTTCACGCACGGGGTGAGGCTCGACGAGGGGGAGCTTGGGGAGCTTTTGAACTGGCCGGCGGGGCTTTTCGAAGCGTCTTGCAGGCGTCGATCGGATCCGGTGCGGACTCTTGATCAAGAACCCGAGGTCGTCGCGCTAACACGCGACGATCTTAAGCCCGAGCCCGAATTTCGCGTCGTCGCGCGGCTCGCCCAGGGGTTATCGAGCGATTATCTCGCGAAGCTTCTCGCCGCGACGGCCGACTCGGCGCATCGCGAAGGGACGCTCGTATTGATCGACCGCGCCGATCGGATCGTACGAATCATCGCGCTTTTAACGTTTGTTTTTCCCGAGGCGATGCGGCGGGAATTGACTTTTTCAACCTATCACGATCGTCCCGAGGAGTTGATCGGGTTTCGGCTTCAGGGGACGCTTCCGGGCGTTCGGCTCAACCGAGCGGCGCTCGTTCAGAACGGTCGAATCGCCGATCTCGCGAGTGAATCGATCGATCCGCCGATCGAACCCGCGTGGTGGGCGAGGACGCTCGCCGAACGGATTCTCAAAGCCGACGAACAAGCGGAGATTACGCATAATCGAATCCAAAAAATTACAGAGATCATTATCAAGCGGATACCGATCGAGTCGCTTTGGACCGACGCGCGACTCGACGCGATTTTCGGGTTGGAGCGTGCGGTGCGGAGGAATCCATCGATACCGACCGATTCGTCTTCTTGGGCGCGGATGATGGATTTGATTCGATTCACCGCCGAGGTCGGTCTTGATCGCGAGTGGGTTTCTTCGCACGACTCTTCCTGGTGGGGTAAAGCCGGCGAGATCGCGTTGAGTTATCCACATGCGAGGGCTTCGTTTCGGTTGCACGGTCGGCTCGGCGCGGCGTGGCGCGGCGGCGATCCCGCCGAAGCGGGTCGATCTTGGGGCGTCGTCGTCGCTCCGTGGCTGGTCGCGGAGAGCGGCGAGATTCGGATGAAATGGATTATCGATTGGCTTCGCGTCTCTCCCGAAGCGGCGCACGCGCCGTTTCTCGCGGCGGCGACCTCGCGGGTTCCCGAACGAATCGCCGAGGAGATACGGGTCGAACTGATGAAGTCGGATCTAGTCGATCGTTCCGTACGATTGTTATTGGGGCTTCGGGGCGCGGCTGAGGACGCGATCGAACGGAATCGGGAATCCAAGCTTAAGAGCTTGTTCAAAGAAGCGATACCGAATGAAGCGATCGCGATTCTTGGGGGGCTCGACGATATCGCGGGAGAACGTTCCGCGGCGCGGCGTCGGTTCGCCGAGATTTTGGCCGATTCGATCGATTGGCTTGAGTATCGCGCGGCATTGGAGTGGGCGTTGCGGCTTGATCGCGGGTTTGAATGGATCGCGCCCGCGTTGCGTAGGAAGTTCGCCGATCCGATGAACGTCGACGATTGGCGGAAGCTTTGGAGGCTTGCGATCGAGCCGCTCAAGCCCGTTTTGGTGCGGATGGTGCTTGAGATCACGCGAGACGAATCGCTTCCTTTCGAGGGATTTTGTTGGGGGGTTGAGGAGGCGCTTTTGAGCATGGACGAGAGCGTCCGACCGACCGATCCCGGATGGCCTGGGATGTATCTGGATTCGATCAGATCCGATTATTTCATTATCCGGAAATTGTACTTGAGCGATTCGGGGGCCGGCGCGGTACGAAACTGGATCGACGGCGCTCGCGAGCGGGGCGAGCTTAATCCAGGGCATGTCGATCGCTTGGCGGTTTGTCGCGGGTTCGCCGAGGCGTTTTTGACGAACGATCTTGAAGAGATATCGAGCGTGCGTTTTCCCTCGGTGTTTCCCGAGGATCGGGGCGATTTGATATCGCCGTTATTAAGGAATCTTAAGGATAACTCGCTCGAGTATGCGAAAGTATTAATACGTCATTGCGCGTCGGAGTGGCCGGGGGCTTTCGCGGCGGGCGCCGAGGGGCTCGCCGGTCTGGCGCGGGCGATCACGCCTTTGTTTGTACGTTTTTTGGTCGATCGCAATCCCAATTTCAACGCCGACAGCCGCGCCAAGAAATGGCTGGAGCGCGTGGTTCAATTGTCGGGGTGGGTCGGCGCGGCGGCGGACGCGAGCGACTTTTTCGCGCCGAACGGCTTGGTCGCGGAGATTGTCGCCGAGACGACGCGCCGTCTCACGGAGAAATCGGCGATGTTCGGGGGAATCGATCTATGGCCGCTTCGCCGATTATTGATCGATCGCGAAGAGACCTGGAGATGTCTCGCGGTCGATCTTAGGAACGATCTCGAGGCGAGCGTCGGCGACGAACCGGTGGAGCGGTTCGACGAATGGGTTCGAAAGTTGTCGATTCCTAGCGATCGACCCGGATGTTTATTTGAGATAGCCTTGAACGTATGCGGCGGCAAAAACATGATCGAGCTTGTATCGGCTTATTACGGAGAGCTGAACTCTTTGGATCAACCGATTCGCCGGTGGAATTATGACGAAGCGTCGGGCGAACACGACGACGTTCGCGAACGAGTCGTTCTCTCGGCGCCGATCAAGCCTTTGTCGCGGGAGAATTTGCGGGCGATGCGCGGCTGGCTTGGTAAAACGCCGACGAATCGAGAAAAAGCGGGCGAATCCTCCGAGATCGCTTTGGCGGAATATGAAGAAGACGGATCGGGCAAGGTGTTCTTTGATCCGACATACGCGAGGCTTTCGGATCGAGCGAGAAAGCGTTGGAGGTTGATCGAGGCGTTGTCGATTTTTGAATTATCGTCCGATCAGCCCGCGGAAACGCGTTGGAATCGCTTGATCGAATCGAGCGTCGGCCCGCCGTCGGACGTGTTATCCGTGGATGAAAGTTTTTATTTCTTCGCCAGACTTATATATTTTAGTAATGATTATCCATTGGATTTGATCGATCGCATCGCGACGTGGTTCGGTTCGAGTTTGAGTCCGCTCGATCGGCTTGGGGACTGGGCCGACGAACTCGAATTCGAGGTTTCTGCCGAGAAGCGTGTGGGGTCTCTTGAATTCATCGGCTTGCTGAAGCGCGAGCTTTCGTCGAGGGAGAAGTAGATGTGGAACCGATTCGATTGGGAGAAGGATTGGAATGAACGATTTGTCGCTTAACATTTTGGAATGCGATCGATGCGCTCGTCGCGCGGAGACGGTTTTGTTACGATTTGGCGCGTGCTTGAATTCGAGGCGAATTATACCGGGCGTCGACGCGATCGAACTCGGTTTGGCGTGAGGGGAGGGTTTGGAATGGCGGACGCCGCGGTCGGTCGATTGGTCGCCGGGGTCGATCTTGGCGGGACCAAGATTTTGGCATGCGTCGTCGACGCGGAGCATCGGATCGTGGGTCGATCGAAACATCCGACCCCGGCGAAAGAAGGGGCGAAGGCGATCCTTGATACGATCGTCAAGGCGTTGCACGAGGCGTGCGAGAGCGCCGGGGCGAAGCTTGGCGATTTGGGAGCGGTCGGAGTGGGCTCTCCCGGTCCTCTCGATCCTCACCGCGGGGTCATCCTGTTTAGCGCCAATTTGAACGTTCGTGATTTCGCGCTCGGTCCCGATCTTTCGGCCGCGACGGGCTTGCCCGTGATTCTCCGTAACGACGTTCGCGTGGGGGGTTACGGCGAATATCGCCTGGGCGCGGGGCGTGGGCATCAGAACATGATCGCGGTGTTTGTGGGTACCGGGATCGGCGGTTGCGTGGTGTCGCAAGGGAAGGTTGTCGAGGGGCTGACGGGGAACGCGGGCGAGATCGGCCACGTGATCGTGAAGGCCGGCGGTCCGCTTTGCGGTTGCGGCGCTCGCGGGTGCCTGGAATCGGTATCGAGCCGGACCGCGATCGCTCGTCGTATTGGTAAGAAAGTGAGAAAAGGACATGATTCGGTGTTGGCTGAGAAGTTGCACGGGAAGAATCACAAGCTGAAGAGCAAGGAATTGGCGGCGGCGGTTGAATCGGCGGATCCGATCGCGCTTCGCGAGGTTCATCGCGCCGCGCATTATATGGGTTTAGCGATGGGAAGCATGATCAATTTATTGGGTCCGGATATCATCATTGTGGGAGGGGGTGTGACCGAGGCGTTGGGAGACCCTTGGATTGAGCTGATTCGAGCCGGAGCGAGGCGTCAGGCTTTGACCGACCCCGAGGGGAAGGTGTTGATCGAGGCCGCGGGGCTGGGAGACGACGCGGGAGTGCAGGGGGCGGCTCTTATGGCGCGGGAGAAGCTTGTTAATTCATGAATTAAGCAATAAATGATGCTGCGGATGTCGGCGGGGATAAGCGGGGGCTTCCCGCGGTGATTTTTGGGTGTTTTGGGATCAAAATTTGATGGATGTGAGGGGGAGTTAAGTGAAGCCGATTTGGGGCCGAATTTTTCATGTTGAATTCAAGCGATCGGTCGCTTATGGTGTTCGTTTGACGAATCGAGAAGCGATCGACGACCTTGGGAACGACTTGGTCGCGGCCGTCGGATCGAGACACCCCCCCCGCTGTCTTCCATCCCGCGAGAGAGTCCCGGCTTTCTCAAGATCGATTAATTCTTGATTTGTAGAATTGAGCGGCCTACTCCGCCGGCGATCCGAATCCGACGAATCGGAGATTCCGGCGTTTCATTAGGAGAGCCTGATTCAGGCGAGAGCGATGGCAAAGCGGCTTTATGTCGGTAATTTAGCTTATTCGGTAACATCCGACGATCTTCAAGCGATGTTCGAGCAGTACGGGGCGATTAAAAGCGCCCAGGTGCTGAGCGATCGCGAGACGGGCCGAAGCCGCGGCTTCGGCTTTGTGGAGATGCAAAACGACGATGAGGCCGAAACGGCGATCTCCAATCTCGACGGCGCCGATTATCAGGGACGAAGGCTCACGGTCAACGAGGCCAAGCCGCGTGCTCCCGGCGGCGGCGGAGGCGGAGGAGGCGGCGGATACGGCGGGGGTCGCGGCGGCGGCGGCGGAGGCTATGGTGGAGGAGGGCGCTATTAATCGGCGACGACGACGATCACCAACATCGGCTTCGCCTTTACGGAACGTTGAGAATGGACCGGCTCACAAACGGCCTTTCTTCTGTTTCAAGGCTTCGGCGCGTTCGATCGGGAAGTTTCGAGCCCGATCGAACCCTTGGCGATCGTCGTGTTTGATATCAAGATTCTTATTCGTTTGATCACTTTTTAATCGGTCTTTGTTTACATGAGCATGACGAGTCGAACTTCACAGCCTTTTGATCGTCCTGAACTGCTGGCGCGGATCGAGGCCGTACTTAACGAGAGCGTGCGGCCCGCGCTCGCCGCCGACGGGGGGGAGATTGAAGTCGTCGGGATCGACGACGACCGGATCGTTCAAGTTCGCCTGCTCGGAGCTTGTCAGGGATGCCCGTCGTCGTCGCTCACGCTGACGATGGGCGTAGAATCGACTCTCAAAGCCAAAATTCCCGAAATCCGTTTTATCGAGGCCGTCGTCTGATTACCATAATTACAAGTGATGATGTTAAGCTCGGGGATCACCCCAAGCACGTTTATATTCACATTCCATTTTGTTATCACAAGTGTGGATATTGTGATTTCGCCTCGCTAGCGGGGGTCGATCATCTGGCCGATCGTTATTTGACGGCGTTGGATCGCGAGATTTCGACGTCGGTTGAACGGCGGTCGGTGTCGACGATTTTTGTGGGAGGGGGAACGCCGACTCGGCTCTCGGCGATTCAGTTGGAGCGGTTGCTCGACGTGATTCGTCGCGCGTTTGATTTGGCGTCCGGAGGGGAATTCACGGTCGAGGCGAATCCCGGCACGCTCGATCGCGAGAAAGTGGAAGTTCTGGCGGCGGGTGGAGTTAATCGAATCAGCCTCGGCGCGCAATCGTTCCAAAAGAGTTCTCTCAAAGTACTTGAGCGTGATCATGAGCCTGATGAAGTGATTCGAGCGGTCGAGTGGATCGCTCCTCGATTCCCGAGGTGGTCGATCGACCTGATCTTCGGCGTGCCGGGGTCGACTCTTTCGATGTGGACCGACGATCTCGATCGAACGCTTGCGCTGGGGCCTTCGCATCTGTCTTGTTACGGCTTGGTTTACGAAAAAGGGACTCCGCTTTGGAAAAGTAGGCGTGAGGGTCTTGTGAGCGAGCTTAACGAAGATCTGGAACGCGCGATGTACGAGACGACGATCGATCGGCTGGCTGAAGCGGGGCTCGAGATGTATGAAATCTCAAATTACGCGCGTCAAGGTCATGAATCGCTCCACAATTTGGCTTATTGGGCGAACGCTTCGTATTACGGGTTCGGCGTCGGCGCGGCGCGGTATGTGAACGGAGTACGCTCTGTGAACACGCGAGATATTATGGCCTATCTAAATCGAATTGAGGCGGGCGGAGACGCGACCGGTCCGAGCGAGACGCTCGACGCCGAATCGAGGGCGCGCGAAACCGCGGTTCTGATGCTTCGACGAATCAAGCTTGGGATCGATCGAGCCGAATTCGCGCTCCGAACGGGGTTTGATCTCGATCGACTCGTCGGATCGAAGTTTGAAAAACATCGGCGAAACCGACTCGTCGATGACGACGGGCTAAGGGTTCGGCTTACTCGGGAGGGGATATTCCTGGCCGACACGGTCCTCGCCGATATCGTCTGAGCGACCTTCGGCGATCGCCGCGCGACGAACCGTGGAATTCAAGATGCAGTGTGAATCAAGCCGAAACGGTGATCGATGAGTGAAAACAAAAGAACCATTATAATTTTAAACATTTAATAATAAATACATATATATCAGAAAGATTTTGGAGGTTCGGTTCGTCTTTCCGAGCTATGTTCGCGGGGCGCGGGGGCGATCCGGAGGCGATTGAAGTTGGTTTTGGCGGGTGCGAAGCCGGATTACGTTGAATCTTTTAAAAATTCGGGGCCGAACCGTGGATTTTAAACGCTTATCTAAAGACGTCGTTTTAAAGGAATCGTATACCGCGCGCCGCGTGTTCGCGTGCGAAAGGTCGGCGCTCGCGCTTTTGGTGGTTTTCTCTCGAAAGAATGCGTTGAAATCGCCTCCTCGCGGATCTCCGCGTCTTCTGAAAAACCGTCGATTTGTCGTTTCAAGCGGCATCAGGGGTTTATCACCGGTCCGACGGCCGAGGTTTCCAGCGATGCGCAGAAAAGTCGTTTGGTGGCTGATGATCGGGTTTGCGGTCGCGATCGGCGGTGGAATCGTCGCTCGGACGCCGCTGGGACGGGTTGAAACGAATTTCGAGAAGAATTCGGAGACGAAAGTTTCCGGGGTGGTGCTCGCGAACTCCACGAGTGCGAGCCGCGTTTCGCCTTCGAGTGGAATCGAGCGACGCGTTCCGCTCTTTTCGGAAAACTGGCTTGAATCGATCGGCAAACCGCTCGAAATCGATCCCGACGAACCCGATCCGCGCGATCTAGGTCGAGCCCAGGCCGCTCGCTCCGAGCGTTTTCCGCGCAAGATCCGCCTGATCGAGGAGAAGACGGCGCGATTGTCCAAAGAGACCGATCTGGAAACGTGGCGAGTCCTTAAAACATCGCTGGCTCGGTTGCGGCTTTACGAGGGGGATTTCGCCCGCGGTTCGGCGGATCTCGCCGAGGTTCAAGCGACTTATCCCGAGACGTCGCTCGTCCACGCGAATTACGACGCGGCGCTCGGCGTCGCGGCGATGCGCGGCGGCGAGGTTGAGAACTGCGTTTCGTGTCAAAACGAGGCGAGTTGCGTTTTTCCGCTCGCCGCGGCGGCGATTCATCAAAAGAAAACCGGTTCGAGAAAAGCGATTGAATACTTCAGCAAATATCTTGAACGACGTCCCGAGGACGTCGGCGTTCGCTGGTTGTTGAATGTCGTATATATGACGTTAGGAGAATATCCGGATCGCGTACCGACAAAATGGTTGATCAAACTTAACGCTTTTGAATCGTCTGTCGCGGTCGGTCGGTTCGTGAACGTCGCCAAGCGAACGGGGGTCGACGTTCTCGGTCCGAAATTCGCCGGGGGAAGCGTTTTCGACGATTTTAACGACGACGGTCTGCTCGACGTCGTCGCTTCGACCGAGAATCCGGTCGAAGGGGCTTCGATTCTGATCAATCAAGGAAACGGTACATTTATCGATCGATCGGCGGGGTCGGGGCTGGAACAGCAAACGGGATCGCTCAACATCAAGCACGCCGATTTCGACAACGACGGGAATTTGGACGTGTTGTTTCTCCGCGGCGCGTGGGAACATCCGCAACGGATGTCTTTGATGCGAAACAAAGGGGACGGGACGTTCGAGGACATGACGGTTTCGGCGGGTCTCGATCGGCCGATCGCGTCGGCTTCGGCGGGCTGGGCGGATTACGACAACGACGGGTTCGTCGATCTTTATATCGCGGGCGAGACGCGATCCGATCCCCCGCCGAGCGCCGCGGACGACGCCGACTCGAACCCAAACGCCGCACGTTTATATCATAATAACGGCGACGGTACGTTCACCGACACGGCCGAGGAGGCCGGGGTGAGGAACGTCGCGTTCGCCAAGGGGGTCGCATGGGGGGATTACGATTCCGACGGATTTCCCGATCTTTTTGTATCGAATATGAACGCTCGATCGATTCTTTATCATAACGAACGAAACGGGACGTTCGTCGACGTCGGGATGAAGCTCGGCGTACCCGGGCCCTGGACCGCGTTCGCTTGCTGGTTCTGGGATTTCGATAACGACGGCGACCTCGATCTGTTCGTCAACGCGTACGATTCGAATCTCAAGCAAACGATCGCGAGCATGCTCGGCGAACGCGTCGAGAGCGAGCATCCCCGGCTTTACCGCAACGACGGCGCCGAGGGGTTCCGCGACGTCTCGACGGAAACGGGGCTCAATCGCGTGATTATGGCAATGGGTTGCAATTATGGAGATATTGATAATGACGGATATCTCGATATTTATGAGGGAACGGGAACGCCCGAGTATTCGTTTTTGATTCCGAACGTGATGCTCAAAAACGATCGAGGGGGTCGGTTCGTCGACGTCACTCTTTCGTCGGGGACGGGGCATTTGCAAAAGGGGCACGGGGTATCGTTCGGCGATTGGAACAACGACGGCTACTCCGACATCTTCGTCCGATCCGGGGGAGCTTCGAAGGGGGATCGTGCGAACGCGGTTTTGTTTCAAAACCCGGGCGGGAACAATCATTGGATACATGTGAAATTGATCGGTAAAAAGACGAATCGCGCCGCGATCGGCGCCGCGGTGCGGTTGACTCTTCCCGACGAACCTGGTTATCCGTCGCCCAACATTCGCTATCGCGTCGTGTCGGCGGGTTCGAGCTGGGGGGGTAACGGATTTCCGATAACGATCGGCGTGGGAGGTTCGACGACGATCAAGAAATTGGAAGTGATTTGGCCGACAAGCAAGACGACTCAGACGTTCGACGACGTCGCGATCGATCAGGCGATCACGATCAGCGAATTCGCCGACACTTATGTGAAAGTCGATCGCAAGCGGATCGAAGTCCCCAAGTTGGAGGAATGACCCGAAGGACGTCTCCCGAACGTGAAGGGAAAAGACGCGGCGGACAAGCCTCGACCCGCCCACGGATTGCAACATTATTTGATATAAGCTTAACAAGTTTTAATTCCCAAAAACGACGTTCGCACTTGACCCTCGATCGACGATCGCGAATGATGAAATTTGAAGATCTTCGGACTTTCGGCGTAGTGATCGCCGCCGATATCAAGATCCCGAGGCGGACCCAATGCTCAAAAAAACGCTCGTCGTGGTGATTTCGCTCGTCGTGGGATTGGCGGGTTACGCGTTCGTTTCTCGTCGGCACGGGGCGGATTCGACGACCTCGGAGGGGGTTCGAGAGGGTTCGAGTTCGGCGATTTCACCGGGGAACGGCGCCGTCGCGATTGAAGAAATCGTTCCCGAACTCGGCGAGGAGCTTTACTCCGAGAACTGGCTCGACGACGGCGGTCAGACGATGTTGATCGATTACCTCGACGGCGATTCGCGGTCGCTCGTCGACGCTCAAAAATCGCGCGCCGAGAGCCCCCGCAAGGGGATCGAATCGGTGCTCGGCAAGCTCGATCAAATCCGCGACGACTCCCCCGTTTCGATCAAAAAACGTCGATTTCTATTAACCAGACTTGCATGCCTTTACATGAATTTGGGGGAATTCGCCGAGGCCGATCGCCGGTTTCTCGAGGTTCAATCGACTTATCCCCAGGGATCGCCGCGGTATGCGAATTACGAGGCGGCGCGCGGAGTCGCGGCGCTTCGGGGAGGCGAGGTTGAAAACTGCGTCGCGTGCCAAAACGAGGCGAGCTGCGTTTTTCCCCTCGCGATCGCGGCGGTTCATCAAAAGAAGTCGGGATCGCGAAAAGCGATTGAACATTTCACAAAATATCTTGATCAACGTCCTGAAGATATGGGAATTCGCTGGCTCTTAAATATCGCTTACATGACATTAGGCGAATATCCCGATCGCGTTCCCGAGAAATGGTTGATCAAGCTCGACGCGTTTCGGTCGCAAGTCGAAGTCGGTCGGTTCACGAACGTCGCGGCGCGGGTGGGCGTCGACTCGCTCGGGCCGAGATACGGCGGCGGGAGCGCCTTCGACGATTTCAACAACGACGGCCTGCTCGATATCGTCGTGTCGACCGAGAATCCGTCGGAGGGGGGATCGATATTGATCAACAAAGGAGACGGAACGTTCGTCGATCGATCCGCGGGTTCGGGGCTCGATCAACAGACCGGCGCTCTCAACATGAAACACGTCGATTATGACAACGACGGAAATCTCGACGTTTTATTCCTTCGCGGCGCGTGGGAGAAGTCGCAGCGTCTTTCTCTGATGCGTAACAAAGGAGACGGTACTTTTGAGGACGTGACGATCGCCGCGGGGCTCGACCGACCGATCGCCACGGCTTCGGCGGGGTGGGCGGATTACGATAACGACGGTTTCGTCGATTTATACCTCGCGGGAGAGACGAAAGCCGCCGACAACCCCAATAAACTTTACGATATCGTCGATTTGCCCAATTCGTCGCGGCTTTATCACAACAACGGCGACGGCACGTTCACCGACGTCGCCGAGAGCGCCGGGGTTAAAAACAACCACTTCGGCAAGGGGGTCGCGTGGGGAGATTACGACGGCGACGGATATATGGATTTGTTCGTCTCCAATATGGACGCGCATTCTCGCTTGTTTCATAACAACGGCGACGGAACGTTCGAGGAGGTCGGAGGAAAGCTCGGCGTGACGGGACCGTGGGCCGCGTTCGCCTGCTGGTTCTGGGATTACGATTGCGACGGCGATCTCGATCTGTTCGTCAACGCGTACAACGCCGATCTTCAGAAGAACGTCGAGAACATGCTCGGGAAGGAGCCGCGAGCCTCGACCCCCAAGCTTTACCGCAACGACCGTGAAAACGGCTTCGCCGACGTCTCCCGAGAAGCCGGACTCGATCGAATCATCATGGCTATGGGATGCAATTATGGCGATATTGATAATGACGGATATCTCGATATTTATGAAGGCACGGGAATGCCTATGTACTCGTATTTGGTTCCGAACGTGATGCTCAAAAACGATCGCGGGTTGAGATTTCTTGACGCGACGACCTCTTCGGGGACGGGGCACCTGCAAAAGGGGCACGGGGTATCGTTCGGCGATTGGAACAACGACGGCTACGCCGATTTATTCGTCCGCGCCGGGGGCGCGACGCGGGGCGATCAGGCGAACGCGGTTTTGTTTCAAAATCCGGGCGGGACGAATCATTGGATTTATGTGAAATTGATCGGCAAAAAGACGAATCGCGCCGCGATCGGCGCGGTCGTGAAGGCGACCCTTCCCGACGAGCCGGGACGCCCCTCGCCGAACATTCGTTATCGCGTCGTCTCGGCGGGTTCGAGCTGGGGAGGAAACGGCTTTCCGATGACGATCGGCCTGGGAGCCTCGAATAAAATCGATAAACTCGAGATCTTTTGGCCGACGAGCAAAACGACGCAGACTTTCCAAGACGTTAAGGTCGATCAAGCGATCACGATCGACGAATTCGCCGATGCGTATCGAACCGTCGATCGCAAGCCGATCGCGGTCCCCGACGCCAAATAATGATTCGATTGTTTTATTAATGAAGCGAGTGAGTTTTTGCTTGTTTAAGGAGTCGATTCACCGATCGCGCGCGTTCGATCAGCGACCGATCGCGGTCGAGAATCTCCGCCCAAGAATTATCATATAGGCATGCGTTTTGGCCGTCGACCGCGACGGTCGGAATCCAAAGGTCGGGTTTCAAGCCTCTCAGTTGATCGAGAGCGTCGAGCGAGTCGTCGATCGCGGCTTCATTTTCCGAAAAACGCCGAACGAAGTCGGCCTCGAGCGCCTGGTCGACGTCGACGGGAAGCGAACCCGTGACGAGCGCCGATTTTTTTTTCAGTCGAATCCGCCAGACGAGCGGCGCTCGACCTGGAACGCGAAGCGCGATCGGCTCGATTGATAAACCGAGAGAGTCGCTGATTGACGAATCGTTCGCCGCGATCACGATCGTCCCCTCGGGTGAACGATTTTTGATCGGCGCAACCCCCTCGGCCGAAGTGAAGATACGAACTTGTGTTTGCGTAAGTAGATCTTTGAGACCCGACGTTTCGTCGGGTCCGATATCGGTGAGGATGACGTCCGTCGGAACGAGGGGTTCGATTTTGAGTTTGCGGAATCCTTCGCGTAAAAAATCGACGATTCCAGGCCCACCGGGAGCGTTCACGAGATAAAACCGATCCGCCAAGATTAGCCCGTAAATCGCGAACCGATCGCGATCGCCGAAATAATAGAGATCGTCGGCGAGCTTTTTGGGAATTCCGTCGAGGTGATTCGCTCCGTCGGTTTGATATCGAGAGATCAGCGATCGCATGTCGGCGATTCCCCGATCGATCATTTCAAGGCGTCGTTTTCGAGAGATCGCCGGGCTCGTCGGGATCGAATCCATCCTCGGATGACCGGGCAGAATGAGATCGACGCGATCGAGCTTACGAAGCGCGCGTAACGACGTTAAAAAAGCGGTCGCGTCGCCCCGGTAGCGCGGAGCGAGATACGCCGAATACGTTCCAAGCGGCTTGGCGATCTCGCCGCGCGAATTGAGATCGCCGACAAGCCCCATAATGACATCACCGGAAAATAAGGCGATAATGCTTTTATATTCAAGAAGCCAACATACGCTTCCGGGAGTGTGTCCCGGGGTCGCGATCGCATGGAAGCGAGCGTCGCCGAATTCGATCGATTCGCCGCCGTCGATTTTGACGTCGATCGTCGTGCGGTGAGGGTTTTCGCTGGGGACGTGAAACGTGCTGAAGAACGCTTCACGCGGGCCTCCGGCTTCGAGGATCGCGGCGTCGGCGCGACCCGCGTAAATCCGAGCCCCCGTCTTTTCGCGAAAGTAACCCGCTCCCCCGGTGTGATCGCCGTGCGCGTGGGTGAGCAGAACCGCCCTGACGCGACTTTCTTCGAGTTTAAGGGTTGAGAGATCGGCTCGAACCGGGCCGGCGTCGGCTCGAAGACCCGAGTCGATCAAGACGAGCCCCTCCGACGTTTCGACGACATAAGCCGCCGACGGCGACAAACCGCCCAGCATGTGAATTCCGGGGACGATCGTCATCGCGCGAGGTTCCAACACCGGCGCGTCCGCGACCGCGATCGCAACGTTTTCCGGCTTCTTCCCGTCGATCCCCGATCGATCACCGCAACCCGGAACGGTAGCGGCCGCGATCGCCGAGGTTAAGACGAAGAACATCGATTGAAGGCGTTCCGAAACCGCCATTCGCAAGCATTCCCAGGCGATCTTCGATCGAACGGGGTTCAAAATCCGACGCGTGATCCGATTCTCGATGGAAATCGAACGCGACGCAACGCGTCTTTCACCAAGCGGAATATAAAGTATTCTTATGTTTTTAATGATATCGGAACGATCCGAACGAATCGGCGGAAGTTGATCGTTCGTAACTTTTGAATTTTAAACGGTTTCTGTCATGAAAGAGCGGCGTCGTCGCGGCGTTCTGAAAAACGAAGGGACACGATATCGATTCCCGTCGCTAATTATTAGGTTAGGCATTATTTCGTGGTTCGGGCGATCGTTCTTTTGCGATCGGTTTTGGGCTTGTTCGGTTTGTCGTCATCTCGTCGGCATTCGGCGGAGACATACGATGCATCGGGGAAGAACTTCGATTTGGGCGGTTTTCGCCGGAGTTTTTGTCGTCGCGTCGGCGGGGGTCGGCTATGTGTTGAGTTCTTCGCACAAGCAAACGCCGCCGCGCGATCGTTCGGCGGTCGAATCGGTCGCGCGGGCGA
This sequence comes from Planctomycetota bacterium, assembly GCA_021791715.1. Lineage (GTDB taxonomy): Bacteria > Planctomycetota > Planctomycetia > Isosphaerales > Isosphaeraceae > JAKBCQ01. The sequence goes on along the minus strand of JAJYWB010000014.1, from coordinate 85,314 downwards.
CCGACCGCGACGTTCCGCTTTTTTCGGATAATTGGATCGACAACCTTGGCGTTCGGCTGATTCCCGAATTTGACGAACCCGATCCGCGCGATCTCGCGGCGGCTCAGACCGCGCGGGCGAAACGCTCAGAGCGGCGGCTCGCCGCGGTTCAATCCAGACTTGAAACTTTGTCGAAAGACGACCCGCGCACTCTCGAATCATGGCGTGAATATAAAAATACGTTAGCTCGTATTTTATTGAGCGAGGGGGATTTTCGGGGGGCGGCGACCGAGCTTCGCGACGTTCAGGCGACTTATCCCGAATCGTCTTATCTTCATGCGAATTACGAGGCGGCGCTCGGGGTGGCGGCGATGCGGCGGGGGGAGGTTGAGAACTGCGTTTCGTGCCAAAACGAGGCGAGCTGTGTGTTTCCGCTCGCCGCCGCGGCGATCCACCAAAAGAAAGCGGGGTCGCGCGAGGCGATCGAACACTTTAATAAATATTTAAACGTTCGTCCCGACGATCTCGGCGCGCGTTGGCTTTTAAACGTCCTTTATATGACGTTGGGCGAATATCCTGATCGCGTTCCGAAGGATCGCTTGATCGATCTAGCTCGGTTTCGGTCGACGATCGACGTCGGCCGGTTCAGGAACGTCGCCATGGCGACGGGGATCGGCGCGATCGGCCCGCGGTACGCGGGGGGGAGCGCGATCGACGATTTCAACGGCGACGGTTTGCTCGATATCGTATCGGGGACCGAATCTCCCGAGCAGGGGGCTTCGCTATTCATCAACAAAGGAGACGGGACGTTCGAGGATCGAGCCGTTTCGGCGGGGCTCGCTTCGCAGGTCGGGTCGCTCAATCTTAAACATACCGATTACGACAATGATGGAAATCTTGATGTGTTGTTCCTTCGCGGCGCCTGGGAGAACGCGCAGCGGATGTCGCTGATGCGGAACCGGGGGGACGGCACGTTTGAAGACGCGACGGTTTCGGCTGGGCTCGATCGACCGATCGCGTCGGCTTCGGCGGGGTGGGCGGATTACGACAACGACGGCTTCGTCGATCTCTACGTCGCCGGGGAGACGAAGACGAAACCGAGCGGCGATCCGTTCGCGAACGACGTCGATTCTCCCAATACGGCTCGTTTATATCACAACAACGGCGACGGCACGTTCACCGATTTGGCCGATCGAGCGGGGGTGAGGAACGTCGCTTTCGCCAAGGGGGTCGCGTGGGGGGATTACGATCTCGACGGATATCCCGATCTGTTCGTCTCAAACATGGGAGCGCGATCAAGATTTTTTCATAACAAAGGAGACGGCACGTTCGAGGAGGTCGGGTCGAGGCTCAAAGTTCCCGGAACCTGGACGGGGTTCGCGTGCTGGTTCTGGGATTACGATAACGACGGCGATCTCGATTTGTTCGTCAACGGCTTTTTCGGCTCGCTCCAACAAACGATCGCGAGCATGATCGGTCGGCCGCTCGGCGGGGAATCCCCCAGGCTTTATCGCAACGATCGCGAGAACGGCTTTCGAGACGTCACCGAAGAAACGGGGCTCAATCGCTTAATTATGGCTATGGGATGTAATTTTGGAGATATCGATAACGACGGCTATCTTGATATTTATGAGGGGACGGGGAAGCCCGAATACGCGTTTTTGATTCCGAACGTGATGCTCAAGAACGATCGCGGCGGGCGGTTCGTCGACGTCACGCTCGCTTCGGGGACGGGGCACCTTCAGAAGGGGCACGGGGTTTCGTTCGGAGATTGGAACAACGACGGCTACGCCGATTTATTCGTCCGCGCCGGGGGCGCTTTTCGGGGCGATCAGGCGAACGCGGTTTTGTTTCAGAATCCGGGCGGGACGAATCATTGGATTTATGTGAAATTGATCGGCAAAAAGACGAATCGCGCCGCGATCGGCGCCGCGGTGAAGATCACGCTTGAAGACGAGCCTGGATATCCCTCGCCCAACATTCGCTACCGCGTCGTTTCCGCGGGTTCGAGCTGGGGAGGTAACGGCTTCCCGATGACGATCGGCCTTGGCGCGGCGCGAACGATCAAATCGCTCGAGGTGATCTGGCCGACGAGCAAAACAAAGCAAACGTTTAAAGACGTTAAGATCGATCAATCAATCTCGGTTACGGAATTCGCCGATCGGTACGAAACGCTCGATCGCAAGCCGATTCGTCCCCCCGACGGCGAATCAATCGAACCTTAAGTCGATTCGTTAACGATGACGAACGTCTCCGATCGTCGTCGTTGCCGATTCCCGCCCGCGTCTTCTCGATCGACCGAGACGATTTTCGATCGTTCGATACGGCGCCCCGACGAGATTCGAGTCTCCCCTCGTCCGCCGACTTTTATCAATGGCCGAGCTTGGTCGAATGTTCTCGTTAAAATTAAATTGGAAATTTTTAGGACTTAGCTTTAAACTATTCCGAGAGAGCCGAGTCCGGAAGATTCGATTGCACACACGATCCTCGCCGGTCGTTGCGAGAGGCTTTAACAGCGGAGATTCGCGATGATCAAACCCGCCGTCTTGAACAACAAAGGGATCGCGGCGACGATCGCGGTCGTGTCGGCGACCGTTTTGGCGGGCTTCTTCTTCTATCGTTGGCATCGAGCTTCGCGTTCGACCGAATCTTACATCGGCGGATCGGCGACATTGCGGGGTTCGTCGCGGCCGAAAACCACCGACATCGATATGTTAAATCGGAACATTCCGCTCTTCTCCGATGGTTGGCACGACCGATTGGGCGACGGCGTCCAATTCGATCTGGCGGAACCCGACCCGCGCAATTTGATCGAATCGCAACGGGTTCGCGGACAACGCGGTGAGCGTCGGCTCGAAGTTTTTCGTCGTTATTTGCAATCGATTTCCAGGGACGAACCGCGGACCCTCCGAGAATGGCGCGAAGTGAACAACGCGGTCGCGCGCATTTTGCTCGATTCCGGCGATTTCATCGGCGCCGCGAAGGTTCTCCGCGAGATTCAGTCGACTTATCCCGAATCGTCATATCTTTACGCGAATTACGAGGCGGCGCTCGGGGTCGCGGCGATGCGACGCGGCGAGGTCGAGAACTGCGTTTCGTGCCAAAACGAGGCGAGTTGCGTTTTTCCCCTCGCGACCGCGGCCGTTCACCAAAAAAAGGCGGGCTCTCGCGAGGCGATTGAACACTTCGGCGCGTACCTGGAAAAACGCCCCGAAGATACCGGCGTCCGCTGGCTTTTAAATGTTGTTTACATGACATTAGGCGAATATCCCGATCGCGTTCCCGAGAAATGGTTGATCAAGCTCGACGCGTTCGGTTCTTCGGGCGAGGCGAGTCGCTTCGTGAACGTCGCCAGTCGGACCGGGATCGACGTTCTCGGGCCGCGTTACGCCGGAGGGAGCGCGTTCGACGATTTCAACGGCGACGGCTTGCTCGATCTCGTCGTTTCGACCGAGGATCCGACCGTCGGCGGGTCGATTTTGATCAATCGAGGCGACGGTACGTTCGAAGATAAAACCGCGGGCTCGGGGCTCGATAAGCAACCCGGATCGCTCAACATCAAACATGCGGATTTCGACAACGACGGAAATCTGGACGTGTTGTTTCTTCGAGGCGCGTGGGAGACTCCGCAACGGATGTCGCTGATGCGGAACAAGGGAAACGGCGTGTTCGAGGACGTTACGGTTTCGGCGGGGCTCGATCGGCCGATCTCGTCGGCTTCGGCGGGTTGGGCCGATTACGACAACGACGGATTCTTGGATCTTTACGTGGCCGGAGAAACCAAAAGCCCGCTCAATCCCAATCAATTATATGATATTATCGATTTACCTAATTCATCGAGACTTTATCATAATAATGGGAACGGCACGTTCACCGACGTCGCCGAAGCCGCCGGGGTTAAGAACAACCACTACGGCAAAGGGGTCGCGTGGGGAGATTACGACGGCGACGGCGCGATCGACCTTTTCGTCGCGAATTTCGATTCGCGCTCCCGCCTTTTCCACAACAAGGGGGACGGAACGTTCGACGAGCCGGGAGGCAAATTCATGCCGACGGGTTCGTGGACGGCGTTCGGTTGCTGGTTCTGGGATTACGATAACGACGGCGATCTCGATTTATTCGTCAATTCGTTTAACGCGACTTTCCTTCAAACCGTCGAAAGCATGCTCGGCAGGAAGGTCGAGGCGCAATCCCCTCGGCTCTTCCGCAACGAAGGCGCCGAAGGCTTTAAAGAAGTCGCCGCCGAAGTCGGCCTCGACCGCGTTTTATTGGCGATGGGATGCAATTATGGCGATATCGATAACGACGGATTCCTTGATATCTATGAGGGAACCGGCAAGAATGAATACGCCTATTTGATTCCGAACGTGATGCTCAAGAACGATCGCGGCGGGCGGTTCGTCGACGTCACGCTCGCGACGGGGACGGGGCACCTTCAAAAGGGGCACGGGGTTTCGTTCGGCGATTGGAACAACGACGGCTACGCCGATTTATTCGTCCGCGCCGGGGGCGCGACTCGAGGCGATCAGGCGAACGCGGTTTTGTTCCAGAATCCCGGCGGGACGAATCATTGGATTTATGTGAAATTGATCGGCAAAAAGACGAATCGCGCCGCGATCGGCGCCGCGGTGAGGATCACGCTTGAAGACGAGCCTGGATATCCCTCGCCCAACACTCGCTACCGCGTCGTTTCGGCGGGTTCGAGCTGGGGAGGGAACGGCTTCCCGATGACGATCGGCCTCGGCGCGGCGCGAACGATCAAATCGCTCGAGGTGATCTGGCCGACGAGCAAAACAAAGCAAACGTTCAAAGACGTTAAGATCGATCAATCAATCTCGATTACCGAATTCGCCGATCGGTACGAAACGCTCGATCGCAAGCCGATCGCGGTTCCTAAAAACGACGAATCCAAATAATCTAGCGTGAATTGTTTTTAGATGTTCAGCGATCGAGCGGTTTTATCGCATCGTTCGTTTCATTCGGCGTTCGGTCGGGTCGAACGCGATTTTCTCGATTTTGATTGAGAGTCGTTCGCGAACGATCGCTTGAGATGTCTCGGGCTCGGGGAGCGAATCCTCGAAACTCGACGCGGCGATCGAATCGTTCTTCTTAAGCTGTCGGCGGCCATCCGGAAAGAAAAAATCACATTCGGCGCGTTCCGACGGCGAACCCGAATACGCATGGGCGAACCTCCTGGTGAGCCGCATTCTTATAATTCATTTTCTTGATGTCCGGCCTCGTCGCCCGAATTGTCGAAAAGAGGCTCACCGGGAGGGCGAACCTGTCCGGGAGGGCGAACCTCCTGGTGAGCCGCATTCTTATAATTCATTTTCTTGATGTCCTGACTCGTCGCCGGAATTTTCGAAAAGAGGCTCACCGGGAGGTTCGCCCTCCCAAATAGAACAATCTGAAAATCTAAATTTTCAATAATCGGTGAACAATTTTGTGTGGGCGAACCTGTCTGGAAGGGTGAACCTGTCCGGGAGGGCGAACCTATCCGGGAGGGCGAACCTCCTGGTGAGCCGCATTCTTATAATTCATTTTCTTGATATCGAAATCGGCCTCGTCGACGGAATTTTCGAAAAGAGGCTCACCGGGAGGGCGAACCCGTCCGGGAGGGCGAACCTCCTGGTGAGCCGCATTCTTATAATTCATTTTCTTGATGTCCGGCCTCGTCGCCGGAATTTTCGAAAAGAGGCTCACCGGGAGGTTCGCCCTCCCAGATTGAAAAATCTGAACATCTAGATTCTTAATAGATAGCGGTTTTGTTGGTGAATCGGCGCCGAAACCGGTAAAATCGAGCCGTTAGGTTTTCGCGAACTTTTCCGGATAGACTCTCTGACGCGATTCCTTGAAGATTTCGCTTCGATGTGGAACTCTTAACCCGAACGCGGCGTCTAAGCGAGAGTCGTGACGGTCGTCGCTTTCCCCCCGATCGCTTTTGTGGAGCATTGTGTCATGGCTCGATTACCACGGCGGTTTGTGATCGTCGGTTGGACGCTCGTCGGCTTGATCGCCGCGGGATTGACCCACGCGTTCGGCCCTGACGAATCGACCAAAGAGTTCAAGGCGACCGATCCGATCGCTCCCGTGCTTCCGCGAAACGTCGTCGGTCCGCTCGAAGAGGGACGCTACGCCGACGCCGTCGCCGCGATCGACGCATTGATCAAGCCCGATCAACCCGCCGCCGATCGCGCGTACCTGGGACTGGTGAAAGCGATCGCGGCGCGGCTTTCGGGCTCGATCGACGCGAGCCGCGAGACGCTCCAAAACGCGCTCAAGGCCGACTCGAAGGGCGTTTGGTCGGGTCGGATCCGTTTTGAGCTCGCGGCGCTCGAACTCGCCGCGGCTCGCCCAGTCGAGGCCGAGGCGCTCGCCCGCGCCGAGGTCGAAACGCTCCTCGATCCCGCTCGAAAAGATCGGCTCGCCAAGATCGTAAGCGACTTCGCTCGCGTCCTGATCGCCCCCAAGGAATCGTTGACTCCCGCCGATCCCAACGCGGCGCACGATTTATTCGCGCGGGCGAGAGAACTCGCTCAGGGCGCCGAGATCAAGGCCAGGCTTTTGTACGAGATGGCGTCGCTCAGCCGAATCGCCGGGAATCCACAGCGCGCGATCGAAGAGCTCAACGCTTATCTCAAAGAATACCCGAAAGAGGACGGTCGTCCCGAGGCTCGTTTTTTGCTGGGCGAATCGCAACTGACGATCGGCTGGAACGTCGCGGCACGGATGACCTGGGCCGATTTGGCGCGTGATTTAAGGGACAAACCCGAGGCTCGATTCCGCAACCTGCGGGCCTCGGCGCTTTATCAGATCACGCGAACGCACGGGACGCCTCACCCGCCCAACGACGTTGAACTCAATCTCGCGATCGCCGCCACGCGACGCTTTTTGGAAGACGCGCCCGAACACCCCCTCGCGGTCAAGGCGGCGTATGAACTCGGAGAGGCTGCGCAATCGCGTGCGAAAACCGATCGCGCTCTCGAATTCTTTAAGGCGTTTCTCGCCGATTCGGGGTTCAAAGCGACGACCGACGCCGCCAAACGCGACCGGCTCGAACTCGGCATGTCCGCGACCTTCCAGATCGCGCTGATCCTTCAAACGCAAGAAAAATATGACGACGCGATCGCCGCGTGGAAAGGTTACCTGGCGCAATATCCCGACGGTCCGCAATCCGCCGACGCTCGCCGCGCGATCGTCGACACCCAATACATGATTGCACAATTTTATGATCGGAAGAAACAATTCGATCGAGCCCGCTCGGCTTACGCGTCGTTCGTCGCCGAGAATCCGCTCGATCTTCGCGCGCCTCAGACGTATTTCGAGCTCGGCCGAATCCGCTACGACGAAAAGAAATATGACGAAGCGATTTCCGCGTGGAATTTGCTCGCGGGGAAATTTCCCAAAACGGAGGCCGCCGAGCACGCGCTCTTTTCGATCGCGCAAACGCTCGAAACCGAGAAGGGGGATTTGACCGCGGCGATCGAGCAATACCGCAAGGTGACGGTCGAGCCCTGGTCGAATCGGGCGCGGACGAGGATCGCGGTGATGGAGGCGCGCGAACTCACGGTGATCACCCCGCGGACGTTTCGGTCGGGAGAGACGCCGATTCTCAAAATCCACACGCGAAATCTTGATAAATTGACTTTCACCGCATATAAGCTCGACGCCGAATCGTACTTCCGCAAGAAGAACACGCTCCGAGGCGTCGAATCGCTCGATATCGGCCTCGTCGCCCCCGACGCCGAATGGACGATCGAAGTTCCCGGCCGCGCGCGTTACAAACCGATCGAACACGATTACGAGCTCCCCAAGGCGACCGTCCCCGGAGTTTGGGTCGTCAAGGTGAGCGACGAAAAAACGCTCCAGGCGACGTCGCTCGTTCTCGGAAGCGATATCGACGCGATCGTCAAAGCTTCGCGCGATCAAACGCTCTTTTTTGTTCAAGACATGAAAACAGGTAAAGGTCGAGCGGGCGCGCGGGTGCTCGTCGTCGATTCGACGGGTCTTGATATCGACCTTAAGACCGATCGCGACGGCGTTCTGCTCGTCGATCGCCCCAGGCCGCGCGACCCGAATTCGAGGCTTTCGTATCTGATCATCGACGGCGAGAACGTCGCGGGATCGGTGCTCTCGATTCCCGGAACCGTCGCGCAAGGGCTTTCTCCCCGCGCTTATATCTTGACCGATCGACCCGCTTATCGGCCGGGGAACGAGGTCGAGATCAAGGGGGTCGTCCGACAGATTAAAGACGGTCGTTACGCGAACTCGGCGAACGACGAATACACGCTCCATGTCGTCGACCCGCTCGGACGCGTTTTGCTCGATCGGCGCGTTCGGCTCTCGGAATTCGGCACGTTTCACGATCGTTTATCGCTCGATTCCGCCGCTCCGTTGGGTACGTATCGGATCGGCGTGTCGAGGCCCGGTTTCAACGATCCGGGAGGCTCGTTCGAGGTTCAAGAATACCGGCTCGAGAAGATCGACCTGGCGATTCAGCTCAAAAAGAGCGTCGTTTATCGCGGCGATAAGGTCGAGGCCGAAGCGATCGCTCGATATCGGTACGGAACTCCCGTCGTCGGCCACGAGATCGTCGTCCGGCTTCCCGACGGCCGATCGCTCACGGGTTCGACCGACGCGGCGGGTAAATACCGTCTCGAATTCGAAACCGACGGATTCGCGGAAGATCAAGCGTTAAATATTCTCGCTCAATTACCCCAAGACGGCGTGAACGCGTATGCGATCGCGACGCTCGCGACCCGCGGATTTGAGATCGAGCTTTCGACCGATCGCGACGTTTTTCTCGACGGAGAAACGATCGCTCTTGAAATCAAGACGAAGGACGCCGCGGGAAAACCGATCGGCGAAAAATTGGTTGTTGAAGCGATTAAACGTTTGAACGAAGGAGGACGCACGGTCGAGCGAGCCTCGACTCGCATCGACGAAATCCGCACCGACGCGACGACGGGCGAGGCCCGCGCTTCGATTCGAATCGACGATCCCGAAGGGGGAGCGTTCGTTCTGCGAGTGTCGGGGATCGACCGCTTCGGCGCGCCGATCGTTTCCGATAAGATCACGACGATCTCGGGCGAGAACGATCCCGCGCGGCTGCGGATTTTATCGGATCGAACCGACTTCCGTTCGGGAGAAACCGCCAAGGTGAATTTGCACGCGCGCGATAAAGGAGGCGTTACGCTCCTCGCGTGGGAGGCGGATCGCATTCTTATGTATAAAATTGTTAATATCAAAGAAGGCGATAACGAGATCGAGTGGAAGGTGAACGAGGCGCAATTCCCCAATTTCACCCTGACGGCGACGCGGATGATCGAATCGAGGCATGATTACGCGGCGCTCGATATCAAGGTTGAGCGCGATCTGCGGATCAAGATCGTACCCAGGAAGTCCGAGGTTCGGCCGGGCGAGGCGGTCGAGGTCGACGTGACGACGACCGATCAGCTCGGCAGGCCCGTTTCCGCCGAGATCGCGGTCGCTCTCGTCGATCGCGCCTTGTTGCGGTTGTTCGAGCGACAATCCGCCGACCGGCCCGGGATCGCCGCGAGCTTTTATCATCAAACGCGCACGCGTTCGTTCACGACACAATCGACGAACGTCTTCCTCTACGCCGCGGCGACCGTCCCCGTCGTTCAGGCGATCGTCGACGAGGAGAATCGCATCGCGGCTCAATTAAAGAACGCGGCCGAGGCGAAACTCGGCGACGTCGATTTCGCCAAGGATAAAGAAGGCGGGGAACGATTCGGTATGATTCCCGCGCTCGGTGCCGCCGCGCCCGCCGACGCCTTGGCGCGAGGCGAAGATCGGGCGAATTCGGGCGGAGCGATGGAAGGAGGGCGTGGGGCCGAGATGAATCAGAGCCAAATGATGGGGGGAATGGCGGGCGCGAAGAACGCTATTGTGGAGTCCAGAAGATCAGCCGTTTCCAATACTTTTCCTCAGTCAAAAGGGATGACGTTTCGATCTCCGCCCGAAGATGGCGATAGGAGATTAAGGTCGATGAAATCCGAGCGCGCCGCGGGCGACGCGGCTGGAAAGCTCGACGAGGCTTTGGCTCTTGATATGACTCGGATCGAAAAAGACGGCAAGGGTTTAGGCGAGGCGCGCACGCGGTTCGTCGAAACGGCGTATTGGAATCCAAACGTGATCACCGCGGCCGACGGCAAGGCGACGTTCCGCTTCGAAGCGCCTTCGGCTTTGTCCAATTATCAATTCCACGCGTGGGGAGTCGACGCGGTCGAAACGCTCGTCGGCGAGGCTCGGGCCGATCTCGCGATCAAAAAGCCGTTTCTTGTCGATTTAAAGCTTCCGTCGATCCTCGTCGAAGGGGACAAGCCGAGATTGATCGCCGAGATTCATCACGCGGGAATTGCAGGCGAACTGAAACTTTCACTTAAGGCTTACGCGGGAGAACGTGAACAAGTTTTCCCCAAAACGCTTGATCTTAAGAAAGACGGCGTCGATCAAGTCGTTTTTGAACCGATCGATATTCCCGCGGGAGATATCGCGCGGTTCACGCTTTCGGGACGCTGCGGAGACGCTTCGGACGAGCTGATCGCCGAGGTTCCGATCCGACCGTGGGGGGTCGACGCGATCGCCTCGGCGTCGGGGTCGAGCTCGGACGATCGGACCGAGATCGTCGCCTTGCCCGAGGGACGATCGTATGAAAATCCCGAGATGTCGATTGTCGTCGCTCCGACCGCGAGCCGAATGTTGATCGACGAGGCGCTCGGAGGGGGTTTCGGCCCTCCCTGGATAACGAAAATCTGCAGGATACGCCCGGTCACGACGCTCGACGTCGCCGGCGAGCTGATCGCCGCGAGTTCGGTATTGGGATATGTGAACGCGATCGGCGGAGCGACCGTTCCCGAGGTTTCGCGGCTGAGCGAGCGCGTGCGGGGCTTGGGCGCCACGCTCACCTCGCTGCAAAACAAAGCCGACGGCGGCTGGCCCTGGATCGCGGCGAAGGCCGGCGAGCAGCCGCGGCCGAGCGATATCGCGGCGTCGGCGCGGGTCGTCTGGGCGCTCGCCGAGGCGTCGAATCGCGGGCTCGGTTCCGATCCCGCCGTGCTCGAACGAGGCGTCGGTTTCCTTCAGGGAGCGCTCACGCGGGTCGATCAGGCCGATCACGATACCCGCGGAGCGATCGTCTTCGCGCTGAGCGCCCGGGGACGCGCTTCGTTTGAACAAATCAATGCGCAAAATCGAATAAGAGACGCGTTGTCGTCGAAGTCGCTCGCGTATCTCGCACTATCATTTGCGAATTTGGATCGCGCAAGCATGGCCGAGGATTCGCTCAAGCTTCTGGCGGCGAAGGGAAAGAGCGAGGCGGCGAAGCCGGGCGAGAAGCCTCGGATGTATTGGACGAACGCAGCGGGTTCGCCCGACGTCGATACGACGGGCCTGGCGACGCTCGCGTTCGCTCGGGTTCGACCCGCGGCTTCCGAGCGTTCCGCGGGCGTTTCGTGGCTTTTGGCGCATCGCGCGGGGGGTGATTTTCAGCCGATCATGGCGAAGGGCCCCGCGCTCGCCGCGCTCGCGCTCGATCGCGGCCGGGCGGGTTCGGCGAACGACCGATACAAGCTCGCGGTCGTCGTCAACGAAACCGAGGTTTACCGCGGCGAGGTCGCCGGATCGACGCCGAGGATCGCGATCGCCGTTCCCAGGAAGGCGATCAAGGCGGGAGGAGCGAATCGCGTTCGCTTCGATATCGAAGGCCGAGGCGTTTATGGATACGAGATCGTCCTTGCGGGATTCACACGTGATTTCAAGCCCGATCAGAATCGGTCGAATCGCAAATATGTGATTCAACGCAAGGTTTATCTCGCTCCCGATCGCGAGCTCGACGGCAAGCCTTTGCCGTCGGGATTCGGCGTGTCGGTGAACGCGAATCCGTTTGATAACAAAGTGAGCAAGCTCGCGCTCGGCGGCGGGGCTCGCGTTCATCTCGAGGCGTATCGAACGACTCCGTACAATCAACCCGTGTGGAAGAACGATTATCTTGTGATCGAGGATCGTCTTCCGGCGGGAACGACGGTCGTCGAGGGATCGGTCCGTTCGCAATCGGTTCGCCACGAGATCGGCGACGGATCGATCGTCTTTTATTTCGCGCCCGATCAATTTATCGGCAACATCGATTACGATATTTATGGATATATACCGGGAAAGTATCGCGTTCCGCCGCCTCGGATCGCCTCGGCGAACGATCCCGGAGCGTTTCATCTGGGCGCGGAGAGCGTGCTCGAAGTTCTCGATCCCGGCGTCGCGTCCGACGATTCGTACAAGCCGACTCCCGACGAGTCGTTCGCTCGGGGCAAGCTTTTGTTCGAGAAGGGACGCTATTCGGAGGCGGCGCCCGTGCTCGACGAGCTGTTCGCGGGATATTCGCTCCGCGACGAGATCGCCAAGGAGGCCGCGCGGATGTTGCTCTTGATCCACGCGGGGCTCGACGAGCCGCGGAAGATCGTCCGATATTTCGAGATCCTCCGCGAAAAATCGCCCGAATCGGCGCTATCGTTCGACGTGATCAAGGCCGTGGGTAAAGCGTATCGCGATATTAACGAACATGAGCGCGCTTATTTGATTTGGCGCGCGATGATCGAATCGAGTTATCTCGACGACGCCAAGGTGGGCGAGACGCTTCGATCGCGCGGAAGCGAGCTTTCAGGGATCGCTTATTTAATCGCGCTTTGGCGCGAATATCCCGCGCTCGCTTCGATCGAGGTCGACGCGCTCGCGCTTTCGCAAACGTTGGCGAATCTGGCGAATCGCGGGCGGACCGACGCCGCGACGCGGCGAACGCTGCTCGACGCCAAGATCACGTCGACCGAGCTGATCATCCAATCGAACCGGCTGTTGCGCGTTTTCCTCACGCTTTCGCCCAGGAATCCCGTCGCCGACGAGGCGGGGCTGGCGCTGTTGGCGAACGATCTTGAGATCGGCGACGATCGGACCGTCGTCGCGCTCGCCGAGCGGTTGCAGCGGATTCATCCCAAGAGCCGCTATCTCGACGGCTTTCAATACGCCGAGGCTCTCGGCCGATTCCATCTCGGCGAATACGATCGAGCGATCGAACTCGCCGATCGAATCGCGAATTCCACGTATAAAGACGCGAATGGAAACGAGATCGCGAGCGCGAACAAGTGGGAGGCGATTTATATCAAAGGCCAGATCCTCGATGCGCGTCGTCGACCCGCCGAGGCGCTCCCGTATTACGAGAAAGTGGCCGATCGCTATTTGGACGCCGCCGCGGCGATCCGATCGTGGAAGAGGATCAAGCTCGAACTCGCCGAATCGACCGTCGCGCGTCCCCAGGAGACGAAGCCCGGCGATCCCAAACCCGCTTCGATCAAGACGAAAGTGAAGCTCGATTACCGAAACATCGGCGAAATCGACTTAAAAGTGTATCCTGTTGATCTGATGCGTTTATATCTGGCTCGAAAGAATTTGAACGACATCGCGGCGATCGATCTTTCGGGAATCAAGCCCGCGTTCGCGTTCAAGAAGACGCTCGGCAAGGGCGCCGATTTCGAGGATCAATCGCTCGAGATCCCGCTCGAACTTCCCAAGGAGGGGGCTTATCTCGTGATGGTTCGCGGCGATAATCGACACACGTCGGGAATCGTCGTCGTCTCGCCGCTCGAGATCGAGGGGGTCGAGGATTCGCAATCGAGTTCGGTGCGGGTGACGGTGCGCGACGCTCGAACCAAGAACTTCGTGCCCGGGGCTCAGGTGAAGGTGATCGGGTCGAACGACGCGAATTTTACGAGCGGCGAGACCGACCTTCGCGGAGTGTTCCTCGCCGAGGGGGTGTCGGGACGAGTCGCGGTGATCGCGCGTAAGGATGAAAATCAATACGCGTTTTATCGCGGAACGATCGTGCTCGGCGCGCGCGACGTCGTTCCTCAGGCGGCGGGGACCATCGAGCCGTTTAACAACACGTTCGGCCTCGGCGTTCCCGCGGGGCAAACGAACCAGGGTATGTTCAAGCGAAAGTCGCTTGAGGGGAACATCCAGGAGCTCAACAATTCCAATCAGATAATTCGGATGCGTGAGCTTCAAAACCGCAACCAACAGGGGGGGAACGGCGTTCAAATTCAGAAGGCGCGATGACGCGAAAAGAGGCCGGCGCGAGGTTCCACGAGCCTTCGCGCCGGCCGAGGGGGCGATCGACAATCCCGTTTGTTTTGATTTTCAGCATTGAAACTATTTTATATTTAAGGAATTCTTGAAGTGTGACCGGTTTTCAACCGGTTCTGATAACGAATCTCGCTCGGGACGGCGAACATCCCGGTGAGCCGGCTTAATATGAGCATTTGGGAGGGCGAACCTCCTGGTGAGCCGTCTTAATATGAGCATTTGGGAGGGCGAACCTCCTGGTGAGCCGTCTTAATATGAGCATTTGGGAGGGCGAACCTCCCGGAGATCCGAATTTATTTCATCTTCTGTGAGGGCGCACCTCCCGGTGAGCTGTCTTAATATGAGCCTTTGTGAGGGCGCACCTCCCGGTGAGCCGACTTTATTTCATCTTCTGGGAGGGCGAACCTCCCGGTGAGCCGGCATTATGATTTTTGAGGATATTGACCGAAAAAACGCCCTCGTCGATTGATTTTATGAAAAAAGGCTCACTAGGAGGTTCGTCCTCCCAAAAATTTGCGATTCGGCGGAATTTGAGGGGCGAATCCGAAATTGAAAAGGAGAACAATTAACCTGGAGGGCGAAAAACGGAATGGCGAAAAATGGGAGGGCGAACCTCTCGGTGAGCCGTCTTAATATGAGCATTTGGGAGGGCGAACCTCCCGGTGAGCCGGCATTATGATTTTTGAGGATATTGACCGAAAAAACGCCCTCGTCGATTGATTTTATGAAAAAAGGCTCACCAGGAGGTTCGCCCTCCCAAAAATGAGCGATTCGGCGGAATATGTGGGCGAATCCGAAATTGAAAAGGAGAACAATTAACCGGGAGGGCGAAAATCGGAATGGCGAAAAATGGGAGGGCGAACCTCCTGGTGAGCCGTCTTAATATGAGCATTTGGGAGGGCGAACCTCCCGGTGAGCCGACTTTATATCATCTTCTGGGAGGGCGAACCTCCCGGTGAGCTCTATTAATAGATGCAACATTTGAAATATTAACTGAAACGATTTCAATGGATTATTTAAACAAAGGCTCGCCGGATATTCGACCTCACGGTTTCGATCTCATACTCGAATCTCACCGCAAATGAGGATTATGTTATCAATGATATCTCAAATCATTCAACCACATAATTACTTAAAATATTAACCCCCCTCGATCCCCCCGCAAGCGGATGGAAGAGCTAATTAGACAAGATCCCCGGGCGAGCGGACCGAAGCCTTGTTTATACAAATGCACTGATCTAATTACGTCTCCCTCCCCGCACGCGGGGAGGGTCGGGTAGGGGTTAACCGAGCATGTTTTATTGATTGAATACACGATAAGCTCACAATAATATTATATATAATATAACTTACAATTATGGCGATCATTAATCCGATGCGGGCCGAGGGACGACGCGATTCGGCGGCCGCTTGGCGACGACGACGCGATCGCCCCCTTGTTTCACCGCGATATCGAGCGCCTTGAACGCCGCGTCGAGCAGATCGTCGGCCTGATCGGCGTGTTCGGGAAAACCCGCGACGCCGATCGAGCACGACAGCCGAAACGGTATCGCCGACGCGACGCCCGCCTCGCCGACCGCGTGGCGAATCGATTCGGCGACCTTCACCGCGTTCATTGTATCGGCGCCCGTTAGAACCGCGACAAACCGGTCCGAATCGTATCGCGCCGTGACGTCGCTCGCTCGCAACGTTCGAACCAGCGTGCGTGCGGCATTCTGCAAAACCGTCGGCTCGATCACCGAACCGAGTTCGTCGCGAACTTTATTGATCTGATCAATCGATAATGCCAGTAATGTGAAATTGCGCCGCGTCGGATTGTCGGGAGCGAGCGAGTACGAAAGCAGCGCCGCGAGAAAATTCGCGTTATGTAGCCCAGTCGCGGGATCGCGCGCCGTCGCGGCGTCGGTCAAGCGGCTCGATTTGAGCGATTGCGTCGCCGCCGCGGCGAGAGCGCAGAGGATCGATAAACGACGGACGATCGCGGGGGTCCAGCCGCTTCGGCCTCGTTTCATCCCGTCGACCCGCAACATGCCGATCAATTGCCCCCCCGATCGGAGCGGCAGGCTTAAAGCCGAACCACCCTCGCCGATCGCACGACCCGAATTGAACGAGTCGTCGCCGCTAAACCTCGCCTTCGAACCCGCATATAATTTCGCGTTCGTATCGTTGTTTTCTTTTTGACCCAGAATGCGCGAAGGGAACGGCCAAGTCGCGATCAATCGCGGCGGATTTCCCATCCCCACGTGCTCAAACAGTTGTACCCGCCTCGCTCCCGCGATTCGACCCGCCGAAGCCGTCAATTCCCCCTGAATCTTCACCGGATCGCGTGAATCCTGAACGAACTCAAGGAATTCTTGAACGATTCGCTCCTCGAATCGCCCCGAGCGAAACACACGCTCCAGCCGCTCGGCGACCCGCGCGAGACGCGACCTTATAGAAGCATTTTTTGTATTATTATATGATTTCATCTTACTATTCAAACGCCGATCTCGCGTACTCGCCGCCGACCGCGAATCGTTCGCGTTTGGCGCCTCGGTTTGTCGGCGAGGCGAGGTGCGACCGGCGAGACTTCTTGGATCAAACCTTATGAGCGAGTTTCCCTGATCGGCCTACGTCTCAATGATAGAATGCGTCATTAAAAAGGTCGGCCCGTTCGGTGAAAAAAAGGTCAAAACGTTCAAAAAAGGTTAAAACATTGCGTAACAACATTCCATAACCCGCCAAGGAATTCCAGAACGCGTACGAGAACCGCTCGAGAAATCGGCCTTGTCCGAATTCGCGATTCTGGACAAGATTCGCCGACGACCGATCGCCCACTGGCAAATCTCATCCCGATCTAGGATGATCGCGATCGCGTCTTCCTGTCGATATCAATTTGGAACGTTCTCCGGAGGAACCGGCGAACTTTAACGCTTAAGGATCGGGGCCGGCGTTGATGTACGGTCGCAAGGCGATACTGGCGCTCGTTTCGGCCGCGCTTTTGGCTCAGCCGGGATGCGGCACGCTCGGCGAGATCACCGACAATCTTCCCGATCCTTTGCTGCCGATCACGGGCTTTCGCGAGCCGATTCCCAACCCGATCTTCATCCCCAACGGCGATTTCGAGACGATCTGGAAGCAATCCGTCGTCGTTTTGGACGATTATTTCGACATCGCGAGCGAGGATCGGCTCGCTCGGCGGATTGAAACTCAGCCCGAGATCGCCGCGACGATCGTCGAACCGTGGCTAGGCAATTCGGTGACGATCCGCGACCGGATCGAGGCGAGCCTGCAAACGATGCGTCGCGTCGCTTTCGTGACGATCAACCCCGTCCGCGGCGGCGGCTACACCGTCAAGGTCGAGGTGTTTAAAGAATTGGAAGATATGATCAAGCCCGATCGTCAGGCCGCGGGGCGCGCCGCGTTCCAAGACAACATTTCGATCAATCGAACGAACGAGATCGTCGGGCCTTATCCTCTACCGCTCGGCTGGATCCGCTCGGGAAGAGATCCGCAATTGGAATATGTGATTTTAAATCGGATCAAGAAGTCGTTGGGTGTGTGAAACTAGCACCGGGATGGCGCCTTGGAAACGACACGCTTCGTCGAATCTGATTTGATCAAGATCACTGCCGGCGACGATCTCAAAAAAATCGTCGAGATCGCTCTTGATTTCCGAAACCGCGTCGCTGTATGATGCCACAACCTTGCGACGCATTTGATTCTCAACGTGAATCCAGGGCGTTCGTTATCATGAATACACCATCGTTTAGCGATTCTTCGAGCACGTATCGATCTCCGGAAAACCCGGCGACGAGTGAATCTCTGAATGCGCCGATAGAGTCGGCAACCTCCCTCACGAACGATTGCGCATCCGCAATCAACGGGGGGGGGGGTAAGGGAAAATCGATTCAATCGATAGGAATCCCGGCTTATCTTCCTAAGCTGACGTCAAAGCTATTCACGCATGCCGTTCCCATTCTCATCGCCGCGACTCTCGTCTTATCACCGTGGTTGTTTGGAAGGTCGTTGATTCCATCGACCTGGAACAGGATGAATGGGATCGACGACGAGCCGATATCGTTTGATCATTCCGTTAAGGAAATAGGATTGGTCGATCGCGATTCCACCAAGATGATCGAATTTCCCATTGAGAATCGGACGTCTCAAGTCGTAAAAATTCTTGGTGTGAGATCGTCTTGCTCGTGCGCCGTGTCGGAAAATCTTGACGATTCGATCGCTCCAAATGGGAAAATCACGGTTCAGGTTCGATTCAACCCGTCGAATTATCGCGAATCGGAAGAAGTGAATGCCGGCGTGGTGATCTACACCGATCGAAAAGGCGCCGGAGAGATCCCATTGAACTTTCATGCGAAGATCGCCGCTGGCGATCCCAACGCTTTGTGATCTCGGGGGGATTTCCCGAGAGGTTTCGATCCGTCTCGTTTCATCAGGGTCAATTTCTTGAAGCAAGGGAGATGACGATGAACCGTTCTTTACGACGACTCGCCTCGAGCGCATTCGGGTTCTTTTCGAGGGTTTTCGCGTGGTACGCGATCTTGGCGTTCGCCATCGCCATGAATCACGGAATCAAGGCCGAGGCGGGATTGTTTAAATGTGGACCACCAGTTCAATATGGATCCGGTACTTATTGTCCATCAAATTGCGGTATAATTTTTACTTGTTATCTGAACTGGTCTTTCACCTCAGGAGGTCAGCCTATTCCCTACTGTACATGCGGCGGATGATTTATTAAATGATCGTCTAGTATCATTTTTAATACGATCCGCTTATGTTGACGGTGAATATCTCAATATAAGCGGATAAACATTAGGGAATCATCATGCGGATCTTGCACCTTCTCGTCTTACCTCTGTCGTTATGCTTCTTTTGTGCCGGAACAAATGCATATGCGTATAATGAAATGGAGCTAAAGTTCCTCAGAGAATATCCTTCGACAGCAAGCGGATTGGAGCGCAAGCTCTCGCAGGTGCACGGTGATTATACATTGAATTTGAAAGATGTAGATCGCTCCGTTGTCAATAATCGACAATTCTGGATCGATCATAAATTTTCAAAGTATCGAATTATATATCCTTCGGGAGATAAGGCGCTCCCTTTACATGATAAGATTGGATGCGTGGGCGAACACTCGGGGTTCATTATTTATCGATACAGGAACTCTGAAAAGTTCAAAATTTTCCAGACTCATAGAAACGGCGTTTATGACGATATCAATTATACCATGACTAGATATGTAAATTCATCTTTCTGTGTTTATGGATATCCTTTGTATTCTTGGCTGAAAAACCCTGATTTCAAACTTACCTCTATGACGAGCGAATTATACGAGGGGAGAGCTTGTGTGCGAGTTAAATTCGACGTCGGACCTAATGGGAAGGGATCTCATTTAAACGTTGTGCTCGATCCCTCGAGAAACTGGGCGATTTTGTTCTATGAAATGCGATTAGATATCATGAATATGAGTTCACTCGCATCCAAGATTCAATATGACGATTCAACCTTCCCTCTACCATTCAGAATTGAAGATAAAGATATTAATAATAAATGGAGTATTGTAGATTTTCATAATGTACGATTCGAGGGAACGGCCGAGGCCGAATTCCACATGCCTTTTTACGGCCTTCCCGACATCGCCGACGACGATTCGGGGGGGACTTTTTTCGATCGGTTCGTGAAATACGCGATTCCGATTGGCGTCGCACTCGTTTTGGCGTATCTTTTCAAACGGTACGCGCGTCGTATGAATCGATCGCCGTCGACTTGAAGGGATTCTTCCACGGTTCGCATCATAAAGAAAGCGAGGGAGCGCCGATGAAACCTTTTCAATCAAATTCAACGATCTCGTCGCGTTTCGATCCGATTCAAACTCGATCGAGAAGGATCTCCGATCGAACCGATCGAGGTTTCACGCTCATTGAGATTTTGGTCGTTACG
Source organism: Planctomycetota bacterium (assembly GCA_021791715.1). Lineage (GTDB taxonomy): Bacteria > Planctomycetota > Planctomycetia > Isosphaerales > Isosphaeraceae > JAKBCQ01. The sequence continues at coordinate 65,247 of JAJYWB010000014.1, read as the reverse complement.
CTGATCATCGCGGTGTTGATCGCATTGATTCTTCCCGCGGTTCAAAACGCTCGAGAGGCGGCTCGTCGTACCGCTTGCCTCAACAATTTAAGGCAGATCGGCTTGGGCGTCGCTTCGTATCATAATTCTCAAGGATCGTTTCCGATGGGTGAATATGGTCACTTTATTCCCGATTACAACGGGGAACAGCCATATTGCAAGTGGATGACTCCTGACAAAAGCTATCTTGTCGCGATCCTTCCTTACGTCGATCAGGCGCCGCTATATCATGCTCTCAATCAAAATCAATGGATGTATTCGGCTGGGAATCGAACCGTGATGACGTCGTCTATCGGTTTATATGCTTGTCCCGACGACGTCGATTCGGGTCGACCCAGGAATGGATATTCATTATTAAACCAATATGAGGGAGATTTCCTCACGCCTTCAAGGCTCTGTTCCACGAGCTATTGCGGTGTCGTGGGAGACGCGATCTCCGAACCGTTTCCCGCTCCTGAATGGGGTTGTAAACCGATGCCGGGTACGATTACTGAAGCGAACGGATGCATCACGGGTATCGCTCCGATCTCATACTCGTCGGTCACCGACGGTTTATCCGAAACCCTTCTCGTCGCCGAAAGAACGGTCTCGGTTCTCAAAGCGAAGGAGTTGAACGATGGACCATATTCACTCTTTGATACGACTGGTTGGTGGTTTTACGGAAAATATACCGAAACTTTAATAACATCATATTATCCTCCTAACTCTTATAAGAAGATCGGCGTTTCGGAGTCGAATTCCGGTTGGATTCGAAGCGATTCGGCTTCGAGTATGCATCCCGGAGGCGTGAACGTTCTTCTCGCCGACGGATCGGTTCGATTTATCAAAGAGTCGATTTCTTCGAACCCCGTTCCTCCGAACGGCGTTTCAACGGGTACGATTCCTAGTTCGATCGGAGTGTGGCAGATGCTGGGAACGCGAAACGGGGGCGAGGTGATCGACGATAACGCATTCTAATGTAATCAGATCAATAATATATCTATATGGTGATCATTCTATGTGATCGGATCATTATCGCACCCATTTTGTTACGACCCAGCCGCGCCGACGGCGCCCTTCGCCGGCAAGAGGACGCGCTCGACCCATGTCGTATCGACCTTCCCCTCGATGAAATCGGGGTTGCGGAAAATTCGCTTGTGCAGCGGGATCGTCGTCTGGATTCCCTCGATCACGAATTCATCCAGAGCGCGACGCATCGCGGCGATCGCCTCGATCCGCGTCGGCGCCTGGACGATCAGCTTGCCCACAAGCGAATCGTAATGCGGAGGAATCCGCGAGCCGAGCTGGATATGCGAATCCCACCGAACGCCGTACCCTCCCGGAACGCGAAGCGCCGTGATCGTACCGGGGGTCGGCCTGAATCCGTGATCGGGATCCTCGGCGTTGATCCGACACTCGATCACATGACCGAACGCCGGCATCTCGGCCTGCGGGATCGTCAGCCGTTCTCCCGCGGCGATCCGGATTTGCTGCTTCACCAGGTCGATCCCCGTCAGCATCTCGGTGACGGGATGCTCGACTTGAATCCGCGCGTTCACTTCTATAAAATAGAAATTGTATTCGGAATCAACCAAAAATTCACACGTGCCCGCGTTAACGTAGCCGGCGGTTTTGATCAGACGAACCGCTGCCTCGCAGATTTTGCGCCGGGCGCGGGAGGGGAGATTGGGGGCGGGGGATTCCTCGATCAATTTTTGGTGTCGGCGTTGAACCGAGCAATCGCGTTCCCAGCAGTGGACGACGTTTCCGTATGAATCGGCGAGGATCTGGACCTCGATGTGGCGGGGTCTGTCGATGAATTTTTCGAGGTAGACGCTGGGGTTTTTGAAGGCGGCGTCGGCCTCGGCGCGCGCCGCCTGGAGCGCCGCGGGGAGCTGGCCGTCTTCGCGGCAAACCCGCATCCCCTTGCCTCCTCCGCCGGCGGCGGCTTTGATCAGCACCGGATAGCCGATCGACCGCGCCATTTCGTAGGCCGCGGCGTCGCTATCGACCGCGCCTTCGGATCCGGGAACGCACGGCACTTTGGAGGCCTGAGCGATCGTTCGAGCCTCGGTTTTGAGCCCCATCTTACGGATCGCCTCGTGCGGCGGGCCGATGAAAACGAAATGGCTCGAATGACAGATCTCGGCGAAGTTGGGATTCTCACTTAAGAATCCGTAACCGGGATGAATCGCCTGGACGTCCGAAACCTCGGCGGCGGCGATGATTCTGGGTATATTCAAATAACTATCCGAGCTCGCCGCTCCGCCGACGCAGATCGAGCGATCGGCGAGCGCGAGATAAGGCGAATCGCGATCCGCGGCCGAGAATACCGCGACCGATTCGACCCCGAGTTCGCGACAGGCGCGAATGACGCGGAGCGCGATTTCGCCCCGATTGGCGATCAATATCCGTTGAAACATCCAAGAATCCGTTTATGGGCTGACGCGGAATAGGGGCTGATCGAATTCGACGGCTTGGCCGTTTTTCACGAGGACGGCGGCGATCGTCCCCGAGGTTCCGGCGGGGATCTCGGTGAAGACCTTCATCGCCTCGATGACGCAGACGGTCGTATCGGGGCGGACGACCGAGCCGACCGAAACGTAGGGAGCGGCTTCGGGCGAGCTCGAGCTGTAAAACGTTCCCACCATCGGGCTCCGAATCACGAACGATTCGGCTTCGGCGACGGGGGGCTCGACCTGGGCTGGGATTTTCGCGGCGGGTACGGCTCGAGGAGCGGCCGCGGGTTCGCTCGCGACCGGCGCGACGGGCTGAACGTCGGCGCCGCGTCTGCGCAAACGGATCGACTTATTGGAATCGATCAGGTCGATCGCCGATAAATCGTACCGGCTCATCAGCTTGACGAGCTTGCGGATCGTATCGACGTCGGGGTGAGGCGGCGTTTCGGACTCGGAGGGACGTTCCGACATGCTGATATCGACTCCCATTTACTTAATCAAACGTCTTCACGACGAACGCGGCGAGCGGCTCGGGATCGCCGATCGATTTAAAACGATCCCGGAACTCGACACTCGTCGAGCGAACGGGGCGCGCGGGATAAAACCTCGCGTCCGTCGGGAGTCACGAGCACGTCGTCCTCAAGGCGAACGCCTCCCCATCGAGGGAGATAAATACCGGGCTCGACCGTCACGACCATTCCGGGTTCCAGAACGATGTCGCAATCGCGGCGAAGCCGCGGCGCCTCGTGAATTTCGAGGCCCAAGCCGTGCCCCAAGCCGTGTTCAAAATAGCGTCCATAACCCGCCGATTCAATCACCGCTCGCGCCTTCGCGTCGACTTCCTTCGCGGGGATCCCGGGGCGAATCGCCGCGACGCCCGTTCGGTGCGCCTCGGCCACGGTTTCATAGACCCTCTCGAACTTGGTCGTGACCTTACCCGTCACCACCATGCGAGTCAAGTCGCTCTGGTATAAAAATCGCGTGGCGCCCCAGTCGATCAGCGTGAAAGCCGCGTCGCCGATCCGCGACGCTTCGCTCGCCTTCGCATGAGGCTTCGCCGATCGTTTCCCGACCGCGACGATCGGCGGAAAACTCGGCCCCGACGCGCCGCAATACCTCATGTATCCGTCGAGCCGATTCGCCACCTCGACCTCGCTCAACTCGCCCCGCAAGCCCGCGAGAGTCATCGCGAAGGCGCGCTCGGCGCTCTCGATCGCACCCCTGATCGCCTCCTTCTCCGATCGATCCTTAATCATCCTTAATTGTTCAACATGTCCATGTAAGGCGACAATTTCAACCGTCTTCAGCCCCGCGCCGAGAGCCTCGATCGCCTCCTCGGAACGCGTCGACCCCTCGATCGCCAACCGCTTGATTCCGAGCTTGTTCACGACGTCGGCGATCGCCGCGATCGGCGCCTCGTCGGGGCGTTTGAGGCGAACCTCAAAATCGCCGCATTCTTCACGCAATCGGTTCTCATCGAGGCCCGCCGAGACGATGATCGATCGCGCCGGCGCGACGAGCAGAATCGAATCGTCGCCGGTATAACCCGTTAAATAGGTGACACTTGTTTGATTATGGATCAAAATCGCTTCGACCCGATCGGCCTTGATTCGTCGGGTCAACGCTTCCAGGCGGCGCCGCGAACGTTGCATCGCGCGATGCGACCTCTCGGGTTCGAGATGACGGATTCATTGAACGAAGATATCGACGCGAGGCGATTCAAGCGTCGCTTTCCAGCATATCACGCGGACGCTTGGTCGAACGAAAATCCGAGCGTGAGGAGCCGATAACGATCGAAAAAAAACGGACCGGAGATCCTCCGGCCCGTCTCGGTATGTCGATTTGGTTGCATGGGATGGAATCGCCTTGGGGGCGTCTTCACCAGCCTCCTCCGTCGCCTCCTCCTCCGCCCCAATCGCCGCCGGCGTCGCCCCAATCACCGCCTCCGCCGCCGCCCCAATCGCCGCCGGCGTCGCCGCCTCCGCCGCCCCAATCGCCGCCGGCGTCTCCTCCCGTGGCGCCGTCTCCCCAGTCGCCGCCGACTCCTCCGCCCCAGTCGTCGCCTCCGGCGCCCGTCTGGGTGGGATCGAACTGATTACCCATTTCGGAACCGCCCAATCCCGAGTGATGACGTCCCGAGAATTGATCATACAACCAATTGCCGGCGACGGCGCCGCCGATTCCGCCGAGCATGCTCGAGAAAAATCCGCCTCCGCCGCCTCCTCCGTAACCGTAACCGCCGCGCATCGGCGGGCCGCCGGGTCCTCCCATCATGTTCTGCGGAGGAGCGCCGTAGCCCGCGCCGGCGCCTCGTCCCGCGCCCATCAGCGCGCCGAGGATCCGCGCGATGATCAAACCGCCGAAGATCACGATTAATATCAACACAAAAACACTCATAAAACCACTTTCTTTCTTAGGCGCTCCGCCGCGTGGGTCCAAGCCCGGTCGTCCGAACGCTCCGCCGCGGGCCGCCGCCGCTGTTCGTTTGGCGATACGCTCGATCGCTTCGACGAGGCCGATCAAGCCCTCGTCGAATTTCCCGGTTCGAAACGCCGAGGTGAAAACGTCGCGAATCGCGACCTGATCCCCCAGCGAAACGCGTTCCTTGAACTTGTTCGACGCCATCACGTGAATCTTGTGGTCGTTTTTGACGATCAGTACGAAAACGCCCCCCTCGTTGTGCTTTTTGGCGTGTTCGCGCGCCGTCTCTTGCAGCGACATCCCGTCGAGCGACGCGATCGTTTCGATCGAGACCGGCAGGCGATCGTCGCGAATCATGCGATCGATCGATTTCGACGCTTTTTCGATCGCCTCGGCGCTGAACATCGATGCGCCGTCGTCGATCCCCGCGGCGAAGGCCGAGAGAGCCGTCGCGACCAACAGCATCGGAACGGCCAAGAGCTTGCGCGTAAGCATGATAAAATCCATGTTTCTCAAAAGTCTGAACGCGATACGTCTCGCGATGATTGTTACGTTGATTCACCGCTCGAGGTTCGTTAGATCCCCAAGCCGATCGCGGTCGACCGATCGCCGCCGAAGGCTGCGCAACGTTTACGTCAGTCTACCAAGCTTATTCGCCGAAAGCGCATGGAAATTCAACCGAGACCGGCTCGATCGGTTTCAACGAACCCGCGTCGCTTCAACCGAAGCTCCTGGAAATGCACGATTTAGGCTTCAAGAACGTCGGCGAGGCGACCGATCGCGACGAGTTCTTCGCGATTGACGAGAACGCGTTTACGGTTGCGTCGAACGCCGAGGCGAGCCGAGTCGTGCACGTAGATTTCACGCGTCGCCCTGCTGTCGCGAAAATCGTGCAGGTCGGCGTCGATCACGGTCAGAAAGACTCGGTCGATCGCGACGAGCTTTCCCAAACAGACGAACGGTGAACGGAGGTCGATCACAACCTCTTCGCCGAGGAATTCTTCGAATGGATCGGGAGCGGGCTGAGTCGTCATCGTAAGCTCGTCAAGCGATCGCGTCGCGGTTCGCCTCGTATGGAACGCGTTTCGCGAATTCTCAACTCGCGCGGGCGACGCTTATTCATCATGCCGCGATCCGATCGCCGAACGCAAGACGTGAATCACGGCGCGGGAAAGGTTTATCCCGAAACGCGAGACGATACGAGTCTCCATTCGATAAAACCCTCTTGTATATCAATACTTTTGTTATGAGTTGAAAGGAATAAAGGCGGGACGTTCGCGACGATCGCCTTTCAACCTTGATCGCGAAGTTTCGATCTCGCGGCGTATCGTTTTTGATTAAGACAAGACTTGTGCAAGAAATCATTTTATAGCGAGACGTTCCTGAAAGCGAACTTGTCGACGTCAATATTTGCCAAGATACATATTAATTATATTAAACATGTCAGTCGATTGATTATGATGATTTCGTGATTGAGCTTTGCAATTCGGCGAGTCGCGAGGGGATGGAATCGAGCGGGAGGACGAGGTCGGCGAGTCCCGCGGCGATCGCGGCGCCCGGCATGCCGAAGACGATCGAAGTTTTCTCGTCCTGCGCGATCACGCGACCTCCCGTGCGGCGGATCGTTCGCAGGCCCTGAACGCCGTCTTCTCCCATGCCGGTGAGGATCACGGCGATCGCGGAGGCGCCGAACGATCGACCGACCGAATCGAAGAGGAACGTCGCCGACGGTTTAAATCCGTCGATCGCGGGATCGTCGGCGAGGACGATCGATCCGCGCGACGAGACGCCGAGATGGCGAGCGTCGGGGGCGAGATAAACGGATCGAGGCGCCGGCATTTCGTCATGCGCGGCGAGTTTGACGCGAAAAGCCGAAGTCGAATCGAGCCAGCTCGCGAGCCCCGCCGAGAATCCCTCGGTGATGTGTTGAACGACGAGAATCGGCAGCGAGAAATCAACGGGAAGGTTTGTGAGCAATAATTGAAGCGCCGCGGGTCCTCCCGTCGAAGCCGCGACCGCGACGATCGCCGAACGGTTCGACGTCGTTTGGGCGGATTTGGGGGATCGAACGGGATTTTGGACCGACGCTTTGGGATCGCTCGGAGGCTCGGCTCGGCGATGCCGCACGACCTTCACCTGCGCCATCGACTTGACCGTCGCGATCAGCCGTTTCGCCGCGGCGTCGAAATCGGGAGAACCGGGGGAGGGGGGTTTCATCATCACCTCGAGCGCGCCCGCTCCAAGCAATTCCATCGATCGTTCGACGTCGGCGCCTCGGGTGCTCGCGGTGACGATCACGATCGGGGTCGGAGTCGCGTTCATGATCTCGCGAGTCGCCTCGAGGCCGTCCATATTGGGCATATGAAGATCCATTGCGATCAGGTCGGGTCGAAGTTCGGCGGCGCGGGCCGCGGCCTCGAAACCGTCGCGCGCCTCGCCGACGATCACGATCCCGGGGTCGGACTCGAGAATCCGAATCAGGTATTCGCGAGCGGTGGGTGAATCCTCAACAACCAATACACGAATCATAAATCGATCGCCTCGTTGAGAGCCCCGGTTCGATCCGAATCCGAATCCGGATCCGCGATCTTAATCGTCTGGATCATGATTCGCCGCGATTTTCAACGCGAGTTTCGGCTAAATAAAACGTTTGATTGTTTCAATCAGGTCGTTCTGTTCGAAACCTCCTTTAACGATGTAGGCGTCGGCGCCGACTTCGACCCCGCGAGCGCGGTCGCGATCTTCGGCGAGCGATGTGAAGAGAACGACGGGAAGCCGCGCGAATCGCTGAGAATCGCGGACGGCGCGAGTGAGTTCGAACCCGTCCATCCGCGGCATGTCGACGTCGCAGAGGAGGAGATCGGCGCCTTTTTCTTCGAGGGTGCGCAGGCCCTCGACTCCGTCGACCGCGGTGACGACTTCGAAACCCTCGGATTCGAGGATCGTTTTCTCGAGCGTGCGAGTCGTAACCGAATCGTCGACGACAAGCACGCGCTTTCGTTTTCGTGCGGCGGGATCGAGAGCGGTTCCCGCGATTCTTCGCGAAGGCGAGGTCGTCGGAGCGGCTTTCACAAGTCCCGCGGCGTTGAGCACAAGAGCGATTCGACCCGACGGAAGGATCGTCGCCCCCGAAAGGTAACGCGTACGACGGATCCGCGACCCGAGCGATTTGACGACGATCTCCTGCTCGGCGATCAGCTCGTCGACGAGAAACGCCATCCGTCGTTCTCCCGCGGCGACGATCAGACCCGGTTTTTTTCCCGTCGCTCGATCGACTTCGCGCGAAGCCGTCCCGAGCCGCTCGGCGAGCGGGATCACCGGCCACAACGCTCCGCCGATCGCCAACGTCTCTCGCCCCTGAACCATTCTTATATCAACTGGATCTACGCGCACAAGTTTCATCACGTTTGTACTCGCCAGCGCGAACAATCCGCCTCCCGCGGAAAAGAGGATCGCTCGGAGGGTCGTGAGGGTGAGGGGCGCGGCGAGGGTGAATTTCGTTCCCTTGCCGATCGCAGTCGCGACGTCGATCGTTCCGTGGAGCGCTTCGAGGCGATTTTTCACGACGTCGAGGCCGACGCCGCGACCCGAGATGTTGGTGACGATCGACGCGGTGGAGAACCCCGCGAGGAAGATCAAGCTTGTGAGGTCGCGATCGTCGGGGGGCTCTGGAATCCCCTGTTTTCGCGCCTGGCGCCGAATCGCCTCGCGATCGAGCCCCTTGCCGTCGTCCTCGACGACGACCTCGACGTGCGACCCGCGGAGCGAGGCCGAAACCGTCACGCGTCCCCGCGCGGGTTTACCGGTGCGCGCGCGTTCGTCGGGGGGCTCGATCCCGTGATCGACCGCGTTCCGCACGAGATGGCCGAGCGGATCCTTCAACCCCTCCAGAACCGAACGGTCGAGTTCGACGTCTCCTCCTTGAATCAAAAGATCCACTGCTTTATTACTTGACTGTGCGATATCGCGCACGGCGCGTTCGAGTCCTTGACAGGCTTCGGCGAACGGGAGCATTCGGACGCGGCGAACCTCGTCGTCGACGAGGGTCGCGGCGCGGTCGAGCCTTCGCCCTCCCTTGGCGACGACCGACGCGAGTCGATCGATATCGCGTTCGAGCCGGCTGAGATTCTCGGCGACCGTGGCGAGGCCGCGCTCGGCGCGGCGAATCCGTCGGGGCGGCGGGTGCGAGACGGGAGCGGACTGAGGGGAAGCGGGGCGCCCCTCGACAAGGCTTGCTCGTCGATTTTCGTCAAATGAAATTAGCTCATCAATGTACTTCTGCGTGTTCCGCCATTCGGATTTCCAGCGGACGACGAGATCGCGGATTTCGAGCAGGTCGCCGACCCACGCGTCGATCTGCCGTTCGGCGACGAGTAATTCTCCGCTTCTCGTGAGCAAAGCGTCCAATTTTTCGGCTGGGATTCGCACGAATCCCTGATCTTTGGGAGGTTCGTTAAAAGGATCGGCGCCGGCCGTGATTTTGGAGTCGATATTTCCATGAGATTTGTTTGTGTATTTGAGAGATTGCGCGTTTGCGGCTCGCCGCGCGGAGGCTTCGGCGTGAGTTTCGTTCGATATCGAGGGTTTTACGCCGGGAGATCCGTGAGCGGGTTCCGAATAAATACCGGTTGAATCCGGGAGTTTTTCGGCGATCGTCTGTGTTCCGGGGTCGAGCGTCTGAGTTCCGGAGTCGAGCGCCTGAGTTTCGGAGGCGAGCGCCTGTGTTCCGGAGTCGAGTTTCGTTTCGGTCGATTTCGGCTGGTTTTCGGTGAGAGCTTCGGAACCGATCGCGAGTTTCGTTTCGGTCGATTTCTCACGATTCGCGGCGTCCGCCTTATCGGTCGGTTCGCGCTCGTCGATCGTCGTCGATTGATTTATCTCACCGGGATTCGTCGTAAGCCGGGGCTCGGGAAGATTCGCAAGAGAATCTGCATGATTCGATGTTTTCAAATTCTCATTATTTGAAGAATCGGCGTCGCCTTGGGCGACTGCTCTCGCGACCGAGAGGGGTGATTCGGCGTTCGGTTCGGACGCGGCGGCGGAACGGTGCGTTACATAAGAAAAAGCGGCGGGATCTCCCGCGGCGGCGGCTTCGAGCCTGGGCAAAAGCGCGGCGAGCGGCGAACCCGCGAGGTCGTGCTGTTCGCGGAGTCGCATACCGGCCTCTTCGATCGCGTCGACGGTTTCGAACATCAGTGAAAATCGATCGGGATCGAGCGGAACGGAACCGTCGCGCGCCTTGCTGAGGATCTCTTCGAGCCGGTGGCACGCGTCTTCGATCGTCTCGACGTTCACCGATCGCGCGGCGCCTTTCATGCTGTGCGCCGAGCGAAACAGCGATTTGAGCCGCTCGGTACGGTCGGACGCCGTCGGATTTTTTTCAAGCGCCAGCATATCGTCGTTCATCGATCGCACGTGCTCGTCGATCTCGCCGAGAAACGTCGCCATCAATCGTTTAATTAATTGATTTTTATCCATAATAGTAACTCACAATAAACTATAATAAACTTGGTCAAAAAAACGCATGTGTTTGTCATTCCTGTAAATCGATAAAGCGTTCGTTCACGGGGTCGGCTTCGCGGTCGACCGCGGGGGGCGTTTCGACTCCGAGGCGAGCGAGACGTTCGCCGAGTTCGTTAAGGTTTCGCGCGGCCTGTTCGACCTGGCGGGTCGCGGTGAGATTTTGTTTGGCGACCTGATCGAGGTTTTTCATCGCCTGGTTGATTTGACGCATTCCGGCGGCTTGCTGCCCCGCGGAGGCGACGATTTGGGCGGCGGCGTCGGACGCCTCGGAGAGCGTATCGGCGAGCGTGTTGATCGTTTGCGACGATTGTCCGCCTGAACGAATCGCCGCTGCGACTCCTTTGGTGACCTCCTCGGTCGAAACGACCGCGGTGTTGGTGGCGCGTTGGATTTCACCGAGGATCCGCCGAACCTGACCGGTCGCCTTTTTGGATTGATCGGCGAGCGCCTTGACCTCGGCGGCGACGACCGCGAAGCCTTTTCCCTGTTCCCCGGCGCGCGACGCCTCGATCGCGGCGTTGAGCGCGAGCATGTTCGTTTGTTCGGCGATATCGTTCACCGTCGCGATGATCTCGCCGATCGCCTGCGCCTGTTCGGCGAGCGTTAAGATATTATTGGCCGTGGATTCGACTTGATCTTTTAAGCGATCGAGCGCCGCGATCGATTCCTCGACGGCGCTTCGCCCGGCGCGGCTGATTTCGAGATTGCGTTTCACAGCCTCGCCGACCCCCTTGGCGCGTTCCGCGGCCTGCGCCGCGGTCCGCGATACCTGGTCGACCGTCGCGACGGTTTCGCTCACTCCCGCGGCCTGCTGGCGAGCCCCCGCGGCCTGCTCCTCGGTGCTCGTAAGGATCTCCATGCTCGACGAAGTGATCCGCGCCACCGCCTCGCGGATCGTTTCGAGGATCCGCTCGGTTTCCATTCGGCTTTTCTTTTCGGTTTCAATAATCGTACTTAAATTATGAGTCATCGTGTTAAACGCTTCGCCGAGCGCGGCGAGTTCGTCCGAGCCGGGAACGAGGGCGCAGATCGAAAGCTCGCCGTGCGCGATTCGATCCGCGGCGCGGGAAAGAATCAAAATCCGCCGCGACGTATTCCGAACCAGCCAAAACACCGGAATCGTGAATCCCAAAACAAAAAGCGCAAATATAAATTGTATTGTTTGGAAACGCGTGTAACCCTCGGCCTGATCGCGGAGCGCGAGATCCATCCCCTCGTCCTCGCGTTCGAGCTGCGCCTTGATCAGCGAATCGAGGCGCGACAAATCGGCGTGGGCGCGGTCGTCGTCGGATCGTTCGCCGAGTCGACGATTCACCAAGGGCTTGATCTCATCGATCCAAAATTTCATACGTGATTGTAAATTGGAAATCAACCGAGCGTTCGTCGGCGCCTCGATTCCCGCCTCGGGATCTCCCTTTTCGAGCTGGCGGTAGCGGCGTTCAAGTTCGCTCACCGCGTTTTCAAGCCGCGAACGCGAAACGCGACGGATCTCGTCGCTCTTTTCAAGGTCGAGCCGCGCCGATAGATATAAAATACGGTGATAAATCGATCCGACAACGTGCTCGACGTTCATCCAGGCGATCTGGCGTTTAAGATATGCGAACGAGAATAAGTTTCCCGCGACGAGCGACGCCGAGACGACCATGAGAGCGATCGCCGCGAATCCGAGCCTGAAGCTGATCGATTTGACGAGCGGAATGGATCGAGGCATGTTTCACAATCTCCCGAGGAATTAAAGGCCCGGGGCTTCGGCTTGATCGACTAGGAGGCGACGGTCGCGAGGGAGCGCCGAGCCGTCGAGGACGATCAGCGCGTCGGTCGTGACGCCCCGGATACACGATCGCGTGGCCTCGCCGACGGTCGCGGGGGGCTCGATCAATTCGTCGATCCGTAACGTCGTCGTTCGCCGAGTTTCGTCGACCAAAAGGCCGAGGTCGTCGCGCTCGTCTCCGAGAACGATGATCCGCGATTTCTCGCCGATTTCTCGCGCCGTGAGCCCGAGAAAAATCGCCAAGTCGAACACCGCGAGGATCTCGCCGCGAAAATTGATCACCCCCGCCAGCACCTCGGGAGCGCCGGGAACCGGCGTGATCACGTCGATCGCTCGTTCGCCCGATGCGGGCGAGAACGCCAGATCCGCGGGCCTTACAATCTTGCGGATATAGCGCGTCTCGATCGCGTACGTCTCTCCTGAAACCACGAAGATCGCGACCTCGATCACCTCGGCGGCGATCGGCGTTCGATGCGGAGTTTGAGCGAGCGCGAGCGCGCGTTCGTCCATAACTCGCCGAGCCTTTTCCGCAGCCTCGAGATCGTCAAAAACGGGGCGAGATCGCGAGCCGTCCTCCTCGTCGCCAGCTTCGGCGGCGGCGTTCGCAATATCGCTCGGCGCGAAACCCGCCGATTCCCCCGCCGCACTCTGCATCATCAATTTATTCATTGGAATGATCGCTGAATTCTTGAATACGAGCGATTTGGTCGCGCGCAAGCGCCGCGTATCGTTCGGGCGAGTCGCTTTCCACGAGCGGATCGAACGATCCCGCCGGAGACGAACCGCACGCTTCGATTGTATTCCGAAAGGCGCGTAAAGCTCCTTCGCGGTCGCCCCTTCGCATCAGAATCGACCCCAGCGTGAAATGAGCTCCGGGACGTCCTCCGTCGAGAAAAATCGCCCTTCGCGTCGCGTCGATCGCCGCGTCCAACCGGTCGAGTTCGAGAGCCAACGTCGCTTCGAGCAAATGCAATTCGCTCGCGAGCGGATGCCGTTTTGTCGCCGCGGAACAAACCCGCGCGGCCTCCTCGGCGTCGGCGTTGGCGATCGCTCGCACGTGAAGGATCGCCGCGTCGATATTTGTCTCGGCGAGTTCGCGAGTTCGCTCCGCCGCGAGCGCGTAATTTCCACACCTCCAATCGTACCGCGCAGCGGCGAGCACCGCTTCGTCGCTTTTCTCGGTCGACGACGAGTCTTGACGATTATCCGGAGAAATCTTGATTCGACGATTTTTTTTTGAAGCTTCGTCGTGAAGGCGATTCGGGGGAAACGCTTTTTGACGATTTTGCGACGTGAACTCGTCTTGGCGATTTTCCGAGGCGAACGTATTTTGAGAATTATCGTATGGATTTTCTTTGTCAACCTCGCTGGCGACGTCGTCGATCGCGGTCGCGAGCGATCGCGACGAAACTTCGATCGCGGCCGGATCGGTCGCTCCGGTAACCACGTACGACCGGGTCTTCGTCGGATCTCCTCGGCGATAAAACACGCCTTGATCGGTCGTTTCAACCTCGAACGGAGCGGCGGAGGGGGGAGGATCCGAAGCCCCCGTCACCAATCGACCGCCGGGAGCGAGCGATTCATAAAGCTTCCGCGCGATTCGAGCGACCGACTCCTCATCCATATAAATAAATACATTTCTGCACAATATGAGATCCAGGTCGTCGATTCCGATCGAGGGTTTGGGATAATCGTCGAGAACGAGATTAAGCGTGTGAAAGTGAACCATTTTTTTAATTTTTGATTTTATAACATAATGATCATTTATGCGATCGACGCCGGGCCGCGCCGCCGAGGCTGCGTCGCCGCGCATCGACCAATCGCCGTAAACTCCGCGTTCGGCCTTCAACAGCGACGCTCGGGAGACGTCGGTCGCGATCACGCTCGCGCGATCGAATCCGGCTTCGTTAAGGACGATCGCGAGCGAGTACGCCTCCTCGCCCGAGGCGCATCCGGCGCTCCAAACTCGAGCCGTTCCGTCGCCTCGCCGTTCGCGAATTTCCGGGAGGATCGTTTCGCGGATAAATCGAAACTGCGCGGCGTCGCGGAAAAAATACGTTTCGCCGACGGTCAATTCGTCGATCAGGTCGTCCCAAACGCGTTGATCGGATCGAACGACGTCGCAATATCTTTTAAAATCAACGATTCCCGATCGTTTCATGGCGCGAACGATCGCCTGCTCGGTTCCAAGCCGACGATCGTCGGTGAGATTGAGTCCGAGTCGCCTTCGAATCATGCGCCGAAGTTCGTCGAATGGGGCTTCGGAGACGATCACGGATCACCACCGTTCGGTCGACCGCGAAACTCTTCGGCGGTTCGAAGCGGCGAGGTTTCGCCCTCGGCGACCTCACCTTGATGCAATATATTTTCACTCGTTTTTATGTTTGATACGATTGGCGTCGAGGCCGTCGTATCGGATGGGGCGACCGGCGATCCGTTCGGCTTCCGGTTCGCCAGATAACACGACGAAGCGATCGGCCCGACGTCGATGAGCGGGACGAGTCCGTCGGCGAGTTTGGCGACGTCGAAAAAGCGCCCCCCTTCGTCGATCGGCTCGAGTTTTGTCGGATCAAAATCGGTATCCGAGAGCCCCGCGAGTTCGACCGCGCGATCGACCCTGAAGGCGACGAGGCGATCTTCGAACTCGACGACGACGAGGTGATCCGAAGGTTCGGCAGGCTTGGGGGGAAGGCCGAGAATCGCGCGAAGATCGGGAACGGGAACGATCGACCCTCGTAAATTAATGATTCCCTCGATCGGTATCGATCCTTTCGACCTGGGAAGCGGAACGATCGTGACGACGCGCAAAAGTTCACGCACGACGCCGACGGGGAAGCCGAAACGGCGTCGGTCGATCTCGACGACGAGAATGTGTCGCGATTGTATCGCGGATCGATCGTTCATTGGATCGAACCTCCCGATCGTCAGTCCGCGGAATCGGAATCGCGTTACGAGAAAGAACGCCGGACGCGGGTCGCAACGGCTCGAAGATCGCGATTCGATCGTCGCGTACAACGAAGACGCACGATCCCTCATCCAAAGTATGAAACGCGATCGGCCGAGGGCAAGGAGTTCGCGGCGCTCATTTTCGGTATCGCTCACAAATCCCTCCTAAATTGAAATTGATCTCGCGGAATAGCATCGTTGTTCCGGAGTCGTCTGGTAATTCCCGGTTCGGTTCGGCGACGCGGCGAATTCATGGTGTTCTTAAGGTTTCGTTTTATATGTAAAAGCTATTATTTATACGGTGCGTCGTGAGCCTCCGTTCAGAACTCGGTCTCGCTTCAGACGCCAAATAAAAACGCAGTTAATTATATATTAGATATCGAATTATACGATCATCCAAGAATAACTGAGATCGTGAGTCTCTAGTTTGAGCGATCGCGGCGAGTCGCGAAGGATTGATTTCGTCGATTCTCTTACGCACTTTGATAAGGATCATTCGGCGCGATCGCGATCCGCTCGATTATGCGGGTTGTTACGGAGGAAGGATCGCGCCGCGAGCGTACGTCTTTTGAGGCTCGCGAAAGTCTCGGCTTGAAGCCGAAGCTGAAACGCGTGGAGCGCGGTTCCGCGTGTTTTATCCTCTTCGAGGGGTCGCCGCGCCCGCGCTTGCGAAACCGCCCGGCGCGGGATAATCTCGTAGTTCGAAATCGCGTCGCGCGGCGGCGTCGTTTTTGTCGATCGGACCTCGAAATCCGCGTCGCGGAGATTCGTGATGAAGCCGAACATTCGAATTCCGACGGTCGTCATCCTGGGTTTACTTGTATGTTCAAGCGGTCTCTTCGCGGCCGCGGACGAGATCGGCAACGGCAAGATTCGGGCGGTCGACGCGAAGAAGGGGAGCGTAACGATCCGGCTGACGACGACCGATTCCGATCTTTCGCTCGGCGTCGACGCCAAATCGACCTTTTTCGTCAACGGCAAGAGCGCCAAGCTGGGCGACCTGGAGGTCGGCCAGAAGGCGACGGTTTTTTATAAGGCCGGGACGAAGACGATCGCGCGTTTGCGAGCGTTCGACGATCCCGCCGCCAAGGACGCCTCCAAGAAGTATGTCGCCAAGAAGCCGACGGCCGGCGATCTTTCGAAATCGGGCGCGATGGATAATAAGGGTTCCGGAGAGAAGAAAGCCTCTGGAAAAACGGTTAATGCGAATCACGACCCCGGCCTCAACGCGCGGTATCGGCTCGAAACGAAACCGGTCGCTCAAGTTCACGCGGTTTTAACATACGAGTTGAAGATGCCGGGTGTGAACGCGACCGATTGGGTCGCGTGCGCTCCGGTCCTTCCCGATCTTCCGTATCAGCGCAAAGTGCAAACGACGATGTCTCCCGCGGCGAAGCAGGTGCGCGAGAAAAGCCCGCTGAAGCGGCTCGTTTTGCAAGCGAAGATTCCGGTGAAAACGCCTTCCGAGCGAACCTCGGTTCCGATCAAGATCGAGTTCGACGCGACGTTATATTCGCGCGCGCTTATGGAAGTCGATTCGTCCGAGAAACGATCCGACGATAACGCGAACATCGCCGATTTGACCGATCACGAACGGTCGCTCGCGACGGCTCGGACGATCCGAATCGATACGAAATCGGCCGCGCTCGCTTCGTGGATGGATAAAAACGACCTCGCGAAAAAACCGGGCGAGGGAGAGATCGATCACGCTCGACGGGTATACGTCTCAATTGTTCGCAATTATCAATATGAATACAATAGCCAGATGGATTGGCGAATCGAGCCGATTTGTTCGAAGGCGAAGTCGGATTGCGGCGGTCTTTCGATGGCGTTTGTGGCGGCGTTGCGGCGGGAGGGGACGCCGGCTCGATTGATCGTCGGTCGATGGGCGAAATCGGCGAATTTCAAAGAAATGGTCGGCGACGTTCCGTATTATCAATCGCACGTGAAGGCCGAGTTTTTCGCGGTCGGCGTGGGCTGGATTCCGGTCGATTGCGCCTCGGGCGTGTTGTACGACAAGAAGAACGACGGCGCGAACTTTTTCGGCGTCGATCGGGGTAATTTTATCGTCTTTCACATCGATCCCGAGCTCGACGTCGATTCGATCTTTTTCGGCCGGCAGGCGGTGATCTGGCTCAACGGCGGCCCCGCGGTTTGGGTCGTGGGTGGGGGAACGCCCGATTCGCCTTCGGTCGTCGAGGATTGGAAGGTTGAAAAAAGAGATCCGTGATCGCGTGAAAATGCGATCGCTTGACTTCTGAGAATAGCGTTCCCTGAGCGCATGAAAATAAGATCGTAGGTAGCCTTCAAATCACGATCCGCGATCGACCCCGAGCCTTGATTCTAACCGTGCGAGTTTCGACCCGATTTGCGCCAATGAGGTTTCACATGTCGATACAAACTGATTTCAACCGAATCGGTCGCGTCTCGATCGGTTTGGCGGTGATGGGAGCGGGGATTTTCGCGGCGAGTTTTTCCGCGAGAGCGAACACGCCCGAGCGTTACGCCAAGACCGCGTCGTTCGTCGCGGGGTTACAGAATCGCGACGGGGGGTTCGCTGCGCGACCGGGGGAACCTTCGACATTGGGGGCGACATCGTCGGCGTTGCGGAGCCTTCGGCATATCGGCGGATCGGTGCGGAACGTTTCGGGAGCGATCGAATACGTGAAATCGTGCCGAGACGCGGCGACGGGAGGGTTCGCACCCAAACCCGGAGGCGCCGCCGACGTCCGGTCGACCGCGGTCGGGCTGATGGCCGCGGTCGAGCTTTTGATCGCCGACGAATCCTTGCGCAAAGGCGTGATTGATTATTTAGATAAAAACGTAAAAACATTTGAAGACGTTCGGATCGCCGTCGCGGGGCTCGAGTCGGCGAAGGGGGTTTCGCCGCGGTTCGCCGACTGGATCGCGATCGTCGAGTCGGGTCGAAACCCCTCGGGAACGTTCGGTTCCGGAGCGAACGAGGCCCGCGCGACGGGGGGCTCGGTCGTCGCTCTGTTGCGGATGGGGAAAGCGCCGGCGGATCCTTCGGTCGTGCTCGCGGCGATGCGTTCGGGTCAACGTCGCGACGGCGGTTGGGGATCGGCGGAAGACGGCGCTTCCGATCTGGAAACGACGTATCGCGTGATGCGCGCGTTTTACATGCTTACGGAGGCGCCGAATATCGATGCGCTCCGCGGTTTCGTCGATTCGCTCGAGGGAGAAAACGGCGGTTACGCCGTCAAAAAAGGAGCGACGGTCGATCAAGCGGGTACATATTTCGCGACGATTATTCTTCGCTGGGCGCGCGAACTCGAAGGCGAGCCCGCGCTGGTCGAGACGGCGGGGTTCACGTCGCTCGTCGCGGGTAACGACCTGACGGGTTGGGAGGGGGATTCGACGATCTGGAAGGCGATCAACGGTTCGATCGTCGGCAAAACGTTGAAGCTCGATCACAACGATTTTTTGGCGAGCCGAGCGACATACGGCGATTTCATCCTCAAGGCGACTTTCCGGCTCAAAGACGGCGCGGGGAACAGCGGAATCATGTTCCGGGCTCGCCGTCAGGGGGCGCACGAAATGTCGGGCTATCAAGCCGATATCGGCGAGAATTATTGGGGATCGCTTTACGACGAATCGAGGCGGAACAAAACGCTCGTCGCCGCGGCCGAACCGGCGCTTAAGAAACTTCATAAAACCTTGTGGAATCAGTATTTGATTCGCGCGATCGGCGACGACGTCCGATTGAGTTTGAACGGCGTCGAATCGGTTCATTACGTTGAAAAAGACGGTGCGATCGCGCGGTCGGGAGCGCTCGGATTGCAGGTGCACGCGGGGGGGCCGACCGAGGTCGAGTTCAAAGATCTTTATATTCAAAAATTGCCGACTCCGACGACCGATCGTTCGAATGCGCCGGGCTTTCATGTGCGAACACACAAGTTTGCAAATGAAGAACGCAAGTATGTGGTTTATGCGCCTGAAGGGTATGACGCGACGGTTCCGGTACCCGTCGTGTTGTTTTTGCACGGATCGGGAGAGCGCGGGAGCGACGGAATCGTCCCTTCGCAGGTGGGTTTGGGTCCCGCTATCGCGGCTCGACCGTCGGCTTTTCCGTTTTTGGCGGTGTTTCCCCAGGCTCGACGGACTTGGGCCGCAGATTCGGACGACGCTCGCGCCGCGTTAGCCGCGCTCGACGACGTCGAGGCGTATTACGTCGTCGACCCTCGACGCGTCGTTTTGACGGGGCTTTCGATGGGGGGGCGAGGCGCGTGGGAAATCGCCTCGGCTCATCCCGAGCGGTTCGCCGCGGTCGTTCCGGTTTGTGGAATGGGAAAGCCCGAAGACGCGGGCAAGCTTAAGGATCTCGCGGTGTGGGGGTTTGTCGGAGACGCCGATCGCGCTCAAACCGTGCTCAATTTGCGTTCGATGATCGCGGCGCTCAGGTCGAATTCCTCGGGCGCCGAGGTTCGCGTGACCGAATACCGGGGCGTCGGCCATAACAGTTGGGATCGTGCGTACGGCGATCCCGAACTGATCCGGTTCATGCTCGCCCAAAGGCAACCGA
Organism: Planctomycetota bacterium; assembly: GCA_021791715.1. Lineage (GTDB taxonomy): Bacteria > Planctomycetota > Planctomycetia > Isosphaerales > Isosphaeraceae > JAKBCQ01. The sequence goes on along the minus strand of JAJYWB010000014.1, from coordinate 45,566 downwards.
AACATTGATTCGATCTCAAGGACAACCGAAACATTGATCCTCGCTCAAGGACGACCGAAACATTGATCCGATCTCAAGGACAACCGAAACATTGATCCGATCTCAAGGACGACCGAAACATTGATCCAATTTATCAAAGGATGCGACCGATGCGTGTATTTTCGGAACGATCGCGGCTCATTTTGATTTACACGGGTTTGGCCTTTTCGGGTTTGATCGCGTCTTGGGCTTCGCCGATCGCGATGATCGCGGATTGCGAGGCACGGCAAGCGCCCGCCGCGATTCGCGGAGAAGCCGACGAACGGAAGGCCGAAACCGCGAAAGACCGCGGCCGGGGCGAATCGGGCCGGGGAGAGCGCGATTCGCTGCTCACCTCAAAGATTCGCGATGACGCGAACATGTTCACCGAAGGGTCTATAAAAAAAGCTCAATCGATCCTTAATGAAATGGAAACGAAGCGTCACGTGCCGATCGTGATCGAGACGGTCGAATCGCTGAAAGGAGAGTTGATCGGCGAGGCCGCGCTCGAGCGCGCCCGCAAGGCCGCCAGCCAGGGTATTTATATTCTGATGTCCAAAAACGATCATGAAATCTCGACTCCGCTGGTTTCGCGTCGGTTCGCTTCAAGAGTGAAGGATTCGGCGCGGACCGAGATTCGCGACGCGTTCGTGACGCGGTTTCGCGAGGGGAAATTCGACGAGGGGCTGATCGACGGGATCGCCGCGATCAACCTGGCGCTTGCGCCGACGCTCGACGAAATGGCTAAAACCGAGGAGCCTTACACGTTCCGCGGCGGGCGCGAAGCCGCGGGAGGATCGCGAAGTCGCGGATCGGCGGCGACCGAAGCAGATCGACTGACTCATGAACAATTAATTGTTCGTAATCGGATCAGGCTCACGCTCGCGGGGGCTCGAACGATCCTCGCCGCGGCGGAGGCGAAGGCGGTCGAGCTCGGCGTTAAAGAGAACATCGCGATCGTCGACGACGGCGGCAATATGCTTTTATTTGAGCGGATGGAGGGGGCGCGGCCGGCTTCGGCGGCGACTGCGACGACGAAGGCGGTCGCCGCGGCGACGTTGATGCGAGCCACCGGGCCTTTCCCTAACGATCAAAATCCCGATATGTTCTTGGGATTGGGATTGCAGAACGCCGCCGCGGCGAGCGGGGCGAAGATCACGACGCTTAAAGGCGGGATTCCCGTGACCGTCGACGGCCAGGTGATCGGCGCCGTCGGAGTCGGGGGAGGGACGGGAGAACAAGACGCGCGGGTCGCTCAGGCGGGGATCGAAGCCCTCCTTTCCAAAATTCAGGCCGAATCGACCGAGCCCGCTCCTCCGCGCAAGTGACGATCGCGTTCTTTCACGCAAGCGACCACGATTCGGCGCCCCGTCGCGGCGACGATCACGAATCGATCCGATTCGTGGATTCGCGGCGTCAAAACATCGACGTCAAAGGTCTTGTTATAATGAATATATTATGGAGCGTTCTTGTATGAATCGGTCGTTCGCGGCTTTCGTCTCCGCGGTTTTGTCGGCGTTCGCTTCGGTCGTTCCGGCTCGCGGCGACGAACCCTCGAAAATCGCCGAGCCGACCGCTCGGGTTCCGGTTGCGACGGCGTTCGTTCATGTCTCGGTGATCGACGTCGTTTTGGGGAAAGCGATCGCCGATCGGACGGTGATCGTCGAAGGCGCCGCGATTCGGAGCGTTGGAGATTCGGCGTCGGCCGTCGTTCCTCCTGGGGCCCGGGTTTTCGACGGGAGCGGAAAATATCTGATCCCGGGCCTTTGGGATATGCACGTTCATTCCGCCGATTTATCGACTCTTCCGTTATTCGTCGCCAACGGAATCACCGGGGTTCGGGTGATGTGGGGCAATCCCGGCCTCGGCGGGCTTCTGAAACAGCATTTCACGCTCCGCGAGCGGATCGAACGGGGAGTCGTCGTCGGGCCCAAACTCGTCGTCGCGAGCAACATCATGGACGGAGCGAAGCCGATCTGGCCGGGATCGCTCGCGATCAAAACCGAAGCCGAGGCGCGTGACGCGGTTCAAAAAGCCAAAAAGGAAGGCGCCGACTTCATCAAGGTTTATTCGGGATTGGGACGCGCCGAATTTTTAGCGATCGCCGACGAAGCCAAGAAATTGGGGATCCCCTTCGCGGGACACGTCCCTTATTCGGTATCGGCCGCGGTCGCGTCCGACGCGGGTCAAAAATCGCTCGAACACCTTTTCGGCGTTCGCCTCGGTTGCTCGCGCGAAGAAGACGAACTGATTTCTAAACGTGAAGAGATATTAAAGAACACAAAGGTTCTCGAATTCTTTAAAACGTTGTTGCGGCAAGAGGCCGAGAGCGATCGATCGCGCGATCCCGCCAAGACGCGCGCTTTGTTCGAGAAATTCAAGAAGAACGGAACGTTTATTTGTCCGACGCTCACGGTTTTAGAGGCTACGAGCCGGCTCGACGACGTGAAGTTTATCGCCGATCCTCGTCTTAAATACATGAATTCTTATATCCGAGCGTTTTGGGATCCGCGGAAAAATCCGGTTTTTCACGAGATGAAAGCCGAGGATTACGAGGGTGCGCGAAACAACTTCACGGCGGCGCTTCAGTTGACGGGTGAACTTCATCGAGCCGGGGTTTCACTTTTAGCCGGAACCGACGAGATGAATCCTTACTGTTTTCCCGGTTTTAGCCTGCACGACGAGCTGATTCTTTTGACGCGAGCGGGGTTATCGCCCGCGGACGCTCTTCGCTGCGCGACGATCAACCCGGCGCGTTTTTTCGGTTTCGAGGCGAAACGCGGGACGATCGAGCCCGGAAAGGTCGCCGATCTTGTGCTGCTCGACGCGAATCCGCTCGAATCGATCGCCGCGACGAAAGCGATTCGCGCCGTCGTGCTCGCCGGCAAGCCGTTTGACCGAGCCGAGCTCGATCGAATCCTAGCCGAAGCAGAAGCCTCGGCGCAAAAAGGGGGCGGTCCGACCGCGCCGAAGTAAGTGCTCACATAAAATTCGGGGTCGCATTCGTCGACGAACGAAAAGCCGGATTCGAGTCGACGAACGAAAAGCCGGATTCGAATCGTATCATTTCATTCAAGCGGAGAGGTCGATTTGCGTGATCGCGATCGATCCGCTACGATTCCTTTTCGATGAGTGATCCAATTATCCGAGGTTACACCGAGATGAATGAGCGACTCGCCAAGATCAACGACGTTTTCCAGCGGGTCTTCGATGATGACGAACTGACGATCGACCGCTCGACTTCGGCCAAAGACGTCGAAGGTTGGGATTCGCTGATGCATGTAACGCTTTTGATTAATATCGAGAAGGCGTTCGGCGTCAAATTCAAAAGCTCGGAGGTCGCGTCGCTCAAAAACGTCGGCGAACTCGTCGACCTGCTCGACGCCAAGCTCGGCGCCGCGTGACGAATCCGTCTTTATCAATAAAAATCGTACCTTTTGATCGAATCATCGATCAAAGAATTGAATTCTCATCGAATGAGCAAACTAAATGAATCAAGACGAGTTGTTAAAATCATTAAACGCCTTACGGAAAGACGGTCGATCGGCCGAGGCTCTTTCAATGCTGCGGGATTCGTTGCGGCGGGGGATGCTGGACGCCGAGGGAATCGATCGCGCGGGGCGATTCATCCGGCGCGAATTTGAAGCCGGTCGAATCGACGGCAAACCTTTGAAGATCTTGCTTTTGGGTCAATGCACGACGACCTGGCTCGTTTCGACATTGACGGCGATCGCGTGGGGGCACGGAGTTTCGGCGATCGTGACCGAAGGGGGTTACGACACGATCCTGCACGATCTTTCGCGGCTTGAAGGATCGGCGAGCGATCGTCCCGACGTCGTCGTGCTGGTTCCGTGGAGCGCGCGGTTGATTCACGGCACGGCGGCTTTAGCGGAGCGGATCGACGGCGAACTCGCGGTTTGGCGACAGGCTTGGTCGCTCGTTTCGGAGCGTCTCGGATCTCGACTCATTCAAACGGGGTACGATTGGGTTGCGGCGGGGCCGCTGGGGAATCACCTCGCGACTCGACGCGAAGCCGGCGCCGTCCGCGCGGTTCGTTCGATGAACGAGGCGCTGTTGCAAAACCTCCCCGCCGAAGCGTATTTCATCGACCTCGACCAGATCTCGGGTACGATCGGACGGAATACGTTTTATGATATGAGAAGATATCACTGGACGAAACAGCCGTTCAGTGAAGCGGGGCTCGTCGCGCTCGCCGAGCACGTTTGGGCGGGGGTTCGAGCTCTGACGACGGGGCCGAAAAAGGTACTCGTGCTCGATCTCGACAACACGCTTTGGGGAGGGGTCGTCGGCGAGACGGGGCCGCTCGGCGTGGCGCTTGGGGAAAGCCCCGACGGCGAAGCGTATTTAGCCTTCCAAAAATATGTGAAAGGATTGGCGAAACGGGGGGTGGTGCTCGCGGTCGCCTCCAAAAACAACCCCGCCGACGCGCGTGAGCCGTTTGAAACGAACCCCGAGATGATCCTTAAGCTCGACGACATCGCGGCTTTCGAGGCGAGTTGGGAGCCCAAAGGGACGACGATCGCCCGGATCGCCCAAACGCTCAATCTTGGGATCGATAGCCTGGTTTTCTTCGACGACAACCCGGCCGAGCGCGAGCAGGTGCGTCAGGCGCTTGCCGAGGTCGCCGTCGTCGAGGCGCCCGAGGATCCCGCCGAATACGCGAGGGCGCTCGAACGCGGCCTTTGGTTCGAGGCCGTCGCGTTGACCGAGGCCGACGCCGAACGCGCCGAGCAGTACACCGTCGAGCGAAAACGTCGCGAGCTTCAACAAGCGTTCACGTCGATGGACGATTATCTAAAATCGCTCGAGATGACCGCCGAAATTCGCGATATCGACGCCGCCGAGATGCAGCGAGTCGTGCAGCTTTTGGCCAAGACGAACCAGTTCAACCTCACGACTCGCAGGCACACGCGTGAGGATGTCGAACGGTTGCTGGCCGACGAGCGATCGATCGGAATGACCGTACGCGTTCGCGACCGATTCGGCGATTACGGCCTGATCGCGGTCGTGATGGCGGTTCCCGATGCGACGAGCGAACGGGGAACGCTACGGATCGACACCTGGTTAATGAGCTGTCGCGTGATCGGCAGAACGGTCGAACAATTCACGCTCGCTTCGTTGATGAATCGCGCGATCGATCTCGGTTACAAACGGATCGTCGGCGAATTCATCCCCACCAAAAAGAACGCGCTTGTTTCCAATTTATACCAAGACCTCGGCTTCGCTCCGCTTCCCGATCGAGGCGACGGAATCGTCCGCCGCGAACTCGATCTTTCCCGCGCCGAGCCTCCCGAACACTTCATCAACGTGCAAGCGCAAGTGAATATCGGCGCCGCGACTTGAACAAGATGCGATCGACGAGCTGGAAATCGATCGCCGGTCCGAGCATATCAATCAACTTGCGGAGTGATGTTCGCGCAAATAATTCTCGATCATCGTTCGCAGGCCCCCCTCGAGCTCGACGCCGAGTTCGGTTTTGGCGCGAGCCGCGGCTTGTTCGGCGTCCCATTCGCGCTTAACTGCCTCGCGGAGCGCGACGAGCGCCGCGGCTCGTCCTCCTTTACGACAATGGACGAGGACGTCGCCTCGATTCGAATGAAGTTCGATGAATTCAATCACCGCGACGACCCCCTCCCGGGTGAGCGGGGCGCCCCCGACGCCGACGTGGAGGTAATCCAGCCCGATTTCACGCGCCTTTTCACCTTCTCCCGCCGGGCTTAGAGGTTGTTCGGGCTCGCCGTGGTTGCGAAGGTTCACGACGGCGACGAAGCCGCATTCTTTGATCGCCATGAGATCGTCTTCGGTCGGTTGATCGGCGATCGCCACTCGATCCAACACGTGTTTCATTTGCATACTCAATGATCCTTTTAGCTCGACGATTCGGGACGACACGGGACGAAGTCGAGGCCGGCGCGACGATCGCGCTTGCGCCATGTATTAAGAACGATTGACGATACAATCTCGAATCGTATCGGCCTTGATGGTAACGAATTTTCTCGATCGGTGCTAAGCTCAACGCGTCGACGCGGCGCGATTCGATCGATCGTCCAAAACCGAGCGTGCTCGAAACGATCGAGCCTTCGCCCGCGGTAAGCTCGATTCCGAACGAGGCGAGCCGGTACGATCGTCGTCGATCCCGCTGAAAATAACGAAAAATTTGGCGAAATCGCTCACGAATTCGTACGCTCGCGTTCATTTCGCCCAAACCGATCGGCAAAGAACTTTTCGATATCGCTTGTTGAAAGTCGATAAAACCGCGATGAAACATCGTCGCGGTTCGAAAAACCCGGCCTTGAAATGAATACGATACGCGGCCATGATGTGAATCATGCGGCTCTAGCTCAGTGGTAGAGCAGGGGACTCATCGAGCGTGGAAAACGCTCCGGTGGCGCCGGAGGGCGACCTCCGAACGCGATCCGGGTGAATTGCGGGAAACCTAAACCTCGTCGATCGTGATCGCAATCGCAATCGCGAACGACGAGGCAAGGCGATCCGCAGCCAAGCCTGGTCGGGCTTTGGTGACCAGGTGGGTTCAGAGACTAGCGGGGTGAGTCCCAACAATAACCCCCGCCGACGAGCGCCCGGCCTCCACGCGAAGCGGGGAGGATGAGATAGTCCAAGCCTCGCGGAAACGCGAGGGCACTTGAATCCCTTGGTTGCAGGTTCGATTCCTGCGAGCCGCACTGATATTATCCATTCGTGTCACATAAACCGATCCAAAACGCGCAAGCATCCCAGAAATCGACCTCCGACGGCGAGAGGCGACCGATCGGTCGGTTCTCTCCCCCGGCGGTCTTGGCGTCGGCGCCGACCGCCGCGCTTTGCCTGCTCCACACCACGCTCATTTTTCTGGGCATGGAGGGGATTTCGGGGATCCTCGGCCCGAACCCGATCGCACGCGACGATCATCCCTTATATTTTCATAGTGCAAGGGTTACGAGCGAGTTTCTCGGGCGATCGGCGACGACCGCGGGGTACGATCCGTCGTTTATGTCGGGATACGCCAAAAGCGTGGTTTACCCGACGTCGTCGACGCTCCCCGAGGTCGCGATCGCGCTCTTCGGCGAGAACAATCCGATCGTCGCTTATAAAATTTACGTGTTGATTTTCGCGTCGATTCTTCCCTGGCTGATCGCGCTCGCCGCGGCGATCGCGGGTGCGGGCGCGTTCGGCTCGCTCGTCTCGGTTTGCTTGTTCCTTGTGTATCTTTGGACCGATTTTCCGATCAATTACGCCGCGTTCGGGATGATTCCCTACCTGGCTTCGATACCCGTCGCCGCGATCGCGATCGCGTGCGTTTCGCGGTTTTTAAGGCGCGGATCGATTCGATGGTGGATCGCCGCGGCGATCGCGTGCTCGTTCACGCTCCTCACCCACGCGACGACCGCGATGATCGTCGTTCCAGCGACGGGACTTGTTTATATCAAAGAACTATTAACACAAAGGTTCGCCTCGCGTTCTTCGATCGGAGGCGCAGCGAGCCGTTTCGGCGTGAGCCGGCACGCGGGTTTTTGGGGGCTCGCCGCGGTCGCGGTCGCGGTCAACGCGTTTTGGTGGTATCCCGGATTGCTCCTTTCGGAAACGAAAGGTCCCAGCGATTTCGCCTTCTTTCATCCCGAGCCGGTGATCGGTCGGCTCATCAAGATCGCCGGAAGCGAACCGACGATCGAGATCGTTTTATGGGCGATCGGCCTGAAGACGTTCCTTTATTTTACAATAAAGATAATATTTTCACAAATCAAAAAACAACATGTTGAATTAAAAGCAGTCGAAAGCGAAATCGATCGGAATCGGGGTTCGGTTTTTGTTTTGGGCTGGGGAGGAATGTTCGCCGCGGGTTTTTTTTGGGGTTATTTGGCGGGAGCGAGCCGCGCGTTCGATTTCCTTCAGCCTGGACGTCATACGTTCGCGTGTTACACGGGTTTGATTTTAGCGGCGGGATCGGCGATCGGATCGATCGACCGGAACCTGCTCGATAAGCTCGGAGCGAAAGGTCGGTTCCGAATCGCGCTCGCCGCGCTGATCCCGATCGTCGCCTTCGCGCCGTTTTACAAGCCGCTCGCGGCGTCGATCAAGTTTCGCGTTTTCGGCCGCGAGCCGTTTTTATCAAGCAACATTAATCCACATTTACATACGATTGTGAATGCGCTCAAAAAGATCGTCGGTCCGGGGGATCGCGTGTTGTACGAGGAAGGGGGTTTTGGAATTCCAGGGGTGATCGATCCCTACGCGGGCCGGCGATACAGCGGGCTCATTCCTTATTACATTCCGGGGGTCGAGCTGATCGGCGGGCCTTATTTGCACGCCTCTTTAAAAACGAATTTCACGCAATTTGGCGAAGGTAAGTTGTTTGGCGAGGCGCGTTGGGGACGCGATCATTTTGAGCGTTACGCACGGCTTTATCGTCCCTCCGCGATCGTTTGTTTCAGTCCCAGGGCGATCGCGTTTTGCCGCGACAACGCCGATTGGATCGAGATCACGGCTCGGGAGGGGGGAATCGTGATCGGCAAGATTCGTGGGTTCGGCGGTTACGCGATTCGAGGAAAAGCCGAAGTTTTCGCCAAACCCGGCGTGATTCGGGTGACGAATCGATCGCCTGAACTTGACGGATTGACCGTGCTGAGGTATCACCTCACGCCGACGCTCACTGCGACGCCTCGAACGGAACTCGTTCCGGTTTATCTCGAGGGGGATCCCGTCCCGTTCATCGGTATGCGTGGACGCGAGGGGAGGGTCGAGCTTTCGCTCGACTTGAATCCGATCGTGGGGCGTTGAACCGCGAGCCGACGCGATCGTCGAGCTTTCGGCGAAGGTCGATCGGAGGTTCGATCGACGAGACGTCGCTTAGACATGGAAGTCGAATCGACCGATGCTCGCATTTCATAGTTGCAGGTTCGCTGATTTTTGGAACGATCGCGCGTCGATCCGTCGGGGACGGCGGCGAGCCGCGAGGTTCAACACTCCAGGGAAGGAGTAGCGCGTGTCGTCGGAGCCGATCACGTCCGCCAAGGTTATCGACGCCGATCGCGACGGCCGGCGCGCCGTGTGGATCGTTTGGACAATCGTCCTATTGATCGCCGGAGGTTATCATTACCTGAAAGTGCGTGAGGGGCGAGGCGCGTTCGTTCGCTGGCGCCCCCAGGTGCTCAAGTTCTGGCAAGGGGAAAACATCTTTGATAAACAGATGTTCCCCAACCCGCCGATCTTTCCGATCTCGGTTTATCCGATCATGACGCTTCCCGAATCGGTCGGAGCGATGACCTGGTTCGCGCTCAAGGGAGCGCTCGCCACTTTGTCGGCGATCCTTTGCTTGCGGATGGTGAAAGAGCCGGGGAGGTCGATCTCGCCGTGGGTGATCGCCGCGGCGCTCGCGCTCAGCTTTCGTCCCATCCTTAGCGATTTACATCATGCAAACAATAATATTATTATTATGACGTTGGTCGTCCTTTCGCTTTACGCTTGGCGCAAGGGATACGATGTGATCGCGGGGCTGGCGCTCGCGCTTGCGATCTCTTATAAAGTCACTCCCGGTCTTTTCGGCTTTTATTTCTTGATCAAACGCTCGTGGCGCACCGTGGGCTGGACTTTCCTGGGGATGGTGCTGTTCTTGTTCGTCGTCCCCGCGATCGTGATCGGCCGTGATTTCAACATCGAATGTTTGATGAGCTGGTGGCAAAGGATTTTAAGTCCTTATCTCACCGAGGGGGTGCCGAGCCGGCAAGAGATGAATCAATCGCTCGTGGGGGTGATGTTTCGTCTGTTTACCGATAGCCCTCGCGGCGGCAGGTACGATCCCGAGCTTCATCAGGCGCCGATCTTTCATCTGGCGCACGCGACGGTCGATTTTTTGGTGAAGGGGCTTTCGATCGTGTTCGTCGGCGTGCTCGCGATGTTGTGCCGAACCAAGACGACGAGACGCGACGACCGACGCTTGCTCGGCGAATTCTCGCTCGTCGTTTTGACGATGCTGATCGTCTCCGAACGAAGCTGGAAGCATCATTTCGTCACTGTTTTACTGCCTTATGTTTACCTTTCGTATCGCGCGTTCGATATGCGATTAAGTAAACGCGATCGGAACATTCTCGCGGGATCGTTGATCGCCTCGGCGATCTTGATGGCGACGACTTCGAGCGAGATGGGGGGATTGTTCGCCAAACGCGAGGGGCACGTCGTGGCGCAGTGGTACGGAATGTTCCTCGCCGCGGGGATCGTGCTTTATATCACGACCGCCTGGCGCGTTCTCGTCGAGCGGAAAGCCGCGATCGACGCCGACGGCGATATCGCCGTCGGATCAAACAACAATCAATCGAACATGGAATCCGATTCGCGAACGACTCGGGTTTCAGTCGATCGTTCAGGAAGTCGGATCGAAGGCTCGTCGCGCGTCGCTCCGCCTCATCTCGATTCGAAGCGAGACGCCGCGGAACGAGAATCGCGATTTCAGCCGTAATTGCGGACGTACGGTTTCCTTTTCCTCTCCCTCCGTCAATCGACGGTCTTTCGACGGTGTGACTGTTCATGTCATGATATCCGCGCAAACCGCGCGGGACATTTCGTTCGGATTCGGGCTTAAGGCCAAGGAGGGCCGATGATGCAATCCCAAAAAAGCGAACGGCGGTCGCGCAAGGCTAAGCCCGCGGCCGAAACGCTCGAAGCTCGATCCCTCCTGACGGGGGGCGCCGGCAACACCTTCGCGCTCGAATCGGTGACGATCCCCAGCGCGGGGGGCACGGTCAACGTTCCGTTCACGATCGATCCCCGCAACTTCACTCTCCCCAAGGGGAAATTCGCGCTCGGGGTCGACGTCGCTCCGGCATCGGGATCGAGCGTCAAGCCGCTGATCACCGAGATCATTTCCCCAACGGGTAATCCGGTTTCACAAGCGTTTCATTCCATTTATAATCCTCATCTCACGCACTTGCAGGTTGCGAGCGGTAAGGGAACGAGCGCCGTACTCACGCCGATCGTGATGATTCCAGGACAACCGAACACGCCCGTGACGTATCAGGTTCAGATCACCGCTCAGGGAGGGACGAGCGGGTCGGTGCTCGTCGATTTTTACCTGCCGGGAGACGTCAACGGCACGGGAACCGTCACCAAACAAGACGTTCAAGAGGTTCGATCGCTCGTCGGAACTCGAGCGAATTCCAAACGTTATAACTTCCAGGCCGATACCAACAGAGACGGCCGAATCGGCCTGATCGACGTCGCTTACACGCGGCAAAACCTCGGCGTTTCAACGAACTTGCTGCCGTTCGTCTCGGCGCAGCTCAATCCCGCGACCGATACGTCGTATCCCTCGCGGTTGACGACCGATCAGATTATTCAGTTCAACGGTCAAGCCAGTCCTTACGCGACGGTCACTTTCACAAGCCCGAAAAATGATTTCAGCCCGATCACGACGACCACGAACGCGCAAGGGAATTACACGGTCAACGTCCCGCTCGTGCAGGGGATGAATTATTTCAACGTCGCGTCCACCGATTTGTTCGGCCAACATATCACGGGATCGGTTACGCCCGTTCAATATGTCGATCCCAAGGTGGTGAATTTCCAAGATTCGCTGACGACGACTCCTCCATCGGGGTCGGCTTCGACCCCGAGCGATCCTCCGCCCGCTTCGACGTCAAATTCTCTCACGCCGCCGAGTTCGCTCAACGGACATCCGAAGCTGATCGCACTTTGGACGCGTCGCGAGATGAAGATCATCAAGGCTTCGTCGGGAAGTTCGAGCGGTACGACGGGTTGATGTTGCAAAGCGAAGAATTGAATCGCGGGCGAAATCGGATGCGATCGAGGCGGGATGGGCGAGACTCCTCCCGCCTTTTTTCCTTCACGAATACGAAACGCAATCGCACAAAATCACAGTCATTCAATACATATAAATGAACGGCGAGCAATCGACCGTTTTTTCTTCAGATCAAGATGCCGACACGCGATCGATCGCCCGGCGCTTCTTCGATCTTCATCAAGACGCCTTTCGAGCGAGTGATTTCAATGCGATAAGTCTCGGTCTCGAACCGACCGATCCGGAACGCGAAATAAACTCATATCCGGAACGCGCAATAAACTCATACTTGGATTATTAATCGGGATGATTTCGAGTGTCGAGATCGAGGCGCAACCCGAATGGGAACGGTCAGTGAGCCCTCCGGGCGTCGACGTATCTATTTATCGAAACCGGATTGTCAAAGAGGGTCCCGGCGCGATCTCACGGTCGTTCGAGCCCTCGCGGTTCACCGATTCAAACCGAAACCGCGACCGTTATCGGATCGAAATCAAAATATACAATTTTAATCAATATATTTTTGTATTAATTATGTGTTATGTCGTTTGCGTCATCCCTTGGGTAACGAGACGATGATCGATCCGGAGGTTGAGGATCCGATTTCGTAATAACGACCGTTCGCGACCGTTGGCATTTCGCAAGCCGGAGACGCGGGTATCGGCGCTCTCCATTTAAACCGACCGCGCGATTCTAAAAGGTCTTCATCATCCGTCCCAAGTCGAACCGAGCGACGGGGCTTCGCGGTCGAGAGGGGGGGGCTCGCACGACGCTTCGGGATCCGCACAGAATCCAGGCGTCGGAAGAGCGTAGCGGCCTGATACGATTCATTGATAAGACCAATTTTGCAATTAATTATTAATTAAATCAATCTGCGTACAGTTTAGCTGATATTAAAAGTCGAAACCGCGATTCGCCGAATCTCGAATCGGGGCGGATCGCCGGGGGTTTCGTCGTCGGCGACGATTCAGGATAATAGAGATTGAAGAGCCGCTTCGGAATTCGATATCGACGCGATCGATCGCCGCGTGGCGTGAGGACGATTCCATGGAGCGAAACATCAGGGCGCCTGCATCCGACATCACGTTAAACGGAACGTTCGTCGTACCCGATGGAGCCTTTGGAACGGTTCTTTTCGCGCACGGAAGCGGGAGCGGCAGGCTTAGCCCTCGCAATCGCTTTGTCGCCGAATCTCTTCAAAAAGCGCGTCTCGCGACGCTTCTGATCGATCTGTTGAGCGAAGACGAATCGGTTGATCGTCGCAAGGTGTTCGATATCAACCTGCTCGCGGATCGGCTGCTCGCGGCATCGGCCTGGCTGGGCGGGGAACCCGCGACGCAAAGCCTTCCGTTGGGGTTATTCGGAGCGAGCACCGGAGCGGCCGCGGCTTTGGTCGCCGCCGCCCTACGCCCCGACCTCGTGCACGCGGTCGTCTCTCGCGGCGGTCGCCCCGACCTGGCGCGCGATTCCTTGCCTCTGGTCGTCGCTCCGACGCTCCTTATCGTCGGGGGGCGGGATGAAGAGGTGATCGAGCTCAACCGACAAGCGATCGCGCGGATGCGATGCCCGACCGAGCTCGTGGTGATCCCCGGAGCGACCCACCTGTTTCCCGAACCCGGAGCGCTCGAAGAAGTCGCCCGCCTCGCCGAAGGTTGGTTCGTCGAGCGATTGCGAACGGCTTTGAAAGATAGCGATAACTAATTGGTTTACAGGTTTAAGATTGTTGAAGTTTGGAGTCGTTCCGGGGCTTGGAGATTGAATAAAAGATTCAATCCTCAAGCCTATAAGCCATCCGGAAAAGCCATTGAAACCCAATCGGTTCGATTCGACGGGTTTCGACGCCGATCCGCTAAAACCTTTACGCTCTTATAATAAAGATGCTTGAAATTGTCTATTTGGGAGGTCGAATCTCCCGGCGAGCCTCTATTCGGAAACTTCGGCGAAGAGGCCGTATTTTTTGTTCAATAATCGCATAAAACATAATGCGGTTCACCAGGGGGTTCGCCATAACACAAGATTTCACCGATACGTAACAAGTGAATAACAATTATGTCGCACCAGGAGGTTCGCGATTATAATGATGTTCTGATGTACATTTTGCATAAAATGTAATTACCTAGCTGATAATACGCGGCTGGAACCGGTAAAATCAAACCGCGATCGATCCGATGGAGTTTCCGGATCGATTCCGAGCCCGATGCGTGCGATCATCCATATCGATCGAGTCCGAATAATGCATCCGAAAATTGGAGTAACGCGTCCAAACGACTCACGCGCGACGCGACCGATCTTTTGGGAATGGGATCGGCGCGGAGCGGGGATTCGGTTATCTTGGCGAATCATCGAAAACCGGTTGGGAATCGCGACATTGCATTTCCGATTGGCGTTCGCCCATAATGATCGAAATGGAATCGACGAGCGCTCTTAAACCAAGCTGGGATTTTCTGAATCAAGACTTTTCGACCGCTCTTGGCGTCGAAGGGCCGTAAATGCCGGAAGTCGTTATCAACCTCGAAAATCACGCGGAAGAACTGGCTGTCTTTGGCAGTCGAGATCAGTATTTGCGTCAGGTACGTGATGCGTTCGGGGTGCGCGTGTTGGCGCGTAATGGAGTCGTCCGCGTCGAAGGGGATGAACACGGCGTCGAGCAGGCTCGGCGGGCGTTTCAATCGCTTCAAGAATTGTTTCGAAAGCAGGGGGTCATCTCGTCGGTCGACGTTAGCGAGTCGATCGAGACGACGATTCGAGGTCATTCGTCGTTGAAGGCGCCCGGCGACCGGCTCGAAATCCGGTCGGGTCCGAAAGTCGTTCGGCCGCGATCTGAAGGTCAGGCACGATATTTGCAGACCTTGCAAGATTTTGCGCTCGTGTTTTGCGCCGGTCCGGCGGGGACCGGTAAAACGTATCTCGCGGTATCAATGGCGGTCGCGGCGCTTAAGCAGGGATTGATCAAAAAGATCGTTCTCGTGCGTCCGGCGGTCGAGGCGGGTGAACGGCTCGGGTTCCTTCCCGGCGATCTCGAGGCCAAAATCAATCCGTATCTCAGGCCGCTGCTCGACGCTCTTCACGATCTGATGGATTACGACCAGATTCGTCGCCAGATCCATCACGACGCGATTGAGATCGCCCCATTGGCTTACATGCGCGGGCGTACGCTCAACGACGCGATGATCATCCTCGACGAGGGGCAAAACGCGACAATCCCTCAGATGAAGATGTTTTTGACTCGAATGGGCCAGAATGCGAGGATCGTGGTGACGGGGGATACGACGCAGGTTGATCTTCCGCCGACGGTTCCGAGCGGTCTCGCCGACGCGATCGTGAGGTTGCGCGACGTTCCAGGCGTCGGCGTGGTGACGCTCGACGTGTGCGATATCGTGCGACATCCGTTGGTTCAGGCGATTGTGAACGCTTACGAGGATAGCGAACCGAGAGGGTCGGCGCGGTTTGATTCGTCGGAATCGGTCGTTCGGGATGATGCGTCGGGTTCGCGTTCGGCCGCGGCCGCGGCCGCGGAATTATCGGATGAGGCCGATTTGATCGAGGGAAGTTTGGGTCGTTCCGCGGTCGAGGGGGCCGACGGGTCGGCGGCGGATGAAGTCGACGTACGAGAGAAAAGCGAATGGTAATCGGATGGAAAAGCGGGATTGATCGTTCAATGCGGGCCGAGGCTCGCGGTCGTCGGTTGCGGCGTCGGCGCGTTTTCCACTTTTTTATTGGGCGGTCGATACGGTGAATTTGGATTTTTTCTCGATGAACGGCGGCAAGCGTCGGACGAAATTCGCCCGCGCCCAATTGAGACCGATGGGGCCGATCGCTCCCGGTCCGGATCGCGCCTTGGTGAAACGAGGCCGTTGGCTTCGACTTTTGATCCTGGCGATCGCGGCACCGCTGACGGCGGTTTTGGTGCACGGTTCGGGGCCGGCGTTTTCGTATCGCCTGGGGCAGCGCGCCGAGCGTGAGATTCGCGTCCGAGTTCCCGAGTTCAATCGACGCAATCAGATCAAAACGAACGCCTTACGCCAGGCCGCGGCCGATTCGGTCAAGCCGATATTGTTCAACGATCCCGCGCCGATCCGGTCGCTCGCGGCTCGGCTTCAAGATCTGCTCGAGGTGATCGCCAAATCGTCAAAATATGAAGATATTCCTGAAGCGTTACGGACGAGTTGGTCGTTGTCACGTTCGGCTTACGACGATTTGAAAGAGGCTTGCGACACGCCGCAACGACTTGAGGAGACGCGCAATCGGATTGATCGCGCGTTTATTCCGTTGATTCGTGACGGAGTTTTGGGTCCGCAGGCGTTGCCGATTTCCGAGGAATCGAGTTCGATGTTGTCGATCCGATCGACCGAAGATCCCGCGGGGTCTTATCGATCGGTGGCTCGCCGCGAGGTTGAGAGTCTGCGGATCGGCAAGGCCGACGAGCCCGTGGGGAAGGCGTTTATCGCTTCGTTCGCGTCGCCCGAAACGGGTCGAACGCTTTGGTCGCTGATCGCCGAAAAGCTTGTCGGATCACCTACTTTGATTTATCAAGATGTTCTTACTTTGAAGGCGCGTCAGGAGGCGCAGCGGAGCGTCAAGGATTTGTTCGACGTGTATCGTCGCGGCGAGGTTTTGGTTGAGCAAGGCGAGGAGATCTCCGAGGAGCAGCTTCTTCTTTTATGGATGGAGCATGAGACGGCGTTGCGTGCTCAGACGTGGGGCGAGCGGGTTCGTCGCGCCGGCGGGGTGTTTCTTTTGGTCGCGGCGATGTTCGCGTTGATGGCGACGATGGTTCATCGCCAAGAGCCGCGGATCGCGTGCCAAACGCGTCGGGTGGCGACGTTATGCGCGCTCGCGGTGACGACGATCGCGTGCGTGCGGCTGATCGCTCAACAATCGTGGGACGCCGAACTCATACCGGTCGCGGTCGCGGGGATGATATTGGCGATCGCGTATAAACCGCGGTTCGCGCTCATGATGACGTTCGCTTTCTCAATTTTAACGGCGCTCACATTAGGAACGGGTATAGGTCCGTTCTTGGTGTTGATGGGCGGGACTTCGGCGGGGGTGTTGACTTTGCAGGAGGTTCGGACACGGACCAAGTTGATTAAGGTGGGGGCGATCACGGCGCTTGGGTATTTCACGCTCACGTGGGCGACGGGGCTTTGGGAGAATCAACCCTCGGCTTTGATTTTCTCGACCGCGGCGTGGCGCGGCTGTTGGGGATTGATGGCGGGTTTCTTGCTGGGCGGGAGTTTGCCTTTCATCGAAAACGCGTTTGGGATCGTCACCGGTATCAGTTTGCTCGAGCTCGGCGATATCTCTCATCCGCTTCTTCAAGAACTCGTACGCCGTGCTCCTGGAACATACAATCATTCGGTTACGGTCGCGACGATCGCCGAGGCCGCGGTCGAAAGGATCGGCGGCGACGCCTTGCTGGTGCGGGTGGGAGCGTATTTTCATGATATTGGAAAGATGCTTAAACCCCGATATTTTATCGAAAATCAGGCGGGCGCCGATAACCGTCATGATAATCTCTCGCCCGCGATGAGCACGTTGATCATCATCGGTCATGTGAAAGACGGCGTCGTGCTCGCGCGTCAGCATCACCTTCCCGAGCCGATCATCGATTTGATCGAGCAGCATCACGGCACGACGCTTGTCGAATTTTTCTATCACGAGGCGACGCGTCGAGGTCACGACGATCCCGACGCCGCCGACGTTTCCGAGAGCGCGTTCCGTTATCCCGGGCCCAAGCCGAAAACGAAGGAGGCCGCGGTGATGATGATGACCGACGCGGTCGAAAGCGCCAGCCGCACGCTCTCCGAACCGACGCCGGCGCGGCTCGAAAACCTCGTCCGCGATCTGATCGACAAGCGTTTACGCGACGGTCAGTTCGATCAATGCTCACTAACATTGAATGAAATTGCCATTATTCGTGAAAGCTTGATCAAATCGTTGATCGGCATTTACCACGGTCGCGTGAAATATCCCGAACAGCGAACCGCTTGATTTGCGCGATCGATCGCGACTTTACGCATTGGGGGCGGGAACTCTTGACGAACGAGCACGACGGAATCACCGTGGAGATCGGCGACCTTCAATCGCAAGTGCGGATCGATCGCGGCGTTTGGGTCGAGCGGACGAGGCGTGCGCTCGCGGCGCTGGGGGTCGATCGGGGGTCGATCTCGATCGTTTTCGTCGACGACTCGGCGATCCGTGAAATCAACAAAAAGCAACTTGGACATGATTGGGCGACCGACGTCGTCACGTTTCCGATCTCCGATCCCGGCGCCGAATCGCTCGAGGGGGAGATCGTGATCTCGACGCAAACCGCGGTTTCGTGGGCGGTTGAGGAAAACGTCGACCCCGACCGCGAACTGGAACTTTATCTCGTCCACGGTTTGTTGCATCTGCTCGGCTACGACGACCGTAACGAAGAGGACGTCGCGCGGATGAGACTCCGCGAGCGCGAGCTCTTAAACGATCGAAGCGATCTCGACCCGGCCGTCGCGTCCGCGGTCGAAATCGCGACCGACGAGGAGCGATCGTCTTGGGGGGCTTGAATTTGGGCTTGGCGTTGATCGCGTGTGCGCCGATCTTGATCGCGCATTGGATCGCGGTCGCGATCGCCAAGGCGCTCCGCACGTATTCACGAAGGCGGCTCGAAGAGGTTTGCGACGAGCTCGGCGTGTCGTCGCGCGCCGATCTGATCGCTCATCAAGACGACCGCACCGAGCGGAGCGCCGAGATCGTCGCCGTTCTCACGGGCTTGCTTCTGGTCGCGATCATCGTCGTCAGTTTGGCGCCCGTCGTTCTTAATAGCGATCTTGAAATCAAAACCGCGTTGGCGATCGTGATCGCGGGGCTCGGCCATCTCGCCGCGCTGATCGTCGGCCGCGTTTACGCCGAACGTTTGCTCGCCAAATACTGGCCCGTCGCCTCGGCGATTCGTGCCGTTTCAACCCCCGTCACCTTTCTCGCTCGAAACCTCGAGGCGCTCTTGATTCGTTTCGGCAGGGGGCCGAGCGCGATCGGTCGTCCCGCGAGCGTCGAGGTCGAAATCCACTCCGCCGACGAGGAGGCCGTCGATCTCGACGCCGATCTCCCGGAATCGACGCGAGAATTGCTCGAGCGAAGCGTCGAACTCGCCAGACGCGACGTTTCCGAGGTGATGACTCCGCTCTCATCGGTCGTGAGCCTTCCCGAATCGGTCTCGGCCGCCGAAGCGGCCCGCGTTTTCCGCGAATCGGGTCGGAGCAGAATCCCGCTTTTCGGCGAACATCGCGACGATATCGTCGGGGTTCTTTATCTCAAAGACCTCTTCGCAATGACGACCTCCGCCGCCGACGCTTCCAAAATCCAGCCGCGTAAGCTCGCTCGCACTCCGTTCTTCGTTCCCGAGACCAAAAACGCCAACGATTTGCTCGAGGAATTCCGATCTAAACGGATGCACATAGCCGTCGTTCTTGATGAATACGGGGCGGTCGCGGGATTGATCACGCTCGAAGACTTGATCGAAGAGATCGTCGGTCCGATCGACGACGAGCACGACGTCCCCACCCCCGAAGATCCCCTTATACCGACAGGGCCTTGCCGATTTGAAGTCGACGCGGCGCTGCCGATCGAGGAACTTAACGACCGCCTCGGACTCGATCTTCCCACCGATGAAGATTACCAAACCGTCGGCGGGCTCGCTTTCCAAGAGATCGGCCGCGTTCCCGAACCCGGCGAATCGTTCCGTAAAGACGGCGTTGAATTCATCATCCGAGAGGTTGAAGAACATTCGATCCGTAAGCTCGAGATCAACCTCGAGCCCGAAAAGGCAGAAATCGGTCACGAATCGAAATCGTAGCGACCGCGAACTTGGCGATCGAAGCTGATGATTTACCGACGACGCGTGCCGAGCATATCCGTTCTCGAACGGCTCGGGTCGCGTCGTTCGGGCGCTTTTTTGATCGCCGCACGCCCCGCGATGTTCGTAAGCCGTTCGAGGACGGAGGGGGGGAACCGGTTAACCCGGTCCATACAAATAATTAAGAAGGTGTTTATTCTCGGCCTCGACGCGTTCGTAAAGCAGCTTGATCAGATCGCCCACGGAGACGACTCCGACGACTCGCCGATCTTCATCGAGCACGGGGAGTTGGCCGATCCTGTGTTCGGTCATCTTTCCCATGGCGCGATGGACGTCGTCGTAAACGTCGCAGGTGACCGGGTCGGGGGTCATCACATCGCCGACTTTCATCTCTCGAAATGCGACCCCATGATCATGAACGCCGATCAATACATCCCGCTCCGAAAAGATCCCCACGAGTTCGCCGTTCCGTTCCAGAACGGGAAGCGAACCGATGTTGTGTTGCGAAAGACGCTCGATCGCGTCGGCGACTCGGTGATCGGGGCGAATCGTATGAAGCGCCCGCGTCTTGTTCAGGAGCACGTCTTTGATTTGCATCGCGTAACCTCCCGCACGGTCCGATCGGCCGGATAAGAAAAAGCCCCGGTGGACCGCGATCTTGGGAAACCGACGGAATTGATCACCCCCTCACTATGCGCTCGATCGTCGACCCAAGGCAACGCTTTTTTCTCGTTTTTTCCGAAAGGCGCAAGCGTGATTGAACGATCCCTTATTTATAAAGATAATGTGTTTGTAAGAATCTTTCGATCGCGCGACGTTCGGCGTTCTTGATCCAAAACCGTCGTTTCGTTGATCTTGGGCTCGACCGTGAGCGCTCGGCTGGAACCGAGAAGGCGAGCGTTTCGATCCGACGATCCGAAAGTCGGTTCGCGCTTCTCCCGCTCCAAGACGATCAAAATCGATAAGAAGCGATCGATCTAACGGCGCCGTTTTTTCGTATGAGATGGTGGGAGGTTTTGTCGCGTCGCAGCCTTTCGCTTGTATCGTTCGCTTCGCCGACGCCCCCCGCCGATCTTACGCGATTGGAACAACCGGGCCGAATCGGAGCGATTGGCTTGGACAGCCGAGCGGGTTCGGAATACAATTTGCCTTGGAGTATCATGCGGGTCCGTACGATACGCTTCCATCGGTCCGAACGATCGTGAACCAGGACCGACCGACTCGCGCCGCCCGCCTTTTCGGAACGCCGACGCGTTCTAATCTTACACTGATCTTTGATTTGTCGACGGGGACGACCGCCCAAGTCGCGGGCACGGCGCGTCGCGACATTGGGCGATCTCCCGAGCAACCGACGGGACGACGATTTTCTTCGTCCCCCCGGCGAGGGACCTAAGCCGTGGTGAGAAAAATCGAACGAGACGTCAACCGATTCAAAAAAATCGTCCGCGGCAAGATCAAATCCGACCTGCGTAAGTACATCACGCACGGCGAGATGATCGGCAAGACGGGAGGAGAGTACGTCTCGATACCGATGCCGCAAATCGAACTCCCCGAATTCCGTTACGGCTCGAAAAACGCCGGCGGAGTGGGCCAGGGCCCCGGCGACGCCGGCACTCCGATCGGCCGCGGCGGCGACCTTGAAGGAGCTGGAGGCGCCGGAGATCAGGCTGGCCGGCATATCCTTGAAGTCGAACTCACTCTCGAGGAACTCGCCCAAATTTTGGGTGAGGAACTCGCTCTGCCTCGTGTCGAACCCAAAGGCAAGGCGAACATTATCGAGGAAAAAGATCGCTACACCGGAATCCGCCAGACCGGCCCCGAAAGCCTTCGCCATTTCAAGCGAACATACAAAAAGGCGCTCAAGCGACAGATCGCGTCGAGTTCCTACGACCCGGTCGACCCCGTCGTCATCCCCTATCGAGAAGACAAACTCTACCGGTCCTGGAACGCGACTCCGTTGCCTCGATCGAACGCGGTGATTTTTTACCTCATGGACGTTTCGGGTTCGATGACCGACGACCAAAAAGAAATCGTCCGCATCGAAGCCTTTTGGATCGACACCTGGCTCAAAAGCCAATACGACGGAGTCACCACCCGTTATATCATTCACGACGCCGTCGCTCGCGAGGTCGATCAACATACGTTCTATCACACCAGGGAAAGCGGCGGCACGAGGATCAGCTCGGCTTACACTCTGGCCAACAAAATTATCGACGCCGAACACCCGATCGCCGATTGGAACGTTTACGTCTTACACTTCTCCGACGGCGACAATTGGGGCGAAGACAACCGTTACTGCGTGTCGATCCTCGGCGAGCTGCTCCTCCCCAAATGCAACCTCTTCGGCTACGGCCAGGTTGAAAGCCCGTACGGATCGGGCGAGTTTTATCGCGAACTCGAAGAAGCCTTCGACGACGTCGACAACCTCGCCCTCTCCGAGATCCGCAACAAAGAAGGCATTTACGATTCGATCAAAGAATTCCTCGGCAAAGGACGCTAACCCGATCCCGCCGGGATCGCCCTCGAACTCTCGATATCGAGATTCGCGTGATTTCCAGAGGTGAACGCTATCATGGGTCGAACCCTCAACGAACACGACTTGCCCGCCGACCTGAGAGAACTCCAGGGAGAGATCGAAGGCCACGCGCGCGAATTCGGCCTCGATTTTTACGACACGATCTTCGAGGTTCTCGATTACGACGAACTTTCAGAGATCGCCGCGCTCGGCGGGTTCCCCACCCGCTACCCCCACTGGCGGTTCGGCATGGAGTACGAACAACTCTCCAAAGGATACCGCTACGGCCTCCAAAAAATTTACGAGATGGTCATCAACAACGACCCGTGTTACGCCTACCTCCTCCGCTGCAACCAATTGGTCGATCAAAAACTCGTTATGGCTCATGTTTATGGACATAACGACTTTTTCAAAAACAACGTTTGGTTCGCGCACACGAATCGTAAAATGATGGACGAGGTCGCCAACCACGGCAATCGGATCCGTTCGTACATGGAACGTTTCGGCGAGGAGACCGTCGAAAACTTCATCGATAGTTGCCTCACCCTCGAAAACCTTATCGATATCCACTCGACCCAAATCAAACGACGCGATTCAATCAGCCGTTACGATTTCGACTCCGAAAAAGAAAACGAAGACGAATCGACCCCGACGAAGTTCCAATCCAAAGAGTATATGGATTCGTTTATTAACCCTCCATCGTATCTCAAGGAACAGGCCAAAAAGATCGAATCCGAAAAGCAAAAATCGAGGCGTTTTCCCGAACAGCCCGAGCGAGACGTGCTTTTGTTTTTACTCGAACACGCCCCGCTCAAACCGTGGCAGGTCGACGTCCTTTCGATCGTTCGCGAGGAGGCTTATTATTTCGTCCCCCAGGGTCAAACCAAAATCATGAACGAGGGTTGGGCGTCGTTCTGGCATTCGACGATCATGACGACCCGCACCCTCCATCCCTCCGAACTCGTCGATTACGCCGATCATCACTCGGGAACGATGGCGACCTCTCCCGGCAGGCTCAACCCGTACAAACTCGGCATCGAACTCCTCCGAGATATCGAGGATCGCTGGAACAAAGGCCGCTTCGGCGCCGAATACGACGAATGCGACGATTATCAAACGCGGATGAACTGGGACAAACAGCTCGGCCTCGGTCGCCAAAAAATCTTCGAGGTTCGCCGCGTCCACAACGACGTCACCTTCATCGACACCTTCCTAACTCCCGATTTTTGCCGCAGGTACAACCTTTTTAGTTTTAAATATAACGATCAAAATGATATGTACGAGATTGAAAGCCGTGAGTTTAAAAAGATCAAGGATCGGTTGCTTTTTAATCTCACGAACTTCGGTCAACCGATCATCCGCGTCAAGGACGGCAATTACAGCAATCGTGGCGAGTTGTACTTGCACCACGATCACTTCGGGGTCGATCTCAAGCTCGACCATGCGCAGGACACGCTTCGTCACCTGCACCGCCTTTGGACGCGACCGACGCACCTGGAAACGGTCGTCGACGGGCGGCCCACTCGTTTATCGTTCGACGGATCGGACCACTCGATCCGTCCCTTGGGAGGATCCTCACATGAATCTGAGTCAAAAGATCGTCGCCGCGGTTGATTCGTCTCGCTCCGACGCCCCTTACGAAATCGCCGCCGAGCACGACGGCGGGAGCGTCACGCTCGCGATCCGCACCGCCGACGGCGTCGGTATCGCCTTCGATTCGCTCGTCTTTCGCTGCGATCGCCTCCGCGACGCCGATCCGCGAACCCTCGCCGCGTGGGGCGACCGCATCAAATCCAAAGTGACTTACCTGCTCGAACCGCTCGCCGTGATCGAGGTCGATACGCTTGGCGGCGAAGTCGAACTGCGAAGTCAAACCCCCACCACCCGCGACGGCCGCCGCGGCTATTACGAACTCCGACTGGATCGCGCCGGATCGCTGAAACTTTGCCGGTTCGCCTATGACGACACCGCCAAATCACGCGTCCAGGTCCCCTGCAACCTCACGCGCGAAGTCGTCGAACGACTAATCGACGACCTCGTCGCGACGTCGAATTGATCCGAAAGCCATGAAAACTTTCGCATTCGAGCGCGGAACCGCGTGATTCGCGGCTCCGCGCGGCTCCGGGTCGATCGTCGTTCCCAACACGCGCCATTGACCCGACCCGCTCGGTTTTCTACCATGCCGTGCGTCGCGATCGGCTCACGCGCGTTCGCTTCCTACGAAACCCGATCCGAGCGTCTTCCAAGCGAGATTCCATGATACACCCCTGGCACGACGTCACCCCCGGAGAGCACATCCCCACCGAGTTCAACACGATCGTGGAGATTCCGATGGGGTCGAGCGTCAAATACGAACTCGACAAGAAAACTGGCATGCTGCGCATGGATCGGATGCTCTATTCGGCGGTCTTTTATCCCGCGAATTACGGCTTCATCCCCCAAACTTACGCCGAGGACGAAGACCCGCTCGACGTCTTGGTGCTTTGCCAAGAATCGCTCTACCCCCTTACGCTCGTCACGGCCCGCGCCATCGGCGTGATGACGATGATGGATACCGGCAAGCGCGATCATAAGATCCTCGCCGTCGCCGTCGACGACCCCGAGTTCAACGGCTGCCACGAACCGACCGACCTTCCCCCGCATCGATTGATGATGCTCCGTCGCTTTTTCCAGGATTACAAATATCTCGAAGGGAAATCGGTCGAGGTCGACGAAATTCAGCCGGCTTCAAACGCCTTCCCCATCATCGAAGACGCGCTCCAACGCTACAGCCGTGAACGTCGCAAGGGGTTCCATTAAGATGCGCGCCGTCGTGATCGGCGGGTCGGGACAAATCGGCGGCTCGCTCCTCGATTCGCTCCGCGAACGAGGCGCCGAAGCTTCGGGTACTTACGCGACCGTCGCTTATCCCGGCCTCATTCATCTCGACGCCGCCGACCTTGAAAGCTCGGCGTCCTGGATTCGAGCAAGCCGCCCCGACGTCGTCTTCTACCCCGCGGGTTTCACCTGGGTCGACGGTTGCGAACGCGATCGCGACAAGGCGTTCTTCGCCAACCACACCCAACCGCTCAACATCGCCCGCGCAGTCGCTTCTTATGGCGGTCGATTCATTAACTTTTCAACCGATTACGTTTTCGACGGTCTTTCAGGTCCTTACACGGAGCTTGATCCGCCGAACCCGCTTTCGGTCTATGGGCAAGCGAAACGTCAGGCCGAGCTCGATTTGGAACGCGAACTCGGCGAGCTTCAATTGACGATCCGTACCGCCTGGGTTTTCGGTCCCGAACGCCAGGGGAAGAATTTCGCGTATCAGCTCGTCCGCGCGCTTAAGGCCGGAAAGCCGATGATCGTTCCCTCGGATCAGGTTTCGAGCCCGAGTTACGGGCCCGACGTGGCGCGGGTTGCGGTCGAACTCGCCGAGCGTCGCGTTTCGGGGCTAATTCACGTCGTCGGACCCGAAACGATCGACCGGCTAACGTTCGCTCGCGCGATCGCATTGGGATTCGACCTCGATCCTTCCGCGATCTCCGCCAAACCGACCGCCGAACTCGCCCAGGGCGCCCCCAGGCCGCTCCAAGGAGGGCTTCTCACCCCTCGGCTCGATTCGCTGATCCCCGCCGCGATGCGACCTCTCGATCAATCGATCGCCGATTTCGTCGCGCGTCTCGATCGACGTTCCGATTACGCCGACCCTCGAAAATCCGCGGGCTAGCTTCGATTGAAGAGCGTTCCGATGGGCCCGTACGATTCGCCGCGGCTCGAACCCCGCCGAGACCTCGCCTTGAACTCGGGTCGCTTCACGCCTTTTGCCGCTATTTTCATATATTTATTAAAATTATCGAAGAGCGGTTTGAGAATCCGCTCAACCTTCGCCGCCCGGGAGCGGCCGACGGGATTAATTTTGTGATCAAGCGCGACGATGAACTCGACGAAAACCCCGTCGTGATCGAATCGCGTCGCGACGACCTCGGAGCGAATCACGCGATCGATCCGCCGAGAACTCCCTTTGAAACAAGCCGCCGAGGAACCGAGGATGAGTTTAATCTTTGAAAGACGACGCCGAAAGGCGATTCGGTTTCCGTCTATTGATTCGAACATAATTGAATCATTCGCGCTATGATCTATCGTAATAAATATGATTAATAGAATACACACAATCATGCTTTCTATATCTTACTCTGTTCGGCTTATCCGTTAGTCGGGGCTCACAAATTCGTTCGGACGCCCTCGTACGCGAGGAAGAACCTTTAGGCGACCCGTACAGAAACTGATTATTTTTAAACATAAGTTATTTAAATACTAAATAATATTGGATATTAACAAATGCCGGAATCATGTGGTTCGCCCTCCCGGACGGTATCCGCCTCGTTATTTCGGCTTCGACATCCCGATTCCCCCGCGGCGCGTTCAATTCGATCCGATCTGGATTGATCGATCAATTCTCGCCGGCTCTTCGCGGTCGGGAACCGATCGGTCATTATCTCGATTCGATCGAGATCGCCGATCGCTTCAATCGCGGCGTGAAACGATTTGTCGGATTTACCGAACCGGATGTCGACCGGCCGCGTCAAAAGCCGCCGATCTTCCTCGATTTTCCCTTTTTAAGATCCTCCTCGCGCCCTTTTTTGAGGCCCTCCTCGCGTCCCTTTTCAAGCCCTTTTCCATCTACCGGTCGGCTATACGACGGGTCTTTCAACGTGGTCATCGACTTAAGAGTCTCTCGAAAATGCCGGATCGTCTTTTCGCCCAGTCGAAGACCCGCCAAAACGAGTGTCGTCTCCATGATCATATGCGCAGTCGACGGCTCGGTCTCGCTCGAAAGCCGAGAATCGACGCGTCGAATGATCTCCGACACCGTGTTTTCGGCGACGTTCGCCAAGGGAGCGAGCGGCGTCACCCGGATGTCGCCGGTTAATAGAGGCTCGACCGGCAAAGTCCACGCGCGAACGATTCGATAATAAAAAGCGAGCACGGGATCGCCGTCGGGAGTCGCTTTCCGAAATAATCCGGTCAGTTCGCTGGAATCGACGCTCGGATGCAAGAGGATCGCGTGGCTTTCAACGCGTCGTTTGAGCTCAAAACCGATGTTCACATTGTTGATGAGCAAGCGTTCAGCGAGTTCGAGATCACGTGCCGAGTGAAATTCCATATGAACGAGATGCGGTTCCGACGATTCGACGAGGACGATCCTGTCGGCCTCGGAGGTGATCTTGGAGAGATCGGCGTCGACGATCCCGATCGGCCCGTCGGTTTCGATTCCGAGCGACGCCAGCCAAGCCGCGGGATCGCGTTCGACCAACTTTTTCATCACGACTTCATACTTTTTCGCCACAGGCTACCTCCAGGATTGATGAGAGACGGTCGGAGAGGATGCGACGATCGCCGCGGAATCAAAGGCCCTGAACCGAGACTCGATCGTCTCGGCGAGCCGCGGATCTCATGATATCCCAAACCCTCGGCGCGAAGGCGCGTGTTTTTCCCGAATGTAAAAACGGAATACTGTTACCAATAAACAAACATGATAACATGTGTTGATTTATCTGATAGATTCGTCTTTAGCCGACGGAGGAGCGTTGCCCCGGCGGCGTCGTGGCGTTACGATCGCGGACGTCGATCGAGGGTCGAGGTCGTCGCCTCATCGGGTTCCAAACGCGAGGGTTATCGTCTTGGCGAAGCTAGGTGTGATCGAAGGAGACGGGGTCGGTCCCGAAGTTATCCGCGAGGCGCTCGGCGTCCTCAAATATGTGGCCGAGAGCGAGGGGCTCGATATCGAGATCGTCCCCTTCGACCTGGGGGCGAAACGCTATCACCGTACGGGGGAGGTTCTTCCCGACTCAGAACGTGACGAGCTGAAAAAACTCGACGCGATCCTTCTCGGCGCGGTCGGCGACCCGACCGTTCCCCCCGGCGTTCTCGAAAAAGGACTGCTGCTCAAGCTTCGTTTCGACTTTCATCAATATATTAACTTACGACCCGTGCGACTTTATCCCGGGGTCGAAACGCCGATTCGCGACAAAGGCCCCGGCGACATCGATTTCGTCGTCGTCCGTGAAAATAACGAAGATTTGTATGTAGGCGCGGGCGGATTCACACGCAAGGGGACGAGCGAGGAGGTGGCGATCCAGACCTCGATCAACACGCGAGCGGGGGTCGAACGTTGCGTGCGGTACGCGTTTGAACTGGCGCGGTCGCGCGGCAAGGATCGCGCGTTCGCGGGGCTCACTCGCTCCGCGGTCGATCAGGGTAAAAGAGGCAGGGCGACGCTCGTCGCCAAGACAAACGTTCTTACGTTTGCTCATGATCTTTGGATGCGTACGTTCAATGAAGTCTCGATCGATTATCCCGAGATTGAAGCCGATTATCAGCATGTCGACGCGTGTTGTATGCGGATGATCGTTTCTCCCGAGCGGTTCGACGTGATCGCGACGACGAACATGTTCGGCGATATCATCACCGACATCGGGGCGGTGTTGCAGGGGGGGATGGGGCTCGCGGCGTCTGGAAATTTGAATCCCGATCGGACGGCGCCGAGCATGTTCGAGCCCGTTCACGGATCGGCGCCCGATATCGCGGGGAAGGGGATCGCCAATCCGATCGCGGCGATTTTATCGATCGCGATGCTGCTCGATCATCTCGGGTCGATCGCCGCGGCGAAGCGGGTTCGCGAAGCCGTGGCGGCGGTTCTCGCGCTCGGGACGCCTCGAACGCCCGACCTCGGCGGTACGGCTTCGACCGCGACGGTCGGCCGCGCCGTGCTCGATCGACTGAAAGCGGGAACGCGTTGATTGATCGATCAACCGCGCGAGCGCGGCGATGAATCCATAAGGAATCCGACGATACCTGAAGCGGGCGTTCGGCGCATCGGCGAAAAACAAGCCGATACGTTGATGTTCGTACTTATGATTTTTATCATCAACCCGATTCGATCGGAACGCCGGGCTCGGCGATTGAGAGAGTTTCCGGGTTTTCCGGGATCGATTTTCGCGCGATGATTGCATTCAAGACCGACATGATCTAAAATTAGATTAGTTACCAAGCCGGCTAGCGTTCCCTCCCAAGCTCTCCCCAAACCGGGGAGCGCCCTCCAAGCGAGGATCGATCCCATGAACCGCGCGGCGCGATCTCGAAACGGCTTTACGTTGATCGAATTATTGGTCGTCATCGCGATCATCGGCGTTCTGGTTGCGCTGATCATGCCCGCGGTCCAGCAGGCTCGGGAAGCGGCGCGTCGCACCCAGTGCATCAACAATCTCAAACAGCTCGGTCTCGCCGCGCAGCAATATCACGACGCTTACAACAGCTTTCCCGCGGGCTGGTATTGCTCGACTCAAGACCCCAACTGCATGCCGCAGATCGCTTTCTATTACATGTGGGGAGGGATGCCGGGGTTGTTGCCGCGGCTCGATAACGCGCCGCTTTATAACGAGATGAACTTTTACACCAACCCGTTCGATCCATCGAACACGACGAGCATTTCGCGGACGATGGACGTTTTCGTTTGTCCTTCGAACCGCAAGGCGCTGCCGATCGCCAACACGAACAGCAACGGCACGAATTGGTTGATGGGTCCGTGCGATTATCGGGGCAACATGGCGGCGGGGTTCATTCCCGGCTGCGTCGATTCAAATAATACGGGTATCTGCAATATTTATAACAATGGCATTACTTATCAAAATTCGACGACGAGCATCGCCGACATCACCGACGGTACGACGAACACCGTGCTTTACGGCGAATCGCTTCAAGGATTTTGGGCCGATCCCCGAAGCTGTTGCGTTCGAACGACGCAATTCCGCAAGATCAACCAGCCGATCGTTTTCAACGGTCAGAATTTCTACACATACTGGATGAGCAAACATCCGGGTTTGGTCAATTTCGGCTTCTGCGACGGCACGGTGCGGACGATCACGAATCAGATCAATCCGATCGTGCTCGTGAAGATGATGACCCGCAACGGCGGCGAGGCGCTTTCTTCGAACGAGATGAGATAACGCTTCGGCGGTCGTACGCGGGCAAATCCGCCGATCGTTCTCGCTTTTGGATTTCATCCCAATCGACAGAAGAGCCGGCTCGAACCCGACCGCTTGGAGACAGGTCGGGAATCGAACCGCGCCGTCAAGGATTCGCGCAGAGAGCAATTGTGACCGCGGCCGAATTTTCGAGTTCATATCAACGCTTCGGCGACCGCGCGGCTCGCGTTTGAAGCTTATTCAAGAAAGATCGCCTCGCGCTCTCCGCTTGAAAAAATGATCATTAATTTGAGAGGTTCGTCGCCGATCGCGGCCGCGTTGTGGACGACGAATCTGGGGACGAGGATCGTTTGGCCGGGTTCGAGCGTGACGACCCCTTCGCCGTAACGGTGGGCGCAGCGTCCCGAGAGGACGTAGAGCGTTTCCTCGCAATTGGGGTGGTAATGGAGCGGGTTGTGGCGTCCTGGATGGATCAAGCAGATCCCGACGGTCGTCTCGCTTTTCCGCACCGATCCGCCGGTGAAGATCGTGAGCCTTCCCCAGTCGAAATCCTGAACGACCCCCTCGGTCGTGACATACGCGGGTTCGGAGGGATGAAAAATCGGCTCGCCGACGGTTGCTGATAAACTCATGTGAGGATTTTCCTTGGTATCGAGTCGAACGGCGGAGCGATCGCGGTCAAACGATTCGCGATCTGTCGCACGTACGCCCTGGAGGATTTCCGATCAATTCTGGATAATTCGGGACGACGCGTGAAGGGGGCGCCGGGCCGAATCGATCGGAACCGCCGGTTATACCGTTCCGCTTGTTTATGTAAGGGCATGTTTTTGCGTGTTCCGTCGGCTCGAACCCGCTCTCGCGGTGATCGATCGACCGCCCGCCGGGTCTGATTTCGCGATTTGGAAGGGAAAAATTGATCTTGACGCGCTCCGCGTCGTTTTCGATAGTGGCGAAATCAAGGGCAGGCCGAAAGGCATGGAGCCGTTTCACCCGGATCGACACCGCTCAGCCGAGTTTACGCAACGATCGACTCGACCGACCGCGTACGATTTTTTGCAGGACTGACGCGACTTCAACCTTGATTTCGACTCGATTGATGTAAGGACACAAGGGCCGCATGGACGGGGCCTGACGTATGATCCCGTCTTCGCGGTTCGACCGCCGCACTTTTGAGCGACCTCAAAGCTTGAGGCGAGTCCGATTCAACCACGGATGGGAGTCACGATGCGAATTCTTGTCACCGGCGGCGCCGGATATGTGGGTTCCACACTGGTTCCAATGCTTCTGGAACAGGGGCGTCGCGTTCGCGTGTACGACAGCCTCAAATTCGGCGGCCACGGGCTTTTGCCTTGCTGCCAGAATCGCCATTTCGAGCTGATCAAAGGGGACGTCACCGATCCAGCGGGGATGAGGAAGGCGCTCGACGGAGTCGACGCGGTGATCCACCTCGCCGCGATCGTCGGCTATCCCGCGTGCAAGAAAGAGCCGCAGGTCGCGCAAGCGACGAACGTCGAAGGGACCCGCGTTTTGCTCGAGGCGCGCAAGCCCGATCAGAAGATCATCTTCGCGTCGACGGGGAGCATCTACGGTTCGATTCCCGATTATATCTGCAACGAGGAGACTCCCCGCGCTCCGATCACGCTTTACGGCGAAACCAAAGCCGCCGCCGAGGAGATGATCCTCAAGGCGGGCAATTCGGTCGCGTATCGCTTCGCCACGGCGTTCGGCGTGAGCAACCGGATGCGGCTCGATCTCATGCCCAACGATTTCACCTACCAGGCCGTGCGGAACCGAAACCTCATCGTCTATGAGGGGGGTTTTAAGCGAACATTCGTGCATGTTCGGGATATGGCGCGATCGATGATCTTCGCGCTCGAGCGCTGGAGCGAGATTCGCGACGACGTGTACAACGTCGGGCACGAGAGCATGAACTTCACCAAGGAGGACGTCGCGCGGAAAATTCTTGAACATGTCGATTATTACCTCCACTTCGCCGAGGTCGGCGCCGATCAGGATCAGCGCAACTACGAGGTTTCGTACGAGAAGATCCGCCGCAAAGGTTTCGAGACGACGATCGACCTCGATCGCGGCATCGCCGAACTCGTTCGCGCCGCGCGGCTGATCGAGTTCCAAAATCCCTTCGCCAACGTCTGATACGCCGAATCAATTGTTTTATTAGAATATCAATATTGCCGGATGGGCGGTCGCTCGCTCGCGCGGGTCGATCGCCCGGCCCTCGCGAAACGAGAACGAATTTCGGGGCCGTTCGCGGTTGATCCGTCCGATTTTCCAGGAGTCGACATCACATGCAAGGATTTTGGTCTGATAAGCGAACGATCGTCACGGGGGGCGCCGGTTTTCTCGGCTCGCACGTCGTTCGCAGGCTCGAAAAGCTGGGCGCCAAGGTGTTCGTCCCCCGCAAGCGCGATTACGACCTGACGACGCTCGACGCCTGCCTGCGCTGTTTGCTCGAGCATCCGTGCGATATCTTGATCCACGCCGCGGCGTATTACGGCGGCATCGGCATCAACATGACCGAGCCCGCCAAGCTCTATTACACCAATCTGACGATGGGGACGAACCTGATGGAGGCCGCTCGGCTCGCGGGAGTCGGCAAGTTCGTCGCGATCGGCACGGCGTGCTCGTATCCCGGCTATCTCGAGGGAAAACTTCAGGAGGACGACCTCTGGGCCGGCCCTTGCCATGAAAGCGTGGTCAATTATGGATTGACAAAGAAGATGCTCGCGGTTCAGGCCAAGGCTTACAAGCGTCAGTACGGGCTCGACGGGGCTCACTTGATTCTCACGAATCTTTACGGTCCGGGCGATTCGTACAATCCCGAACGGTCGCACGTCGCCGCGGCGCTCGTGCGGAAATTCGTCGAGGCCGAGCAAGCCAAGGCGCCGACGGTCGAGGTTTGGGGTTCGGGCAAGCCCGTTCGCGAGTTCCTCTACGTCGAGGATTGCGCCGACGCGATCGTGCTCGCGGCTCAATCATACAACGACGTGAACAAACCGTTGAATATTGGGACGGGCGTGGGGACGACGATCCGCGAGCTCGCCGAGACGATCGGCGAGGCCGCGGGATATCGGGGCAAGATCGTTTGGAACGCCGACAAACCCGACGGAGCGGCGATGAAGGTTCTCGACGTTTCTCGCATGCGTCAAGCGTTCGACGGCTGGACGCCGCCGACGTCGTTGCGCGCGGGATTGGAGAAGACGATTTCCTGGTACCGGGCCAATAAGGCTCAGGCGGATGCGAAATGGTGAGACTCAAGGGACCGTTCTCGAGAAGGACCTCGAAGCAGGCGCCCGCCGAGAATCCATTCCAAACCGATGCGCGGGTCGCGACCGCGGATCGAATCGACGAAACGATCGAATCCGACGCCGAAACGACCCCCGAGCGACGCCCGGCGAACGGCCGCGTTTCGGCGAATCTACGGGTCGACCCCGCCGAGCCGATCTCGATCGTCGAACCTCGAACAAAAATTTTGTTCATCAATCAATACTATTGGCCCGATCACGCGTCGACGGCGCAGCATCTGACCGATCTCGCCGAATCGTTCGCCGCTCGCGGCTACGAATGTCGCGTTCTTTGCGGCAGCGGAGCGTATCTGAGCAAATCCGCCGATCGCGCCGCGGCGCCCCCCGCCCGCGAAACCCGCAACGGAGTCGAGATCAGACGCGTCAAATCGACCGCGCTCGGACGACGATCGACTCTCTCACGCATGATTGATTATTTGAGCTTTTATGTTAAGGCGATCGTCGTCGCGCTCTTTCTTCCCCGATCCGACGTCGTCGTCACGCTGACGACCCCGCCGATCATCGGCCTGATCGGCTCGATCCTGCGATCGATCAAGGGATCGAAACACGTTCTTTGGAGCATGGATTTACATCCCGACGCGAGTTTGGCGCTCGGGAGGATGTCGATCAAGAACCCGATCGTGCGATTGATCGACCGGATTTCGACCGAGGTTTATCGCCGCGCCGATCGCGTCGTGGCGCTCGGCCCGTATATGGCGGATCGATTGTTCGCCAAAGGCGTTCGAACCAAACGCGTCGAGACGATCCCGGTTTGGAGCCGGCGCGACGAAGTCTTTCCCCGACCGAGAGACGAGAACACGCTGCGAAAATCGCTCGGACTCGAAGCGAAATTCGTCGTGATGTATTCGGGTAATCTCGGAATCGCGCATTCGTTCGACGAATTCATCGACGCGGCGCGGCGGCTGAGGTCGCGAAGCGAGATCGTCTTCTTGTTCGTCGGCGACGGTCCGCGCAAACGCGAGGTCGAAACCGCCAAGACGAACGAATCGCTTGATAACGTGATGATGCTCGATTACTTTCCGCGTGAGCAATTGCATGAATCGTTGACGTTGGCGGATATTCACTTGATCTCGATGCGGCGGGAGATGGCGGGAATCGTCGTTCCCGGCAAGCTTTACGGGGTGATGGCCTCGGCTCGTCCGGCGCTGTTCGTCGGTCCGGCGCACAGCGAGACCGCGGATACGATCCGTCGTTCGGGGTGCGGCTGGACGATCGGCCTGGGTGATGTCGACGAGTTGGTGCGGGTGATCGATGCGGCCGCGACCGACGCCGCCGACTCGGTTCGTCGCGGCGAACTCGGCAGGGCGGCGTTTTTGCGGTTCTTCGAGAAAGACGTTTGCTGTCGCGAGTGGATCGATCTGGTCGACGCGTTGATTCCGGCGGCGGCCGCGGTCGCTTCGATTCCCGCGCGGCGAGGAATCGCGGCGGTCGGATCGTCGCGCGAACCCGTTCGGGTGGGAACGATCCGTCGCGAGGCGATTTGAGCTAGGCTTCGAGGACGGACGCGCCGTCGGCGCGACAAATCGTCGGCGATCTTGATATCGATCGAATGTGCGCATAAGATATCTATGCGCCGGGGAGATTTGGAATTATGAATCGAAAGACGCTCCGATTCGTCGCGCCGATCGTCGTTTTTCCCGCGTTGGTTTGGGCTCGCGGCGACGAGCCGAAAGCGGGAGGGGGGCGTGGAGCATCCTCGGCGCCCGCGGCTTCAGTCGCACCCGCTTCGGCTTCGGCCTCGGTTTCGCGCGCCGATTCGCCGTCGCCTCGACCCCAAAAGCCGAATTCGAGCGGCGAGCCGGCGCGCGGCGTCGTTCAAATCCAAACCGATCACGATCGCGCGTTGCTGCGCGATCTCGCCGATTATCTTGTTAAAAATCCGAAAGCGAGCGACGCCGAACAAGCTTATATGACGATTTTTAACAAGGCGATCGAACACGATTGGTTCGCCGAGAACGAAAACCTGGCGCGGCGCTATCTCGCGAGCGAACCCGAGGGGCCCGTGCGACCGCTCGCCTCGATCATCGCGGTGATGGCGCGCGCGAAGGCCGGCGAATTCGCCAAGGCGTACGCGGGTTACATCGAGCTGATGAAAGATCTTTCGGGCGCCGATCAGGAGGAGTTCGCCGCGAATTTCGCGGATTCTCTCGCCGGGGCGGCCTCGACCGCGGGTGAATATAAAATCGCCAGGCAAATTTATGAACAATTGCTCAAAAAATTTGGCGAAAGCG
The DNA here is from genome assembly GCA_021791715.1 of Planctomycetota bacterium. Lineage (GTDB taxonomy): Bacteria > Planctomycetota > Planctomycetia > Isosphaerales > Isosphaeraceae > JAKBCQ01. The sequence continues at coordinate 9,866 of JAJYWB010000014.1, read as the reverse complement.
ACGCGTTGGCGCGGAAGGTGAACGACGATCTCGAGCGCATCGACCGCGTGGGTAAGCCCGCCCCCGCGGTGATCGTCAACGATCTGAAGGGGAAGCCGTTTCGGCTCGATCAGCTTAAAGGAAAGTATGTTCTGGTGGATTTCTGGGCGACGTGGTGTCCTCCGTGCGTCGGCGAGATCCCCCGGTTGCAGGCCGCGTACTCGAAGTATCACGATCGAGGCTTCGAGATCGTATCGATCAGCCTCGACGAGGCGCCGGACGTCGTGTTCGATTTCGTTCAGTCGCGAAAAATCGCCTGGCGGCAGATTCACAACCCGACTTGCGGGGGAGACGCGGTCGCGTCTTTCGGAGTCAACGACATACCCGCGTCGTTTCTGATCGATCCCGCGGGGACGATCGTGCGGATCGAACTCCGCGGTCCGGCGCTCGACGAAACGCTTAAAAAATTGATTAAATAATCATATAAATTTTCTCAAAGGCCGGAGAAGCGAGCTCGTCGTCGTCGAGCCGAGTGGTGAGGGAACGGATCGAATCGAATCAATTAACAATTTTGTTGATTCATACGGCGATCCCGATCCACGAGTCGAGGCTTTCGCTTGAAGTTCGGGCGGTTCGACTTGAAGAGACGGGTGCGATTTGGACTGAAGACACGCCGGCATGTTTAATCTGCGATTGAGTCGGATCGCCGCGGGGGATCGGCGCCCGAGACGCCGCGGGCGACCGAGTTCGACGCTCGGCCGTCGACGCGTTGGAACTTTCGAATTCCGCGGGTCTTAATTGTTAAAGGTTAAAACTTTGAGAAATTTTCGCGCGAGAACCGAGTTGCAGCCGGTCGATCGGTCGATTACGCTAATGGATGAATCCACGAAATCGTCATTCCGGATGATCGAGCCCGTCATAAACGACGAGTTCGAGCGTAGAATAATGTAACAGCCGACTTCGATCTCGACCGGTGATCGATCCGAACCGCTCGCGGGTGCGCGAGGAGGTGTGCATCGTGCCCAAGATTCTTTCGCATCGAAGGCCTGGATTCGTTTTGGCGCCCTCGGTTTCTCAGGTTGCGGCGCGGTTTCTCCGCGTGGGAACGAAGCTCACCTCGGCGTTCCGCAACTCACGAATCACCCGCGCGATCCACCGCGGATTGGTGCGGCTCGATCAACGTTTTCCGATGCTTTCCAATTGGATGGGGGGTCGGCTCGACGTCCAAATTCCCGCGATCATCGTCAGCGTGGCGACTCACGTCGCGCTTTTGACGGCGTGCGCGATGATCGGTCTGGCGGCGTCGGTTTCGACGAAGCCGCGCGACCTGACGACGTCGCTCTCGGCCGCCGATCTCGCCGATTACACCAAGCTCGATACCGTCGAACTGACGACGAAAGACACGCCTCTCACGCCTTCGGCGGGATCGTTCGGGCCCGACGTCGCGCCGAAATCACGCATGAGCCCGATGACGACGTTCGCCCCCGTCACCGCGACTCCGACCGCGGCTTCGAGCGCGCTGGCGACACTCTCGCGTCCCGATCTGTCGCGCGCCGCCGACATCATGCTCCCCAAACAGGCGCGTTATCTCGATCAAACGGTGTCGATTCGCGGCAACGGTTCCGAGCATGTCGGCGGGGTCGAAGGCGCGGTCGATCGTGTCGCGCTCGAGATCCTTCAGCGGCTCGAAAAAGGGCGAACCCTCGTCGTCTGGGCGTTCGACGCGTCGGGAAGCCTTCAGGCCGAACGCGAACGGCTCGCCAAACATATCGACGCCGTTTATGCTCATATCGATCAGCTTGATAACAAGCAACTCTCGAAAAACGCGGGGTTGCTGACGACGATCGTCTCGTTCGGCAAAGACCGCAAGGCGCTCACCCCCAAGCCGACGAACGATCCCGCGGTGATTCAAAGCGCGATCCACGAGGTCGAGCTCGATCGATCGGGAATCGAATCGACGTTCCAAACCGTCATCGATATCGTCAACCGCTGGGGACGTTTCAAGCTCAACGGAGAACGTTATGAAACGATGATCATCGTCGTTACCGACGAGGTCGGCGACGACGAGGCGAAGCTCGAGGAGGCGATCGCGGTCGCGGAAAAGGCGAAAGTTCCCGTTTACGTGCTGGGATCGTCGGCTCTCTTCAGCCGAGTCGACGGGTTCATGGATTACACCGATCCCAAAACCAAGCAAACGTATTATCATTTACCTGTTCGACAGGGCCCAGAAAGCATCACGCTCGAACAGATTCATCTGCCGTTTTGGTACGACGGCCCGCAATACGAGATCATGGACGCGGGGTTCGGCCCGTACGCTCTCAGCAGGCTCGCGGGAGCGACGGGGGGGATTTATTTCGTCACCCGTATGGGCGCCGATCGGTACACGTTCGACCCGTTGCGGATGCGCGAATATCGCCCCGACTGGATGAGCAAGCAAAAGTATGAACAAGTTATTTCGCAAAATCCGTTGCGTCAGGCGGTGATCATGGCGGCGCGGGTGACTCAGCAGAATTTGCCCGGGCAGCCGTCGCTCACGTTCCCCGCGGCGGGAACGCCCGAGTTCAAAGAGGCGATGCGGCGCAATCAAGAGATCGTCGCGCGGATCACGTATACGATCGACGAGGCGATCAAGCCGATTAAATCGGCGGCGAAGCTGCGCGACCGCGAGAAATCGAGGCGATGGCAGGCGCATTACGATTTGATCCGCGGTCGCCTGACGGCGATGCTCGTTCGTTGTTATGAATATAACTGGGCGTGCGCCAAGATGAAGAAAGACGCTCCCAAGTTCCAGAACGAGAAATCGAACGCGTGGCGTCTCGTTCCCGATCAAGAGGTGCATTTTAACGACGGCGCCGCGGCGGCCGCGAAGCAAGCGAAAGCGTTGCTCGAGCGGGTCGTCGAGGAGCATCCGGGCACTCCTTGGGCTTTGTTGGCGAAGCGCGAGCTCAAAGATCCGATGGGTTTCAAGTGGGTTGAAACGTACGTTCCGCCGCCGCCGCCGCGGAAAGATTCGCCTCCGCCCAAAAAAGAAGCGAAGCCCAAGCCGATGATGAAAGCCGAGGAGATCCACCTATGACGGGTTTCGACCGTGAAGATCGCTCCGCTTTATCCTCGCGGTCGCGATTTCGCGTGCTCAACTTGATTCGACAAGAAGACGCCCGCGCGGTCGACGCGCCCCGAGGCTTCGTTCTCGCGGTAACCGATGAATACGATTTCGCGTGCTTTAATTTTACATGCTTACAGGATGTGATATGAGCACATCGACGACGGAAGACGTTTACGGGCTCGCCGAAGTTCCCGAGGAAGCCCCCGTCGCGCTCAATCTCGGCGCGTCGCGCGCCGCGGATCAGCCCGCCGCGGGGGCGGAAACCGCGGCGACGAACGGAGCGACCGCCCCGAGTCCTCCCAAAGCCGCCAAGGCGAAGAAATCCAAAAAAGCCGCGTCGATGTCCAAAGGGGGCGGGGCGCTCGCGGGCAAGGTGAAGGGGCTTTTGGGCCGGTTCAAATCGCCCAAGAAGAGCGATCTCCCCGCGACCGAGGGGGAAAAAAACGAAGCCGCTGCGACCGCGGCGGGTTCGGATAACGCGGCCAAACCGGGGGGAGATCCCAAGTCGGCCGCGGCGAAATCACGCAAGAAAAAACGGCGCGGCAGCCGCTGGGTGCTTCCCGCGTGGGCGTTGTCGGTTCTGGTTCACGTCGTCGTTCTGGGTTCGCTGGGGGCGATGACGCTCAGCTCCGAGGTTCGAACCAAAATCATGAACTTGAACACTTCTATGTTCAAGGATACCGGCGGCTCGGCCGACGAACTGACGAAGATTTACGCCGATCAAAGCAAAGCTTCTCGCGACGAGGCGGTCGGCCAGGCCGCCGACGCCGCGGGAACGAGCGGAGGCGAAACGGGGGGAGCGGCGCCGAACGCCGGCCTGGCGCTCGCGGGAGGGGGGCTCGGCGGTCCTTCGGCGACTCCTCGCGTCGGCGCGGTCGGTAAAGTGGGAGCGCGGGTCGGCGGAGCGGGCGCGGGCGACGGCAACGGCCTTCCCGGCGGATTGAAAGTGATCGCGCAGGTTTCAGGATTGTCGATCCTTCCCGCGGCGCCCAATCGCGATCTCGGCGGAGGAGGGGGGATCGCGGGCGACGTCACCTTCGCGACGGGCGAGATCGGCGAGGCGCTCGATCAACTCGCACGCGAAATCCTCCGTAATCTGAGCGATCACCGAATCACCGTCGTTTGGCTTTTCGACGAATCGGAAAGCATGAAAGACGATCAAAAAGCGGTGAAATCCAAATTTGATCGCGTCTCGCTCGCACTGAAGGAACACGTCGACGCCGAACGCAAATCGGCGAACGCGCTGACGCACGTCGTACTCGGTTTCGGCAAAGATCTCCACTTCATGCTCGAAAAGCCGACCGCCGACGTCTCCAAAATCGGCGCCGCGATCGATCATTTACGAGTCGACACGTCGGGAACCGAGAACGTTCTCCAGGCCGTCGGCACGGTCGTCAAGCACTACGGCTCGCTCATCACCAAAAATCGGCGTTTGTTGATCGTTCTCGTCACCGACGAATCGGGGGACGACGGATCGAACATCGAAGAGGCGCGACAACTCGCGGTGAGCCAGAAGGTGCCGATTTACGTGATCGGCAGGCAGTCGCTATTCGGCTACTCCGCGGCGCACCTGCAATATGTCGATCCCGTCACCAAAGACGTCTACTGGCCGACGATCCGCCGCGGCCCCGAAACCGCCGACGTCGAATTGCTGCAATGGGACGGCCTTCACGACCGGTGGGATGAACAACCGTCGGGATTCGCCCCCTACGAACTCGCCAGACTCGCCAAAGACACCGGCGGAATCTACTTTTTGCTGCCGAGTGAAGAGTTTATGCGGGTTCGCCAACGTGAGAAAGCGTATTCGATGACGACTCTTAAAGAGTACGTACCTGATTACGAAAGCCGATCGGCGTACAACGAACGGCGCACCAAATCTCAATTTCGCCGCGAACTGTATCAGATCATTCAGGAGACGCGCCCCGACGGCAAGAACCCGATGTTTCAGGTGCGCCGGCATTTCCCGGTCGACCTCGAAAAGATGATCGTCGCGGCGAACGAGGAGGGCCCGAAATCGAACGTCCGCGTGCAGGCGCTCGTCGCGATCGAAAAACGGCTCCGCGCTCTCCAAAAAATGCGCGATCGCGAGCCCGAGAAACGATGGCAGGCCGATTACGATCTTATGCTTGCGCAAATTGTTACTTATCAAATTAAAAGTTTTGAATACGGAGCGTGCCTGGCCGAGATGGTGAAAACGCGACCGCTTCCCAAAACCATGCCCACCAAAGACCTGATCGTCGAATGGGTTCTTGATCACTCGAAAGATCGCAAGGCGCCCGCCGAGAAGACGCAAAAACAATACGTCGAGGCCGAACGTCTGCTCAAACTCGTGATCGAGCGTCATCCCAAAACCCCCTGGGCCGATCTCGCCCAGGACGAACTCAACCGAGGCTTCGGCGTCCAGCGCAACGAGTGGCATCACAACCCTAAATATGATGAACGCGCCAAACTCGTTCCGAAGTATTAATATGATTCGTTTTCGAATGAACGATCGTCGCGCTTCTGATTGAAGAGGCGAGTTTTCGAGATCGCTTCCGATCCACTTGCCCGGACCCGATCCCGGGCCGATAATACAATATGCGTCGATCTTCGCGACGTATCGACCGATTTGCGAACGAGTTGGATTTCAAGCGGACGGGTTTGATCCTTTGTCGAACGGTTTGGCGGCGCGAGTGCGACCGAACCGCTCGACGACGGGGGGGCGAACCGTAATGGCGTCGCGTTCATCATCGATCTCGACGGACGGAACGTACCGGCTCGCGGGCTGGGAGGAAACGACCCCTCCCGCCGGCTGCGCCGCGCCGACGCTCGTCGCCGATACGGGTGTCGAGCTTCGCGTTTTAAACGCGTCCACGGCGCGGAAGCCGATCGACGATCTCACCGATTCGACGGGCGAACTCGCGATCAAGCGAGAAGCCGCGACTTCGGTTCCCGCCGCCGCGATCGAAGGGGGCTCGCCCGTGACGAAAGATTCGGCGAATCGTCGCTCGAACGACGACGCCGAAAAAGCGAACCGGCGGCGCGGGACGAGCTTTTTACGTCGCATCCTCAGCCGTTCGCCGAGGCGCGAAACCAAAGCGTCGGATGAAACGGCGCCGGCGATCGAAGCCTCCGCCGCTTCGGCGACCGCGTCTCAAAAAACAAAGCCGATTCGGCTTAAAAAGAAACGCAAAAATCGATGGGATCTCCCCGCGTGGGGGATTTCGGCTTTGGTGCACGCCGCGGTGCTGGGATCGCTCGGGGCGATGACGTTAAGCTCCGAGGTTCGATCCAAGATTATGAATTTGAACACATCAATGTTCAAGGATACGGGCGGATCGGCCGACGAGTTGACGAAGATATACGCCGATCAGAGCGACGGTCCGCGCGATCTCGCGACGGGGGACGTAAGTTCAGAGACTTCGGGCGCGGGAAGCGGCGACGCTCCGCCTCGGCCCGGCGTGGCGCTCGCCGGCGGGGGGCTCGGCGGTCCTTCTGAGACGCCACGAGTCGCCGCGGTCGGCAAGGTTGGAGCACGCGTCGGCGGAGCGGGGGCGGGCGACGGCGCTGGGCTTCCCGGCGGTCTCAAAATCGTCGCTCAGGTATCGGGATTGTCGCTCCTTCCCGCGGCGCCGAATCGCGATTTGGGCGGCGGAGGGAGGTTGGCGGGAGACGTTTCGTTCGCGACGGGAGATCTCGGCGAGGCGCTCGATCAGCTCGCACGCGAAATTCTCCGCAACCTCAACGAACATCGCATCACCGTCGTCTGGCTGTTCGACGAATCCGAAAGCATGCGCGACGATCAGAAGACGATCAAAGCGAAGTTCGATCGCGTCGCGGTGACTTTGAGGGAACACGTCGACGCCGACCGCAAGGCCGCGGGGGCTCTTACGCATGTGGTCGTCGGTTTCGGCAAAGACGTCCATTACGTGCTCGAAAAACCGACCGCCGACATCGACAAGATCGGCCGAGCGATCGATCACCTCCGCGTCGAAACGTCGGGGCTCGAAAACACGTGCACGGCGATTTATCAATCGATCAATCATTTCGCCGGATTGATATCCAAGAACCGACGTTTATTGATTGTCTTGGTCACCGACGAATCGGGGGACGACGGGGCGAACGTCGAGGAGGCTCGACAGGCCGCGGTGAGCAGGCGGGTTCCGATTTACGTTCTCGGCAGGCAGGCGATTTTCGGTTTTCCGTTCGTCACGGTACGATATGTCGATCCCGTTACCAAAGACGTTTATTATCCGTCGATTCATCGCGGGCCCGAGACCGCCGATCTGGAAATATTGCAATGGGACGGCCTGGGGACCCGGAGCGACGAACAGCCTTCGGGTTTCGCACCTTACGAGCTGGCGAGGCTCGCCAAGGATTCGGGAGGGATTTATTTCTTATTACCGAGCGAGGAATATTTAAGGATTCGCAGTCGTGAGAAGGCGTATTCGATGAAGACTCTTAAGGAATACGCTCCCGATTACGAAAGTCGATCGGTTTACGCCGAGAAGCGCAATCGATCCGACGTCGGTCGAACGCTGCACGAGATCATCGAGCGGACGCGATCGGGGGATTTCAATTATCGGCTCGGATTTCCGGCGAGCCCCGATCTTTACGTACCCGCGGCGATCGAGGAGATCGCCAAGGCGAAGAATCGGCTCGATCAATTATTGATGTTTGAAAAACGGCTCGTCTCGCTTCAATCGGCGCGCGATCGAGAGACCGAAAAACGGCGGCAAGCGAGTTACGATCTCATTCTCGCGCAAATCGTCGCTTATGAGATTACCGCTTACGAATATATGGCATGTTTAAAAGAGATGGTTGAAAAGCGTCCCGCTCCGAGCGAGCTTCCCAAGCCCGGTTTGTCGGTCGAATGGCGGCTGGGGCATTCGAAGGAGCGGAAGGCGCCCGCGAACGAGACCGAGAAGAAATACGCCGAGGCGAATCGGCTGATCAAGCTCGTTTTGGAGCGGCATCCGAACACGCCTTGGGCCGATCTGGCGCGCGATCAGCTCGACCGCGGCTTCGGCGTTTCGCGGCACGAGGCCAAATGGCGTCCGAGCCCGTCGCACGCCGAACGAGCCAAGTTTGTTCCGCATTATTGATCGATCGAGTCGATCGTCGAATCGGCGGCGATCGGATCGCACGGATCTGAAAATTCCGCCTGCATAAACATTAATGAATTTTTCCACTAAATGATCATGGTGTTCTTTCCTCAAGACTATAAATCACGTTCGAGATCAAATATAATTATGACGTGATCGTGCTCTTATCAGTTATATAATAGAAAGAATAATCATAAAATTGTTCTATTATGCGTCAGGTGGGCGCGAATCGATTCGCGGCGCGTCGTCAGGCCGCATAAGAATATACATGAGTCGGTTTTCCCCTTCAATCCAATCTCTATCGCGATTTAGCAGACGGGGGTTAAACTAAATGTCGTCGCGTTCCGAACGGCGATCGTCGCGCGGCGGTTCCGGTTCAATCGTCAAAAAGAATCTCTCGACGCGAGGTCGGCGAACATGGCGGGACTGTTTCCCGGAATGGACCCTTACATCGAGCTCCAGGCGGCTTGGCCCGACTTTCATAACGCCTTGATCGCCGAGATCCGCAATCAACTGGGAGCGAGCCTTCCCGAAGGTTATATCGCTCGGGTCGACGAGCGAATCGAAGTCGCAAGCTGGTCGTATGAATCGCCACGTTCTTTTCGACCCGATGTGTTGATTGGACGTTACGACAAGAACATCGAGAACCCCGAAGCCGCATCGTCCAAACCGCCCGCGGCGACACTCGAACCGAGGTTGATCGAGATCCTTGACCGCGAGCCCGATGAACATAAAATTACTTGGGTTGAGATTCGCTCGATTCCAGACCTTGAACTTGTGACGACGATCGAGGTTCTTTCCCCAATCAATAAATATGGGCAAGGACGTCGCGCGTATTTGGATATGCGCGATCGGCTGCATGAGTCGCGGGTGAACCTCGTTGAGATCGACCTGCTGCTCGAGGGCTCACCCCTTCCGATGAAAGAGCGGATCGAACCCGGCGTGTATTACGCGGTCGTGGCGCGAGGCTCGCGGCTTCCAACGGCGGAAGTGTACGTGTGGACCGTTCGGGATCCCTTGCCTCGAGTGCCGATTCCGCTTCGCGAGCCCGATCCTGATGTTTTGATCGATCTATCCGACGCGGCGACCCGAGTCTACGAATCGGGTCGTTACGCACGCACGATTCGCTACGACACGCCGATCCCTGAAACCATTACGCTCAACCCCGACGACCGCGCCTGGGTTGAGTCTCACGTCCGACGCTAGCGGGCCGTCCGGTAAGAATTCCATAGATTCAACAGAATTCAATAGTGAATATTAAACCGCGACGCCGAACCTGATGGTGATCCGTCATTCGGAATATCCTGATTTAGGTGGACGATTCGCCCCGGCGAACCGGTGATCCGGCATTCGGAATATCCTGATTTGGGAGGGCGAACCTCCTGGCGAGCCTCTTTTGAAAAACCCTCTGGAAAAGGCGGATTTTCTAGCATCGAATTTAAATTATATCAAGACGGCTCACCAGGAGGTTCGCCCTCCCGAAGGCGGTTTTTCTAGCATCTAAATTTAAACTATATCAAGACGGCTCACCAGGAGGTTCGCCCTCCCGAAGGCGGTTTTTCTAGCATCTAAATTTAAATTATATCAAGACGGCTCACCAGGAGGTTCGCCCTCCCGAAGGCGGTTTTTCTAGCATCGAATTTAAATTATATCAAGACGGCTCACCAGGAGGTTCGCCCTCCCGAAGGCGGATTTTC
>JAJYWB010000137.1 GCA_021791715.1 Planctomycetota bacterium | reverse complement strand
GTAAATCGTCCCGCTCATATCGCCCCCGACCGTCACCGTGCCGATCGTACCAGCCCCCTGAGCCGTCACCGAACCGGTGAGATTCGAGCCGACCGAGATCTCCGTGAGCGTTCCGGTGTTGAGGGAACCCGTGAAGCTTCCCGTCACATTCACGGAGCTAATCGTTCCCGATCCCGAGTTCGTGTCTTCGGGAGCGTAAATCGTCCCGCTCATATCGCCGCCGACCGTCACCGTGCCGATCGTCCCCGCGCCTTTGGCGGTCGTTGAACCCGCCATATTCTGAGTGAACGTTTCGGCGCCGATCGATCCCGCGTCGATCGAGGAATCGGCGCCTTGATCGTAAGCCTTGATCGTGTGAATCACACCCGATCCAGGAATATTCAAATTTTCAACTGCGGTGACATCGCCGTCGATTTCGGTCGTCACGAGGAGTTGATCGATACTAATCGCGGTGATCGAGCTTCCTTTGAGCATCGATCCGCCGATCGTAAATTCCTGGGTGGCCGAGGGGTCGTTCACCGAATAGACCGCCCCGCTAAAATCACCCGTCGTCACGAAGACGATTCCCGGAGTAAGGGTCGAGTATTGGGTGACGTCCTGGAAATTTTGGAGCGTCAGATCGCCGTCGAACGTCGCGAAATCGCCGGAAAACGTGCTCGTACCCGATCCGCCGTCGAGGACGTAAGCGATACCCGAGGGAATCGACAAAGCGGAGAACGAATCGTTTCCGCCTCCCGCGGTGATGTTCAATGATTGCAGATTCGTCGTTTGCTCGGTCGTATCGATCGAGATCGAGTCGTTCCCCGATCCCGTGGTTATATTCACATTTGGTTGATTGGAGAAGCTGAACAGGGGCCCCGAACCGACGAGCGTCGTGGCGACGAGCGAACTCGGCGTCGACGAATCGGTTAGGGGAGCGTCGGTCGCGGGGTTGTAATCGCGTAGGGAGAGCGAGTCGTTCGCGGTGTTGAGATCGACGACGTTCAGCGTATTCGACGAAGTGACGTCGGCGATGTTGACGAAATTGGAGAGCGTAATGGGAGCGCCGTTAAGCGTGATCGTGCTCGTCCCGGAGGTCGTCGGCGCCAGCGAGACGACCTGAGTGGTGATCGGGTTTGATGAACTGTTCCCTTCGATCACCAGGCTGCTCGATCCTGGACCTCCGTCGAGCGTGAGACCCCCGGGGGGAACGACCGAGCCGTTGGAATTATCAATCGTCAAGACGTCTGAACTCGCTCCCAGAGTGACGCTGATTTGCTCGATTTCGGAAGGGGGAAAGGCGATCGGAACAAGGCTTCCGTTCACATATTGAAGACCGAGTTGCGTGGTGTAACCGTTGTTTTCCCAATTGTATTCGAAGTTCCCCGAGGTCGGATCGACCGATAGCGAGAGCGTGTCGGAAGATCCCGGAGCGACTTCCTGGAAGGTGACGAGCGAAGCCCCCGTGCCGTTCGCTCCCGGCAGAAGAACCGAAACGTAAAGCGTCGGCGGAGCGACGCTTCCGCCCGCGGTAAGGAGTTCGCGGCGTTCGAGTTGCTCGAGTCGTGGACGATCCGCACGCGATGAACGACGACGAATTCGGTCGGCGACCGCGCGCGGAGATTTGCATTGGTGAATCATGATGTGAAACTCCAGGGTGAAGCAAAAAGCGTCGACCGTTCCGAAAGTCGACCCGCATCGATTCGGCGGCGAAGGCTAATGAAGCGTGGGTGGCGCCTTCGAATCTCGCCTCCAATCATGCGACCCGTTATCTTGAAGCATCGACCCGTAACCTGACAAGAAAAAAAACTGAATTTGACGGATTTGTTTACTTAAACTTTGAATGTGTTTAAATCCTGTGTCGCCCCGGTTAATGATCACCTAGCTATACATGTTTAACGTAGATTCAATAATCGAGGAGGCGTCGGATCGATTCAAGGCGATCGGAATGCTTATTAACGAAATCCTTTGGGTGGAGGCAAGGCTCTCGTCTCGAGTGAATCAAGTCGGAATTCCGTCATAGTGAAAGACGCGGGCTCGCTAGACCGCGGGAATGTCCGAAGCGACGGGTTCATCAAGTGGGAATCCGTCGAGTTCGCGGCGTTTGATCGACATCGCCTCGTAAATCGCCTTCCGCGCTCGATTGATCCCTCCCAACGGAGCGTGTTCCACGAGGGTATGCCAAGGATTGAACGAAAGCCGTTCGCCGAACGCGTTCATCGACTCGACGTCGAAGACCTGACGAGGGATTCGCAAGGTCGCGACTTTGACGAAAGGCGAACGATTCTCATCCCAGATAACGGTCGGATCCTCGATCGGATCGGCGATCGGGTCGGTTTGAAACTGAATCATAAAATCAAAGCTCGACTCATGTTCGCGAAGATGTTCCGCCGTCGCAATCCGCAGTTTATTCGGCGATCGCGACGGCGCGGGCGCCGGGGTGAGCGACAAATCGGGTCGAGCGTGATACTTCACCGCGCGCTCTCCCAGTCGATACGGCGTTTGGCTCCAAAAAGCTGTTCGCAACGGCGAATCGGGCTTCTTCGAAATCGCCCGCTTGAGCGACGGCCACGGAGACGATCGAGAGAATATTAATTTGATGATAAAAACAATTTTCCCCCAAAGAGAACTCCTCGCCTGAAAAACGAGCCGTGAAAAATACAAATACTCCTTAACATTTTTAATAAAAAACACGGGATCGTCGGCGAGGACGAAATCTTGCGTCGTCGCGGTTCGGTCGGATTCGAGCGCACGCTCTCCCGACACTCCGAACAGCTTGATCGCCATCCCGTGAATATCCCCCTGATTGTCGTCGGTCGCTCGACCGTTCGAAAAGCGAATCACCGCGGGATACCGCGCCGGGACGCGAAAAACGCCGATTTTCAAGGCTTCGGGAAGGTCGTCCAAAACTTCAAACTCGGCCCGCACCGCGCCGTCGCTCTTGGGATGCTCGCCCCGAAGCACGGGACGAACCTTTGTATTCAATAATGACAGATTAATAGCAAGTTCACGCGAGATCTCTTCCGCCTCGCCGGGCGGTACGATTTCCTCTCCCACGCCGATCGATTTCGGGTCCACTTTTCCATCTCCCTTTTTTTGCAGACATAAGCGATAAAACATACTTCTTGTTTCGCGCGAGCGTCCAAGCGCGTCGTCGATTCCGGCGCGAACCGATCGCGCGACGATTCGTCGACGATATCATCGTATATGGAAGGGGGAAAGACGGTCGCGGGCGACCTGACCGAGGCGAGACGGCATTCACAAAAAACGCGCGAGCCGATAACGAACGCTCCGAGGATCGAAACGGCGAAAATGTCGCCGGCGGCCGCGATTGAAACGACCGCCGACGCTCAAAAACCTTCGAATATCACGTATCAAACACTCGTATCAATAAACAGACGATTCGTTACGCGAGTCGTCGGTCGACCTCGGGCAAAAGTTTGGCGAAATCGAGCTTGTTGGGGCAAGCTTCTCGAGCCGCCGCGAGGTCGGCGTCGGACCAATCGCGCGCCTCGGGCGAAAGCGCCGCGTATTGCCTACGTGCGTCGGCTCGAAGACCGTGATGTTGATGATACGTGAGGAACCGAGTCAGATCGCCGAGTTCGGCCTTCGTCCCCGCCGCGACGGCGCACCGACCGTCGCAATCGGCGCACATCATTTGTCCTTGCGCGATGAAGGCGTCTCGCAATTGATGAATATCGACGGTCTTGAGCGGTTCATACCGCCGCGCCGCGTCGGTGTTCTCGCGAATCTGATCGGTGTTGCGCATCGAAACGCAAACAGAACTGATGCGTTCATCGGTCCAAATCGCGTGGAGCAAACCCTGAAACGGCGAGAGCTTTTTCTCCGCGAGCGTCGGCACGCGACGCACCACCTCATCAAGAATGTTCACCTTGGGTTGATCGCCGAACCCGCGTCCAGCGATCTGTTTCATCGAGATCAAGCCGACGTTCTTCTTCCAACACACGTCGAGCGCCTTGTTGAGAGCCGAGTCTTTCTCGAGCCAAGGCGTGTATTGCAACATGATCGCGTCGACGATCCCAGCCTCGGCGGCGGCCTGAATGATCGGGGCTCGATTCTTATGATGTGATGAGAATCCAAGAAACTTCGCCTTGCCCGATTTGCGGATCTTATCGGCGACCTCTTTGAACTCGTCCCCCGTGATGAATTTGATCGCGTCGTCGACGCTGTGATGATCGCCGAAGCCGTGGATGAAGAAGAGGTCGATGTAATCGGTACCAAGGGTCGCGAGTCGCTCGTCGACCATCTTCAACATTTGCGCGGGGGTTCGCGGCGAGTCTTTCGTCACCAAAAAGATCTGCTTGCGTACCTCGGGCGATTTCTCGAACCACTGCTTGAAATTGGGCTCGGATCCGTACACCTTGGCGGTATCGAACGTTCGAACCCCGTTGGCGAACGAGAAGCGAAGCACGCGATCAAGGCTCGCTCCGCGGACCGCTCCTTGATCGAGCATCGTGATCTCGACGCCCGTCTTGCCGAGTTTCCTCCGCGGAACCTCGGGAACTTTCTTGGCGGCTTCGGGCTCGGTTTGAGCCTGAGCCTGGGCGCGGGCTTCGCCGCTCCTTGTCAGACCCGTCGCCGCGGCCGCGGCGATCGCTCCGGCTTGAAGGAACGCGCGGCGATCGGCGCCGTTGATCTTATCTTGATCCATCGCTTGCGACTCCTCGACGGGGGGTGTGATCGCGCCTTTGCGCGAACCTCGGTTGCCGAAAACGAATCGAACGATCGATTCCACACGGCGCGGCGACATGACGCGTCGCGGCTCAACCGATTTCATTAAGATAACCTCCGCGGTCGGGCGTTTCAATCCACTAATGATTCCCAACGACCGCCGATTAAGCCGAGTTCGCCGCGACTCGACCTCTCGTGTTCGACATTTCGGGGTTGGTGATCTGAAGAGAGGGCGAACTCTTATGGGAGGGCGAACTCTTATGGGAGGGCGAACCTCCTGGTGAGCCGTCTTCTTCTTGATTTTGATCTAATCCGGCTCGGTCGGCGCCTCGCCCTCCCGGATTGAACATTTCGGGGTTGGTGATCTGAAGGGAGGGCGAACTCTTATGGGAGGGCGAACTGTTATGGGAGGGCGAACTGTTATGGGAGGGCGAACCTCCCGGTGAGCCGTCTTTTATTTGTTGATTTTGAAAAACGCCGGCTCGGTCGGCGCCTCGCCCTCTCGTGTTCGACATTTCGGGGTTGGTGATCTGAAGGGAGGGCGAACTCTTATGGGATGGCGAACTCTTATGGAATGGCGAACCTCCTGGTGAGCCGTCTTTGATTTGGTGATGTTCACAATCGACGGCTCGGTCGGCGCCTCGCCCTCCCGGAATCAACTTTTCTGGGGCTGCGATCACATGGCTTGTCGAACCGGACTGGCTTGGCGAACCGGACTGGCTCGGCGAACTCTTATGGGAGGGCGAACCTCCTGGTGAGCCGTCTTCTTCTTGATTTTGATCTAATCCGGCTCGGTCGGCGCCTCGCCCTCCCGGGATCAACATTTCGGCGTCGGTGATCTGAAGGGACGGCGAACTCTTATGGGACGGCGAACTCTTATGGGAGGGCGAACCTCCTGGTGAGCCGTCTTTGATTTGGTGATGTTCACAATCGACGGCTCGGTCGGCGCCTCGCCCTCCCGGATTGAACATTTCGGGGTTGGTGATCTGAAGGGAGGGCGAACTCTTATGGGAGGGCGAACTCTTATGGGACGGCGAACTCTTATGGGATGGCGAACTCTTATGGGATGGCGAACCTCCTGGTGAGCCGTCTTTGATTTGGTGATGTTGACAAACGACGGCTCGGTCGGCGCCTCGCCCTCCCGGAATCAACTTTTCTGGGGCTGCGATCACATGGCTTGTCGAACCGGACTGGCTTGGCGAACCGGACTGGCTCGGCGAACTCTTATGGGA
>JAJYWB010000013.1 GCA_021791715.1 Planctomycetota bacterium | reverse complement strand
TCATCGTCCGCGCCAGGCATCGATCGAGATGCGACTCGTATTTGATGATCGTCTGAACCGTCGGCTGATCGGGCAACAACCGACGCTCCTTCACGCGTTTCGCCGCGTGACGAGCCCTGTCGAGCCCTTCTTTCAGTTCGGGAAGCTTCGCCGCTTGCGCTCCTATTCTCTTATATTCATCAAGATAATCGCGGAGCGGTTTGCGAATTTTTTCAACCGTCGCAGCCTCGGAGCGGTCGCGGGGGATTTCCTTGTTGTCGAGCGCGACGATGAACTCGGCGAAAACCTCGTCGTGATCGAATTGCGTCGCGACGACTTCGAACCGAATCACGCGATCGAGCCGCCACAAATACATCGCGGCTCGTTCTGCGTGAAGCGTTTCGAGCTTACCGACGGGATTCAAACCTTGAACGACGGTATCGCGGTGCGCGATCCATTCTTCGAGCGTTTCAAACCCCGCGATCACGGGAGCCGTCGAGAAAAAGGCGTTGTGAATTGGGTTTTGCTCGGCGTGAGCCGAGGAATCTCGATCCTTGGGATCGTCCGCGGGAGAGTTGGTGAGCGCATTATTGAAACGGACGGATTGTGCGGTTTTCATGATGTTTCATCTTTCGTGTTAAGGTGTCGGTTTTGATCGAGTTTGTTGGTAAATCGGTTCGGTTTTGGTGCGTTAAGACAATTTAAGATCGTATTGGCGCGTTCAGACGAATTCGATTCGATCGATTCAGGTCGAATCGGCCGGCCGACGCTTTCAATACAACAAACCTACGATATCCGGGAGCAACTGTCAATAGCGTGTGTGAAAATTTGCGAGAGCGAACGAACTTGGTGGAGATATTGGATTATCTCGGGATTTTCGTCGGGAATTCCGCTCATTCACTTCTCCCTTTGGGAGAAGTCGTCGCGAAGCGACGGATGAGGGGTTAATTGATCAGATGATTCGCAAATCGCCAAACCCCTCACCCGGCCTTCGGCCGGCCTCTTCCAAAGGGAGAGGCGTATATTTGCATCTCCGATACGCTGAATCCGCGTCGGGAATTCCGAACATTCACTTCTCCCTTTGGGAGAAGTCGTCGCGGAGCGACGGATGAGGGTTTGAATTAGAGGATATCCGAAAAGTAAACCGCGTATTCGGTCGGATATGCGGGCGAACAATACCTGGAGGGCGGGCGAAACCGGGAAGGCGACTCAATCTGGGAGGGCGAACCTCCTGGTGAGCCATATTCATATATATTTAACATACGCATAAAATTTATTAATCATGATACGTCGATTCCAGATTCGGATTATCCATTTCAAATGAATACATGTCGGTTCACCAGGAGGTTCGACATCCCGATTACGGGTTCGATATCTCAAATAAAAACATGCCGGCTCACCAGGAGGTTCGCCCTCCCAGACGGGTTCGACATCCCAGACGGGTTCGACATCCCAGACGGGTTCGACATCCCAGACGGGTTCGACATCGCGATTTCGGGTTCGATATCTCAAATAAAAACATGCCGGCTCACCAGGAGGTTCGCCCTCCCATAAGAGTTCGCCCTCAAAAATGAAAACATGCCGGCTCACCAGGAGGTTCGCCCTCCCAAACGGGTTCGCCCTCCCATAAGAGTTCGCCCTCACAAACGGGGTCGGCATCACGATTTCGTCGGATGCACGTTAATTCCGATCCGACTTGGATTGATCGATCAATTCCCGCCAACTGTTCGCGGAGAGGATCCGTTCGGTCATTTTCTCGAGCCGATCGAGTTCGTCGATCGCTTCGATCGCGGCGCGGATCGTTTTGTTCGGCTTGCCGAATCGAACCTCGCCGAGACGGAACAAAATCGTTCGAGCCCCCGCGATCTTTCCCTTTTCAAGCCCCTCCTTGAGGCCCTTCTCAAGACCCTCTTCGAGCCCCTTCTCGAGACCCTCCTTGAGGCCCTTCTCGAGGCCCTTCTCGAGACCCTTCTCGAGACCCTTCTCGAGACCCTCCTTGAGGCCCTTTTCGAGACCCTCCTCGAGCCCCTCGCCGTGCACGATTTGATAATACGACGATTCTTTCAACGTGGTCATCGATTTAAGACTCTCTCGAAAATGCTGGATCGTCTCTTTGCCCAACCGAAGGCCCGCCAAAACGAGCGTCATCTCCATGATTATACGCGCAGTCGACGGCTCGGTCTCGCTCGAAAGTCGCGAATCGACACGGCGTACAATCTCCGATACCCGGTTTTCAGGAGCGTTCGCCGGCGGAGCGAGCGGCATCACCCAGATGTCGCCGGTCAAAAGAGGCTCGACCGGCAACGTCCACGCGCGAATCACCTCATACTCAAACGTGATTACACGTTTTCCTTTGATCTTCTGATCGAGGATTCCCGTCAGCTCCTTGAAATCGGCCCTCTTATGCAAGAGGATCGCGTAGCTTTGAACGTATCGTTTGTGCGCGTAGCCGATGTTCACGTTGTATCTGAGCAAGCGCTCGGCGAGTTCTATATCGCGCGTCGATTGAAATTCCATATGAACAAGATGCGGTTCCGACGATTCGACGAGGAGGATCTTGTCGGCCTCGGAGGTGATCGTCGAGAGATCGGTGTTGACGATTCCGATCGGCCCGTCGGTTTCGATATCGAGCAACGCGAGCCACGCCGCGGGATCGCGTTCGACCAACTCTTTCATCACGACGTCGTATTTTTTCGCCACGGGAAACCTCAGGGTTTAGAAAGTGATTGGAATCCGGTGCATGCGGCGCCGGGCAAACGTTCGATCGTTTCTTCGAACCGAGTGTGAGAGAGATTCTCTAAAGAAAGACTCTACCCAAGAGTGAATGCCAAGTCTCCCCGTGCCGGCGCGAGCTCTGTTTCGAGATCCATTACCCGTGAGATCACGAGGAATAGACGATGATAAGAACTCCATGTTCCGGTCAATTACCGGATGTACGCTTTCCGGAGATGCCGACGAATCGTCGATTTCCAAGGCGGATTCGGGCCGCGCGAAAAGGATTGATTATGAAGGGCTTTGTAGATATATCGCCAAGTATTTTACTTATCAACATAAAAAGAATATCGGGATGGTGTTGATTTTTTAAAAATGGTGGAGCGATTTGAACCCTTGAAACATAAATACGCTCGAATAAGGTATTCTCGGCGATTCGTCGCGTTTCACGAGATCGGATCGGCTCGCCGAGCCGGCGACTCGTCGATCCACGGTCACGGTTCCAAAACGCGCAATTTCGCATCGACCGCCGGCCGTTTTATGATCCGGAAGAATCGATCGCGCTGATGATTTGCGACGAATTATTGTTCCACTTCTCTCCCGTGGCGCCGCCGACCGAGCCGATCGCGACGATCACGACCGCGAGGATCAGAGCGAGCATCACCGCGTATTCGGTCGCGGTCGGTCCCGTCTCGTCGAGCAGGAATTTCCTCATTGGTTGCCAAAACATGTCGCGCCTTTCCACCATGATCAGGGGGGAACGATCGAAATCATCCCTTCCGGGCCGGCCCGCCAAGTTTCGCCGTTCCCTAGAACACGTTCCTTGGGATGTCACTCAACAATTAGCCCCCGCTCAGGCGACTGTCAAAAGAATCCGACCCGCTCGCCCCGATCTGATAGAATTCCCATCGTCGCGATCGTTTTTCGCAACGAATCGAATCGTCGACGCGACAAAGCTTGCTTGCCTGTGAGGCGCCTCGCATGAATCCTTTACCCCCCTTGCCGCCGATCATCACCCTCGACCCTCCCCGGTTGAGCGCTCGCGAAAAATACGGCTCGCTGTTTTATCTGGGAGTCGCGGGACTCGTTTTTGTCTCGCTTTTGCTCACGTGGTTTTGTTTTCAAGCATGGTCGCTGAGGAACATCTGGATCGACGTTTACGTGCTTCACGACGCGAGCAGACCCGAGGCCGAGAGGGTGGCCGCGGCGCATCGGTTAAGCGTCGATCGCCGCGTCAACGACCGCCAGGCGTTCGATATCGCGCTCCGCAAGGCGATCCCCGTCGCGGCGAGGCTGATGCTCGCCGATCGCGTTCGAGGCGATCTCGCCGCCGAAGATCCCTCGGGTTACACGGTGATGCTTGAACATGGAACCGTTTGGCCGATATGGCTGCGTGTGGAACTCGCGCGTCCGTTGGCGTACGCCGCGGTCGCGGGAACTTCGCTCCCCATGCGATCGCTCGAAAGCCTCGCGGCCGATCCCGAACCCGCGATCGCGCTTTGGGCGAACGCCGCGATCGCGCTCGAACGCGGAGCGAATCGAACCGAAGCGATCGATCGAATCAAGGCGCTCGCGAATCACAAATCCGATCGCGGCGAACTCGCCGGCTTGCTGCTCGAAGCGGTGAACTCCGCCGATCTCAACCAAAAAATCAATCGCCTCGACGCGGCTACAAAGCGAACCAGAACGATCGCGCTCTCGATGATCGAACCGACGGAACAAAGATCACCAGTTCGGTCGAAAACCTCGATCGAATCGAAACAAGCCGAACCCCGAGACGATCCGTCGAAATCGCCCAAACAAAACCAGTGAATATTATAATCTAACATGTCTACAAGAAATTTATCGTCGACGACGGCGATGATCCTTTGCGGCGGTCGGAGCGCGCGGATGGGGCGCGACAAGGCGACGCTCGATTTTGAAGGGGAGCCGCTGTTGGCGCGAACGGTTCGGCTTGTCGCGGCGAGCGGGGTGGGGGCGGTCGTCGTCGTCGCCGCGGCGGGTCAAACGCTGCCGCGACTTCCCGTCGAGGCGATCGTGGCGCGTGATGAAATCGAAGGCCAGGGGCCGTTGCGCGGGCTCGCCTCGGGGCTCGCGGTCGTTCCCAAAGATCAAGAATATTTGTATCTCACCGCGACCGACGCTCCGTATCTCGCCGCGGGTTTCATCCCCTTTTTGCGTGATCGAATCGGCGCGAGCGATGTCGCGATTCCGGTTGTGAACGGGCGATTGTATCCACTCTCGGCGGTTTATCGGGTCGCTTCGCTCAAGCCCGCGATCGACGCTCGATTGAGGCTTTTCAACCCCAAAGAACGGGGGCTTGTGAGCCTAACCCAGGACTTGCGCGTGCGAACGATCGAAGAGGCCGAACTCCGCGCGATCGACCCCGATCTTGTTACGCTGCTCGATATCGACACCCCCGAGGAATACGAGCGAAGTCGTTCGCAAACCGACTCTTTCCGACGTTGAAGCTCCGATTTATGCATGAAATCGGCGCGCGGCGATCGAGTTCGAAGCGAGCGAGCGGCCGATCGCATCGACGCAAAAAATGCGTATATCTCGATCGAATTTCGTCGCGCGTCTTGACCTTGGTCGCGGGTTCGACTACGATCAGGGTGGAAGCGGAGCGGGCGTTTTTTGTCTAAAGTCTTTTGTTTTCGGCATTAAGGGATTGAAGAAATGGCTTACGCCGCGGTCGTCGAGAGGCACAAGACGCGTGAGGTCGGGGTAGGGGATATGATCGTCGGCGGGTCGAATCCGATCTGGGTTCAATCGATGACGACGACGAACACGTTCGACGTCGCGGCGACTGTGGAGCAGATTCGACGTCTTGAGGAGGCGGGTTGCGAGGTTGCGCGGGTGACGGTTCCCAAAAAGGAGGACGTCGAGGCGCTCGGCGCGATTCGCTCTCAGATTCGCATTCCTTTGATCGCGGACATTCATTTTGATTATCGCATGGCGCTCGGCGCGCTCGACGCCAAGACCCCAGACGGACGTCGCGCCGTCGATAAAATTCGGATCAATCCCGGCAACATCGGCGGCGAGGAGCGTTTTAAAGAGGTCGTTCGCAAGGCGCGCGATCTCGGCGTGCCGATGCGGATCGGAGTGAACTCGGGAAGTCTCGAGAAAGATCTGATCGAAAAATACGGTTTCCCGTGCCCCGAGGCGCTGGTGGAAAGCGCGCTGCGTCATATCGAGACCGCCGAATCTCTTGGTTATCACGATATGATTATTTCGGTCAAATCGAGTCATGTGCCGACGGCGGTCGACACTTACACGAAGTTCGCGGCGGCGAGCGATTATCCCACGCACGTGGGGATCACCGAGGCGGGTTCGCGCGAGTACGGCACGCTGAAGAGCGCCGCGGGGATCGGCGCGATTTTGTTGCGCGGGATCGGCGATACGATTCGCGTTTCGTTGTTGGGCGATCCGGTCCCCGAGATCGCGGCGGCGTTCGACA
Source organism: Planctomycetota bacterium (assembly GCA_021791715.1). Lineage (GTDB taxonomy): Bacteria > Planctomycetota > Planctomycetia > Isosphaerales > Isosphaeraceae > JAKBCQ01. The sequence goes on along the minus strand of JAJYWB010000013.1, from coordinate 97,313 downwards.
TCCTCCGCGCGACCGATCGACGCGTGAATCGTCCCGAGGTCGTCGCGTGCCCGACGTGCGGCAGGCTCGATATCGATCTCGAGCGGATCGTCGCCGAGGTCGAAGCGAAGATGGCTCATCTGAAGAATCCGATTCGCGTGAGCATTTTGGGATGTCTTGTAAACGGCTTCGGCGAGGCGAAAGAGGCCGATCTGGGAATCGCCGCGGGATCGGGCAAGGGGATCATCTTTAAAAAAGGGATTCCGATCCGCCATGTTCAAGAGGCCGAGATGGTCGAGGCGCTGCTCGAGGAGGTCGCGCGGTTCGACGAGGAGACCCCGCCGCTCAAATCTCACGCCGATAAAGAGAGATCACGCAAGCAAGGCTTAACAGTGATTAATGTTTGATTCGATTCGAAGGTCGCGTCGCGGTCGACGATCGAATTTCGAACTCGTCCGGAGATCGCAGCGAGGCGCCGATCGCACGAAGGTTTGAGTGGCGCCGACTTCGAATCCTGCGATTGTGAAACTTCTCGTTGGTTGCGGTTTGATCGAATGAAGGCTTAAGAGGCGCCGACTTTGAGTCGCCTACGGCGATTTGGCCGACGGATCGTGGCGACGCTTCGTGCGTGAGCGGCGTCACGCAGGCTCTGCGGCTCGCCGGCTCGCTTCCTGGAAAATCGACTTCCCAACCGCGATCGATGTTGTTAAGTTGTCACATTCCCGCCGGAGAACCGAGCGTCGTCGTCGAACCCGCGCGCGGGTCGCGGGAATTCGTCGAATCGAGGTCGAGCATGATAATCGTCTTGAAGCCGCATCCGACGCCCGAACAGATTCAGCATGTGCTTGATCGGATCGAGGCTCTCGGTTTTGTTCCGCATTTGAGCCAGGGGGTCTCGCGAACGATCATCGGCGTGATCGGCGACGAGGAAAAGCTTCAGGCCGAGCCGTTGCTCGCGATCGACGGCGTCGAGCAGGTCGTGCCGATTTTAAAGCCGTATAAGCTCGCGAGCCGCGAGTTTCAAGAGACCGATACGATCGTCGAGGTGAAGGACATCCGGATCGGCGGCGGGCATTTGGGGATGATCGCGGGGCCCTGCGCGGTCGAGGGGGAGGCGATCCTCACCGAGATCGCCGAGAAAGTGCGCGACGCCGGCGCGAACATCCTTCGCGGCGGGGCGTTCAAGCCGCGAACGAGCCCGTATAGCTTTCAGGGGCTCGGCGAGGAGGGGCTCAAAATCCTCAAATCGACGGGGGAACGGTTCGGCATGCCCGTCGTCACCGAGGTGATGGACCCGCGACAAATCGAACTCGTCCTCCGTTACGCCGATATGATTCAGATCGGCGCGCGAAACATGCAGAATTTCGACCTGCTCAAAGAGATCGGACGAACGTCTATTCCGGTCCTTCTCAAACGGGGCTTGAGCGCCACGGTAAAAGATCTGCTCATGTCGGCCGAGTATATACTTTCACAAGGGAACAAGCGATTGGTTCTTTGTGAACGAGGGGTGAAGTCGTTCGAGGATTCGACGCGGAACATGCTCGATCTGGCGAGCGTTCCGAACGTGAAGGGGTTGAGTCATTTGCCGATCATCGTCGATCCGAGCCACGCGACGGGTCGACCCGACCTGATACCGTCGATGGCGCGGGCCGCGGTCGCGGCGGGTTGCGACGGGGTGCACGTGGAGGTTCATTCGTGTCCCGAGAAGGCGTTGTCGGACGGTCCTCAATCGTTGTTGCCGCGTGATTACGCGCGGATGATGGAAGACGTTCAGGCGCTCGCCGACTTGTTGGGTAAATCGATCGACGTATGTGACGGGGTCTCTGTTTAATGCGTACGCTGTTTTTGGCGGGTAATTGGAAGATGAACCCGAATTCGCACGCCGCGGCGGTCGAGCTCGCCGAGGCTGTGAAGACGGGGGTGGGTCAGGCGAGCGACGTTCGCGTCGCGGTCTGTCCTCCCGCGGTTTATCTCTCGCGAATCGACGCGATTTTGGAGGGATCTCCCGTCGGCATGGGCGCGCAGAACATGCACTGGGAGGACGAGGGGGCTTTCACGGGGGAGCTTTCGGGGTCGATGCTGATCGACGTCGGCTGCACGCACGTGATCCTCGGCCACAGCGAGCGAAGGCACGGTTTGGGCGAGACCGACGCGATGATCAACCGCAAGCTCGCGGCGGCGTTGCGGGCTCGGTTGATCCCGATCGTCTGCGTGGGCGAAACGCGCGAGGAACGCGAGCGAGATCGGACCGAGGAGGTCGTCGCGGGGCAGTTGCAAGGCTCGCTCGCGGGGCTCTCGGCCGAACAGATGAGCGGAGTCGTTCTCGCTTACGAGCCCGTTTGGGCGATCGGCACGGGGCTCACCGCGACTCCTCAACAAGCTCAAGACGTGCACGCGTTTATTCGCAACCGGCTGAGCGACGCGTTCGACCGAGCGACTGCGAACCGAGTCGTCGTCCAATATGGAGGGAGCGTCAAGCCTTCGAACGTCGCCGAGCTGCTCGCTCAACCCGATATCGACGGCGCCTTGATCGGCGGCGCCAGTCTTAAGGCGGACGACTTCCTGGCGATGATCCGATCCGCCCGCGAACTCGCGACCAAAAAAGGGTGATCACATACTTGAACGTAACATTCGCGCGATCGCGGCCCGGGCCGACGATCGCGGCGGATCGATTAACTCGGTTTGATGCGGGGCGTCTTACGAAGGCGAACAAGGCTTTTTTGGAACCTGAAACGTGTCGATCATCATCGGTATTTTAAATGTTTGTTTGGTAATAACCTCGATCTTTCTGATCGGCCTGGTGCTGATTCAGCGCGGCCGGGGGGGCGGGCTCGCCGGAGCGTTCGGCGGCATGGGGGGATCGAGCGCGTTCGGCGCCAAAGCGGGCGACGTCTTCACGCGGGTGACGATGTGGACCGCGATCGTCTGGTTCGGGATCGCGATGATGCTCGTCGTATTGGTGAATCGGGTGTCGATCTCGGCGTTCGACGACGGCGAATCGGACACGCTCCAGGCTTCTCCCGTGACCACATCCAAAGAGAAGGGAAAGACTTCGGGCGCGACCAAGAGCGGCAAAGCGGGCTCGTCCGCGACCGACAAATCAGGTTCTTCGACCGAATCGAAGGCCGCCGAGGGCTCGAAAGCCGCTCCCGCCGTCTCGCCGTCCAAACCCGCCGAATCGTCGGCGGCGCCCGCGAACAAAGACTCCGCGGCGAAGCCCGCGGAAACAAAGAAGTAAGTTTTAGAATCCGTCATTCTTTTGATTGTGGGCGCGATCGGCGAACCCCGCCGGTCCGCCGTTTCTCGTTCAATCCGGTTTCACGCAAGCGAGGACGAAGTGCCGCTCAGTATGACGGGTTACGGCGAGGCGAGATTTCAGGGCGAGGCGTGGAGCGCCGCGGTCGAGATCCGCGCCGTGAACAACCGTCACTTCAAACTGACGTGCAAATTGAGCGAGCCGTACACGTCGCTCGAGACCGAGATCGAACGTCTGGTGCGCGCCGCGGTGCGCCGCGGAACCGTGATGCTCTCGGCGCGGGTGGAACGGCCGAAACGCGCCGACGATTACCGCCTTAATGAAGTTGCTCTTAAAAGTTATTATGATCAATTAAGCGCTATCAACGGCGGCCGACCCGTCGACGTGGGCGATTTATTGATGTTGCCGGGGGTGGTCGTCGAGGTTCGTCCCGAGGCGGGTGATCCGCGCGACGAGTGGCCCGCGATCGAGCGGGTCGTCGTGGAGGCGATCGAACGGCTTCAATCGGCTCGCGCCGAGGAGGGGGCGGCGATGGGTCGCGAATTGCTCGAATTATCGCGGGCGATTCGCGGACATTTAAGCGAGATCGATCGGCGATCGGGAACGGTCGTTTCGGCGTATCGCGATCGGTTGATCGAACGCGTACGGTCGCTCGTCGCGGAGCAGGGGATCGCGGTCGAGCCCGCCGATCTGATTCGCGAGGTCGCGATCTACGCCGAGCGGTCCGATATCGCCGAAGAGATCGTTCGGCTCTCGGCGCATCTTCAGGCGTTCGAGGAGGCGCTCGGCGAAACCGAGGGGAGCGGCCGGAAGCTCGAATTCGTCGTCCAGGAGATGGGCCGCGAGACGAACACGATCGGATCAAAAGCCGGCGACGTGTCGATCAGTCGCGAGGTCGTTTCGATCAAGGGAATCCTCGAAAAAATTCGCGAACTCATCCTCAACATCGAATAATTACGCGATTCGCTTGTTGATTTTTAGGATTGATCGCCGCGGATGCGTGAAGTTTTAAGAGATTTTGTTTTATGATGGATTCAAGAATTCATGAGGGGAGGGGGTCGCGATCGGCCGACGGCAAGGGTCGGCTCGTCGTGATCTCGGGACCGTCGGGATCGGGCAAGAGCACGATCGCGCGTCGGCTCGCGGCGCGGCGCGAGGTGAACGCGATGCTCTCGGTCTCGATGACGACCCGCGCCCCGCGCGCCGGCGAACGCGAGGGGGTCGATTATTACTTTCGCGATCGAGCCGATTTTGAATCGGCGCGCGCGAGCGGATCGTTGCTCGAATCGGCGCTCGTTCACGGTCAATATTACGGAACTCCGATCGAACCGGTCCTTCGCACGCTCGACGAGGGGATGTGCGTGCTGCTCGAAATCGACGTTCAGGGCGCTCTTCGCGTTAAAGAACGCGTCCCCAACGCGGTGCTCGTGTTCATTCATCCGCCGAGCATGGAGGAGCTCGAACGCAGACTTCGCGACCGGAAAACCGAAGACGAAGCCGCGATCGCACGGCGGCTCGCCGCGGCCCGCGACGAAATCGCCAAGGCCGATCGGTACGATCATCAAATCGTCAACGTCGATCTCGACCAATGCGTCGAACGACTGGTGCAACTTCTTATCAACCTTGGATGCGGAGGTATGTCGAATCATGATTGATGAATTGAAAGAGGACGAAATCGTCAACAAGGTCGGTGGACGTTTCAAATTGTCCACACTTATTCAAAAACGTATGATCGCACTCAACCAGGGCGCGCGCGAACTCGTCGAGCACCGCGGCGGAAAGATGCAGGTCGTGATCCAGGAGATTATGCAAGGGAAAATCTATCTTGATCTCGAAGGTAAACTCCAGACGACCGAATCGGGCGAATACGAAGGGGGAACGATCGACCTCACCCAGCCGTGACGATCGATCCGTAAGCCGAGGTCGCGATCGAGTTCGGCCGAATCGAACGATCGATCCGTAAGCCGAGGTCGCGATCGAGTTCGGCCGAATCGAACGATCGATCCGAACGACGAGGTCGCGATCGAGTTCGATCGGCCGAGACGTCCCGCGCGATCAACGACGATCGTCGAAGGATTCGTCGACGCTTATGACGAGCGTGATACCGTTCGGCCGCGCGTCGAGATTGCCGATCGCGCCGATCGCATCGGCTCGGCTCGCCGCGGCGGGCGAATCGTCGCTTCGGCGGTGAAGTCGTCGCGGCGAAGGCGCCGATATCAACGGGGCGCGACGGAGCGGACTTAGGAACGTCGATCCGCGCCGCGGCTCAAACCGAGTCCGCGAATCGTTTCGCGCCGAGGGACATCATGACCGATCACCCGCGCATTAAACGCCTCGGGCTCGTCCTCATCCTCGGGCTCATTTGGCTCTTCGTAACGGGTTCGCTCGTCGGCCGAGATCCCGCCGACCCGCCCGGTTTCGACGTCGCTCCCGTCAACGTGGCGCCCCAAAACCCGTGCGGTTATCTCGGCGCGCTGTTGGCTTATGAACTTGTCAGCACACTTGGAGGTTCGAGCCCGCTCGTCCCGCTCGCGCTCGGATTCGTCGTTTATCTGATGACTTCGGGAAACTGGAATTCGCGGCGAGGCGTGCGCGCCCTCGCGGGGTTCGTCCTCCTCGTCGCCGTCGCCTCGACCGCGCTCGACCGCTGGAATCCGTCGTTCGGCGCCCATCCGCTCGCAGGCCCCGGAGGATATCTCGGCGCGTCGATTCGTCGCGAACTCGAATGGGAACTTGGCGCCGTGGGCGTTCAAGTCTTTTTGTTTTCATCATTATTTATTGCATTTATTTTTATATTCGAACAAGTACCGTTTCACTTTCTTTTAAACAATCGGCTTTTTCATCGTCCCGGACGAGTTTCGGCCGCGCCTCCGGCGGCTCTCGATCTCGTCCGCCCCGCCGAAGCCGGCGCCGCGGCCGCGGCGGTGATCGCCGATCGACCCGAGATCGTCGACGCCGACGGCCGACGCCATCCCGGCGCGCCTCGACTTACTCCCTGGAAACGCGGCGACGAAAGGCGCGTCGACCCCGCCGCGAACGACCCGCTTTCACGCGAGCCCGCGGCTCGGGATTTCGTTCATCAAGCGTCGCAGGCGGGCGAACCGAAACGTCCTCACGCGATGCTTCCCGCGCCGATCGTCGCCGCTTCGGGAGGCGAATTTCAGCTTCCTCCGCGCACCTTGCTCGAACCTCCCGCCGAACATCCCGTTCACGAACGCGAGACCAAAATCCAGGCCCGCGCGGCGATCCTTGAACGAACCCTCCTCGATTTCGGCTACCAGGTTCGCGTCGTTCAGATCGATACCGGTCCCGTGATCACACAATTTGAAGTCGAGCTCGAAGCCGGGCTGAGGGTTTCAAGAATCATCGGCCTCGCCGACGATCTGGCGATCGCGCTCGCTGTGCAAAGCGTTCGCGTCGTCGCGCCGATCCCAGGCAAAACGACCGTAGGAATCGAAGTTCCCAACGACGTCCGTGCGATCGTCAGGCTGAGCGAGGTCGTGAGCGCCGGCGAAACCCGCCTCGACCGCTGCCGGATCCCGCTCTTTCTCGGCATGGACGTGAAAGGAACTCCCCTCGTCTTCGATCTCGTCGATATGCCCCACCTGCTGATCGCCGGCCGAACCGGCACGGGGAAATCGGTTTGCTTGAACGCGATGATCCTCTCGATCCTCATGACGAAACGCCCCGACGAGGTCAAACTCCTGCTCATCGACCCCAAAATGGTCGAGCTTTCTCAATTTAAACGCATTCCTCATTTAATGCATCCTGTTGTTACAGACATGAAGAAAGCCGAATCCATTTTGTCGTGGGCGTGCGACAAGATGGACGAACGGTACGCTTTTTTGGCGCGCGCCGGGGTGCGTAATATCCAATCCTATAACGAGCTCGGTCCGGAGGAGTTGTACGAACGGATCCGCCCCGAGGACGAGAACGAACGCGCCGCGATCCCCACATATATGCCGTATATCGTCATTTTGGCCGACGAGATGGCCGATTTGATGATGACCGCGGCCAAAGAGGTGGAATCGCACATCGTTCGCCTGGCGCAAAAATCGCGCGCCGTCGGCATGCACCTGATCGTCGCGACCCAGAAACCGACCGTCGACGTCGTCACGGGATTGATCAAAGGCAACCTCCCTGCGCGGATCGCGTTCCAGGTCGCGAGCCGCGGCGACAGCCGCGTCGTTCTTGACGAAATGGGCGCCGATCGACTCCTCGGCAACGGCGACATGCTCTTCCTCATCCCGGGAACCTCGCACATCATCCGAGCCCAGGGAACCTACGTTTCCGACGGTGAAGTGAACCGCATTTGTACTTATTTGCAACAGTATCCGGTTGAATTCAGCAAGGAGCTCGTGCAGCTTCAGGTGAGCGGCGGACCCGGCGGCAAGGAACGGGGCGCGGCGCTCAAGGAGCGCGACGAATACTACGAACCCGCGATCGAGATCGTCATTCGCGAGGGACGAGGTTCGTGCTCGCTCTTGCAACGCGCTCTCGGCATCGGCTACGGCCGAGCGGCTCGGCTCATCGATTACATGGCCGAAGACGGCATCGTCGGCGAATACAAAGCGGGAGCGCCCCGCGAGGTTCTTTACACCTGGGACGAATGGGAGACGATCAAAAACGGCGAACGTTCGGTCGAATCGGTCGGTTCCTAAACTTATTTACAGAAGTTTACGTAATTGTCTGCTTGATATCTTCACGGCCGACGATCGACGTTCATGGAGTCGAGGAGCGGCGGTCGGGAGGATTCGCGGAAACGCGGTGCGGCGGAGCGAGGAATCGGCCGATCCGAGGATCGGCGCGTCGTTTCGGAGCGAGCGGATCGACGGTTAGAATCGACGACCGAACTCTTCTCGAGAGCGATTATCCCGGCTTGATCATGAAGCGAGAACGACCGTGGCGAACGCCGAACAACAACGTCTGACCGATTCCGAAACGCGTAAAGCCGACTGGAAAAACTGGGGGCCTTACGTCAGCTATCGCGCCTGGGGAACGGTGCGTGAAGATTACTCGGCCGACGGCGAGGCGTGGGATTATTTCCCATTCGAACACGCTCATTTAAGAGCATATCGCTGGAATGAAGACGCTCTCGCGGGCGTGTGCAACCGATTTCAGAACGTTTGTCTCGGCCTGGCGCTTTGGAACGGTCGCGATCCGATCCTCAAAGAACGACTTTTCGGTCTCTCGGGCAAACAGGGAAATCACGGCGAAGACGTTAAAGAGTATTATTATCATCTTGACAATGTTCCAACGCACTCGTACATGAAATTTCTTTATAAATATCCGCAGGTTGAATTTCCTTACGATCTTTTGCGCGAGGAGAACGCGCGGCGGGATCGCGAAGCCGACGAATTCGAGCTCGCCGACGCGATCCCCGAGGCGTTTCGCGACGGCCGTTACTTCGACGTCTTCGTCGAATACGCCAAGGCCGATCAAGAGGATCTCCTCTGCCGAATCGTCGCGCACAACCGGGGCGCCGAGACGGCTCGACTCGACGTTTGCCCTCTCTTCTGGTATCGCAACACCTGGTCATGGGGTTATACGTCTCCGCGTCATCAAATTCACGCGATCGGGCCGACCGCGGCGAAAACCGAATATCGACATCTGAAAGATCGCTTCTGGTTTCTCGACGACGAACCGATCCGTCCCGTTCTTCTCTTCACCGAGAACGACTCGAATCTCGAGCGGCTCTACGGGGTCGAGAACGAAACGCCGTACGTCAAAGACGGTTTCGCCGATGCGATTATTTATGGAGATATGTCTAAAGTAAACCCCGAGAGACGCGGGTCGAAAGCGGCGGGTTGGTATCGGCTCGAGATCCCCGCCGGCCGATGCGCGACGATCCGTCATCGGCTCTCGAATCGATCGATCGAGCGTCCTTTTGAACGTTTTGACGAATGCTTTGATTTAAGAATCGCCGAGGCCGATGAATTTCACGCGTCGCTCGATTTGGGCGAGATCGACGACGAACTCAGGGCGATCAGACGCCAGGCGATCGCGGGGCTTTTGTGGAGCAAACAATTTTATCATTACAGCGTCGAGCTCTGGCTCGACGGCGATCCCGGTTTCGCTCCTCCTCCCGCGGAACGCAAAGAAAGCCGCAATTCGCGCTGGCGCCACCTGTACAACCTCGACGTCGTTTCGATGCCCGATAAATGGGAATACCCGTGGTACGCCGCGTGGGACCTCGCTTTTCACACCGTCGCGCTTTCGCTCGTCGATCCCGAGTGGGCGAAACGTCAGTTGATCTTATTATCGCGCGAATGGTATATGCATCCGAGCGGTCAGTTTCCGTCGTACGAGTGGAATTTCGACGACGTCAACCCCCCCGTCCACGCGTGGGCGGCGCTCAAGGTTTACAAGATCGACCGCGATCGTCGCGGCAAGGCCGACACCGATTTTTTGGAAGAAATTTTTCATAAATTGCTGCTCAATTTCACCTGGTGGGTGAATCGTCAGGATCAAGAGCGGAATAATATTTTCCAGGGGGGCTTTTTGGGGCTCGACAACATCGGCGTGTTCGACCGCAGCAAGCCTCTTCCCGGCGGCGGCAGGCTCGAACAGGCCGACGGCACCGCGTGGATGGGAATGTATTGCCTCAACATGCTCGACATCGCGCTCGAACTCGCCGACACCAGGCCTCCTTACGAATCGGTGGCGACCAAATTCTTCGAGCATTTCGTCGCGATCGCCGAGGCGATCAACGGAACTTGCGGATCAATGGGGCTGTGGGAGGATCAAGACGGTTTTTATTACGATATGATCCGATTTCCAGGCGAAGCGCATAAACGCCTACGCGTTCGTTCGTTCGTCGGTTTGATTCCGTTGTTCGCGGTCGCGACGATTTCACCCGAGAGGATCGACAAGCTTCCGCAGTTTCGCCGACGCGTCGAATGGTTCATTAAATATCGACCTCATCGCGTTCAACACATCGCGTCTTTGACGACTCCCGGCGAGGGGGGCAAGCGATTGCTCGCGATCGTCGACCGCCGCAAACTCGAACGGATCGCTCCGTCGCTGTTCGATCCCGCTCGCTTCCTTTCGGATCACGGCTTGCGATCTCTCTCTCGCCGCCACGCCGACGAACCGTTTCGCTTCGATTTCGGCGGAACGATCCACGCGGTCGATTACGAACCCGGCGAATCGCGCACTCCGCTTTTCGGCGGCAATTCCAACTGGCGCGGACCCGTTTGGTTTCCCGTCAATTTTTTGATGATCGAATCTTTGCGCACTTATCATGAATACTACGGTTCGTCGTTTCAGGTCGAGGCGCCCGCGGGGTCGGGCGAACGAGTCGACCTGGCGCGGGCCGCCGATTTATTGTCCGAACGGCTGATCTCGCTGTTTCGCCGCGATCCCGCGACCGGCCGGCGCCCGGCGCACGGACCCGACGACCTTTTCCAAACCGATCCTCGCTTTCGTGATTATCTATTTTTCCATGAATACTTTCACGGCGACACCGGCCGGGGATTGGGGGCGTGCGCCCAGACGGGATGGACCGCGCTCGTCGCCAATTTGATCCAGGAACGCAGCCGACGCGGCTGAAAAATCTTATGTAAAAATCCATTATATTTATTACTTAATAAAATCATGTAATAATTAAGAATCGACGTTATATCGATTTAATAATTCGTTTACGCCGAAGAATTCGCCGCCGCGCCGCCGGCTCAACCGCTTTGCTCGCAAATCACGCTTCTCCCGCGTTCCTTCGCACGTCGCGTTGGAGCGACCGAAATTGGCGCAGAATCGATTGCGCCACATGATCCTCCTCGGCGGCCGCCGGAGGGGGCGCCGCGGCGTGAACCGCGACTTTGGGAGCGTTCGAATCGTTCCGCTCGACCCTGTGGACGTCGCGACGATCGGATCGATCGGTACGCGTCGAGCGACGCGTCTCCTCTTGTTCAAGGCGATTCCACGCCTCGGCCAACAGGGTCCGGTCGTGTTCGAGTTCGTCGAGGATCGCCCGCCGTTCGGCCTCCCAACGCTTAATTTGTTCTTCACGAGATCGACGCGAACGCTCGACCTCGGCGAGCTTGCGTTCAAGCTCGCGCGTTTTCTCGGCCGATTCTTTTCGTTTGAGCGCCAATTCCTCGATAATCGCGAGCCTGCGATCGATTTCCAGACGCAACGTCTCCAGATCCTCGGGTATCGAGTCCATCGATCCGCGCTTCGACGCTTCAACACGCGTCGCTATTTCGCCTCGGGGGGAATCGGTCGTCATCCGGCGTGTCCTTGCTTGATGAATCAATTATCCATGAATACCAATATTATCATTATCTAGCTTGATTCCAATTCAACCGCGCGGGCCCGACCGGCTCCACAATCGAGAAAGACGCGCCGAGAGCCCTCGATTTTTGCGTTCGACCGTCTCTTGATCGTGGACCTCGCGAAGGTGTTGACGGAAGGCTCGAATTCGTTCATCGACGGACGTCATGTTATGCGCGAGAGCTCGATCGCGTTCGCCGTTCGGATCGTTCAATAAACGCTCGGATCCCTCGTCGCTATCGGCGTTTGAACCGTTGATTTCAACGGGTTTCGCCGCGAGGGCGTCGATCGCGCGCGCCGCGCGAATCGACGCGACTTCGGCTTGATGCTCGATGCGTACGCGGTCGATCTCGTCGTGCGCCGCGGCGAGCGATTGACGCGTTTCATCAAGGTTCGCGCGCACGCGGTCGAGTTCTTCGAGGAGCGTTTCGGCGTTCGCGGCACGGTCGATCGCGGCGGCGAGTTCCGTCCGCAGTTTGTCGATTTCGCCGTCGAGCGCTTCGGAGGCGCGCGCCGAGCCGGTCGCGTCGGAGGCGAGTTCGGCGAGATGCGATCGAAGCCTTTCCACCTCGTCTTCGAGCGCGCGTTTGCGAGCCTCCCACGCGCGTCGAGCCGCCTCGGACTCGCGCCGCGCCGCGTCGGCTTCGAGACGAGCCGATTCGAGTTCGGCCTCGATCGTACCGTCGTCGCGATCGCGGCTTTCCACGCGTTTCTCGACCTCGGCGACCCATCGATTAAGCTGCTCCCACTCGGCTCGCTGCGCGACCTCGGCCTCCTCCATCAGTCGAACCTGATCGAGCAAAAAGACGACCATCGCGTCGCGCTCGGCGAGTTCGCCGCGAAGTTCTTCGAGTTTGGGATCGTCGGCGGGCTCGATCTCGTCGCGGTCGCGGCGGAGCGGGATCGTCGCGTCAAGCTCGCCGCGGGTCGCGGCTTCGTCGCGCAGCACGGCGAGTTCGTTCTCGAGCCGTTCGATCTCTTGCTGCAACAAAGAGATCGTATCTTCATATCCCGTTTCCGACGCCGCGTCGGCGTCCGCCGTCCCCCAGTGTCGAGCCACGTCGCGCCCCTTCATTCAAAATATTAAACCTAGCCGATAATTCGCCGGTTACGCCGCTCCGACCATAGCGTTTGATTCTTTAAGCAAGTGTTCAACCGTCGCGAGCAGATCGGTTTCGGAGAGGGGTCGATGCAGCACTCCGTCGAGGCCGATCGCGTCGAGCCGAACGAGTTCGGATTCGTCCTGAATTCCGAGGACGCCGATGAATCGCGTTTTGGCGGGAACTTGCTCCTTGACGGCTCGATAAAACGCTTCTTGCTCGGGCTGATCGAACGCCATCAACACGAGATCGAACGCGTTTCTTCGCAGCAAAAGTTGCGCTCCCACTCGATCGCGAATGAGTTTGAGCTGATAACCCGCGCCTTCGGGACCGAGAGCGCGTTGCACGGCGCGGACGGTTTCGGGATCGTCCTCGACGACGAGGATCGAAGCCCCCGATTGAACCGAGCGGCGTTCGGCGAGCCCCGCGAGCTCAAGCCCGCGAACGATCGCGACGGTCTCGGCGGGCTCGAGCCCGACCGCCGAGGCGATCGACGCGAGATTCTGAGTTCCGTCGATTAATGTATAAATTTTCATTTCAGCAGCCGTTAGGCCGACGCGGTCGAGGTTTCCGCCCCGCGGCGTCGCCCGCGCGTAAACGCGGGTGGCGAGCGATTCGGCGTCGTCGACCGCGGGCTCGCACCGCCGCGCGCCTTCGACCGCGAGCGCGGGCAGGCTGATCTGAAGCGGAAAAGCCTGGAACATCGGCGGAATCGATCCGCCGGGCTCGAATTGAAACTTGCCGGGAGGCGCCGTCGTCGCTCGGTAAGTCAGCACCGCCGCCTGATACCGCAACAACGTTCGCAACCGACGCGGGTCGGATAAACTTCTTTCCAATAACTTGATCAAACCAGACATATGAGCATTCTGTTCTTCCCCGATCGTCACCGCGAGCAACGGCGCCAGATCGGCCATGCTCGCGGGGAGAAAGCGTTCGAGTTTCTCGGCGGTGATCGTCGGCGAGAAAACCGCCTGAATTCTTCCCGCGGCGACCGCGAAACGGATCCGCTCGTTGTCGATCTCCAACGTCAAAACGCCGTCGTGACCGCCGTTGTTGAGAAAATCGAGAATCTCGCGCAAGCCAAAAAGTTTTGTCGAACCCTCGAGCGCCGAGTCTTTCACCTCGTCGACCGATTCGGGCATCGCGCAACCCGTTCGTTGCGCCTGTACCACGACCGCGCCCGTTTCGAGCGCGTTCGAAACGCCGCTTTTCAGCAGCTCGGTCGTGAACGGTTTGGGGATCTGATCGACGACGTTGGGAAATTCGGAATATTGAACAAAAGCGCGATTGCGCATCGCCGAGCTGATCACGACGGGAATCCGCGCCGTCGTTTCACACTCAAGTAAACGTCGGCATACGTCGTCCCCCGTCGTTCCCGGAAGCTGATGATCAAGCAGGATCAGATCGGGAACGATCGATCGAGCCAGTTCGACGCCCCGATCGGCGTCGGCGGCGAGCGTCACCTGATAACCCGCTTGCGAAAGGTGACATTCGACCATCTTGCGAATTGTTTGACTATCGTCGATCACCAAAATACGCGCTTTTTCCATCAGTTGGGCTCCGAAATCCGACCGCCGTCGAGGTTCGACGTCGACCGTTCGTCGACGGGCGTTCCGAGAAGCGGAATGAGGACGTTTTCCCAGGCTCGCGCGTCGATCGGCTTGGCGACGAACGCCGCGGCGCCCCTCGCCAAAACGCGATCCCGCGTCGCCTGATCCGAACGCGTGCTCGCGACCACCACGGGGGTCGACGACGAAACGCCGACCCGCTCGAGCTCGCCGAGCAACGCGAAACCGTCCATTCGCGGCATCTCCAGATCCGTTAATATCAATTTATACTGATTCTCACGAAGCGTCTTCACGGCCTCAAGCCCGTCCGACACCTCGTCGACTTGAAATCCGAGTTCGCGAAGCCTTCGCGCCGCGACGCGGCGGACGCTCAACGAATCGTCGACGACCAGAACCGAGTTCGCCTTCGAACCACGCTTCTTCTCGTCCGCGGGCCCGACTCCAGTCCGATCAAAGCCGGGACCGTCCGTTCCACCGCTCACCCGCGCGAGCCCGAACGGATCGAGCAGGTACACGATCTCTCCAGAGGCCGAGAAACTCGTCCCTACAATCGCCGGATGCCCCGCGAGCAACGCCGATAACGGCTTCACCACCAGCTCCCGAGGCCCCTCGATCGCGTCCACAAGAACCGCGATCCGATCGCCTTCGCCGCGTACCAAAAGAATCCTAGGACACGATCGAGACGAACGCGCCGCCGGCGGCAAAGCGCCCCTCGCATCCAAAATCGTCGTCATCTCGCCGCCGATCATTCCACGCCCCAAAACTCCTTGAAATTCCACCTTGAATGCGTCCAACGAATCGATCAGCTCGATCGACTCGAGCGGAAGCGCGATCAAAACCTCGCCGACTCGCGCCAACATCGCCTGCTCGAGCGCGATCCGCGCCGGCAGCCGTATCGTAAACGTCGTTCCCTTCCCGGGAATCGAAGCCAACGAGATCGTCCCGTTCAGTCGAGCCGCCTCCTTCGCCACCACGTCCATTCCCACCCCGCGACCCGAAATCGCATTCGATTGCTCACGCGTGGAAAAACCCGATTCAAATATCACCTGATTCAATCGCTCGATCGAAGCCGCTCCCTCCTTCAACAAACCGAGCCGACGAGCCTTCGCCTCGATCGCCGCGTAATCGAGCCCGCGACCGTCGTCGTGGATCTTGAACACCACCGTGTTCGACTCGTTCCTCACCTCGAACGTCACCTTACCCGCCGCCGGCTTGCCCGCCTTCAATCGCTCCGAGGCGCTCTCGATCCCGTGACCCACCGCGTTGCGAGTTAAATGCAACAAAGGCTCATATGCCTTATCTTGCAAGGACCGATCGACTCCAAGATCGTCTCCCAATGTCGCGATCTCGATCGTCCTCCCCTCGACCCGCGCCGCCTCGATCGCAACCCGCGCCAACCGCTGAAACAACGACCGCGCCGGAACGAGCCGGATCGCCTGGATCGCGTTCCAAAGCTGAAGCGATAACCGAGCCAGCGCGTCGCCGTCGTCGGCGAGCGATTCCGCGGCCGACCGCGCCGAACCCGCCAAAACCGCGAGATCCTCGGTTTGCTCCGCAAGCCTCCTGATCAGATCGCCGTATTCGCCTCCGCCGCGCCTCGTCCCGCCCAACCGATCTTGATCGTCGCCGAAGCTCCGCCGTCCCCGTCCGTCGGACGTCAAATCACGCAGCCTCTCGACGTCCGCGGTCAACCGATAACGACACTGAACCGCGGACGCCGCGAACGACTTCAACGTCTCCACTCGCCCCATCCACGCGCCCCGACGCGATAATAATTCCGACGCCAAATCCATCAATTCATCAATACGCTCTCCCGAAACCCGGATCAAACCCTCCGATTCCCCCGCGGTCGGCCGAACCGACGCCTCGCGAACCGCGGCGAACCCCGTTTTTCGAACCGCTTCGCCGCCATCCGTCGACAGCTCCCCACCGAGAGATGACGTCGAGGAAACCTCGGCGTGCGAACTTCCCCCCGCCGCGGCGCCGACCGACATCCCGGCGCCGGCGAAACCGATCGATTCAAATTCGCTTTTCTTTGGATCAACTTGATCTTTGATATCGTGCGCGCCGTTTTTCGAACCGTTTTCGGCCCCGACGACGCGACCTTCGCGCTCAGCCGGTTTAAACCAGCTCGAACGCGCCGAGCTTTCGGCCGGTTCGTTCATCAAGCCCGAACCAGCGTCGATCGCCGGAACGGACGAAGCATTTTGTTTTTTATTAGTGTTTGTATAAATTTTTGAAATCGGCGCATAAACCGCGGTTTTTAGCGATTCGGCGGGAGGTCGGGGGATCTCGCCGCGTTTGAGATCGCGGAGCGTCTCCTCGAAATATTCGACGACTCCCCGCAGCAATTCGACGACCGCGGGACGAGCTTCGCGAGGAATCGTCTCGCCGTCGAGACGATCCTCAACCTCGTGGACGAGATCGCCGAGCTCGACAAGCCCGACACTCCCCGCCGCTCCCTTAAGCGTGTGCAAACAGCGCTTGAACTCGGCGATATTCTCGGCGAATTCGCTCGAATCGGGCGCGCCGAGCCCCGCCAAGAGGGGCTCGACTCGGTCGAGAATATCCGCCGAATCCGCAAGAAACGCCTCGCGAATTTCGGCGAATTCGACCGCCATCGGAATCGGTCGCGAAGGCTCGGCGATCGTTCGATTCGAAGCTTGTTTCTTCTCGGCCGATCGATCCCGCGATTCGCCACATGAATGATCGATTGCAGATATATTTTTTCTTATATATTCGTTATCGCTTGATTCTTTGACCCGATCATGATCCCCGGGCGAATTTGGAACCCGCAGCGCCGTGTTTTTTAGCGAATCCGATGTCGTTCCGGCGGAAGCGGAAGAAGATGCGGAGGCCGTTGATGATGCGGAGGAAGATGATGATGAGGCGGCGGAAGAGGAAGCGGAAGCGGAAGCGGGAGGGGTTGCGGAAGAAGATTTTTGAGATTCGGAACGAACTCCGGTATCATCCCGACGCGCCTCGATATCTTTAGGTGGAACCGAAGGCGCCGTATTCGCGGGTTTCTTCGCCGATTTATTACCGGTCAGCATTTGCAAAAGCGAGGATACGTCGATCGCCGGAGCGTCGTCGTCGTTCGAATCGGCCGAATCCGCCCTCGCCCGGGGATCCGAATCGCCCCCCTCGGCGATCAACCGCTCCATCTCCTTCAAGGAACGCGCCTCGGGCTTCGAAGGGGGATTCGCCATTTTTGAAGCGATCTTCGTCGGAGCTTTCTCGACGTCCTCAGACCCGGCCGTCTCGGTTTTCCCCCCCAACATCCGCAACAACGACGCGAAATCGACCGCGGGCTCGATCGTCGGGTCTTCGGGCTCGCCTCGATAAGCCCGATCCTCCTCACGCCCGGGATCGTCGATCGCTCCTCGATCGAGTTCGGTGAATTCATCGATCTCTTTATATGAATTTCTCGGATTACAAGTTTCTTTTGATACCGATTGTTTAAACGAATCGCGCTCGACCGGCGCGATGAGTTCGAGATAATCGCCCCAGCGGATCGTCGACTCGTCGACGATCGCTCCGATCGACATCGTCTCGTTCGCTCCCGATCGAAGATACATGATCATTTGATCAAATGCATCGCCGATAAAAGTCGCGATCTCGCTCGTCGCCGCGGGAGATTCGACCGCGAGGCACTCCCAAACCTCGGTCAATTGCGCCAGCCGTTCGAGCGCGGGCTTAAGCGCCGCGGCGCCTAATTCCTCGGTCGATCCCGCCAAACCGCCGAGCGCGAGCCGCGCCGAAGCCAAAACTCCGAGAGTCGCGGGAGCGACCGATCCCGTTCGCGCCTTAAGATCCGTCAAGCTCGAAGCCAGCCGTTCCAATTCGATCGAAGCCGTCGACTCGCTCATAAAACAAACTCCACTTTTTCGTTCAAATCCGCACGCCTGCGTTTTTTAATATCTTATGAATTTTCACTTGATAACTCATCGGTCGAATCGAGCCGAAGCAGGCGCCGGCCGACGTTCGCCGCCTCGCCCCCTCCGCGCCTCGACCTCGCCCGAACGATACGAGTCGCGTCGACCGTCGTCGCGCCCCGCCGTTTCTTGCTCCGAAACCGGAACCGACGTCCGCTCCGATCCCTCCCTCGAGCGATCCTCGGCTTCGGCGTCGCCCCCCCTCCGTCGATCACGCTTTCGACGCTCGCCCGAATCGACCTCCTCCTCAATCCCGCGACGCTCCGCGGTCGAACCCCGCCGGTTCGAATTCGCGCTCGCCAACTTCCGCAACCGTTCGCATCGTTCCATTAATGATTGTAAATTTTTATGAACAAACGCCGCGCCGTCGATCGATTGATGCGTGATCTCGGCGATCGTCTGCATCGCCCCCACCAGATCGCGGGTCGCGACGACCTGATCCCCGGCCGAATGCGAGATCCCGTCGACGAGCCCCGCCGATTGTTCCGCGACCTCGCTGATCCGCTCGAGCGCCGTCCCCGCGTCGCGGGCTCGCACCAATTCCCGCTCGACCTCGGCCTGCTCGAGATCGAACGCGCGGATGCTTTCGTTCGTGTCCGCCTGAATCGCCTCGACGAGCGCGCCGATCTCGCGCGTCGAACTCGCCGTCCGTTCCGCGAGCTTGCGAATCTCCTCGGCCACCACCGCGAAACCCCTACCGTGCTCGCCCGCTCGTACCGATTCGATCGTCGCGTTCAACGCCAACATATCGGTCCGATTTGATATTCCATTGATCATATCCACAATCGCACCGATCTCGATCGATCTTTCCCCCAGGCGACGAACCTTGCGACCGTTCGCCTCAACGTGCTCGCGGATCCGATCCATCCCCTCGATCAACCCGTGAACCTGCTCGAGCCCGCGGAGAGCCTCGCGCCTCGTCCGCTCCGAAGCCTCCGCCGCGGATTCGGCGTTCATCGAGATGCGATCGATCTTCTCGGCGAACGATTCGACAGTCGTCGTCGTTCGCTCGACCGTCTGCGATTGATCCACAGCCCCCGACGCGATCCGATGGATCGCCAAATCGAGCCCGTCAGCCCCCTCGAGCACGAACTCGGACGACCGTCGATAAGACTCGAGCAACTCGGTCAACCCGCGTCGAATCGTATCCGCCGAATCCGATCCGTTGCGACCGATCGAAGCCGACGAATTCTCCTTAAGCAACGTCGCGATCATCGTCTCGAGCTCGCGCAGCTCGGCCGCGGCGAGCTCCATCCGATTGAGCTTCAAAGCCAAATCTTCAATCCCTTCGTCGAGCTCGGGAAAACCCGTGCCCGCGGCTTCGCCGCGTCGCAACGCGTCCGTGCGCGTCCCCGAGGCGAGCCGACCGAGCGCCTCCGAAACCCTCCCGCGCAACCGACGCGACCTCGATTCGACCGCGACCCCGCCCAAAACCGTCGCGATGCAAACCCCGATCAATCCGCCCACCGTCGATCCCAAAAACCGCGATCCGACGATCGTCGCCGCGCCCCCGGCGAAACCCGCCGCGAGACCGACGATTATCCCCGACTTGCTCGAAGAGACCCGCCCGCTCAGTCCCAAACCCATCACGCATCCTCCAAGTATGATTCCGACGATTCTGTTAATATCATAAATTACCAATATGTATCCGAGACGATCCTTCGCCTCCGCGACGATCGTACGATCGCTCCACCCGCTCGCGCGCCGCGAGCCAAATCTTCTCGGGATCGACCACCGTGTGAACCTTCGCCCCGCGATCGAGCGATCCCGCCGCGATCGCGCCCCCGTTCGGTGAACGATCGCGATCCCACCGGCTCGCGGGATCCACCACAACCGTCGTCCCCACGCGATCGATCCGCAAACACCACACCCCGCGCGGCGTCTTTAGCACCACGACCGTCACCCCCTCGTCGTCCTCGACCAACGCCGAAGATCCCCTGTTCATCCCTTCAACACGATCGCGCCCCGAAACCTCGACGTCCGCCAAATCGAGCACCGGCGCCGCGTCACGCCGATGCGCGATCACCCCGCTGATTCCCGAGGGCCCCGCCGGTACCGGCGTCAACCGCTCGACCGTCACCACCTCGACCACATACTCAAGCGGAACCGCGTAAGCCGTCCCCGATCGATGAAACAAACACCAGGCGATCGTCGGCTCGTCGACCAAAACCGATTCGCTCGCGTTTCCCCCGTCGGCCGAATCCGAAACGACCGCGTCGCCCCGTTTCGAGTTACTTAGTGTTTTCATATGATTATCATCATCTTTTTGAATCGATCTACGAATCCGTACGTCTCTCGCCCGAATCGCCGTTCGCCTCGCGGATCGATTCCGTCGCCGGTCCGCGCGATCTCACGGCGCGACTATCGAGCCGACGAGCCAGCTCGTCGAGCCTGCGACGGTGGTCGTCGGGATGTCGATCCTCGACCCCGGCGCTCCGATCCGTTTCTTGCCCCGCGCCGCCGTTCCGGTCCAAAGCGTAACCGACCCCGCCGACGGGAGGCCGATTCGCAACCCCGGGACGCAATCCGTCGTTCAAAGGTCGATTCGGCTCGATTCGACGCGCACCGATCCGATCCGTCCCCGACGAAACCGCGCTCTTCCCGTTCCATCGCGGTTCGCCCGACGCATGCGTATCGACCGAACCGTTCCCGCTCGCCTCGAAAACACGATCGATCAGCGCGCGCAATTCGGCGATCGCGGCGAATAACGCCTCGTCGGCGTCGTATTCGTCCGATCCAAACTCGCCGCCGTTCAACACGCTCACCGGTCGCCTCTCCGAATTCAGCGAATCGACCGCGCCCAAGGTCGACCCGCCAGAACTCTAGGACAACCTTCTTCCGCCTTCCTCAAACCACCAAAAAAAATCGCGCTCGATTTCGCCCTCAAGCGATCGAACGCGACGTTCCATTCCAATCGATTCAAAGCGCGATCCCAAAACCCGCTCGAATCATCATTCCTCCGAAACCAATACGATCAACGACCTCGGCCCCACATGATATTTCGATCCCACCAAGACGACGGGACCTTGATCGAGATCGCGCGCGTCGTCGGGCGACGCGAGCGACGTGTCGACCGCCAACCGCCATCGCCTCCCCGAAGGCGAACTCGGGATCGTAAATTCCAACGGCTTCCAGTAAGCCGACATCGCGATGTAAAGATCGCGATCGATCACCCCCGGAGGATCACACCGACGTCCGTCATAAGCAAGCGCGATCGACCGGCTGAAACCGGAAAAATCGGGCTTGCAAGGCTCGACCCCGTGCCAAATCACGTCGGGAGTCGGACCCGACCCCGGCCGATTCACAAACGACGCCCTACGCAACACGGGATGCCTCATCCGAAGCGCGATCATCTTCTTCGTGAACCGCAAAAAATCGGCGTTCTTATCGACCAATTTCCAATCGACCCAGCTCGTCTTATTATCCTGACACCACGCGTTATTGTTGCCGTTCTGAGTGCGCAAAAACTCGTCCCCGGCAAGCAACATCGGCGTCCCCTGCGAAAGCATCAACGTCGCGATCAAATTCCGCGCCTGCCTCCGCCGCAACGCCAAAATCGACGCGTCGTCGGTCGGCCCCTCGACCCCGCAATTCCAGCTCAAATTCTCGTTCATCCCGTCGCGATTATTCTCTCCATTCGCATGATTATGTTTTTGATTGTATGAAACCAGATCGTTGAGCGTGAACCCGTCGTGGCACGTGATGAAATTGATCGAACACCGCGGACTCTGCCCCGCGAACACGTCGTCGCTGCCGCACAGCCGAGTCGCCAGATCCGAGACCGCCCCCGCGTCGCCGCGCCAAAAACGCCTCACATCATCACGAAAACGTCCGTTCCACGCCGACCAACGAGGGCCGCCGGGAAACGACCCCAATTGATAAAGACCCGCCGCGTCCCAGGGCTCGGCGATCAACTTCACATCCCGCAAAATCGGCTCCTCGCCGATTCGCTCGATCACCGGCGGATTGATCAACACCCGTCCCTTCTCATCCCTCCCCAACACCGAAGCCAAATCAAACCGAAAACCGTCGACCCCAGCCTCCGCCACTTTATGATGTAAAAATGTTAAAATAAGCCCGCGAACCACGGGATGATTGCCGTTGAACGTGTTGCCGCACCCCGAAAAATTGAGATAATCCCCCTTTTCATCGAGCATGTAATACAGATCGTTGTCGAGCCCCCGAAAACTGTACGTATTGCCGTGCTCGTTCCCCTCGGCGGTGTGATTGAACACCACGTCGAGGATCACCTCGATCCCCGCCTGATGAAACTCGTGAACCATCTTACAAAACTCGGCCCACGCCGAAGCGCCCGCGGGATTGCTCGCGTACGCCGCCTTCGGCGCCGCGAACGCCACCGTGTTATACCCCCAAAGATTACGCAGCTTCTCACCCGTAATCGGATTAACAAATGGGCAATCGTTTTCGTCAAACTCGTCGATCGGCAACAGCTCGACCGCGGTCACTCCCAGCTCTTTGAGGTACGGGATCTTCTCGGTCAACCCCGCGAACGTTCCGGGATGAGCGACCCCCGACGACGAATCGACCGTATATCCGCGCACGTGCAATTCATAAATCAACGAATCCTCGCGCGCGATCCGCGGCGAAATATCGTCGGGATGCCGAAACGACCGCGATTTGGTCGCGAGCCCGCGTCTCCGAACCCCGCAAGGAAAACCCCACACCTGACCGCACGAAAGCGACCGCGCCAACGGATCGAGCAGCACGGTCGACGGATCGTAACGATGCCTTCCTCCCGTCGGTCCGTCGACGCGATACCCGTAACAAAACTCGTCGGGAAGCCCCTCAACCTGCAAATGCCAGATATCCCCCGTCCTGTATCGCAACGGATCGATCGGGATCTCGGTTTCACTGTTTCGATGACAAGGCTTCGATAGCACCAGCCAAACCGCGGTCGCATGCCGACAAATCAGGGCGAAATTGATCCCCACGGGCGTCCGAGTCGTCCCCACAGGCAACGGCTGACCTCGACGAATGAACAGCGGCTGACCGTCGAATTGATACATCCGCGCCGTTTCCAACGCTCGGCCGTCGACTTCGATCGCCTCGACCTCGGCGATCGCTGTTTCTCGATGATCACCGCCAAACTTAACCGACATGGCTCATCGCTCCCTTTTCCGTCGCGCCTCGCCGCGATTCGACGCGTCGATTCTCGGACCCGATTCACGAATGCTCGACCGATCGACCGATTGTCGAACCCGATCGACCGATTGCCGAAGCCTTTCGACCCGACCCGATCCCGTTAAGCTCGCCTCGATTCGGCTGAGTTTCTCAATCCATCCTACACCGGCCGAGCGTCCCGCGCAGTCGGTTTCTCGCCGTCTTCGTACCAGTCTCTCAAATTCGGAGAAAAAATCCATCCATCCATAGTGACAATCTCTGGATTGTGGCCTACAGTTAGAGAGGTCAAGGTGACGCGGCCTAAGTTGGTTCGAGTTCGGGAGGAACACCCATGGTGGATTCGCTTGGGGAATTGGCGGTGACGTTATCTTCGGATTTATACGCGCATTTGCGGTTGGAGGCGCGACGGTTGGGGGTGCCGATGCGTTGGCTGGTGGCTTCGATGGTTTTGGACACGTTCGAGTCGAAAATCGCTTCGGAGATTGAAGCCGGCACGACGTCGCCGGCGCTCGGCTGATCGACCGTAACCGATCGACGATTCGCGATCTTCGCGACGCGCCGGGAGCGACCGCGATTCATTCCGTTCGCTCCCCGACGTCTGTTTTATGTGACGAGTGCGAGCGATGCGCGCCGCGACGGAAGCCTGGATCCGCCGCGGCGGTTCTATTTAACTATCATGAACCTTCATCATTGTAATAATATTTTATTTTTCAGAAATTACTCAGTCTATATTTGACAGAAAATCAATTTTCTTGCATTTAGGGATGATAAACCATTTTATGTATCTTTGGTCAATTCCCATTCAATCCGTTTCAAGACGATAGATAATTGATTATGGAATTGTTTTGAATCCATGGCTGAGATTTCGAGTATGTAATCGATATAAACTTGACTTATTCCAGATTTGACTTATTATTTCTCCTAGGTCGACACTTTAAACGAACGGGATTCTTCCGATGAAGAAATATTTGGCTCATACGGCTGGATCATCAGGACAAGTCCATGATTTAGCGACTCATCTTCTTGAAGTATCTCGACTAGCAAGATCCTTCGCCGCTGATTTTCATCATGAAGGCATCGATCCCGTTGATCTAGCAGAATGGGCTGGTCTACTTCACGATCTAGGCAAATACCGAATCGAATTTCAAGAATACTTAAACGGTAATAGAAAACGAGGGATTGATACACAACACGCTGTTTTCGGCGCGGCATGGGCATGGAATCACTTGCCCAAATCAATCGTTTTCGCTATTCTAGGCCATCACGCTGGACTTCACGACCGAGCTACAGCTCAAGAAATTATTGTTTCTTCAGATCTTAATCCATGCCGGATATCCGATGATCTTATCTCTATATTCGAAAAGAACCTATCCGACCTCGGACTCAAATTGCCAAACCGACTAAATGAATTCATTAAGAGGAAACGCGGAATTCTACATCCGAACGAACGCGATGAACTTCTGACCAGAATGATCTTCTCTTGCCTGGTCGACGCCGATTTTCTAGATACGGAAAAGCACATGAGAGGTCGCGATAGACAAACAATTACTATGAACCCGACGGAATTATTTACGAAGATTGAAAATCATATAAATAGTCTAAATAATCAATCCTCGAATAATCGCGTCAACAAGGTTCGCAGAGAACTCTATCTTTCGTCTCTCGATAAAGCTGAAAACGAACCGGGATTTTATCGACTGACCGCCCCAACTGGAAGCGGCAAGACGCTCACAATGATGGCTTTCGCGCTTAAGCACGCCCAGAAACATGGTCTAAAGCGCGTGATTGTCGTATTACCGTTCCTCTCGATCATCGAACAAAACGCATCGATCTATCGATCCGTCCTAGGAGATGATGTCGTCATCGAGCACCACTCGGGGGTGGATTACGAATCAAACTCCAATACTTTAACTCAAAGCGAAAGCGCTTTCTACGAATCAGTGGATCAAGGAGTCGGAACAGACCTTCCGAAGCTTGGCAACCGACTATCAACCGAAAATTGGGACGCTCCGATTATTGTTACCACATCAGTGCAATTCCTCGAATCACTTTTCTCACGCAAGCCATCTAGTTGTCGAAAATTGCACAATATAGCCAATTCTGTCGTCCTGTTCGATGAAGTACAATCGCTACCCCTCCATCTACTAGACCCTATCCTCAGCGTCATTCGCGGGCTCAAAGAGGATTATCGAAGCTCTTTTCTTTTCAGCTCCGCCACTCAACCTCGATTCGAACGCAATGATAGCAATCTTCCGAGCGGTTTCCTCGAACATGAATGGACCGACCTAATCGATCATCCCAAATCAATCTTTAGAGAGCTTAAGCGGACGAGATTCGAAGTCCTATTGAGAGAAGACCAAGAATGGTCCTGGGATCAATTAATTCATGAAATCCGAAATGAAAATAGAGTTCTAGTCGTGCTCAACTTTCGCAAACACGCGCAAGATCTCTATCAAAAGCTCCTCGCTAACGAGATCCCTGGCTTATATCATTTATCCAGCACGATGTGCGGCGCCCATAGACAAGCCGTCTTAGGAACCAAGAAAAATCCAGCGATAGGAACGATTCATCACACGCTCTCCGAGACTGGTCTACCTTGCAGAGTCATAAGCACTCAAGTTGTTGAAGCGGGTGTTGATATCAGCTTTCCCGTTGTTTTTCGACACCTCGCTCCACTCGATTCCATACTCCAAGCCGCCGGCCGATGCAACCGTGAAGATGAGTTCCCGATAGATCCAGCCGGAAGGCCCGGAGGTCGAGTCGTCGTTTTCAAGATCGGAGGTGAAAAGTCAGCACCCAGAGGGTATTATAGCGAAGCCACCGAACTTACGCGAAAGCTTCTCCTCTCCGAATCGATAAACCACGAAGAACTCGCATCGGATCCCGACTCATTCGCGAATTATTATCATAAACTTATTCAGTGGGGCCATACCGACTCCAAAGCTATACAAAATTTAAGACGAAATCTCAATTTCGAGAAAGTCGCAGACGCTTTCAAAATCATCGATGAGTCCGGAACCGGCGTCATCGTTCCTTACGGCAAAGCACTGGAGATCATCGATAAAAGCCGTGTGAATCGGCACATCGCATACGAAGATATCCGCAAACTTCAACGATTCATCGTGAATCTTTACCCCAATTGGATCAATTTCCTATCAGCAGACATTCAACCACTGTATGATGGATGCTCACGGTTAGTCTGTTCGGAATTGCGTTATCATTCTGCGTTAGGCGTCAACTTGGGAGAATTGCCCAGCGACCTATTCTGTTCTTTCTAATCGAATCCGCCTGATCGAAACGGCGATCAAGCGGCTCGATTTGATCTAACTCTCGGCTCACAATATAGTTTCAATCCGATCCGGATCCGATATACCAACCCGGAGATTACATGATAACCAAAATCGGACACCTCTCTTCTTGATTTTCGTTCGGAAAGTCGGAATAATCATCGATCACTGGCGAATAGCCTATATAGTGAGATGAGAAGAATCAACAATTGGAGGATCTCATGAGGCTGATCAAATTCCGCAGCTTTGAAACCAAGTCGTATACTGTCAGATTAGGACGATTGATTTTGAATTTTCGTGCGCGTACATTGAGGACGGATCTGGAATCGGTCCATTGGGAGATCAATGGAACAATGACCGAAAGCTCCATCGATTCAGATGTTAGGATCGATAATACGAATCTTCAATCAGATATTCATATCGAGAACTCGAATGGAGACATTCTCTGATGCTAAAAGATAATTGCATCATTAACCTTCGAGTCTGGGGCGATTTCGCCTGCATGACGCGACCCGAGCTCAAGGCCGAACGAGTGAGCTATCCCATTCTCACACCAAGCGCCGCTCGAGGAGTGCTTGAAGCCGTCTATTACGAACCTCAAATGTTTTATCTCATTCATGAAATCGCAGTCGTCAAACGAGGTCGATGGTTCTCTTTCCGCCGCAACGAGGTCAAGAAGGTCGTCTCACGCGATATGATCGCCAAGGCTATCGTCGATCCAAATAAGTTCAAACAGATTCTCGCTGGAGGAGGCGCCGAAGACGGTACACAACGTGGAATGCTCGCTCTCGCAGATGTCGAATATCTTATCAAAGCCGAAATTCTCCTCACCATCCGGGCCGAGCCGCGGCGCGATTCTCTCGATAAATATCTAGGCATATTCACTAACAGAGCGTCCAAGGGAAAATGCTTCCATCGTCCATATCTCGGTTGCAGAGAGTTCGCCGCCGATTTCGAATTCATTCCCGATCATGATGTCCAATCCATTCCTCTCGAAAACTGGCCCCAAGAGGATCTGGGAATCATGCTTTATGACGTCTTCGATCCACGGCTTCGATTCAAAGGAGCGAACGTCGATCCCGATCCTGTATTCTTTAACGCCAAGGTCGTCGATTCAAAAATGAATTGCCGTCCAGATCAAATCCAAATGCTAAGCCGGCGAAATCCGGTAGGAGGCGCATAATGCTTCTCAAGGCTCTTTATGATTACTCTGAATCCGAGAATCTGATCGGATCGATCGAACTCACAAGCCGCATCGTTCATCTCAGTCTATGCTTGTGTAAGAATGGATCGATCGATCCAGGAGGAGCCTGGAAACGACTCGAATCGGATGATAGTGACTCCAAGGAGCGACAAGGTTGCGAAAGCCAGACGCATTCCTGGAAACGACTCGAATCGGATGATAGTGACTCCAAGGGTATTACCAAAATCACACTCGGAAGACTCTTCGAACTTCCAGCGTTCCCTGGTGTCAACTCGGGTGGCAAAGCAAACTTCCTGGCCGACGAAGCAGCCAAAATCCTCGGAATCGACACAAAAACGGGCGATCCTTACATCCAAGACGACAAAAGCTCTTCGAATGCGATCAAATCATTCAGACACTTCTGGAATCGAATCGAGGAAGCTCACCAGGCCACAGGGTTGGATTCACTCAAAACCCTCCTCAATTTCCGGGAGAGATACATTCTCGATCCCTCCAAACGAGTTCGGTTTCCTGACATCCGATTCGTCATCAAGGGAAAGAAAGAGACCAAACGAGTTCTCTGCGCATCGATAGGAGATTCGGACGAAGAATCCGTTCCTCTCGATAAGTGTACAGTCATGTTTAGCATCGAAAACAATATGATCTTTCAAAGAGATTCCGAATTGCATGATTATTGGAAAAAAGTCTTTACAAACGAACGATTCGCTGTCGGTCCTGATTCGAAGCGAGAATCGAACCGAGGATTGTGCCTTATCACCGGTCTCGAGCATCAAACGATCGCTGAATCGCACCGAACTCCAATTAAAGGCGTCCCAGATTTACCGCCAATCGGTGGATATCTCGTCTCTTTCGACGATTCGAGCACATCGCTTCGATCATTCGATCTAGAGAAAGCATTCCAGGCGCCGGTATCAGAGAATGCAGCAGCGGCATACGCTCTCGGACTCAACGACATCCTCTCCAAAAAGGAATATACAAGAAGATTTCACAATATAGCTATTTGTTCATGGATCAACGATGATCCAGATCTATCCATCATGATCAACGGTCTGACAATCGAACCAACGGAAGACCAGTTCCAAAAGTTCCATCAATATCTTCATTCCGGGATCCATTTTAAATCCATGGTCCCCAAACATTTTCGATCAATCACTCTCGCTGCAAACGGAGGAAGAGTGGTCGTTCGACGATGGCTCGACGTTACATTGGATGTAGTCTTCTATAATATCAATCTCTGGTTTGACGATCTTGAACTCGAAATCGTTCAATCGGACAAATCCTTTAACGGAGACAACGAAAAACAAAAAAAATTCGCTCAGCCTTATCGATCGATCGATTCACTCGCGGGATGCACAGCTCGAATCCCATCCGAAATTCGATCGGACGTCTTCGACTCTCTGCATCGCGCAGCTTATGAAAACGCGAATCCACAATCCTTACTGCCTTCAGTACTCAATCGGCTACGTATCGCAGCCGTCGAATCGGGTGGAAACATCCGATTTCACGCCAATCGTTTCGCGCTGATCAAACTCATCCTCAACCGTCTCAACGAAAAGGATCGATCTATGACAATCGAGAAACATCTCTCTCAAACTTCAGATGGTCCTTACAACTGTGGTCGTCTGCTCGCCGTACTCGACGACATCCAATACCGATCGCACAAAAAAGAAGTCGGAGCCGACGTCGTATCGAGATACTACGCTAACGCATCAACCTTCCCATCCAACGTCATTCCCAGGTTGCTCAGACTATCCGTTTCACATCTCGCAAAACTCGAAAAGGGAGAATCATCGGATCAAGCCGCCGCTAGATCGCTTAGTCGAAAGCTCAACGAGATCTGTGCTCTATTCGCACCAAACAAAGCCGATGGAGCTCCAGAGTTTCCTGGCCTTCTCAACGTACGAGAACAAGGACGATTCGCTCTCGGCTTCTATCAACAAAAAGCTTTCGATCAACAACAATATCTTGAGCGAAAAGCATCCAAGGTTGTTTCATCAGAGTAACTTCCTTGATCGGATCAATGACGAATCACACTCAACGATTTTTTCCATGAATAGGAGATCTTCAATGTCAGAGCCGCTGATCAACCGACACGATATGCTCATTCTTTTCGAGGTCACCAACGGCAATCCCAACGGCGATCCCGACTCAGGCAACATGCCCAGGGTCGATCCCATCTCCAGCCTCGGTCTCGTCTCCGATGTCTGCCTCAAACGAAAAATTCGCAATTACGTCGATCTATTTCCAATCGAACGGAACGGTCGAGGTTTCAATATCCTCATCAAACAAGGAGCGATCATCGAGTCTGAACAAAAGAAAGCAATCGAAGCGACCAAACGCGAAGGAAAAGGCGATGCAAAACGTACTCGCGATTGGCTGTGCAATGAATTCTACGATGTCCGAACTTTCGGAGCTGTTATCTCGACGGGAGACGATGTTATGAAAGGATCAGCCTACGGACAAGTTCGTGGACCCGTCCAATTCACATTCGGACGGTCATACCATGCAGTTACTCCCATCGAAATCACCATCACACGTTGCGCCGTCACCAAGGAAAGTGAGGCAAAAAAAGAGCGAACCATGGGACAAAAATACATCGTCCCTTACGCGCTCTACGCAGCAAAGTGCTATGTTTCTCCAGCCTTCGCGCGCCAAACCGGTTTCGATCAATTTGACTTCGATGTTCTCATCCAAGCGATGTCCAACATCTTCGAGCACGACCGATCCGCAGCTCGGGGCGATATGGTGGTTCGAGGTCTCTGGGACTTCGAACACGTCGGATCCCAGGAAGGTTCCAACTCCGAACAAAACCGTCGCGAAGCCGGCCTCGGATGCGCTCACGCTCACAAATTGTTCGACACCATTAAGGTCCGCCTCGCAGACGAGACCAAACTCCCAAACTCGTTCCAAGATTATCAAGTTCACGACGACTTCAGTGAACATAACTTTAAAGGGGTGAAACTCCATCGTCGAATCGATCCCAAAACGCAGGATCGCTAATCGATTCGATTTATATTCAATAAATGAATCTTTCAACAATACGCAGGGTCGCCGTTAAATCTCAAAGTGATATAACGGCGACAAGCTATACCAGTTCAGAAAACGAGAACCACATTTAGAAATGCCCGATATTATGACTATATTGCAATTGTCCGAATACGACGATTTCGTCCCCGTTTCCGCTCTCAACGCGTTCCTTTATTGCGAAAGACGAGCCGCCTTACGACATATCGAAAACCTTTACGTCCATAACGAACACACGAGACAAGGAGATAGCCTTCATCAACGTGCGGATAAGTCAGGGTACGAATCCAGGCCGGGCGTTCGAATTGAACGCGGTCTCTGGATATTCTCAAGAAAGCTTAAGCTTTACGGTCGAGCCGATCTCGTAGAATTCCGACCCCATCCTTCAGACAGTACAAAATGGCGACCATACCCAGTCGAGTACAAAAACGGTCGAGCCAAAAAATATCAAAACGACGACGTTAAACTCTGCGCTCAATCGCTCTGTCTCGAAGAAATGCTCGGCGTCGAGATACCAGAGGCCGCCGTATTCCATGCGAAGAGCAAAAAAAGACGCGTCGTTCCGCTAATAGATGATCTACGAAGCGTCACTAACAGGACTGTTGAAAGAATGCACGAATTACTCGAAACGACTCATATCCCCGCACCTATTCTTAAACCTCAATGCAAAGGATGCTCTTTAAAAGAACATTGTCTCCCGGAATCCACCTCGGATCCGAATAGAACACAATTCCTCGCACACTCATTGTTTAATCCCTCATACTCAAATCTATAGACAAGAGGAAAACTATGGCATCTTGAGGTTTAAAATAGATTCGCATCAGTTTTATTATTTCGGAGATTTATCAAATGGATATTCATCTCAACACGCTCTACGTCTTTACTCCCGGAGCTTATCTACACCGTGATCATCAAACCGTCAAAATCATGGTGGTAAAGGAAACAAAACTCGCAATACCTATCCATCATCTCGATTCGATCGCAATATTCGGGCCTATCATGGTATCCCCTGGTCTCATGGAACTTTGCGTCAAGGAGGGCGTGTCTTTAACTTTCCTATCCGAATCGGGCAGACTGATCGCTCGGGTCGATGCTCCAAGATCAGGAAATGTCCTGCTTCGACGAGAACAATTCAGACGCGCCGATATTCCCGAATCATGTATTCCAATCGCCAGATGTTTTGTCGCGGGGAAATTGCACAATGCGAGAATTTGCCTACTCCGATCCGCTAGGGAAGGATCGGATAAAAGCGATTCCGACGAGCTAAACAGATCAGCATCTGTTATTGGTGAGCATATAAGACAGGTTGGGTTGGCAAACCATCTCGATTCGATCCGTGGACATGAAGGAGATTCAGCTCGAATTTACTTCTCGGCATTCCCCCGAATGATTCGAAACCGCGACGGTTTTTCAATGAACGGTAGAACGAGAAGACCTCCGCTCGATGCGGTTAACGCGATGCTATCATTCACATACGCACTTATGGTTCAAGATTGTGTCGCCGCTCTGACTGCGGCCGGTCTTGATCCCGATGTCGGTTTTCTCCACGCAGACCGTCCCGGAAGACCTTCCCTCGCTCTCGATCTCGTCGAAGAATTTAGAACCCTTGTCGCCGATCGACTCGTTCTTTCCTTGATCAATCGAAAACAAATCAAACCAGTCGAATTTACGATCCGTGATGGAGGAGGTGTTGAAATGTCTAATTCGGCGAGAAAAACCCTTGTTCAAGCCTACGTGGCGCGTAAGAGAGAAGAGGTTAAGCATCCGCTTCTCGATCGCCAAGTACGTATCGGACAACTCCCTTTTCTACAAGCCAAGCTGCTCGCGCGTCATCTTAGAGGAGATTCGGAAATGTATATACCCTGTGTTCTTAGATAGAAGCATTAGGTTTGATGCGATATGAAATAGCAAAAATTATTTTAATATTGAATCAAATATTGATCAATTACTTCATTGACGGATAGTGAATGAAGTTAATACTTTCGCTTCGATTCCTCATCCAAGGGATAAATCGATAGATGCTATACTTGGTCACATACGACGTCTCGACCGTAACACCCGAGGGTCGGAAACGTCTTCGGAAAGTTGCAACGGCATGCAAGAATTACGGTCAGCGAGTTCAAAAATCCGTTTTCGAGTGCCTTGTCGGCCCGGAACAATGGGTATTGCTTCGCAATTCGCTTTTGGACATTATCAATGTGCGAGAGGATAGTCTTCGTTTCTATCCCCTCGATGAAATCGTTCGAAAGAAGATTGAACACCACGGAATCAATCAATCCGTCGACTTCGAGGGTCCACTTATTTTCTAACCAGATCCCAGAAACAAGACGCGTACCTTATGCTCCGGTCCAAAGATGGGGTTTACGCGATCACCATAAGGTCCTTAAATATTACACACTTACGTACCGCCTTCGTCCTTTTTTTGATGACCAGGATCTATTCCAGAGTCATGTACGCGAAATCCGTGTTGCAACTCGTGATTTCAAAAGGACTTGAAATTAGGCAGTTTCTCCCGATCACATGATCGGGAGCGGATTGAAACACCCTCTAAACTTTCGGCTATCGCTAAGCCGAGCGGGTTTCTCCCGATCACATGATCGGGAGCGGATTGAAACATTTTACACCGTGATCGTGATCGTGGGATTGGAGGTTTCTCCCGATCACATGATCGGGAGCGGATTGAAACCGACGTGGAGAACGAATTCGGTCCGGAGACGCTGTTTCTCCCGATCACATGATCGGGAGCGGATTGAAACGCTGTTGTTTCGCTCATTGGTGTCGCGGGTTTATGTTTCTCCCGATCGCATGATCGGGAGCGGATTGAAACTCCCACGGCGGGAGGGGTGGATTGAATGTTCGCGGTTTCTCCCGATCACATGATCGGGAGCGGATTGAAACATATTGTGTTCGGCGTCGAACTTGGCGAGTTGATGTTTCTCCCGATCACATGATCGGGAGCGGATTGAAACGGGAGCGGTGTCGGCCGTAACGGTGACGAACGAGGGGTTTCTCCCGATCACATGATCGGGAGCGGATTGAAACAGCAATGGCGCGTGTCTATTAAATGAGATTCGAGTTTCTCCCGATCACATGATCGGGAGCGGATTGAAACACCCTAATCGGTATGCCAAAGAACAAAAACAAGGGGTTTCTCCCGATCACATGATCGGGAGCGGATTGAAACTCCAGTACCGTCGTCTTGCCGCTCGCGTGGTTCCGTTTCTCCCGATCACATGATCGGGAGCGGATTGAAACGTTCGTACAGGATGCAACCGTTCCGACCGGCACGTTTCTCCCGATCACATGATCGGGAGCGGATTGAAACAATGGTACCGGATTCCGTTGCTCGGCGGTCGAGTTTCTCCCGATCACATGATCGGGAGCGGATTGAAACTCATTCTGGCAGCTATGATTCGACGCGAGAAGGGTTTCTCCCGATCACATGATCGGGAGCGGATTGAAACTCGAATCTTATCGACGTACGCTTACCGCGCTTCGCGTATTCGGTTTCTCCCGATCACATGATCGGGAGCGGATTGAAACTCGAATCGGGTGAGGATACGGATAGCGATAGTTGTTTCTCCCGATCACATGATCGGGAGCGGATTGAAACGAACAACTAAGGTTGCGACTGAGAGGCAAAACATGTTTCTCCCGATCACATGATCGGGAGCGGATTGAAACACTAAAGCTATCGACGACGATATTTCGCCGATTCGTTTCTCCCGATCACATGATCGGGAGCGGATTGAAACGTTGCTCGTTCCGCGCGACGACACGGGCGACGAGTTTCTCCCGATCACATGATCGGGAGCGGATTGAAACGGCATCCCCTCTATCCTGGACGGTCGCGTCGTCGTTTCTCCCGATCACATGATCGGGAGCGGATTGAAACTACAATTCTTAAACTACAATCGCCGTTATCATCAGTTTCTCCCGATCACATGATCGGGAGCGGATTGAAACTCTTCATTGCTGCCGAACAACAGGGTTGCGATCGGTTTCTCCCGATCACATGATCGGGAGCGGATTGAAACTCATGAACAAAACTGTTCATGCGATGATGGAACGTTTCTCCCGATCACATGATCGGGAGCGGATTGAAACCTCGAGGCCGACCGGGAACGGATTCGGGCCGCCGTTTCTCCCGATCACATGATCGGGAGCGGATTGAAACCCATGGCCGTCGCCGAAGATAACGACCTCGGGCGGTTTCTCCCGATCACATGATCGGGAGCGGATTGAAACGAAGCGGTTTTATCGACGGTGCGACGCACCCACGTTTCTCCCGATCACATGATCGGGAGCGGATTGAAACATACATCCGATAATCCCGGCGGCTGAGCCCACGCGTTTCTCCCGATCACATGATCGGGAGCGGATTGAAACCAAGGCTCTCGTGTGGGGCGTGTGGGACGCCGCGGTTTCTCCCGATCACATGATCGGGAGCGGATTGAAACCACAAGCAGCGTCTTCAGGGCATCGCCACCCTAGGTTTCTCCCGATCACATGATCGGGAGCGGATTGAAACAGCTACGCGGCGTTACTATCGTGACTGGCACGACGTTTCTCCCGATCTCATGATCGGGAGCGGATTGAAACTATACGTTAGGCGCGAACATAGGAAAAAAAATCAAGTTTCTCCCGATCACATGATCGGGAGCGGATTGAAACAAAGAACAACATACAACAAGGGTCCACGCGGCCGTGTTTCTCCCGATCACATGATCGGGAGCGGATTGAAACAGTAAATGCTTGCGTAGTCTCTCGCGCTGTTCGCGTTTCTCCCGATCACATGATCGGGAGCGGATTGAAACTGATCGGCCGTGAGCCCTCCTCGCCCGACCGCGGGTTTCTCCCGATCACATGATCGGGAGCGGATTGAAACTCTTTTGCTTCGCTGTCGATCCTAGAGTGCCGCGTTTCTCCCGATCACATGATCGGGAGCGGATTGAAACCGAACGATGATTTCGCAATCGGGCGGAATGACGCGTTTCTCCCGATCACATGATCGGGAGCGGATTGAAACATAAAGAAAATGAGCCGACATAAGAGTATGGTCGTTTCTCCCGATCACATGATCGGGAGCGGATTGAAACAGCCATCCCTCGTTCGTCGACCAAAAATTCGCGGTTTCTCCCGATCACATGATCGGGAGCGGATTGAAACTTGTTTCCATTTGCGTGAGGCCGGTCGCGACAGGTTTCTCCCGATCACATGATCGGGAGCGGATTGAAACTTCCATCACCACCACGATCGTAACCCAGACGATCGTTTCTCCCGATCACATGATCGGGAGCGGATTGAAACTTGCAGGAATGACAATTCCTCTCGTTTGCCGCCGTTTCTCCCGATCACATGATCGGGAGCGGATTGAAACGATCACGCCGCGGCGCACACCGCGTGGCTCGCGGTTTCTCCCGATCACATGATCGGGAGCGGATTGAAACTAGAATGGGATGGCTCATGGTGTGAGCAGCTTCGTTTCTCCCGATCACATGATCGGGAGCGGATTGAAACTGCGTGAGAGCGTTCTGAAGCAACCCCAGCGCGGCCGTTTCTCCCGATCACATGATCGGGAGCGGATTGAAACCTGTTTTCCGCGTCGTCTTTCCGTAGACGGTGAGGTTTCTCCCGATCACATGATCGGGAGCGGATTGAAACGGCGATCCGTACGCCGATGCGCGCCGATCAACTCGTTTCTCCCGATCACATGATCGGGAGCGGATTGAAACCTCATTCGCGTCGCACACGCGTACGCGGACTCGTTGTTTCTCCCGATCACATGATCGGGAGCGGATTGAAACACGTCGTCGTCGGTGATTGAGTCGGCCGCACGGTGTTTCTCCCGATCACATGATCGGGAGCGGATTGAAACCTATAGTAATATATGATGTAAACACTGTACACGCGTTTCTCCCGATCACATGATCGGGAGCGGATTGAAACAGATCGTGAGCCTGCTTGACGACGGCGGCTTCCTTGTTTCTCCCGATCACATGATCGGGAGCGGATTGAAACATGACGTAATTGTCAAGTGCTTGGCCAAGCTTCGTTTCTCCCGATCACATGATCGGGAGCGGATTGAAACGGCTACAGACGTTCCGGTTACGATCGCGACGGGTTTCTCCCGATCACATGATCGGGAGCGGATTGAAACCAGCAAAACACCCTCGTTCCATCCAGCAATTTCGGTTTCTCCCGATCACATGATCGGGAGCGGATTGAAACTTTGGTGTGCAACATCACACGAATCGGCTGCGAGTTTCTCCCGATCACATGATCGGGAGCGGATTGAAACGTGGGAGGCGCGTCGCCGGGTTCGTCGGGAACCGTTTCTCCCGATCACATGATCGGGAGCGGATTGAAACTCCCAATATCGGTTATATGAAGAATTATCGATTGTTTCTCCCGATCACATGATCGGGAGCGGATTGAAACGGTCGTAACCCTCGGCGTCGTAGCCGGCGCGATGGTTTCTCCCGATCACATGATCGGGAGCGGATTGAAACCATATGGTAGCCTGCGTTGATTCCGATTCCGAATGGTTTCTCCCGATCACATGATCGGGAGCGGATTGAAACTCATGAACAAAACTGTTCATGCGATGATGGAACTGTTTCTCCCGATCACATGATCGGGAGCGGATTGAAACCGTATTTTCGACGTCCCCGTTTTCAGCGTCGTGACCGTTTCTCCCGATCACATGATCGGGAGCGGATTGAAACTTTAAAGCCCTCGCGTGACGTCGACCTCCGAGCAGTTTCTCCCGATCACATGATCGGGAGCGGATTGAAACCCTCGACCTCGAACGGAACGCCCGAATCGTCGAGTTTCTCCCGATCACATGATCGGGAGCGGATTGAAACGTTGTGTGTACGTGCGATTGATCGCCGAGAGGACGTTTCTCCCGATCACATGATCGGGAGCGGATTGAAACCGGAAAACGATCGTGTCGCGCTCAATCAGGTGCTCGTTTCTCCCGATCACATGATCGGGAGCGGATTGAAACAAAAAATGAACGTCGAACATCGATTCAAGATCCGTTTCTCCCGATCACATGATCGGGAGCGGATTGAAACCCGAGGGGGGAGATCGACCCATCGAAAAAGCGGGTTTCTCCCGATCACATGATCGGGAGCGGATTGAAACTTGTAAAGCTCCCGATAGCAGACGGCGTCCGGGGGTTTCTCCCGATCACATGATCGGGAGCGGATTGAAACTTATCGATGTGCGCTTCCCGTGCTTTGCATATGTTTCTCCCGATCACATGATCGGGAGCGGATTGAAACGAGTTCGACGGCCACGACGCCGCGAACGAAATGGTTTCTCCCGATCACATGATCGGGAGCGGATTGAAACTCTTCGATCGTGAGGGGCCTAGGATCCTTTGAGGTTTCTCCCGATCACATGATCGGGAGCGGATTGAAACTATATACGTATAGGCGCGAATATAAGAAAGAATCGTTTCTCCCGATCACATGATCGGGAGCGGATTGAAACAGTCATGATCCGCGCCTTCGAATCCCTCGAGTAGTTTCTCCCGATCACATGATCGGGAGCGGATTGAAACAAGAGCGCAACAATGGGAATCTTCGAGATAATCGTTTCTCCCGATCACATGATCGGGAGCGGATTGAAACAGTTGGCGACCCAGTTTTCCGTCGAAGACGCCTGTTTCTCCCGATCACATGATCGGGAGCGGATTGAAACACAAAAGCAATCGATCAGGATATTTCGCCGATTGTTTCTCCCGATCACATGATCGGGAGCGGATTGAAACTTTTTATTCGGGAGCCGAGCGTCGAGTTTTTTCCGTTTCTCCCGATCACATGATCGGGAGCGGATTGAAACCGTGTCGAATCGGCCGAACGACGAGCCGATCTCGTTTCTCCCGATCACATGATCGGGAGCGGATTGAAACTCACTCGCGTCATAACCTGTACAGGTTGACGTCGTTTCTCCCGATCACATGATCGGGAGCGGATTGAAACGATCAACTTGAGCCGCTTTCGTTCAATTGTCTCCGTTTCTCCCGATCACATGATCGGGAGCGGATTGAAACTACAAGTTCGGCCCAAGCCGTCTGGTGGCCGTCGTTTCTCCCGATCACATGATCGGGAGCGGATTGAAACAGGATCGGCTCGAACGTCGCGTACGGGCGCTACCGTTTCTCCCGATCACATGATCGGGAGCGGATTTAAACCGAGAAGGTCGTTTTATCCCGTATCCATCATCAGAATCGCCCGCAACCCTGAACCCAATCTATAGCCGCGATCAAACCCCGGCAAGATCACGAAACCGATCGTTATTTCGAAGTCTTACTAATAATGATAATGTTTTAGTATGATTATTTTTAAAGAATTTGTATGATGTTAGAGGCTATCCGGAAAGAATACCGCGTATTCGGCGAGATTTGAGGGAGAACACGAAATCGGGAGGGAGAACACGAAATTGGAAGGGCGAACCCGAAATCGGAAGGGCGAACCCGAAATCGGAAGGGCGAACACGAAATTGGAAGGGCGAACACGAAATTGGGAGGGCGAACCCGAAATTGGAAGGGCGAACCCGAAATTGGAAGAGCGAACCCGAAATTGGGAGGGCGAACCCGAAATTGGAAGAGCGAACCCGAAATTGGGAGGGCGAACCTCCAGGTGATCCGCTTTGGAAAATCCCTATGAAAAAGCGGGTTTTATCGCATCGAGTATAAAACATATCAAGACGGCTCACCTGGCGGTTCGCCCTCCCAATAACCGGTTCCATTGCAAATCCCACCGAAATTGCCGATTACATTTCGGATAGCCTCTAAATTCTCTTTCGTTCATGATCGTTCAATTAAAGCCGCTCGACCCGATTTCGGAGCGAATTTCAAAGATTTCAATGCAGATTTCGAACCAAACCGCCGGCGAAAAGGAGGGAGACGCATTATCCTGAAGAACGCCGATCGATCACCCGCCGAGACCGACGACGGTCGATCTGAAAATCCACCAGAAAAGTCCTGGATCCCCACGATGCTCGACGTCAACGATAAAATGATGGCCTACGCCGAGATCTTCGAGGGGTCGCTAAGAGCCGACGGCGACCTCCACGATCACGCCAAACTCGACCGATCGAAACTCGATTACTCGCTCCAAAGCCTGCGCGAAGTCGATCAATACCTCCTCCACCTTCATAATAAATTTTACGAACGCGTACCACCGTTCCTAAACCCGACGATCCTCTGCTGCGGAGGATATACCGGCGAAGTCATCCGCAGGCACGCCAAACGTCAATTCACGTGGGTTGATTTTTATGAATACCTCCGCTGTTATCCCCCGAGCTTCGATAAACTCGGCGCCGAAAAAACGCTCGGCTTCTTCTCGCTCCTCGTCCACGGCGACGGAGAATTCATCATGCCGATCAATAAACCACTTATGTTCATAACAAGAGGCCCCGACGAAAGCGTTTGGTATTACGCGTCGCGTGAGATCAAAAAGAAAGCGACGACCCCACGATAAACGCCGATACGCCGGCTGACCGAACCGATCGTCGATCGAACGCGCCGCGATCGGCCGGCCCGGCTCGTTCGCCTATATTTCCACACATTAATATTTAAAGATTTACAAACAATTATTTACTTGATCGGATCGCGCGCCGAATCACGCGCATTCGGCCTCGCCGCGGCGATCGACTTCGGCTATGATTCCGAATCCGAGGGCGCGGAGGGGTCCGTGCGAACGGCGAGAGCGGGGGTTCGGTTCGTTCCGAGGGGTCGCGTCCGTTGATGTTCGAAGATCGCGATCGGTTGGCTTCGGTCGTCTCGCGCGACGCGCGGTATCCGATCGACGCGTATGAATTCGTGTTGGAAGCGATCGCGTCGGCGCGATCGCGGCGGAGGCGCGCACGGCTGAAACCGCGCGGCGATAAATCCGCCCAAAAGCCCGTCGACCCGATCCGAAAGCACGTCACGGGACGCGACGTCTGCGATCTGGTTAAAGAACTCGCGGTCGAAAAGTACGGCTTCATGGCGCGGATGATGCTCGATCGCTGGGGCTTGCAAACGACCTCCCACATCGGCGACATCGTTTACAACCTGATCGACGCGGGCGAACTCGAAAAAAACGAAGCCGACGCGCGATCCGATTTCGACGACGTCTTCGATCTCCACGCCGAACTCGAACGCCTTCAGATCGCCGATCTCAACCAGATCAAGTATTCATAAAATAACACGCGATCGTTTTCACGATCATCACATGATAAGTTGGAAGCGCGTTATGGACCGAAGCGAACCCGCCGCGAAAAAGAGCGCCGCGCCGTTTTTGGTGTGGCTGGGTGTTTATCTTTTATGGCTCGGCGCGCTCGGCGTGCTGGTCGCGGTTTCGAGTTCGAAGCCCCCCGATCGCAGCACGTCGGTCGAAGGCGTCACCCCCAAACGCTGATTCGAGACGTCGATCGAAGCCGGCATGAATCCGCCGAAGCAGGCCTGAAACCGCGGTCGATTCGGAGTCAATCGATCTAAGCTCGGCGGGAGATTCGTCGCCACGACTCTCGCGGATCATTTTAGTCCTTACGGATCGCGTGTTGACGAAACGAAACATCACCCGCGGTTTCAGGCGTTCTCCCAAAATAGGCGTCGATCGGCTCGATCGGGTGTTGAACCGGGTCGATTCTCGGCTAAAATAAACTGTCCATATCGAATCGATGGCATGGAACAAGGAAATCCGTCCCGGAATCGCGTGCGAAATCGTAATGGGTTTCGTATCGTGTAGTTCTGTTACCGATCGATCGGAAGAATAGGACGCGGATCACGTGGCGATACGATCAACGAGTGCTCGAATTTTGGCGACGATCACGGCGGCTTGGGCGTTGTCGTTCGCGGGGGTCGGCGCGCGGGGCGAATACACGACCTTCACCGGGATCGACCCCGGCGCGGCGCCCGGTCAGGCGATTCCGAACTCTCAGAGCGCCGAATCGAGATTCGCGGTCGCGGCGACCAAACTCGCCCCCCTCACGTCGGCTTCGTTCGCGAATATGTCGCTCGGCTCGCCTTCTGGAACGGCCGCCGCGTCGATCGTCCCGGGCGTTTCGGTTTCGCTTTCAGGAACTTCGCCGGGGCTCGTCTGGACCGATCAAAACGGCGTTAAACACACGTATATTTATGGAATTACCGACGCGGCGCATTCTCCCTACACCGCTGCGACGGGCTACAGCGTGACTTCGGGGGGGAAGTATCTCGAATTCGTGCCGCAACTTCCCGCCAAAAACGAATCGTGGTCGGCTTCGATCGATTTTCACTTTCAGAGCGGGATCTCGGCGTTCGGCGTTTATCTGACGGGTTACGGAGACGTCGGCAATCCGCTTTCGGTCTCGTTCAACGACGGCGCGAACGAATCGATCGCGATCAAGGGTTCGTCGAAAGGGGGCGCCGAATATTTCGGCTTCGTCGATCCGGGGGCGAGTATTCATAATATTATATTCACAGAAATCGGTTCGACGAACGGCTCGGAGGACGTCTTCGGGCTCGACGGCGTGAGTTACGCGATCAAACCTCAGGCTCAGACCGTTCCCGCTCCGTCGTCGATCGTTCTCGCGGCGATCGCGTTCGCGTGTCTCGCGGTCGCTCGCCTCGGCCGGTTCGGTTCAAGTTCGGCTCATAGACGTGGATCGGTCGCGGGTCGAGCGTCATGAACAATCATATGCGCCGTTGTTCGGTATTACTCATCAATTTGGAATTCTGATTCGTCGACGTCGGGGAACGAACGATGAATCGATTGACCGACGCGGCGATGCTGATCGCCTCCTTCGTCGCCATGAGGATGGGGCTCGCTTCGACCGACGCGATCGCTCGCGCGTTCGGCAAGGCCGATCGCAAGCCCGCTCGATCGATCGACGAATTCCTCGTCGCCGAATTTCAGCTCTCGCGATCGGAGGCGGCGACGATCCATCAAGAATTCAACGTATTTCTTGATGAATATAACGGCGACGAGGCGGAATGTTTGGCGAGCCTGGCGAGCCGCGACGATTTGAGTTCGGTTTTCGACTCGGTCGGATCGGCGACGCTCGACCGAGCGGTCGCGAGCGTGATCGCCGCGGCGAGGAACGCTTTCGTCGGACGCGAACCCGCGAAACAAGCGGGAGGCGAACCGGCGACGCCGGAGGACGCGACGATCGACAAGCCCGACCCCGATGCGACGTGGGGATTCTCATCGGGAGATGTTACAAATCGTCATACGGTTGATCATAAAAACGATCGGCGCGACGATCGCGGCCGACCTCTCGTCGATTTTCCCGTCGATTCGTTCACTCCTCCTTCACGTTCGGTCGAGACTTCGATTCCACGCACGATCGAGGCGACGATCGCCGACGCTCCCGCGATCGACCCCGACGCGACCGTCGCAGACCCGCCGAGAAAGAACAACGCCGCGAATTTCGCTCCCGCGATCGACCCCGACGCGACCGTCGCAGACCCGCCGAGAAAGAACAACGCCGCGAATTTCGCTCCCGCGATCGACCCCGACGCGACCGTCGCCGACCCGCCGAGAAAGAACCGAGCTTCGGCTTCGGCGAGCGCGCTCGAAACCGCCTACGTACCCCCCGGCGATCGTAAAATATCGAATCATGAAGAAACAATCGCCAACCCGGATTTAAAGAACGCCGATATCATTGCGCGAAGCGGACGATCCGCGGGGGTGAAGGCGCCGGGGGGGGGCGAATCGCGATTTCAGATCCTCCGCAAGCACGCGAAAGGGGGGCTCGGCGAGGTTTTCGTCGCGTTCGATCTCGAGCTTCATCGCGAGGTGGCGCTGAAAGAGATCCAGGAGCGTTACGCCGATCATGATGAAAGCCGCGATCGATTCGTGCTCGAGGCCGAGGTGACGGGAGGGCTCGAACACCCCGGGATCGTCCCGGTTTACGGACTGGGGAGATATCGCGACGGCAGGCCTTACTACGCGATGAGGTTCATCCGCGGCGACAGCCTGAAAGACGCGATCGATCAATTCCACGCGCAAGATCTTGAAAAGCGCGATCCGGGGCG
Organism: Planctomycetota bacterium; assembly: GCA_021791715.1. Classification (GTDB taxonomy): domain Bacteria; phylum Planctomycetota; class Planctomycetia; order Isosphaerales; family Isosphaeraceae; genus JAKBCQ01. The sequence continues at coordinate 53,532 of JAJYWB010000013.1, read as the reverse complement.
CCGCGAGATCGAATTGCGTCGTCTGCTCGCGCGATTTATCGACGTATGCGACGCGATCGCTTTCGCGCATTCGAGAGGGGTGATCCATCGCGATATCAAACCCGCGAACGTGATGCTGGGAGATTTCGGCGAGACGCTCGTCGTCGACTGGGGGCTCGCGAAGGCTCTCGACCAAGTCGACGCGAAAGAGGAGGGTTCGACGTTCGGCCCGCTCAAATCAAGACTGACGAGCGGCGGGAGCGAAACGTTGGCGGGATCGACCGTCGGCACGCCCAGTTATATGAGCCCAGAACAGGCGCGAGGCGAAGTGGAGAACACCGGAACGGCGAGCGATATTTACAGTCTTGGAGCCACCTTATATCATATTTTAACCGGTCAAGCGCCCGTTAAAGGTAAGAATGTATTGGATTTATTGGATAAGGTGAAGAGGGGGGATTTTCCGCCGCCGCGGAGCGTCGATCGTCGCGTGCATCGGGCGCTCGAGGCGATTTGTCTCAAGGCGATGGCTCTCGATCCGTCGGATCGTTATCCGTCGGCGCGCGGGCCGGCGCGCGACGTCGAGCGGTTCCTCGCCGACGAGCCCGTGTCGGTGTACCGCGAGCCGATCGTCGCGCGGCTGGCGCGGTGGGCGAAACGCCGCAAGACGCTCGTGACGACGACCGCGGCGCTCCTCGTCGTAACGGTGATCGCGCTTTCAATTGGTACGGTGCTGATCCGACGCGAGCAGGCGCGGACCGAGGCGAATTTCAGGCTCGCCAAGGCCGCGGTCGACGAGATGCTTTCCAAATTCGCCGAAAAAGATCTCGCCGAAATTCCCCAGATGGAACGCGAACGTCGCGCGATGCTCGCCAAGGCGCTCGATTTTTACCTGACGTTCCTCCGCGATCGCTCGGCCGATCGCTCGCTCCGCCGCGACGTCGGCCTGGCGCGGCTGAGACTCGGCGATATCGATGAAATGCTCGGCGATTACCGCGGCGCCGAATCGGCGTATCGAGAAGCTCTTACCGCTTTTGAAAAATCGCGCGTCGATCGTTCGATCGATCTCGACGCGGCGCGAACGCTTTTGAACCTGGGAGTCGTGCTCAAAAAAGAAAACCGTTTCGACGAGGCCGAACGAGATTTGTCGGCGGCTCGCGCTATTTTTAAGAAACACCTTGAAAAGCGACCGAAAGATTCCGACGTCGTTCGATCGATCAACGATTGCGTGTATCAACTGGGAACTTTGCTCGCCAAACGTCCGGGAAGAACGCCCGAGGGAGAGGCTGTTTATCGCGAGGCGATCGCCGCGCGTCGCGCGATCGTCGAGGCCGAACGAGGGGGTTCGGACGACCTGCGCAAGCTAGCTCGCTTTCTTAGCAATTGGGGAATTCTGATCATTAAATCCGACCCTCCCCGCGCCGAGTCGATCTTTCGCGAGGCGATCGCGCTTCAGGATAAACTCGAAACCGATCAGGGATCGCTCGCGGGCTTTCAATTCGAACGCGCCCGCACCCGCGTGAACCTCGGATCGGCTCTCGACGTTCAAAAGCGTTTTGAAGAAGCGATTCCCTTGTATGAACAAGCCGTTAAGGGTTATCGTTCGCTCGCGTCGTCGTTTCCCGCGGTCCCCGATTATCAATCCGAACTCGCGGGAGCGACTTCGAACTGGGCGATGGCGCTGCGCCGGTTGAATCGCGACGCCGAGGCGCGCGAGGCGCTTTCGAAAGCGATCGATATCGGCGAAAAGCTCGTCGATCGTTTTCCCGATCGCCCCGATTTTCGCTTTTTCCTCGGGTCGACGATTTCGAATTTGGGCGTGCTTTTGGCCGAGATCGGCCGCAAGGACGAGGCGGTCGAGATCTTCCGCCGCGGGACCAAAACGCTCGACCCGCTCCTCAAAATCGAAGTCTCGGTCCCCGAATATCAAGGCGCGGTCGCGACCTCGATCGACCGCTCGGCTCTGCTCGAACTCGACAGACACAATTTAGCCGAGGCGCGAGACCTTTTCGATCGCGCGATCGCGTTACATATCCAGGCGCAAACGGCGAGTTCTCGGTCGGTGATCGAACGCGGAGCGCTTTTGACCGATTACGTTTATCTCGCCGAAACGCTGCTGCGGATGAAAGACGACCGTCGTTGCGCCGAGACCGCCGAGCTGATCGTCGAACTCGCCCCCGACGAATTCGATTTTCTCCGCCGCGCGGCGCGGTTTTTCGCGGGATCGGCGGCGATCGCCGCGAATCGGAGCGAGCTTTCGGCTTCGAACCGCGGCGAACGTCGCGATTCATACGCGCGGCGCGCGATTCAATCGCTTCAACGCGCGATTAAGAAAGGGCTCGACGATCCGACCGAGCTCGACGCCCCCGCGTACGAATCGATCCGCGATCGAGCCGATTTCAAGACGCTCCGCGACGCGCTCCGGTCGCGAGCCAAAATTCAGGTGGGATGAAAAAAATCGACGGCGCGGCGAAACGACGACGACGCCGATCGGTAAGAGAAGATGTAAGCAACCGGCTCCGCGACGAGACGAAGCTTCCTCATAATCCAGGGATCATCGAAATCGAGAGATTGAAAGACGAATCACCGTTGCAAAAGTGAACGTAAAAGAGACCCGCTTCGCGGCTCGGCGCGCATTATTATTAATTAGTCATACATGCAAACATAAGTAGATCGTCGTTTTTGTGTTTAAAAGTCGAAATGCTTGCGAAATCATTCTCCTCTTGTTCGCCGGTCACTTTGAGCCGACGAAAAGCTTGGCGATATCGAGCCGAAAGCCCGGTAAAACTTCTTCGCCGTCGAGCGTTTGATCCCGCCCTAGTGTCGTGAACGTATCGCTCGAATGATAGACGAGAACATTCTTTTTCTTGGGATCGATCACCCAGGCGATTTTCACGCCGGCTTGAAAATACTCGTTCAATTTCCGCGTGATCTCGCGTTTTGTGTTACTTTTGCTCAAAACCTCGACCGCGAGATCGGGCGCCGCGGTTGGAAAAGGGGCGCCTTCAAGTCCGTCTTTGGGGAGTCGTTCGTTTGAAATAAATGAGACATCGGGCGCGCGTACCAATCCGGGAGCGATCCTCAGCGTTCCCCCCTCGCCCAATACGACGCCTAAATTCTTATCTAATACGTACGCTAATAAGTAATGAATCAACAAAGCCGCGATTCGCGATTCCGAGACCCCCGGCGCTTTCTCCACGAGGGTTCCGTCGACGAGCTCACAGATCGATACCTTCTCGGCGTTCGCTCGGATCAGATCGCGCTCGGTCGCCGCGCCCGGATGCGGATTCATTCGCACGCGATTCGCCGGAATTCCGCCGAGTCGCAACAGCAAATCGCCGACGGTTTCGATCGAAGCGTCGGCGAAGAGGCGATTCCCCGAACGAGGCTTTGTCGACCGTTTCAAAAGATGATCGCGATTCGCACGCTCGGCTTTCATCAACTTAGCCTCCTCGTTCGACCGGCAGGAATTCTATCTCGTAGCGACCTCGTATTCCATTAGAACTCCTCGGCGCAATCGCTACGAGCGTAAACCGCGCCTCACACCCGTACAAATGTCGCACAGAGCGCCTTCGGCCCGCCGGGGCTGAAGCTCGGAGCTCCCGGATATGTCGCGGTCGCGAAACGGATCGCGCGGATCTCTTGAACGTTCCAACCTCTTTCGAACGCTCGACGCAGCTCGGCCTCGGAAACCCGCCTCGGCCCCTCGCCCGCTGGCTCTTGATCGCTAAAACAGAGCACATGATACGTTCCGCCGGGACGAATCACGCTCGATAACGATTCGACATATTTCGCACGATCCTCGTCGCTGAACGTGTGAAAGAGACCGCTATCAATCACGGCGTCGAAGGTTCGCCCCAATTCGCTCAGTTTGAGAGCGTCGCCGACCTGAAAACGAACGTCGATCCCGCGTTCCTTGGCCTTGGCGCGGGCGCGCTCGATCGCCGTGGGAACGAAATCGATCCCCCAAACCGTATGCCCGCGCGAAGCCAGATAAAGCGCGTTCTCTCCGGTCCCGCAGCCGACGTCGAGCACGTCCCCTCCGATCGCTCCGGCCTCTTCAAGCTCGACGATCGCGGGCTGAGGGCCGGGGATATCCCACGGAGCCTGTTTCTCATACATCGAAGCGAAACGGTCGTTATCCATCATCATAGATCCTTACACAAATCGACGAGCAATTCTTAATTCGATCGAATCGACGCGTCGAAACGATCGGCCGAATCGTTGAACGATTTAAGGTTACTCGAAATTCGCCCCGACGAGCCGACCGAAATCCGCCCGAGTCGCCGATTTCACAGGGCCGGCCGACGCCGATCCATCGCATATCAAGGTGACGGCTCCGCGCGCGGACTCCGTCGGCGTTCGTGTTCGGTCTTAAAAATCGAAGCCGTAACGGGTTAACTCATGAAGGTTCGCGGTCGATATCGTCGAGATTTCGCTTGTTTCGCGAGCGATCTCGATCGACAATAACGGCGTGAGTTCCGCACGCGATTCGATTCCGTAACTCTTGGTCTCCTTCGGCGCGGGTTAAACTTAGTCGAGCCCACCAGATATGACGTATCAGACTCACCCGAACGTGGTTGAAACCGACCCGTGTGTTCGTTCGCGCCCGCCGATCGCGCGAGGACGAATCGCGGTCGTCATTCGAATGGCGATCGTCGCGGGAATCGCCGCGTTCGGCTCGATTTTCGACGATCGAGCGTCGGCCGCGGATCGCGCCGCGGATCGCTTCGCCAGGGAAATCGAGCCGCTCCTCAAAGAATACTGCTACACGTGCCACGGCGACGGCGCCAAGAAGGGGGGGGTCGCGCTCGACGGTTTCGACTCCGATCGATCCCGACTCCACAACGACAAACTCTGGTGGAACGTGCTCAAAAACATTCGCTCGGGGATCATGCCCCCCGCGAAAGAACCCAAACCCTCGTCCGAAGAGATCGCGGCGCTCGAATCCTGGATCAAATTCGACGCGATCGGAATCGACCCCGCCGACCCCGACCCCGGCCGCGTGACGGTCCGAAGGCTCAACCGCGTCGAATACCGCAACACCGTTCGCGACCTTCTCGGGGTCGATTTCGACACCACCGCCGATTTTCCCCCCGACGACTCGGGTCACGGATTCGATAACATTGGAGAAGTTCTCACAATCTCGCCGTTATTGCTCGAAAAATATCTTGAATCGGCGCATGCGATCGTCGCCGCGGCGGTTCCCAAGGTTTCCAGGGTCGTTCCCGAGCGGAAGATCGATCCCAAGCTGTTCAAGCGGGTCGGAAGCGAAGCCAAAGGGGGCGAGCCCGTTTTATCGTATTACGAAAAGGCTTCGCTCAAGGCGGTGGATACGATCGAAATCGAAGGTCGGTATCGGTTGAACCTCGAGATCGCCGCGACCGAGAAATTCGTCGACGGGATGTTCGATTATAACAAATGTCGCATGACGATTCGTTGCGACGGCGATGAACTCGTCAGCCGTGAATTCAGTCGTCAAGACGGCAAAAAGTTCCGGTTCGCGTTCGATCGCGACTGGAAGGCGGGCCCGCACGAGACGACGATCGAGGTCGAGCCGTTGACGCCCGACGAAAAAAGGAACCGTACGTTGGCGTTGAAGCTGACCTCGGCGAGCGTCGAGGGGCCGATGGACGAGAAATATCGGGTTCGACCCGCCGATTACGCGAAGTTTTTCCCCAAAGATCCCCCCGCCGATCCCGCCGAACGGAAGGCGTACGCGCGCGAGCTGTTGGGACAATTCGCTACCCGCGCGTTCCGTCGTCCCGTCGACGACGCGACCAAAGATCGGCTCGCGTCCCTGGCCGAATCGATCTGGTCGCATCAAGGCGGAACGTTCGAGGCGGGAGTTTCGCAGGCGATGGCCGCGGTTCTCGCCTCGCCGAGGTTTCTGTTCCGCGAGGAATTCGACGCGGTCGATTCAACCGATCGATATCCTCTTATCGATGAATATTCGCTCGCTTCGCGGCTTTCCTACTTTTTCTGGTCGACCGCGCCCGACGCCGAGCTGATCGATCTCGCATCAAAGAATCAATTGAGGGCGAATCTCGATCGTCAGCTCGCGCGGTTGCTTTCCGATCCGCGTTCGGGCGAGTTCTTCCGTCATTTTACGGGGCAATGGCTGCAAACCCGCGATATCGAAGGGGTTCCGATCAACGCGGGGGCGGTGATCGCGCGTGATGAACCCGCCGATCCCGCCGCCGAACGCCGCCGTACGAGGTTCCGCGAGCTGATCCGCAAGCCTCCCGAAAAGCTCACCGAAGCCGAAAAGAAGGAGCTGCAAGAGTTTCGCGCGTCGTTTCCGCGCAATTTCCGCCGCTTCCGCGAATTCGAGCTGACGGGGGATCTCCGCCGCGCGATGCGCCGCGAAACCGAAATGCTCTTTGAACATATTATCAAAGAAAACCGAAGCGTGCTCGAAATTCTTGATTGTGATTACACGTTCTTGAATGAACGGTTGGCGAAATATTACGGAATCGACGGGGTTTCGGGCGACGAGATGCGGCTCGTCAAGCTTCCGCCGAACAGTCCTCGCGGCGGGGTGCTGACTCAGGGGACGATTTTGGCGGTCACGTCGAATCCCGATCGAACGTCGCCGGTGAAGCGCGGCTTGTTTATACTTGAGAATTTATTGGGATCGCCTCCCGCTCCTCCGCCGCCGAACATTCCCTCGCTCGAAGAGGCCGGCAAGAAGGCCGCGGGCCGAACGCTCACGCTTCGCGAATCGATGGTTTTGCATCGCGACGTTCCGTCGTGCGCCGCGTGCCACGCGCGGATGGATCCGCTCGGGCTGGCGCTCGAACAGTTCAACGCGCTCGGTCGGTTCCGCGAAAAAGAGCGGGGGGGGCCGATCGATTCGTCGGGAGAGCTGATCACGGGCGAAAAGTTTAAAGACGTGAAAGACCTGAAGCGCGCCCTGGTCGATCGGCACAAACGCGAATATTATCGGTGTTTAACCGAGAAATTGCTCACCTACGCGATCGGTCGCGGGCTCGAGGCGACCGACGTCCATTCGGTCGACTTGATCGTCGATCGGCTCGACGCGACGAACGGGAGCGGGTCGGAGTTGATCCACGCGATCGTCCGATCGGCGCCGTTCCAGAAACGAAGGCGATCGACGAAGGTCGAAGCGACGTCGGCCTCGAACGCCGATTCGGCGAAACGCATCAACCCTAACGAGTAAGGACATGAATATGTCGAAAGAGATCGATTCGGCGCTCGGACGAAAGTCGACTGCGGTCACACGGCGGGCGTTTATTCGAGGAGCGGGGGCTCTGATCGCCTTGCCCGCGTTCGCGACGCGAGGGGTTTCGAGGGCGTTCGCCGCCGACGTCGCCGCCGAGGCCTCGACGATCACGGGCGCGCCGTTGCGATCGGCTTTCGTCTATTTTCCCAACGGCGCGATCCCCTCGGCGTGGCGTCCCGAAGGGGACGGCAAGGATTTTCAGTTCAAGAAAACGCTCCAGCCGCTCGAACCGCTGAAAAACATGGTTCAGGTGATGCGCGGGCTCGATCATAAAACCGCCGAGGGGGGGCCCGACGGCGCCGGCGATCACGCACGCGGCGGCGGAACGTTCCTCACCGGAGTTCGCCTCAACAAAAGCGCCGTCACGGTTCGCGCCGGGGTATCGATCGATCAATTGATCGCGCGTAAGATCGGTCATCTCACGCGGTTTCCCTCGCTCGAACTCGCGTGCGAATCGGCGCGGAAGGCGGGATCGTGCGATTCGGGATATTCTTGCGCGTATCAATACAATATGTCTTGGACTTCGCCGACGACTCCCGCGCCTCCCGAATCGAACCCGAGGCTCGTTTTCGAGCGGCTCTTCGGCGCGGGTTCGCCGGGCGAACGGCGCGCGAACCTCGAACGCCGCAGGCTCGAACGGCGGTCGATCCTCGATTTCGCGCTCGAAGACGCGCGCGCGATGCGCGATCGCCTGGGATCGAGCGATCGCGAGAAGCTCGATCAATACCTCGAAGGCGTCCGCGAGATCGAAACCCGCATCGAACGCGCCGAACGGTTCGCCCCCGCCGATCTCGCGTCGGTCGATTCTCCCGCGGGCGTTCCCGCCGATTACACCGAATACATCGACCTCATGTTCGATATGCTCGTCCTCGCGTTCCAAACCGATTCGACGCGGGTCGCCACGATGCTCCTCGCGCACGACGGCAGCAATCGATCGTTTGAACAGATCGGCATTTCAGAAGGTCATCACGATCTCACGCATCATCAAAATCGCGCCGATTGGATCGCCAAGGTCGCCGACATCGATCTGTGGTACGTCCGTCGGTTCGCGCGGTTCCTCGATCGGCTCGATTCGATCAAAGAATCCGACGGTAAATCGCTCCTTTATCATTCGATGATCGTCTACGGCAGCGGCAACTCCGACGGCAACCGGCACACGCACGTCGACCTGCCGATCGTGGTCGCCGGCGCCGGCGGCGGAACGCTCAACCCCGGCCGGTACGTCAAACACGGATCAAAACCGATGACGAACCTTTTCTTGAGCATGGCCGAACGCATGGGAGCGTCCGACCTCAAACGATTCGGCGATTCCGACGGCAAGCTCGCCGACCTTTAATCAACGCTTTTGGAACGATCCCGGAACGCCGAAAGTGCTCGTCTCCCCGCGATTCGATCGCGAAATGAGCGGAATCGGCGGGGAGGGGGGGGGAGCGACGCCGATGCCGATCGTTTACGCGTTCGTTTTGGCCGCGACGCTCGTCGGAGTCGACGAACCGCGCGAGATCCCGCTTTGGCCGAACGGGGCTCCAGGGTTTGAATCGAGGCGCGACCTGCCTCAAATCGCCAAGGATTACTGGATTAAAAACATCCACAATCCTTCGATCACCGCGTTTCTCCCTCCCAAAGACAAGGCGACGCGCGCCGCTGTGATCATATGTCCCGGGGGCGGGCATCGCGAACTCGTGTTCAACGCCGAGGGGGTGGAACCCGCTCGCTATCTCAACGGCATAGGCGTGGCGGCGTTCGCGCTCAAATACAGGCTCGGCCGCGAACAGGGTTCGCCGTACAAGCCCGAGATTCACGCCCGAGAAGACGGGATCCGCGCGATGCGGCTCGTCCGTTCGCGCGCCGAGGAATGGGGGCTCGACCCCGACCGTATCGGCGTGATGGGGTTTTCGGCGGGAGGCGAGGTCGCGTCGATGGTCGCTTACGCGCCGGGCGCGGGCGACCCCAAAGCCGCCGATCCGATCGATCGGATCAATAGCCGCCCTGATTTTCAGATCTTAATCTATCCTGGGCCGTTGGGGATTCCCGAGACGATCCCCAAAGACGCCCCTCCCGCGTTCTTGCTTGTCGCGAACGACGATCGGGGCGCTTCGCGAGTGATCGCTCGTCTCTTCCAAAAGTATCGCGACGCGGGAGTTCCGGTCGAGGCGCACGTCTTCGCGCGCGGCGGCCACGCGTTCAACATGGGGAATCGATCGAAGCTCGAAACCCTGAAAAACTGGCCCAAACGCCTCTCAGACTGGATGGCCGATTCGGGATATCTCGAACCAGCCAAGCCTTCCCCCGCGAAGCAAGACGAATCGGCGATCAAAAGCCGCGAAAATCAGCCAAAAGGGGATCGTCGATAAGCCGACGTCCCCGCTTCGGCGATCATCAATGAGCCGACGTCCCCGCTTCGGCGCTCGTTGAACCTCGTACCATGATTCTCTAACCTCGAACCTCAAGCCGACCGCGCCGTGAGCGGAAATCCGACCATCTTTTCGAGAATCGCGATCGGCGACCGCTCGGGAAAAACAAGCCCGCGACGATCGACGATGAACGTTTGCTCAAGAGCGTACCGACCGCTCAAACACGCGTGGCTCGCGGTATCGGTGAAGACGATCCAGGTCGAATCGGGTGGGAAATCCCACCGATCCTTGCGGCAGGTTTGCTGAAAGTTCTCGTTGTCTTTCATGTAATGATGGAATCGGCGCATGAATCGATCGTACTCGGGTCGATTGACGACGGGGATTCCGACGCCCGCGGCCGCGGCGAGCGCCTTCGACCGCACCCTTGACCAGAAATGCGGGGGTTTGGGAAGCCCCGCCTCGCTCGCGTGTTTGCGCACGAGTTCGTCGAAATGATCCGACGTGACCCACGTTCTCGGCTTTTCGGGATTGATGTTGGTGAAGATCCGCAGCAAACGATTGCCGTGCGAAGGTCTTGACCCGAACGCGTCGACGTGGATCAGGTCGTTGCGGGCGTGGCGAGCCGCGGCTCGGCCGTGCTCTTCGATCGGCCTGAAGCTCGCGAAATCGAGCTTCCAGGTCGAAGCGTAGCGAGCCAGGAACGACGCGGTGAACGCGACGGCGCGTTGCGAGTAATTGCGCATAATTTCATGGGTGCGGCGGAATTGTTCGGGGTCGTCGGCCTCGACGCCTTTGAGCTTATCGATCGCGGGACGGTAGCTGATATTTTTATGGAGCGTGCCCCCCGCCTGTTTTTGGCCGAGGAGGAACGCGCGTTCCTCGGCCGCGAGTTCGAAGGGGGTTTGAGGGAAGTAGAGGATATCGCCCGATTCGAGCGCTTTGTATTCGTCGGTCGTCGCGGTCAATTGAGGACGATTGACGTCGATCAAGATCCGTGCCATGCGGGATTCCTTCCCTCTTCTTCATCGAAAACGCCTGAACGATCCACTCCCGGCCGATTCGTAGCCGATTTCGCCGAATCGGGCAAGGGGAATCGCCAAAGGACGCTGGAGAGAATCGCGTCGAAACAGTCATAATCGACTGGAAATGACAATGAATCGGGCCGTGGTAAGGATTGATCGATGCGACCGCGGCTACGGAACTCTGTTTCGATTTTCCAGGCCCGAGTCATACCCGGCGATGTCGCCAAAAAGCAACACGTTCGCCACGTTCAATTCATAATATAAGATAGCATTCTCGCGTTTTCGCTCAAAACCCCTGAAAAACAAGCCATTTCAATCATCCGAGGCCCTCCTCAAAAAAAATCGAGAAAAACCGGAAGCGGGTCTTGCAATCCGAAAGCGCGGTCGTTAGCATACCACATTTAGATTGATCGACGTACTTTCGGAACTTGATGTATATCACTGCGATCGATCGACTCACGGCGAATTTCCCCCCTTCGCCCCCGCTTCGTCCTCAGGTTTGGTTTGGGTCGAGAGAACGTATCTCCAGGAGGGCGAGGCGTCGACCGAGCCGTCATTTTTCAATTCAGGAATAAGAAACGGCACACACGACCGTTCGCTCTTACAAATGAGTTCGCGACGCATGAACTAAGGATGCAACACATGAACTCACATGACATCGCGAATTCAAGTGCGTTCGACTCTACGGGAATCCTTTTCGATCAACATCATTTCGTAACAGATTTAACGACATTGGACGACATTTGGACGTACACGTGGAATGATCGGAACGAGATGACGGGATTCCGCGAGAAGAATTCGTCGGGGACGGTGATCGCCTCGGGAACCTATACTTATGATTCTCTCGATCGTCGCATCGGAGTCGACGAGACCTCGGGCGGAACGACCACACAGACCTGGATCGTTTACAACGGCAATTCGAACTCGCCATACGCCGAGTTCAACGGCTCGGGAACGCATTTGGAGCGTTATCTCGCGGGTCCGACATACGTTCCGGGCGTGACGGGGATGATTGCGCGCACGAACGCCTCGGGCGTGACCGATTGGTACTTGACGGGCAAGCTCGGTTCGGTGCGCGACATTGTCAACACATCGGGGACGGTGACCGATCACATTGCGTACGGCGCGTTTGGATCGATCCGCGCCGAGACCAATCCGAGCTCGGGCAGCCAATTCAAGTTCGACGGCATGCAGTACGATACGATCACGGGATTGTGCAACGATTGGCATCGCTTGTTTTCATCTAGTGATGGCCGGTTTATTTCAATCGATCCAACTTCATTCAACTCGAGCATTCAGAATCTCTACGAATACGCTTCAAATAACTCGCTCAATATCATTGATCAAAGTGGCTTTCAAGATATTATACCGAATTTCCCTCCAATTCCATCGAAATCATCTCCCACAACCGGCCCGCCGGCGGTTTTCGATCCATCTCCAACACCGGCATTTTTTCCACCTCCTAATAATTCACATCATGGAGATGGAGGTAAACAAAATGAGGGAAATCCTAGACCAGCGCCGACGCCAGGTCATCCTGATAATGGAGGAACTCCTCTCGATAATAGAAATGATCCACCAATTACGCCTGGTAACGGTCCCGACACTCAGCCGGCTCCCGGTCCGCCTCCGGAATCCTTGCAACCCCGACTATCACAGGAGTTACTCCTACCTGGAAGAATGACAAGTGGACTTACCCTCCCGGAATTTACTATCATCCAAGATTCGGGAATGTTCATTATCCAAATGGATTTACTTGGATTACCGATCCGAGAACAAATGGTGGAAAAGATGCGGGATTTCATTACCCCCCATCTTATCCATTCTATTTCAATAACGGATATATTCATTATTACACCAAGAGATTCGGCCGTCGTATAAATTTTTATCCTGATTACCCGATTACGAGATCGCCTGTTCAGGCTCCTCAAAGGGACGGTAACGGCGATATTACTCCCACACCTATGAATTGATTTATTTAGACAGATCTGGAGTTTTCAAATGATGAAAAGAAATATTATCAGACTGATCTGCATATATTTCATGATCTGCGCGATCCAGTTTTTCGCATTGATTTTAATTATCATGAAATACCCTCATTTCTTTATCAATCAAAATGAGATTAAGAAAATGATTGATGATCATTTACTTGATTCGCTAAAAACTAATAATTTGAAGATCGTCGATAAAGATGGAAAATGCATGATTGAACTCGGCGTCGATGAAGATTTTGAAGAAGTTATTCCATTTCTTAGAGTCAAGGGAAAAGATCAACAATATGAAGCTTCATTTAGTCTACATAATGATGGAACATTTAAATTCTCACAAACCGACGAGAATCATATTCCTCATTTATTGGCCGGAGTGAGCAAGGACGGCGGTTTCGGCTTTACTTTATTCGGTGACAAAATGAAAGGGTCTCCGGGAGGTCCCGCTGAAATGATTTTTAACGCCACACCGAAATATATTAACCTTGTACTCTATAAGGCGAAAATTCAAATTCTCTTTCCGAATCGTCGAATCGAAGGGTCACCATATCAAGTTTCGATTACCGACCTTTCAGGGAATATTTTAAAAACAATCAATCTTAGTCAATAAGTTAATACAATTATGCTTCGTCGGAAAAGTCCAGTTGTCGGTTCAACCCGGACACCCCAAAAGTGGCGGGCTGAATTGAACAAAAGATAACTTATATCTAATTACGGAGCAACGTCAGAGGACGCAAAACAAGCGCCTCACTTTCAAGACACACAGAATTTGACCGCCCCCGAACTCCTCGATCAAGTTCACCTAACCCGATGTTTGATAGGGATTTAGCCAAAGATTAGGCGTCTGGTTCGAATGGTTCCGAGTGGCGGTCTTACTCGAATGACAATGGACCATTCAATCGGCGGATCCGACTGGAATCCCAAAAATCGTCTCGGTAACGGTATTGAAATCCCTGATTCGAACCGTTACCATAAGAGGTCGATTGATCGGTTCGGGTTTCGGATGTTTTTCAATCGTTCCTCTTCGACGATCTCTCTCCTCTCGACCGCGGCGATCGTCGTTATCGATCAGTCGTGTGTCGCGTATTCGATCTCGCAAGATCAACGGCGCGTTCCTATGAACCTAGTCTCGTTAGATATCAACGAATTACCGGCGATCGAATCGACCGCGCTCGACGGATCATGCGTCCGAACCTCCTCCTTAGACGAGACTTCGGGCGGAACGACCACACAGACCTGGATCGTTTACAACGGGAATTCGAACACGCCTTACGCGCAGTTCAACGGCTCGGGAACGCTCTTGGAGCGTTCTCTCGCGGGTCCGACATACGTTCCGGGCGTGACGGGGATGGTTGCGCGCACGAACGCGTCGGGCGTGACCGATTGGTATCTGACGGGCAAGCTCGGCTCGGTGCGAGATATCGTCAACACGTCTGGGACGGTGATCGATCACATTTCGTATGACGCTATCGGAGGCATTCATTCCGAAAACCATCCGTCCGCGGGGAGCCGATTCAAGTTCGACGGAATGCGGTACGATACGGTCACGGGATTATACAATGATAGGCATAGGGGATATTCATCATCAAATGGAATTTTCGATTCATTAAATCCCACAGGATTTAAACCGAATAGCGATAACTTATACATAAATGTGCTAAATAACCCAGGCGGCGACATTGATCCATATGGATATGATGATGTTCCTCATATTAATAATCGGCCTATAAATATTCCTCCCATCGATACGAAATTTCCAGGGATACCACAAGGTACAATTGTATGTAATAATCATGGACAAATTATAATCCCGTCGGGAGACGATCTTAGGCTAATATTCAAGGATGGTTCATATCTATACCCTCAAGTAATCAATGCGGCGAAGCCTCTAAATAGACATTCAAAAGATGATTTACTTGAACGTGGAGTTGGAGTTGATCTATTTGATGACGGGTCTATTCGGCTCGGAAAACCTGGATCTGTGGGAAACCCGCCAAAACGCACGATTACACCAAGTAACAATAGAGGTACACGTAATCATATCGATTTTGCGAATCTCAGTAATCCACCCGATGGATGGACGTTGATTGCGACAATTCACACTCATCCTACCGATCCAAATCCTATCTCTAAAGATCCAGCCGATAGTCCGCTTGATCCAATCAACTCCAATTTACCTATAGGAAATTCACCACGCGCACCATGGTTAGTTATCGATTCTGATAATTCAATTTATTTAATCGGTCCTGGTTCACGCGACGGTGAATCGAATAGGAGATCCCGATAATGCAGCGAATCTCAATCGATTACAAATGCGTAATTATTGTGGTTGTTCTCTGTGCGATTGGAGCCGAATCGGAACGGGACGATCGCTTTCCAGAAAATCTTGACGAATGGTATTCGACCATTCCTCCTAAAATTAATTCCGCGGAATGGATTACTGCGAATCATGATGTCGACCATGAATGGGAGGTGTACCAAGATGGTTTGCGAACAAAAGTTCGTATTCGCAAACATCGGCAAGATAATCTAGATGAAATTCCGAACGTAATTAGACGCTCCGTCGAAAATGAAGGATTAACAGGTATCCTGAAGTCGATGAAAGTCGATGATGGATGGATCGTGAGCTCCGATCGAGGAGAATTCGCGGGAGGCGGACAGTGGTGGTTTTCATTCGATGGTAAGACAAACTATAAAATTTCAGATTTGGGTGTTGTAAATTTCCATGTTTTAACAAACGGCCTAATTGGAATTCAACCTCAACATTCATTTAAAGGTCGTTTGCTTCGTTATGTGAAATCTCATAAAGGTATTTGGGATATTGAGACCATTATCGATTTTAAGGGTTATCCATTAATCTCTACATTACTTAGCGACGGCTCTATAATCGTCGTTGCAGATGATAGATTGATAAAAATATCACAAGATTACAAAAATATCTCTATACTTCTTACCGATATGTTCTGGACAGGCTTATATCCAAACTCAATCGTTTATGGTGATAATGCAACGATCTACATAGGAATGCGACATGGTGCGGCCATGATTCAGAATAATGATAATTCATATAATGTAAAATGGTTGATGCCGTCTAATAAATTCGCGGATATTATCGAAAATATCGAAGGGTTTAAATAACAAAGAACTCGTAAGCCGTCGGCTGCACTCGCTTGATCTCGCCGACAAATTCCGCCGATCAAACCGGACGCCGACGGCTTATCTCTTCCAGTTAAATCGAAAAATGCTTAGATCTTAATCACGAATAGTTATCGATCAAAATCTCATTCACCCGACAAAAAACCAAACAATCCCGGTTTGTCCGTCCCAGTCCAATCAACGATGTATTATGTTCAATTCAGAATTATGATTAGACGGCGGAAATCACGTGTAACGTGGGGTGCGAGAGGGGATAAAAGTGAGAATTTTGGATTTTGGGATGGTACTGCGCATGGTAATGCATTCACCGTCTTGATCATGGCTTGTTAGTCCAGAATCTTTGTTCATTTGATCGAGTTAATCGCTCAGATGAAAGTGACTTTGGAACTCATCCCACCCGGGAACTACAATTCAACCGATTTCCCGAAAGCTCGCTTGAACATTCATCCAAATTTTCTGATCGTGTCGATCCAATGATCGCATTTGATCTCGACTCGCTCCAAAATCCACGCAATTTCGGAGGGTATCCTTTTTATCGATCACTTTATACTCGATATTCACACGATAATCTTATAAAATGAGGCGATTCGTCTAATTTATTCAATCGACTCAATTTAGACTTAGTATGTTATTATGATCAATAT
Organism: Planctomycetota bacterium; assembly: GCA_021791715.1. GTDB lineage: Bacteria > Planctomycetota > Planctomycetia > Isosphaerales > Isosphaeraceae > JAKBCQ01. The sequence continues at coordinate 37,146 of JAJYWB010000013.1, read as the reverse complement.
TTAATTTATTAATCCATACAGATCCTTGATCGCCGTTTTCCCCTACGGGTAAGTTTCCTTCATGAAAATCCTCTTCGCTTCATCCCGCTGCGTGATCGATCCGTCGAGCGGCGCGGCGATCGCCACCCGCGAACTCCTCGAATCGCTCGTCACCCTTGGGGTCGATTGCCGAGCATTTTGCATGGGTATCTTCGATTACCACCACGAAACACGACCCGAAGACGTTTTATCTTCGCTCGAAGCCGAGGTTCATATGGCGCTCGCCGAAGCCGCTTCAGGCGCCAAGGTTCCGATCTTCGATCTCACCTTGAGCGGCGTGAGAACGACGATCGTTCCCACGCAATCGAGCCGCGCCGATCGATCGCCGAATCACGCCGAATCGATCGCATTTCTCGATCTCTACGAAGTCATCCTCGATCGCTTCCAACCCGACGTCGTTTTAACCTACGGCGGGCATCCCGTCGGTATCGAGTTGATGAAACGCGCTCGCAAACGAAACATCCCCGTCATCTTCCAGATCCATAACTTCGCGTATAAAGATCGCCAGGCGTTCGCATTCGCGTCACATATCCTTGTTCCTTCACAATTCAGTCGCGATTATTATCAAAGAACACTGGGACTCGACGCCAAGGCGATCGACCCTCCGTTTCGTCTCGATCGCGCGTTCGTTGCCGAAACCGAGCGTAAACCTCGTTATCTCACATTCGTCAACCCGATCCTTCGTAGGGGTTCACCGTTTGGGCTCGGATCGCTTATGAACTCGGTCGACGCAGGCCCGATATCCCCCTCCTTGTTGTTGAAAGCCGAGGCAAGGCGTTCGATCTCGTTCATCTTGATATCGATCTCTCGAATCACCCCAATTTGCACAAGATGGAAAATACGCACGATCCAAGACATTTTTATGGCGCAACACGTGCGATCTTGATCCCCTCGCTTTTTCTCGAATCGTTCGGCCTGAAGGCGCGCGAGGCGCTCGTCAATTCGATACCCGTGCTCGCGTCGGATCGGGGCGCCTTGCCTGAGACGCTCGGTTCGGCGGGATTCACATTTCCGATCCCTTCGCGATACACGCCGACGACGCTCGAAGTGCCGACCGCCGAGGAAATCAATCCCTGGATCGATACGATCGAACGCCTTTGGGACGATCCCGCGTTCGAGGCCAATGCTCGTGAAAAAGCGTGGAGCGAATCGCTGAGATGGGATCCGGTCGCGATCGCCAAGCGATATCACGAGCATTTTGAGTCGATCGTTCATCGACGATAAAATCGGGCAAATTCAAGAGAATTGACGATCCATCGCGGATGTTGATAATTAATGACAAGTAATTATTAATAAAATCTATATTTACTGTATATCTCATCTCGATCGGCTGATCATCGGACGGAAGGCGCGGGCGACGACGCGATCGAGGCGGGCGATCTGTTAAGTCATGGCAGACAATGATTGGGTCGATTCCCAGATCTTCGCGCGCGGGTCGTTCTTCGGAACGAGAAAATGCCGTTGGTCAAAACGAGCGGAAGCGAAAATCTCGGGAGAATGCGTCGCGACGATGAATTGCGCTTTCGGCTTGAGATTCAAAAGGCAGCTCATGAGCGGGCGATGCCATTGAGGGTCGAGATGAAGCTCGGGCTCGTCGATGAAAACGATCCCGGCGCGGTCGTCGTCGAACACGAGAGTCGCGATGAATACGAAAACTTCGAGCTGACCCGAACTCAGAAAGTCGATCTCCAGGCGAGTGCCGTCGGAATCGACCAAATAAACATCGAACGCTCCCGATCGATCCCCGTCTTCGATCAATTCCACCCGAAACGTCTGCTTGGAATCAGGATAAAATCTGCACCAGGATTCGTTGATTTTATTGATCCAATCCGAATATCGTCGCGTCGATCCGTTTTTACCAGGAAATTTTTCGGCGACGGCGGCGTTCACAAGATGCTGCTTCACCCGTTTGAGCCGCGATGTTTCTTTCGTCTCGTAGTCGTCGTTTTTCCCGACGCTCACTTGAAGAGCCCCGATGATCCCCGTGGTTCGTTTCGATGAGAAATACTCTATATGACCATAATATAGAACAGGTCTCTGAATATTCGGTCTCGGACATCCATTTCTCAACGATGAATAAGACTCCGAGAACCAATAAGAATCTACTTGATCGTTTGCTTTTATTTCAGATTGCACTCGACATTCTTTTCCCCCTCGACGGTCATAATCCAACTCGCGCTCTTGCAAGCGAGGATCGAGATTATTTATACATCTCAGCGCCGCTTCGATCACCGATGTTTTGCCGCAACCGTTCGGACCGGCGATCACGACGAGCGAATTCGGCTCGCCTTGTGGATCCGTGAAATCGAGGTCAAGGCTATCGATCCCGCGAAAACCACGGATCGATATCGATAAGATTCCGACGAGCGGTGATTTATCGGTTTCAGACACGATTCGCCTCCTCGGAAGGCCGGTGCATCTGCGATCCGATCGTTCGAACGCAACCTCACGAAGAATGATGTTTCCGCGATCTTCCGATCACGTTCTTCCAGTGTAGCGTCGCGAGCGAAGTTCCGACAGATCGGACGATCTCAATGCGCTCTTACGCGTTGAGAGATTCGCTTATCTCGATCGGCTGATCATCGGACGGAAGGCTCGGGCGACGACGCGGTCGAGGCGGGCGATCGCGTCGTTCGACGAGCCCTGTTCGCGGTGCAGCACGCGGCCGTCGTTCGAAAGCAAGATCATCGTCGGCAACGAATCGACCCGAAGCGCTTCTTTAAGAGGGCAGGGGCCGTCGATCTCGGCGAGGAGGATCGTGTAATCGATTCCCAATCGCTTGGCCGCGGCGGAGACCGCGGCGATTCGATCCGCCGGGGCGCCCGTTTCATACGCGATTCCGATCACCTTGAGCCTCGGCCCGTAGCGCTTTTGCAAATCGACGAGATGAGGGATCGATTCCAAACAAGGAACACACCAGGAACCCCAAAAATCGAGGAGGATGTAATCGGCTTCGAGATCGCGGAAGCGGACGCGATTTCCATCGAGATCGCGCAATCCAAAATCAATGATTCTCCGTTGTGACGGATCATATTGACAGAACTCAATCCGTTTTCCCGTAAAGCGTTCGAGAGCGACCGCGTGATTTTCCGACGCGGGGGTCGGATTCGCGGTCTTGGATTCCTCATGAATCGGAGGAGCGACGCGAGCGGGTTCGGAAACCGTCGACGCGGCGACGGCGGAGGCTTGACCGACTTCGGTCTTGGGAGCGGGTTCGGTCGCGGTTAGGGAGGGGTCGGCCTGAGCCGCCGGGGGCGCGACGGGAGCGGGTTCGACGGGCGCCTGAGCGACATCGGGCTTGTTTTCGGCCGAAGGTGCGACTTGAGCGGGAACCGCGGTCGTCGATTTGGAAGCGTCCTGCGCCGGAGGAGCGATCCGAGCGGCTTCGGTCGGTTGAGCGGGAGCGGTCGGAGACGACGGAGGCGCGATCGGAGCGGCTTCGGTCGAGGGTTGAGAGGGATCGGTCGGAGACGACGGAGGAGCGACGGGAGCGGGTTCAGTCGAGGGTTGAGAGGGAGCAGTCGGCGACGTCGGAGGAGCGATCGGAGCGGCTTCGGCAGCGACCGGCGCCTGGTCGGTCTTGGGAGCGGGTTCGGCGGCAGGCTGAACAGGTTCCGTCTTGGGCGCGGCTTCGGCCGAGGAGTGAGCGGCGTCGTTCGTGGAAGCGGGGTCGGTCGGCGGCGACGGATCAGTGGATCGAGTTGAAAGAATCTGTGGATTCTTGGATTCATCGACCGCGACGGTCGCTGCGGAGGAGTTTGGCGTCGGCGCCGCGCTAGCCGCGCTATCTGGCGCGGTTGCGATCGGCGCGGATTCAGTCGGCGCGGTTGCGACCGGAGCGGATTCCGTCGGCGGCTGCGCCGCGGCGGCTTGATGATCGCCCGCGGGGGTTAAAGGTCGAGGTTGGACGGGTTGAAGCCCGCCCAGGCTTTCGACGATATCGTCGGGATTGGATTCGGTTGATCTTTCGATCGCGGGTCGCTGTTTCGGAGCGATCGATCGTCGAGGTTTGGGACGAGCGTCGGCGGCGATCATGGGCGCCGCGGCGAGGCCCGCGACCGATTCGACGTCGCCCCAAGTCGGCCGTTTTTTGGGTCGACGATCTTGGATCGAATCGTCTTCGACGGACGTCGATAAACGCTCGGGCGCGGTTTGATTGCGCACGCGAGCGTCGGGCCCGGGAAGGGTTCGCTTGCGGGCGATTTCGTCGTCGCGCGCGGCGATCTCGTCGGTTCGAGCGATTTCGGCGGAGCGAGGCCGCCTAACCGAGGGACGATTGGATTTCAACGTATTGGTATAAGATCGATCAGGTTTATCATCATCCAACGGAATGTTTGTTTGAGAGGTATTTTCATGTTTCGTTTTTGGTAAGAGATCGGCGAGCGAATCTTCATGCGATTCGGCGGCGGCGCGGGGGAGATCGTCTTCAAGGTCTTCGGCGGCGTCGGCGCGGGCGGGGGGTCGCGCGATCGACCTCGATTTGGTCGATTTCGCGGGGTTTCGACCGCGGTTCGCGAGCGAACGCGCCGGGGCGGGTTTGCGTTCAAGTTCGCGTTCTGGTTCGCGTTCGAGAGCGGGCGGGAGGGGATTCGGGCCGTCGTCGTCCTGCGTCGACGCGATGTTCGTCGAGGCTCGTTTGCGGTCGATCGGATCGTCCGCGGCGTCGGCCGAGGCCGCCGAGTTCCACGACGACGTTTCATTAAAGGCGGTTCGCGTGTTGAAGTCGTCGCGTCTTGGATCACGATTGTTCCAGGCGTGATCGTTCGCCGCGGGGTCGTCGTCGGGCGTGTCGTCGGGGTTGGCGAACGCGGGTCGACGGTCGGTTCTTGGGCGTCGAATATCGGAGGGTTCGTCGTCGAACGATTCGTCATCGCTTGCACGGCGATTACGATTGGAGACGTTACGAACCGAGCGATTTGATGGGGAATCGTCGCGGTCGTCGAGGGCGACATCGCGGAGCGCGATCTCGACGCCTCGATCGGGCGCCTCGACGATTCCCCTTCCCACGAGCGGTTTGCCTCCCGATCGCGATTCGGCGAGGATCGTGTAACTTCGACCGGGTTGGAGGCCGCGGAGGGTGAATCCTCCCGATGCGTCGGTGACGTCGCGGATCGCCTGGCCGCCGTCGACTCCGTCGATCGCGATGCGAACGCGGGCGTTGGGGATGGGTACGCCGTCGGGGTCGACGATGCGTCCCGAGATGCGTTCCTCGGCGGGTCGAACGCGTTTGGGATCGATTCGGTCGGCGGCGATCGTCGAACCCGGAGCGCCCGAGACGGTGGGCATCGATCGATCGCCGATCGCCGCGATCGTCTTCAATTTGGGCGAGACGCGCGCCGAGTCGAACCCGACGGCGTTGCACCCGAACGTCGGCAGTGCGAACACAAGCCCAAGGAGGATAAGGCGTTGCGCTCGAATCGAGACGCGCGTCAAAGGGGGAACCTCCTCCTGTTTGACCGTCGTTCGGGACGCCTCGTCCATCCGCCGGGCGAGGTTTTTTTGGCCGCGAGAGTTGAACGCCCAAGGCCAAAGATACCGCACATCTCAATTTCGGCGGGAAGGGGGATGAGACTTGAATGTTTTTCGGGAAGGGGGTGATTTAAGATATTCGTTTGTAAAGTGAACTCGCGGTTCGCGCATCCATGAGATCGGAGTTGATCAGAAATACCAGCCCGAAGCGCAAGCGAGTGCATATCCTGATCCTTCAATAATTGTCTTCATGGTATAAGATGTACGCACTCGCTCGCGCTTCGTGCTAGTAAAGATTGCGGCTTCGCCGCGTTAGGATCTTCGTCTGTAAAGTGAACTCGCGGTTCGCGCATCTTTTGAGCGAACGGGTAATCATATTGTACAAGCCCGACGCGCGATCGAGAGCCAGATCAGATGATCAAGCGAAAGATTCGGTGGTATTAACAGAAGAACCTCGCTTACGCGTCGGGTTTGTGTGATCGCGGCCGCGCCGTTTCTTAGAGGCCATCCGGAACGAAAACCGCATATTCGGCGGGTTTTCAAGGTGTATCATCTCATTGGGAGGGCGAACCTCCTGGTGAGCCGGCTTGATATGATTTATTCCCTATGCGATTGAAACCTCCTATTCAATAGGGATTTACGATAAGAGGCTCACCGGGAGGTTCGCCCTCCCAAAAGCAATTAATAGCATGTATTTTTACATAATATGTAATGATCCTGCTGATAACACGCGGCTGAAACCCTTAAAATCAAGCCGAGATCGATACGATGGAGTTTCCGGATAGACTCTTAGTCTTCGCACGGAACTTCCACTCGAGGTGCGCGCGTCTTATGTGCAATCGGAAGCAGATATTCTACTAAACCGACGAGCGATCGAGAGCCCGATCAGATGATCAAGCGAAAGATTTGGTGGTATTAACAGAAGAACCTCGCCGGCGCGTTTTGGCGTCGCGCTTTTCCTCGGGGGACTAACAGTAAGTCGTTCATTGACAAGAGATTAGATCATAGCCAAGGCGTTCATCTCATTTGGAGCCGAAGCCGGAAATACCCTCGATTACAATCACGAACCGCAAGCGAGTGAGTCGGTTTATTTCGAAAATACGCACTCGCTCGCGCTTCGTGCTTGTATTACAGATTTATTCGCATATGTAATCTCCATACCGAAGGAATTTGGAGCCGAAGCCGGAAATACCCTCGATTACAATCACGAACCGAAAGCGAGTGAGTCGGTTTATTTCGAAAATACGCACTCGCTCGCGCTTCGTGCTTGTATTACAGATTTATTCGCATATGTAATCTCCATACCGAAGGAAACGGAAACTCGCAACGCCAAAACTTGCGCGTCGGGTTTGTGTGATCGCCTCTCCTCCGAATCGGGTTCAATTATCCTGGGCGGTTTTGGCCCAGGCGACGTGGAGGAATTCTTTGAGGGGCTCGTTTCCCGCGGAATTCGGGTTCGCTTTGAGGTAACGATCGATCGGATCGATCGCCGCGCCGTAGCGTCCGAGCTGAAAATAGGCGATTCCGAGATCGCGATGCGCCTCGGGGATATCGGGGACGAGGCGAGCGATTCGTTCGAGAACGGGCAAAGCCGAAGCGTAATCGCCTCGATTTACATAAATTAATTTGAGATTCGTGAGAACGCGAAGGATGATCGTCGCGTGGGAGCAGGGGGCGACGAGACGATCGTCGAGGACGATCGACCTGCCGAGCCTTGTCGAGAGGCGTTTGCGGCATTCTTCGCGGTCGAGCGGGACGCCGCTTTCATACGCGTCGATAAATTTCAGATCGTCGTCGGAACCCGTTCTGAGCATGAAGTGGCTGGGAAAGTTGACGCCGGCGGTTTCGACGCCCAATCGATCGGCGACGGCTTTGAAGAGGACGCAAAGCGTGATCGGCATGCCGACGCGACGATCGATCAAGTGATTCAGATAGCAATTGCGGAAATCGTAATAATCGGTATCCGCGCCTTTAAAGCCTTCTTCAACATACAAAACCCAGTGGATTTGAGCGAGCGCGCGGAGAGGGCCGGCGCGTTCGGGAAGTCGGTTGCGAGCGCGATCGGCGAAATCGGCGATGCGCGCGAGGTATCGGTCGATCTCAAGGTCGGGATCGGCGTCGCGCGCGATCTCGAGCGACGATCGCGCCAGATCGACGCGATCGACTCCGGCGACGAGGCGCTCGAATTCGGGGGATTCGGCGTACAAAAGATCTCGAGCTCCGCTGTTCCAGCTTTTGGAATCGGTCCGCGCGATCGATTAAGAAGAGGCTTCGGCGGCGGGTTTGATCGTTTTCTTTTTGGTGCTCGCTTTGGGCCTGCTGTTGCCGAAAGAGCCTTTAAAAATTTTCCCGCGGCGGGTTCGCTTATCCCCTTTACCCATCGTCTATCAGTCCTTTCAAATATGTGATTGCGTTTTGGCGATTCCGAGCGAAGTCGATTGCGCCCGTGTTATTCGCCGGGATGTCGAAAGAGCTATTCTTAAAAAATCATGAACGATCACGCAAGACTCGCCGATCGAAGAACGCTCGATTTTCCGGCCCGAACTGCGAATCGCCGCGAAATCGAGCGGTCGATCGAGCGTTGCGACCGCTTGGAAACGCGAGCGGAAGGGATTTCCGAGCGACCCGGCGAGCCTCGGTCCGCCGTCGCGATCGCTTCTGAAAAAAAGCCGGCCGGACCCGAAGATCGAGCCCGACCGGCCTCTTTGTTCGTGAATCAACCGATCGACGATCGGCGGATCATTTAATGTTGAACATGTTCTTGAAGTAATTTTCGACCTTGGTTCCGAAGCTTTGAGGCTTCGGCCGGTTGGGTCCGCCCCAGACGAACGGACGTGCCTGCTCTTTGGCGAGCAACCGCAAGCCTCGTTCGTAGCGGATCGCGAGGGCTCGATTCGCGGGGGGAGCGTTCATCGAAAGCTTGATCTGGGCGTCGAGTTTAAGGAGCGCCGCGATCGAGGGTTTCGATTGACCCGAGGTCTCCGTCGAACTACTTGGAACGGGTCCGGGGGTTCCGGTCGAGACGAGCGGAACCGGGATCGCGTTCGTCGAAGTCGAGGCTACGACGGGAGTTTGCGTCCCTGCGACGACGGTCGAACTCGTCGAAGTCGAACTTGTCGACGAGCCGCTCGACGACGCGGGGGTTATCGTTCCCGCCGCGGCGGGAAGCCCGAGCGAGTTGAGCAGCGAGTTCACCGACGAGACCGCGGGATTCGACGACGTATTCGAGGTCGAGCTTGTCGAGCTTGTCGAGCCTGAACCCGAATTCGTGATCGGTGTGACCGACCCCATCGTCGACGATCCGACGTTGACGATTGTCGGCGATTGCGCCGGCAAGGTCGAGGTCGAAGAGGTCGTCGATGTCGAAGAGGTCGTCGGCGTCGAGGTTGTCGAAGTCGCGGTCGAAGGCGTCGTCGTCGACGTGTTCGAAGACGTTCCGACATTCGTCGAAGCAATCACGTTCGACCCGCTTGTTCCTCCCGCTCCCGAGCTTGAACCCGAGCCTGTCGAAGCCGAGGACCCGGTTCCCGACCCGCTCGACGACCCGGAAGAGCCGTTGGAAAGGGTATTACCGCCGGTCGACGGGATGACGTTGGGGACGTCGAAGAGGGTGTATCGCGGCGAGTTGGTGAGCGGATCAAGTCCCTTGCCGATACCGAACGACGCGGGAGAGACGTTGCGGTATTTGACGAGCGCGGACTTGGGAACCCACACATAAGTAGGCAATAGATGTTGAAGGTTCTTGTAGTCGCGTTGCGCGGTGGGAGCGATCAGGTACCCGTTCCCCGAGGACGCCTGTCGATCGATGATGCGGAACGCGTCGGGGGGCGGGAGGAGCGTCCGCGCGAGGATCGGGAACGCGCTGATCGGAATCGCGCCTTTGAGCGAACCGTTGGCGGCGTAATCGAAGAAGTTGAACCGGCGTTGGAGCGCCGCGGGAGAATCGGGCTGATCGCTCGATTCGCCGTTGGTTCCGTTCGCCGAGACGGTACCCGTACCGAATTCGGTGGTTCCCGCCGAGACCGCGGAACCCGTTCCGCCGAGGAGAGCGGCCATGGCGCCGGCTTCGGGCATCCCCATCGACGCCGCGTTGTCGACGAAGTTCTGAATGTCTTGCGCCGTGATCAACCCGCTATGATTGGTGTCGATAAGCGGGAAAACGTTATGTTTAAGCAGCCAATTGATCGCGATATCGCCTTCGATCGCGGCGATCGCGTTGCTGACGGAGATTCGTGAATACGCGCGGGGGTCGTTCGTTCCGTAGATTGAAGGGGGCGCTTCGAAGACCCCGGAGGCGCCCGTCGTGCTGGTTCCGGCGCCTCCCGCCGTTCCACCGGCTCCGGTGGCGGAGGTCGTCGTGCCGACGAGTCCATTACTAACATCGTAGGCGGGAACCGCGGTCCATTGGAGGATCGCGTTGACGCCGTCGGGGTTGGCGTAGGCGCGGAGATCCTTGAACGCGTTGGGCCCGAAATTGAGGGTTCGCGTTCCGACAGGCATGTTCAAGTAGGCGCTATCTGTATATCCCGTTTGATTGAGATTGATCCAGTAATTGAGCGCCGACGAGACGAGGGCGAACGAACCCGTAACCATCGCGGTGGCGAGCGAGGTTCCGGCGTCGGTGAAGACGAGCGGACCCGCTAGAGCCGTGCCCGCGGCGGTCCCGGTCGCGGTCGTCGACGCCGCGACGCTGTTGGCGACGCTGTTGCGCGAGAACGTGGGGATATCGAGCGCCGGCGCGGCGTAATCGGTCGTCGACGATCGGTTCGCCGAGGCGAGGAGTTCGTCGCTGTAGATCGCCAAGTTGCCCGCGGTGAGCGCCGCGGCGCCCCCTGCGCCCGCCGTCGTCGTACCGCCGGCGCCGCCGGTCGAACTGCCGCTTCCACCAAGGCCGAGGCCGAAACCGAGCAACGCGGGACCGAGCGGAGTCGGCAACGCTCCCACGCTGGGATCGGTCGGCGGAGTCGAAGCGCTTTCGAGGAACGGGAAAGGATATGTACCGGTAACCGACACGACCTCGTTGAGAACCGCCGGGAACGACATCCCGGTGAAATCGCCGACGGTTCCGGCGCCCGCGGTCGAGGCCGCACCCGTTCCCCCGGCGCCCGCGGTCGAAGTACCGAATTGAGAGCCGTACTCGGTACCGAACTGCCCGGCCGGAGCGATCGGCACGATTCCCAGATTACGCATCTGATGAAGCTGGGTTTTAAACGCGATCGTCAGTTGCGGGAACTTTCGGTAAGCCATCGCCTCCGTATTGAACGTATGAACCGTGCCGAAGCCGAAATTCGCCGCGATCACGCGATCAAATTGGCTTGGATTCAAGGGATTGGCGACGAACGGATGTGCGTTGACATATTGAAGACCTTTATAGATCGCGGTGTTGGTGGTGGCGCCGAGCGTCGCCGCGGCGGTCCCCGTCGTCGTTCCCGTCGTCGACGAGCCGCCGGTGATGAAGGGGGCGAACACGTTGACCGGGACGATGGTCGCTTGAGGAACGAACTGAGCGATGACCCCCGCGACCGGGGTGCCGTGACCTCCCGTGAAACCCGCTCCCGCCGCGGTTCCGGTCGCCGACGTGGTCACGCCCGCCGCGGTGTCGGTATTTCCCAATCCATTTGTGTAAACATTAGTACCTAAAGCGACGTGCCCCTGGAAGGGTGTCGCGTTGCCGTCGACCCCCGTGTCGAGCACCGCGATCGCACTCCCCGTTCCGTCGTAGGGGACGCCGAGGGTTTGCAGGTCGTTGAGCCCGATGATGCTTCCCGCTGTCGAATTGGCGAGATCGGTGACGGCCTTGAACTGCCAGATCGCGTTGTCGTCGGCGGCGTACAAGGTCGTTCCGCTCGCCGAGAAGGTGATGCTTAGGCTTGAATTGATGAAGCTCGTCGCGTCTTGCGCACCCGAGGTGGCGAAGCCCGCGGCGAACGTCGTCACTTGTCCCTCGGGAGAAATACGGACGATTCGGCCGCCGATATTGCTGCCGTCGGTCGTGTTCCCGTTGGTGACGATCGGAACGACGTTGCCGGCGGCGTCGGTCGTCACGCCGACCGTTCCAGGTCCCTGAATCGGAACCTCGATCGTCGTGGTGGGCAAGGGAGCGAGCGGAGTCACCGGAACCGAAAGACCCGTTCCCAGGTCGGCGACGAACAGACTGCCGACATAAGTCGGAGTGACGGTCGCCGCGCCGGTCACGCCCGCCGAACCCGCGATTCCACCCGTTCCGGTTCCGCCCGTACCGGTACCTCCGGCGCCCGCCGTCGTCGTCGTGGTGGCGCCGTAGGAGAAATAGCCGTATTGATCGAACGCGATGCTCTCGAAGCGGCGGAAGGGAGTCGGCGCCGCGGGGAGCGAATCGACGTTGAACGCTGTCGCCCCCGTCGTATTCTGAATCAACAACTCGCCGTTCGATCCTTGAACGCCGCTCAAGCCCGGCTGCGCCGGAATCCCTCCGGCCGCGGGAGTACCAAAATCGGTAAACGCCGAATAATCGGGCGATCCATAAATCGCATTCGCCGCGGTCAATCCCACGATCGGTCCCAGAGTGAAATTCGTGGGAATCACGCCGAACGGAAGGACCGTCGAGCTGATATTTTGACCCGGCTGATATTCATTGGAATTGAAGAAGACCGCGGTGAAATTACCCGGAACGGTTTGCGGAGCTCCCGATAAAGTCGTCGAGGGGGCTTCGAGCGTCGGCGGCGCCGATCCCGGCGTGATCCCCGTGACCGCCGGATTATTCAGTTGCGCCGTCGTCGTTCCTCCGACCGCCGAGATCAAACCCCGGAGGAAGCTTTGTTGATCGGTCGGCGGCACCATGATCGCCGTCGGATTGCTCGTGAACTGCTGCGCCGATTGGCCGTTGCTAAAGATCACGAACGCCCCCAGGAATTGTCCGCTGGGGGAAATCTGATAAATCACGTTCTTATTTGGATCCGATTTATCGACCGACGCGACGAACATCGACGGAGTTCCGTCAAAATATCCGTTCGGATCAAACGTGATGCTATACCAGTTCACAAGCCCCGTCGAGGCGCCCATCGAATTCCCCGCGTTGCCGCCGGGCTCGATCTGATTGATGACGGTGTTCAAATCAAAGAAGACCGACGCTTTGCCGGTCGCCGGGTCGACGCGATAAATGACGCCGGGGCGGTTGATCGCGCCGATGCTCGCGTTATCGCCCGCGCCGCGGGAAATCGCGTAAATACCGTTGCCGAACGCGCCTCCGGGGCCCGCGGCGATCTGCACGATATCGTTGCCGAATTGCGAAATCGGCGTCAGCTCGCCCACCGAAACAAGGGGCGCCGCCGAAACGGCGCCGGTCGCGGTGCTCGACGTGATCGACACCGTACCCAAATCGGCGTTCGTCGGGGTCGTCGCCGCGGTGAACGTCGCCGTGATCGGCGAGGTTACCACATACGGCGCAAGCAGTTGACGCGTCTCCAGCAATTCGAGCTGGTTGATTTTCAGCGTCCGCCGGCGTCGCTGCGCTGCGCCTCGCGTCCGAGGCCGGGAAGGTTGAGTCATTACCTTGATCTCCTTTGGTCTGGCTCGTCCGTCCTGGACCGAGGCCGAGACAACTCGGCATAACCGAGTATCGGCGCGACCGGCGCCTGGAATGAACCGAATATCCCGCGAATCCGATTCGTGAGTCACAACCCTCGCGTTCGGCGTTTGACGGGCTTTCCACTCAAAATCGGTCGAATCCATCCCCAAGGATCAATCAAAGATCGCGGAATATTCGCTTCGACCCGTTTTTTCGATCCAATCGGTATCCGATCCCTCCGAACAATCGCGCTCCCCCACACCGAAACCAACCCCGCTTCAAACTCGAGCTTTCTTTAGACGTTACGCCGTTAATCCATAAGCAATCCTCGATCAAACACGGCGTGATTCCTCTTTGATGGAAATCGATCAATCAGAGACGCCGACTCGCTTTCCATTCGCTCTCGATCGGTTCCAAAAAGCGCTCTTTCAAGACTCGACTCCGAGTCAATCTTCCCCGGCGAACCGAGGAAGTCGCACACCGCCTAATGAATAAAGGGTCCGGACTCCGCGACGCCCGGTCGGATCGTGTTCCAAGGCTCGCTTGACCATCCACTCCCGACCGGTTATCGTTCCCCCCGATCGCCATGTCTCATTCATTTCCGAAGCGGGCGAATCGGATCGAATCGTTTTCGCGGAATCGGGTTTGGGATCAGACCGCTTGCGAAACGACGAGTTCCAATTCAAAACCTCGTCCTCCTCGGATCAATCGCGTTCGATTCGAGGTTCGATGTTCACGCCTCGAAAGCGAAAAGATGAGACCGCCCGCGGCCGGCTCGACCAAGGAAGGTCGAGCCGAAGTGTCGGAGACGTTCGGGGGAGCGCCGTGCATCGGATTTTCGGCCGCGTTCGGCTTCGAGCCGGGATCTGGCTCTGCCTGATCCTGTTCCGCGCCCTCCCCGCGCACGCGTCGGACCCGATTCCGATCATCACACCAGACGAAACAACAAATGAACCGATAACTCTCGCCGCGGATCGGATCGTCGCGTGGACTTACGGACCGGTGCAATGGGCGGTGCTTACCCGCGAGGTCGCGGTGATGCAGGGAACCGAAGGCCTGCGCGGCTACCGCGCGATCGCGCGGATCGTCGCCGATCCGTCCGCGGGGAAGGGGGTCTATCGCGTCGATTCGTATGTCGAATCCGAGATCGTCGAGCGCGGATTTCTGCGAACCCAAACGCGCAGAACGACGAATCGGTCGACTCTAAAATCAAACGGAGGTTATGAACTTAAACCGTATTCAATCGACGGATTGACTCGGCTTGATAACCCGATCCGACTCGAAGACTGGATGCTGAAAGGATTTCCCGAACTCGCGAATCAAAAACCGACGAAACCGACGCGCAATCCGGCGCCGATTCAACCCCCCGATTCCTCGTCGAAATCCCCCTCCGCTCCGCAAGCTCGACAATCGGCGCAGCGCGGCTCGGGACGATCGACCGGGGTCGTCGCTCCGACGAACAACGCTTTAAATACAAATACAAATACCTCTGCGAATCAAAACGCGAACCCGAACGCGAATCAGAACCCGAACGCGAATCAGAACGCGAACACGAATCAGAACGCGAACACAAACGCGATTCAATACGCGAACGCGAATCAGAATCCGAACACAAATCAGAACGCGAACACGAATCAGAACGCGAACGCGAATCAGAACGCGAACGCGAATCAGAACGCGAACGCGAATCAGAACTCGAACACAAACGGCGTTCAGAACGCGAACGTAATTCAGAACCCGAACGTAGTTCAGAACGCGAACGTAAGTGCGATTCAGAATACAAACATGTATCTGAATCAAACTGCGAATGTCAATCCAAGCGCAAATGCGATCTCGAACGCGAATCCCAATTCGATTCGGAACGCGAACGCCGACGCGAATCAAAACCGAACCGCGAATGTGAACGCGTCGCCGAACACAAGCGCGAATACGGATCCCGCTTCCGGCGAAGCCGCCGCCGTAAACGGTTTAATAAGTGTTAATACCCTGTCGGGAACGACCGGATCGACCGGTCCCGCGATTCCGCGTACGATCGAGCCCGAGGCGTCGTCTCGTAATCAATCCCCGCTTGGCGATACGCCGATCGCGGCGGTCGACCCCGAGGTAAACCGGGCGCAGGATGTGATCACGGGCGACGACGTTCCCCCCGATCTGTTGCGTCCGATCACGAACCCGATCGATCCCGATAACCAGGGGGATCCTCAAGGAGCGGGCGAGCCCGCCGCGGCTCGATCGAATTCGATCCCTCCAGCGCAGTCGGGAGACGCGAGTTCCGCGCCTCCGCTCGAATCGCCGAATGACGCGAGCGGCGGCGGTGATCAGCCCGACACCCGCTTACCGCGAAGCGACGACGCCGGTTCGTCCGCCGAAGCCGGCGATGAGCCCGCCGCGGGAACTCGATCTCAACGCGACGGGGCGCGGGGTGGAACCCGAGGGGGCGCGGGCTCGCTCCCCGCGCCGATTCCCGAAGCCAATCTCCCCGATATGCTCGCGAAATTCGGCCCGATTCTTCCCGGCACGCAACGCATCATCAATATTTATCCAAGTACGAGCAATCCTAATTATCGATATCAACAACTCCCTCCAGAAAACGGCTACACGCGGGTCGTCATTCGCGGCGGGGTGAACATTGTTGTGAACACGGGCACCGCGCAGCGGAACAAAGAGGAAGAGGACAAGAAAGAGGAAGAAAAGAAAGCGCAGGCCAAAAAGGATAAAGCGAAGGGGAGCACCGATCCCAAGAAAGAGGACAAAAAAGAAGGCGAGGCCGCGAAAAAGAAAGGGGAATCGCCCCCCGCTCAATACGGCACGATCGATATCATCAGCGACAACGCAGTGATCTGGTACAAGCTCGATCCCGAGAAAAAATCGACCGTCACCGCCGAGGGGGGAGTGAAAGACGACGGCGGTAAACCGCTCGAGGTTTATCTCGAGGGAAACGTCGTGATCAGGCAAGACGATCGTCTGATCGCCGGGGTTCCCGATCAAAGAACGTTTCGCGCCGATCGCGCTTATTATAACTTTCAAACCGATCGGATGACGGCGCTCGACACCGAGTCGAACATGTTCGCCCCCGGCCTCGTCGCTCCGCTTCGAGTTTTCTCGCCCAAGATCGACCAATATCGACCGTCGACGGTCGACGCCAATGGAAACGTTTCATTCGGCACCAAAATCATCCACGCAGAAAAGACGAAATCGACCGGAAGCCGATTCGCCAACCCCGGATATTCGTTCAACAGTCGATCGATGGATATCGAGGAGGAAGTCGTCCCGTTGCAAGATCCGACGACGGGAAAAAGCTTCGGAGATAAAAAAGATCCGACGACGCCAAAACGATTGAAAACGTATTTAAATGCTAGCCAGAACGTCTTTTTCATCAGCGGCGTTCCCGTCTTTTATTGGCCGTTCATGAAGGCCGACGAGGACGATCTCAACCCCCCGTTCCGCGCGATCAATCCTGGATATGTTAATTATTTTGGCGAATACGTGCTGACCGACTGGAACGGATTCCGCGTATTCGGCCTTAAGCGTCCCAAAGAGATCGACGTCTGGAATCTCGAGGTCGACGCGCTTACGGCGCGGGGCCTGGGGCTCGGAACGAACCTGGGTTATTACGGTAAAAACCTGCTCAACGCGATGCCCGGCGAATATTTCGGCTATTTCAAAATGTGGGGGCTGCAAGATCACGGAATCGACGACCTGGGAACGGGCCCCGCGATCGTCACCAACGGACCCGCGGGCGCCGGCAAACGCGGCTTCCAGCGCGGCGCCGTTCCGCCGTATCAGCAATATCGCGGAATGATTACATATCGACACATGCAATCATTGCTCGACGATACCGCCGATCCGCTCGAGGATTTTCGCGCCCAGCTCGAATTCGGCTACATTTCGGATCGTCACTTTCTGGAGCAGTATTATCAAAATGAATTCAACGCCGGACGCGACCAGAACACCGATTTGTACGTGATTCGCCAGAAAAACGGCTGGGCGGCGACGGCTCTGATCGAGGGGAACCTGCAAAACTGGTACACCCAAACGCAGTCGCTGCCGCGGGTCGATTACTTCCGCCTCGGCGATTCTCTGTTAGGCGATCGATTCACCTACTTTCAACACACGGGGGCGGATTACGCCGCGGTGAACACCGCGATCGAGGTGAACAACCCCAACATCTTCGCGTTCATGCCGTACGACCCGATCTCGAACACGAGCGGCTTGTGGCAATCGGGTCGAATCTACACCGCGCACGAACTCGATATGCCCCTCAAATTCCAATTTTTCCGCGTCGTCCCCTACGTTCAGGGACAATTCGTCGGCTGGAATCAACAGCTCGCGGGTCAGGCGATGGGACGCGTCTGGGGCGCGGTCGGCGCCAGGCTCGACGCCATGGCGTGGAAGCTTTACCCCAACGTTGAGAACGATCTTTTGAATGTTCATGGCATTAATCATAAAATCGAGGCTTACGCCGATTTCCGCGACGCGTGGGCGAATCAGAGCCTCAATTCGATCGGCGTGCAGGACACTCTCGACGACAACACCTACGAATTCACCCGCCGCTATTTCGCGCTCACCAACTACGCGGGAGGGATCCTTCCCGGACAATACGACCCCCGTTTCCTCCTTTTGCGGCGGATGATCTCGCCGATCACGGGAACGACCGACATTCAGGGTACGATCGAAGGGCTACGAACCGGCATCCATCAACGTTTGCAAACCAAACGCGGACCGATCGGCCGAAGGCGAATCGTCGATTTCATGGAACTCGACCTCACGACGACCTACTTCCCCAACGCGGCGCGCGATAACTTCGGTAAATCATTCGGCCAAAATATGTACAATTGGGAGTGGTTTGTCGGCGATCGGACGAGCATCGTCTCGTACGGCTGGTTCGAGTTTTTCAACATCACGGGCCAACCTCTCTTGAAAACGAACCCGAATCACACCAACAATCCGTTCGGCCTCAACGTGATCACGAGCGGTATCTCGATCGCTCGTCCGCCCCGAGGTCAGTTGTTCCTCGGCTACACCGTGATCGACACGGGGCCGATCACGACCTCGGCTCTCAGCTTCAATTACAGTTACTGGATGAGCCCCAAGTGGTTTTCTACCTTCTCGACGATGTACGACTTCGGCAACGGCGTGGGACTCGGCTCGATGCTCTCGGTAACGCGTATCGGGTCCGATTTCCTGTCGACGATCGGCCTCTCGATCGATCCGCAGCGGGGCGCGACTCAGTTCGGTTTCCAGCTTGTTCCGCGGATCTCGCCGAACATCTCCAACGGCGCGAGCCAGGGCCTGCAAGGCCTCGACACGCGATACGCGCCCACTCAGTAACCGTGAGATGGATATTTGTATGATCGATCCCAACACCAAAAAATGGTCGCGACACGATCACTCCGAGGAGAGCGGACCGCCGGCTCTTGATCCTGTCGAGATCGACTCCGAACTTGAGGCGAGGCTCGCCGAAGAGCCTCCTCCGCACGGTTGGGTCGACCGCGCCGGCCGCCGCGGCTTCCGCGAAAAACTGACCGCGGGGCTCTCGGGCCTGAAACACGCGTTCCGCGGCGATTCGAGCTTCTTCGCGCACACATATCGAGGGATCTTGATCGCGCTGACCGCCGCGCTCCTCGGCATCGGACCGCTGCCTTGGTGCTTCCTCGTCCTCGCCGCGGCGCTCGTCTTTATCGCCGAGCTGGCGCACAGCGCCGTCGTCACGCTGGCGAGGGCGCTCGGCGATCCCGACGAGCCGGGCTTGCGGGTCGCTCGCGAGATCGCGACCGCCGGCGTTCTCGTCGCGGTCGTCACCCTCGCGGCGGTTTGCGCCGCGGTCTTCACCGCGAGGCTCGGCGAATTGCTCGCGTGGTGGTGATCGATCGGTCGGATACATGACGCCCAACGGCTCGGTCATGCGACGCCTTGAAATCGCCGAAAAAGCCCGCCTCGACGGACGAGCTTCTCGAGGGAGAACCGCTCCGCGAACAATTGTTATCATTTTATAATATGCCAATTCAAATATCGACTCGATCGACGCCTCGCACTCGCGAAAAAACGCAAATACCGTTTATATCTTGATATTCGGCTCGCTCGACGCCTCTCCAACCCGCGAAAGACCGCCGATGCGCTTCGGATCACGATGATCGACGGCCCGAAAGACGCCTCGCAATTCCGAGAAAGACCGCCGATGCGCTTCGGATCACGATTAACGAGGCTCGATCAACGCCTCGATCGCATCACGAACGCGTTTCGACAACCCGTTTCTCGCCGCTCGACGACATCGCGGGACGTCCTCATAACATAATAACTAAATCGTACAAACAACAAAACAATAAAGAATCCTATTAATTAATAATCTTTTAAACCAAAGAATTTGGCGTAGACGTCGACCTTTTGACGGATCGAGAGCCGCGGCGCATTCCCGGCGTTGTGCCTGACGACGAGGAGAGTCGTATCGTCGTCGGGGGGCTGATCGCCGCGATAGCGATCGATCGCGGCGAGGAGCGATCGACCGAGAACGCTTGGATCACGCGATTCGATCGCGGAGGCGATCTCCAATAACCCCGATTCCCCCAATTGAGCCCCCTCGGGCGAAGCCGCCTCGATCAGCGCGTCGGTATAAAAGAGCAATAAATCACCCGGTGATAAATCCACATGAAAGAGATCGTAAGGCGTTTCGTCGTCGAGTCCGAGCGGTAGATTGGAAAAACCTTTGGCGTCGCGAGTTCCCGCGGCGCCCTCCAAAATCGACCAGCTCGAACGATCGGCGCGATACCAGAGGGGTCGAGGATGTCCCGCGTTGCAGACGGCAAGGCGATCGCGTTTCGCCAGATACGACGCGACGACCGCGGTCGCGAAGCGATTGAGCTTGGCGTACTCGGCGAAACTTTGATTGAGCGATTTAACGATCCCCGTTTGGCTTTTGGCGTTAATGTACCGCCGAACGAGAGATCGCAACTCGCGCGACATATCGGCGACGACCGATCCGTGTCCCGAGATGTCGGCGACGACGATTCGTGTGATGAATCCTCTTCCGCAAAGCGTCACATAATGGATGTCGCCGCCGTCGATCGCGCCGTCGTAAGGACGGCTGAACACCCAAGCGTCGAGCCCGGGTGTCGTCACCACGCGCTCGACGAAATCGCTTCCCCCCCAAACCTCCATGCATTGGAGCGGTCGGGGCTCGATAACTTCGCGATCGACGCTTTCGGACATCTCGGCGTTCCTCTCGAATCATCTAGAATAAATATTATTATAAACTGTAAACTCGTCACGCGAAGACGCCGCTCGTTCGTCCATCTCATTTTAAGCGGCGGGTCAAATCCGAAGATTCATGCTCGATCGAAAAGTCGTCGCGCGATTTTTCTTGGTCGTTCGCGTCCGCGATCGGATCGTTCGCCGCCTCGCCCCAACGGTCCTTGAAAATGAGCCGATCAAGGTCGATCCGATCGAGCCAACCGAGCCGTTCGAGTTCGGGGATCGGCGCGAACTCGGCGACTCGTCCCACGCAAAGATACGCGACGGGAACGACGTGATCGGGAACTCCCAGGATCGAACGCAGGTCGTCGATCTTGATGATGCTCACCCAGCCGACTCCGACCCCCTCGGCGCGAGCCGCGAGCCAAAGGTTTTGAACGGCGCAAACCGTGCTGTATAAATCCATGTCGGCCTGCGCCGTCGTCCCCAAAACCGTCGGGCCGTTGCGATTTCGATCGCATGTAACACAAATGTTCAAAGGTGATTCTAAAATACCCTCCAACTTAAGCGATTGATAAAGCGAGCGACGTTCGACCGGGAAGAGTCGCGCGGCTTCCAGGTCGGCTCGATCGAAGGCTCGTTTGATTCGCTCGCGGATCTCGATCGATCGAATCAAGATAAAATTCCACGGTTGCATGAAACCGACCGAAGGCGCGTGATGCGCCGCGACGAGAATTCTTTTCACCACCGCGGCGGGCAGGGGATCGGGAAGAAAGCTTCGGCAATCGCGCCTGGCGAGAATCGCCTGATAAACCGCGTCGCGGTCGGCTTGAGAAAACGCGCCGTGCTCCGAGATCGCTTCATTCCCGTTCGTTCGTTCTTTCATCAAGCCGATCACCCCCGTCGTCTCGCCGAACCCAATGCGAGTTTGTATCTAAATATGATTATTCTGATGAATCTAAACACCCAAAAAGATCACTACACAAGCATTCTTTAACGGCCAATCAGGCCGCGGCGGGCGCGGCGGGATCGGCGGTTTCGGATAGAGCGGTTTCGGCTGCGAGCTCTCCCGAGCGGATGCAATCGGGAACTCCGACGCCCGAGAACGCGTTGCCCGCGAGGATCAGTCCCGGGTGATTCGCCTCGAGCTTGCGGATCGCCGCGACGCGATCCAGATGTCCAAGATTGTATTGCGGCATCGCTCGGGCGTGGCGGGCGATCTCGACCAAGATCGGCTCGCCGTCGACCCCTAAAAGCGATCGCAGCTCGGCTCGAACGATCACCTGGAGTTCGTCGTCGTCGAGGTCGAAAAGCTCGGGCTGGGTGGCGCCGCCGACGAAGACGCGGAAGAGGACGGTTCCAGCGGGAGCTCGGCACGGGAATTTCACGCTCGGAAACGAGATCGCCAGGATCGGTCGCCCCTCGATTCGAGGAACGACGACGCCGAAGCCGTCGAGCGGGTGAGAAACCTGATCGCGGCGGTAAGCGAGTTGCACGATCACCGAAGACGCGTACGGTATCGATCGAAGTTGCATCGCGAGTTCGCCGTCGAAACCGTCGAGGAACCGAGCCGCTGCGTGCGCCTCGGTCGCGATCACGAGCCGATCACAATCGATCGGCCGGCCGTCGAGAAGCTCGATCCGCCACGCTCCCGATCGTCCCGAATCGACTCGACCGACTCGTCTGACGGGTGTCGACAAACGAAGCGAACCCTCGGGGAGGGCTTCGGCGAGCGTTTTGGGGAGCGTCGCCATCCCGTCGCGCGGGGTGACGAATAAACCGTACCGCGCCCCCGACGATTCTTGATCGATCGATCGCCCGCGGCGGGAACGGCTTAAGCCGGCTCGAATCAGTCCACCATATTCCTTCTCCATCGCCAGGAATTGCGGCAATGTGGCTTTGAGGCTGAGATCGATCGGATCGGCGGTGTAAATGCCGCCGACGAGAGGTTGCACAAGCCGATCGAGAACCTCGCGGCCGAATCGACGCTTTACAAAGCTCGCCAGGCTTTCGTCGGAGTCGTCGCGTTTACGTGGTATAAATAAATCGAATAGTGCGCGCAGTTTACCGGGAAGCGAGAGGATCGGCGTCGTGACAAAAGGACCCAATTTCGCGGGCGCCATCAACACAAAACCCTCGGGAACGGGATGAAGCCTGCCGTCCCGTACGACGAACGATCGTCGATTTTTGACGTCGGCGGAGATCAGGCGGTCGCTCAATCCCAATTCTTCGCACAGTTCGACGCCCCACGGTTTGTTGGTGATGAACGAATCGGCGCCCCCCTCGAGCGTGAAACCCGAGCGTTCGGTCGTCCAGATCGCCCCGCCGACGCGATCGTTCGCCTCGAGGACGACAAGCTCGATCGGCTCGCCCGCGGTCGTCGCCATTCGATGCGCGCGGTACGCCGCGGTCAGCCCCGTCAGACCGGCGCCGATCACGACCACGCGCATCGGATTCGACCCCCGTTCGGCCACAAGCGAATCTCCAACGTCTTGATTCCCTTCGCGATTCAAACCGTTCGACCGTTTCACAGCGACGACGACCCCGTTTTCAAGCCGAAACGACGCGCCGACGTACCAAATCAACAAGAGCTTGAATGAACACAGGGTGATCGTTCACCGAAAGCGCCCGAACCATGTTCAAACCAAGGTTGCGACACGTTTGCGCCGCCTCCAAATCGAGATCATACATCACTTCGACGTGATCGGAAATAAAGCCGATCGGACAAAGCACGATATCGGTCGCGCCCTGAGCTTTGAGCTCGGGGAGAATCGCGTTGACGTCGGGTTCGAGCCACGGAGTTCGGGGATTGCCGCTACGGCTCTGCCAAGCGAGCCTCCAGCCGCGCCCCCCCAAGTTGCTACACGTATTTTGACATGCCGTTTCAATTTGCGCGACATACGGACAGCGATCGGCGATCGCCGTCGGAATGCTGTGCGCCGTGAAGATTAAAAGCGCCCCGTCACGACGCGATTCGGGGATCTGATCGAGAGCTTTCCGAATTTGATCGGCCTGCGCTTCGGCGAAGAGCGGGTGATCGAACCAGGGGTCGACGACGTCGATCTTGGGTGCGAGATCCGGATCGGCGATGTTGAGAACCTCGTCGAGCGTTTCGATGTATTTCTCGAAGCTCGGCTCGCTACGATACGGCGAGAGGATCAACCCCACGGCCCTCCGATCGCCCGCGGCGATCATTTCGCGAATCGCGGTGAAAAAATACGGCTTGGCAAAACGCATGCCGATATAAACAGGAATGTCGATACCGGCGGCTATAAGGCCTTGACGCAAACCCTCGGCCTGCGCTCGCGTGAGCTCGTTAAGCGGGCTTTTGCCGCCGATCAATTCGTAATGATGAACAACTGTTTCGTAACGTTCTTTGGGCACCGGGAGGCCGCGGAGAACATTGTTCAAAAACGGCCGAACCTCGTCCATCCGTTCGGGACCGCCGTAGCCCATCAACAACACGCTGTCATATTTTGATCCGTTGCTCGATGATGTCGTCATAAACTTTGCGTTCTTCGATCCCGATTCACGGTTTTCATCCCGCTTCGCACGCTTAGGAATTGTAGCCGGCGGGGGCCGATCGGCCAAGAGACGCGAATCAAACGTCGCGGAACGAAACCGCGGCGATCCGGCATAAGAATCGCCGCGTGAAGATTATCGTCGGGTCGATCGATCGACCCTCGAGCGCTACAGGCTCTTAGGGTGCGTTCGGGGTCGGCCCCCCTTTGACCGTCTTGCCGGGCATTACTTTGATCGCCCCTTTGGGTACTTCGGGCGCGGCCGCCGTGCCCTCGGGAGGCTTCGAAGGCGCCGTCGGGGCGTCTCCACCCGCCGAATCGCAACCCGTCACGATCGCCGCGGCGATAAAAAAGACCGCGAAACAAACGATCCGCAAACGTCTCATCACCGTATCCTTAAAGAATAGACCCGGGCCGAGGCGAGATCCACTTTCCCCGCTGTGGGAAACGTTTCATCTCGTCGGCCCAAGCCAAGATAAGCAAGCTTAAATCCGAACCGAGGGAGAATCAATACGTCGATTGATCGATCACCTCGCCGGCTTTACGCGTGCTAAGGTAACGATATGTGTAAATATTGATCGAGTTCTTGATGAATCGAACCGATCCGTCTCCCATCAGGAAGTTGCCTCCCCCCGGGTGCATGCTGCGGAAGCCGAACTGACCGAAGTTGAGATTGATCGGGTTGTTCACCCACGCCCAAGGGTCGGTCGCGGGAGCGTCGGGAACCATCAGGTTGGCGTTGAGCTTCGGTACCGTCGTCGCCAATCCCTCGGGCCGAGTTACGCCGGGCATCGCCGATCCGAACCACAAAGCGCGGTTCCATTCGTTGAACACGGAATCGGGATCGTTTCTAAACCGAGCGAATTCCCCCACCATGAACGTGTTCGACGTGCCGTCGAGGATATCGGCCAAATGAACCGCGTTGTCGTAGCCGAAAATGCCGTCTTGAGCGATCGGCGTCGGGCAACCGTACCACCATCGGAAAATATCGACCGTCCCCGCCACGCCGGCGTAAGACGCTTGTGAATAATTATTACCGGTGCCCGACGTCCGAGCGATCTGCGGAGAATCGTCGGGGCAAATGAACGTGTTGATGCGATTCAAAAACGCGGTCGACTGCAAATTCTCGGCCATCACGTTCCATTCGGGCGAAACGCCGCCGGCCTCGAAATTGAAGTTAATCGAGTTATAAATGTTTCCCTGGTCCATATAAGGCAATATGAACGAGAAGAAACTGTGACCGCGAACCGAATTGCAAGTTCCCATCGGCGTGTTGTATTCGGTCGCGCCGATCGGCAACACCCCCTGGGCGCTTTCATAATTCATGATCGCAAGACCCATCTGCTTCATGTTGTTGATACACTGCGCCCGCCGAGCCGCCTCACGCGCTTGCTGCACCGCGGGAAGCAGTAACGCGATCAACACCGAAATAATCGCGATCACGACGAGCAACTCGATCAATGTGAAACCGAGTCCGCGTCGATAGCTTCGTTGCATTCTCATGCGAGAACTCCCTGATAAAAATGGATCGATTCCGGCTTTCAACGAATCCGACTCTGCGAAACCCCTCAAAAAACGACTCCCCCGGCGAATATCCCCCTCACGAACGCATCGTTAACGCCACGATGACGATCGTCACCATCGAGCGATGCTCGCCGCGATGCGAAACCCTAGTGCACTTTCCGTACCTATGAAAATCAATCCGCGAAATCATGGCGAAAATGAGTAAGAATCAACGCGCGATGAACTCGTAATCGACCGCGAAAGGTGGATGAAAGATCGTATCTAAGGCTCGATGTCGTTCGTAATTAGAGCGTCATGTGATCGGGCGGAATAAATCAGGTTACACCAGTATTAAGCTTCCTAATTCAAAGTGCAAGAGTGACGTTTGAAAATAATGTGTAGCTGCCCGCTTTTTTGGCAATCGCCCCAAAATCAAAGGCATTCGGACCCCTGATCGCGAACCCCCGATCGGTACGCGTGGACGATCTCCACAAGCTCAATAACGTGATCGACCGGCGTCGACGGTAAAATCCCGTGCCCCAAATTGAAGATATGCCCCGCACGCCCCCGGGCTTGATCTAGGATCCGTCGCGCTTCCGATCGAACCCGCTCGATCGGCCCCAAGAGAACGACCGGATCAAGGTTCCCCTGCACCGCGACCGACGACCCCAGCCGCTCCCAACTTCGATCGAGATCGACCCTCCAGTCGAGCCCGATCACGTCGCCCCCCGCTTCGCGCTGAAGCTCAAGCAACGAGCCCGTATCGGCGCCGAAGTGAATCACCGGAACGTTCGGATCAATTCGTGTGAACAACCGTTTCATATGGGGTTGAACGAACTCGATATAATCGCGTCCGCAAAGCGTTCCCACCCAGCTATCAAAAACCTGCAACACCTGCGCGCCCGCCGCGACCTGAGCGTTCAAATACAACGCCGTCGCGTCGACGAGTCGTTCCATCAGCGCGTTCCAAGCGCCCGGATCACGATACATAAACGCCTTGGCGCGATCGTAATGCCGCGACCCTCCCCCTTCGATCGCGTAACAGGCGAGCGTGAACGGAGCCCCCGCGAAGCCGATCAGCGGTAACCCTCGCGGCAAACCCGCTCGAATCAGCCGTACCGCGTCGAACACGAACGAAACCGGAGCGAGATCTTCAACCGCCTTCACGCGATCGACGTCTTTCGACTCGCGGAGCGGATTGTGAATCACGGGGCCTTCGCCCCGGCTGAATTCGAGATCAAAACCCAGCGGCTCCAAAATCAAAAGGATGTCGGCGAAGAGGATCGCCGCGTCGACGCCGAGCCGAACCGCGGCCGATATCGTCACCTCGGCCGCCAGCTCGGGTGTTTTACAAAGATCGAGAAATCCGACCTTCGATCTCAGCTCGCGATATTCCGCCATATAGCGGCCCGCCTGTCGCATCAGCCAAACCGGAGTCGTATCGGTTCGCTCGCGTCGACACGCTTTCATAAATATGGAATCGTTTAGCGACGATTCCTCATTCGCGACCGTCTCGTCCCGCGATCCGATCGCCGAGACGACGCCTACCGAAAGTTCTTTGGGAGTTCCGAAAGCTCTCGGCGGAATCCGTTTCCCGACCGAATCCCACCGCTCGGCCGATTCGGCGATCAGCCTGCCGAGCTTGGGATGAGCGGGTTCGATATCGACGCCGATCCCCGCGTTCCTTAACGCGAGCGAAGTTGAAGGACCGATTGAACAGATAACAACTTGCGTGTTAAACGCCGTCGTAAGCGCGTCGGCGATCGTTTCTTCGCGGGCGATCTCAAAGACATGATCGACCTGCTTCATCGATGTGAAAAGCGCCGCGCCGATCTCCCCAGCGACGATCGCGCGGAGAGCCTCGCGGAGCGGTCGCGTGTCGTCGGGAAGCGCCCAGCGATAAACGCGCACGCGGGTGACGATCGCACCCAATGCCTCCAATCCCGCGATCAGTTCGGCGTTCGATTCGCCGTATTCCTGGACCGCGACGCGAACTCCAGAAGCGGGATTCGTCGAGCGAAACGCCTCGATCAATTCCCTCCAGGTGTTCGGCTCGGGAACGACAAGATCGACCTTACAGTCGAACTCCCGCAGCGCCGCGACGGGTTTGGGACCCCGCGCGATCGAAAACATTTGTTCGAAAGCCTTTTTCCAGGAATCTCGCGGGATTTGTGATTCGATCGCCTGAACGAGGAATCGCGTTCCGACTCCCGTCAGCAAGACGACGACGTCGAATGAACCCGCGACCAGGGCGCGGCCGAATTCGATCGCCTCGGTTTGATCGTCGAGGGGTATCTCTCGAAGCGAGGGAGCTTCGACCGGAACGCCGCCGTGCCGAGTCAATAAAACCGCGGTCGAATCCGCCATGCGGCTTTCAAACGCCGCGACGCGAAGTCCTCGAAACGATTCAGGCATCGAAACTTTCCGACTGGAGAGTTCAAAACAAGGATCTTAACGCGTCGATCGGACCGCGAAAAGGGATTCGATCAACGAAGCCGCCGACTCGTCGTATCGCCCGAAGACGAGAGATCGGATTCGCGAACGTCCCCCGAGCCACCATATCAATCTTGCATATGATTACAATAAATCGGTGATTGATTCACCGCGTCATTCGAGATCAAAGGCTTAAGCCGGATCGATCGTCGATTCGGTTGATCGCTCGGCGGGATGATCGAGAGGCGTCGCGTCTTTGTCGCACCGAGTTACGTCGGTCAATTCGATTCGACGACACTGGAATCCGCCGTTTAAACCGTGGGATGGATCGAGAACGACCTGGAAATTTCTTCGCTCCAAACCTTGATCGCGGATGTCTTCGATCAAGAGTTCGGATAAAATTCCACAATGATTAATATCTTCAAGATCGAGATCGGCAATGTTGTAAAATCGGAGACGAACGAGTACATGATTCTTTAAAATGAAGGATCCCGCGGGATCGACCTCGTTCGTCGTTTGGTACGCGTGGATCAACGTTTCGATGATCGGTCCGTCGTTCGCTCGGTCGATCGTTTCCCTCCAATCGATCGAGAATCGAACGACCATGGCGTCTTGAAAACTCGGCCAGTAACCGAAGATCCCGGTCGACTTCTCCGAACCCTCGATTCATTCAAATGCGTTCATTTGTGTATAATCCGGGATTATTCCGGATGATCGGGCGGCGAACCGGTCTTATTTCGGCTTTCGCTTGGCGGCGGATTCTTTTCTCGCGTGAGGATACGGCGCCACGATCGTCAAGAATCATTTCATCATCACGAGGAGATCGTTTCGAATGATAACGAACGAGCTTGGAAACCGCACGGCCTCGATCATCAACAATCATCAATGGACGTTGAAACGAGCGAATCGAGAGTCCGAATTCGAACCGAAACGGCGCCGTCGGGGTATGCCTGATCGAGTTTTCCGGATATAATCGTTATTAGGTGGAACCGACGACGGAACCCGAGGAAGAGAATAAGAAACCGAAAGCCATTAAGCATTTAGGAACACGAGACGATGGATCGTGATTCAAAGGCGTCCCCAGGGGACGACGCCGGAAGGAACGGCGTGAGCGGACCGAAAAACGCGGAAACCGGACGAATTGATCCGACTCAAATCGAATGGAACGGCGCCGCGCCGCGATTCGACAAGCCGATCCCGTCGCGGATCAACGGCACGCGACGCCGCATCGGCCCGACCGAGGACGAAGAACTCCTCAATCGCGTGACGCCAAGCTCGCCCCAGGCGCATGTGCCCGAACTCGGCGCGTTCACCCACACCGATCCCTGGCGCGTCCTGCGGATTCAAGGCGAATTCGTGCATGGATTTAACGCCCTCGCCGAGGTCGGCGCCGCGGTCGCTCTTTTCGGTTCGGCGCGAATCGCCGACGATCACCCCTGGTATCAGGCGGCGCGTCGGTTGGGTGCGCTCCTCGCGCAGGCGGGCTTCGCGGTCATCACCGGAGGCGGTCCCGGAATTATGGAGGCCGCGAACCTCGGAGCGTCGGAGGCCGGAGGCCTCTCGATCGGCTGCAACATCGAATTGCCGTTTGAACAATCAAACAATTCATTCACGAACTTGTCGATCAATTTTCGGTACTTCTTTGTGCGAAAAACGATGTTCGTGAAATACGCCGACGGATTCGTGATCTTCCCCGGCGGGTTCGGCACGCTCGACGAATTGTTCGAGGCGCTCACCCTCGTTCAAACGCGAAAGATCTCGCGGTTCCCGATCGTCCTCTTCGGCAAGGATTTTTGGAGCGGATTGCTCAAATGGATCGAGGAACGCCAACTCGAAGAAAAACTGATCTCTCCCGAGGATCTCAATCTGCTGATCGTCACCGATTCGGTCGAGGAGGCGCGCGACGTTCTCGTCGATTGTTACCACACCCGCTGCTGGACTTCATGGCGAAAATCGGAGGGCGCCAAGCTCGACGCCGACCCTCCGGGAGCCCCCGCGACCGCTCCCGCGCCGTTTAAATCCGACGCACAATAATTATCATTATGCGTTAAATACATTAATCTTTTGTCGATCGATCGAACCCGCTCGCGAAACGAGGCGCGATCGGCGATAATCGTTCGAGAAGCTCCAAACCGGCGGAATCGCCGTTGCGATCTCGCTCGCTCGGTCGATTCCCCCCCAACCCAACCCGCGGCGCCATCATGACGACTCTCGCAAGCCGATCCGTCGAATCCGATTCGCAAACCGATCCCGAGTTTGAATCGATCGACGCGTTTTTTGAACGTCGCCAAACCGACCGCGTGATCGAGACGCTTATCGAGCGGCTTCGGAACGACGCCAACCCTCGCCGCCTGCTCGACGCTCTTTTGCTTAAGGCGAGGCTTGATCTCGGCTTAACGCCGCTGCAAACCGAGGCCCTCGTCGATATCCCCGAGCCGACGCGGGAACACTACGAGGAACGCTACCTCGCGGCGATTCGAACCGTCGGCGAACTGCTGTTGGCTCGCGGAGAAATCCCCGCGGCTTGGCCTTATTTCCAGGCGATCGGCGATAAAGAACCCGTCGCCAAGGCGATCGAAACATACCGGCACGATCCCGCGACCGCCGATCCCGAAGCCGACGTTCTGGGACAAATCATCGAGGTCGCTTTCAATCAAGGAGTTCACCCGAAAAAAGGTTTCGAGCTCATCCTCGATCATTACGGAGTTTGCTCGGCGATCACCGCGTTTGAGCACCTGCGCGGCGATGAATCGCTTAGAACCGAGTGCGCATCGATGCTCACTCGGCGGCTTTACGATCAGTTAAGCGAGAACCTCCGCGGCGACATCGCAAACCGAGGGCTGACTCGTCCCGGCGACGAAACCGCGACCGTCGCCGAACTGATCCAAGGCCGCGACATCCTGTTTGAAGACGAGGCGTATCACGTCGACGTCTCGCACCTCGCGTCGGTCGTTCGATCGTCGGTTTTGCTCGCGGACAAACCGTCGATCGAACTCGCGGTCGAACTCGCCGAATACGGTCGAGGATTGTCGCCGCGCCACAAGTATGAAGGCTTGCCGCCGTTTGAAGATGTTTACGCCGATCATTCCGCCTATTTGAAAGCGCTTTTAGGCGTTGACGTTGAAGCCGCGATCGAACGGTTCGAGGAGAAGGCTCGCGCCTCGGCCGCGGAATCCGCCGAGCGCGGTTACGCGGGTCCGACCGATTCCCTTCCGGCTCAGGTTCTTGTGCTTCTCCTTGTTCGTCTTGGTCGTCTCGACCGAGCGATCGACGTTTTCGCGTCATACCTGACCGAAATTCCCGAATCGAACCTCGCGTGTCCGAGTTTGTCCAAATTGTGCAAGGCGGCGGGTCGGATCGATCGGCTCGTTACGATCGCCAAAGATTTGGGGGATCTCGTCACCTACGCCGCGGCCCGGCTCGAATTGATCAAAACAGAGGAAGCCGACGATCGAGACGACGGGAAATCGCTATCTCGATCCGAGCGTTCTTGAATACAATGCATAACGACGTTTCGTTCGCGCTTCGAGATCGAGGCGTGCAACCGATCTCGCGGGTCGCGAGGTTTGTCGAACCCCGCGGCTCTTGAATCGACGAACTTACGCCGAACCGTCGCATCATAAAAATCGACCGATTCGCCGCGCCCATTTAGATGGAGTTTGTTTGATATGTCTCGTTCTTATCCCGACGCACGCGAGGTCGATCGCGTCGACGGTTTGATGACGGTCGACGATTCGGCGCGCGCCGACGAATTCTTGGCGCGATGCGTTCCGGGAACGAACTGGACCGCACGGATCCGCACGGCTCGAATCCGCGCCGGGGTCGTTTCGCGCGGGCCGTTGGGAACGTTCGACGAACGCGTTTGTTCGTGCGTTCGTCTCCGCCTCGCCTTGCCGATCCCCGTCGAGCCCGGACTCCGCTTTCAAATCGTCGCCGACGACGACGAATCGCTCTCGGCCACGGGAGTGGTTCGTCCCTGGGACGGTTGATTTGGAGAAGGCGCCCGTCGAGTCTATCCGGAAACTCATTCGTATCGATCTCGGATTGATTTTCCGGATTTCAGCCGCGCATTATCAGCTTGATCGTTACATTTTACGCAAAAACACATGCACTCAATCGCATTTGGGACGGCGAACCTCCCGGTGAGCCCCTTTTCTTAAACTCAGACGACGAGGCCGATATTCCGGGTTTCAGCCGCATATTATCTTCTGGATCGTTAAAATTTTTGCAAAATCACATGCCTTTATACGCATTTGGGAGGGCGAACCTCCCGGTGAGCCCCTTTTCTTAAACTCGGACGACGAGACCGATATTCCAGGTTTCAGCCGCATATTATCTTCTGGATCGTTACAATTTACGCAAAAACATATGCACTCAATCGCATTTGGGAGGGCGAACCTCCCGGTGAGCCTCTTTTCTTAAACTCGGACGACGAGGCTGATTTTTCGGTCAATAATTGCATACATTATAATGCGGCTCACCGGGAGGTTCGCCCTCCCGATTGCGGGTTCCACCTCGACACCCGCGATCAATGCGGTATTCTTTCCGGATCGCCTCCTGGTACGATCCGACATCCGTTCTCTCAAAGATGAAGACTCTATTCAACTCCCAACGAAAAAAAAATTTATCTATCTATGAATGAATCAGTCGTCAAATCGTCGTTTTCGCGATCGGTTCGAGTCAACCCCGCCGCGGCGAGTTCGGCGTCGGTCCAATCCCATAATTTCGCGAGCAGAAAATCGCGCCCCCAGTCTTCGTTTTCGATCGCCGCGAGCGGAGGGAGATCGGAAGCGACTCCGCCGCGAGCGTCGACGATTTGATAAGCCTCG
This sequence comes from Planctomycetota bacterium, assembly GCA_021791715.1. GTDB lineage: Bacteria > Planctomycetota > Planctomycetia > Isosphaerales > Isosphaeraceae > JAKBCQ01. The sequence goes on along the minus strand of JAJYWB010000013.1, from coordinate 4,618 downwards.
TCGACGCCGAGCTCAACGATCGGTCTTAAGTTCATATTCTCAACCCCAACCCGGTCCACCGCCGTTCATGCCGACCGTCGCGGTGAATGATGCGGGGGCGAGCCGCCACACGCCGTCGCCCTGACGCACCCAAACGTAGCCCAGCGGAGGTTGAACGGCTTGTTCGTTCGGCGAGCGGACGGCTTCTTGCAGCCTGACGTTCCGCAATTCCATTCCCGCGGCCTTATAGATAAAGACCGCGAGCGCCAGTCGGATGATCAACGTGCCGAAATCGTCGGTCCAGAACGGTAACGAAATCGCGAAGGCGAGCACGATCGCTCGACCGAGCGACGCCGCGATCTCGGTCGCGCGCAACCGACCCAAACGTCCACTCAACAGGGCTCTCAACACGCGCCCGCCGTCCATCGGGAAGGCCGGGATCATATTGAACAAACCGAGGAAGATATTGGCGCCCAGGAGGATCTTACAAAACTCGATCACTCCGTCTTTTGAGCTTACGCCCGCATCGAGCAACAGGGCGATGCCGGCCCAAAGAGCGAGAGCGATCGCTCCGTTGACCGCCGGCCCCGCGAGCGCGATCAACAATTCCGCCCCCGCGGCGCGCGGCAGCCGCGCTAATCGAGCCACCCCGCCGATCGGATAAATCGTGATGTCGACCGTCTCGATTCCAAACCGACGCGCCGTGAGAGCGTGCCCGTATTCGTGCAACAACACGCACCCGAAAACCAGGAGATAAAGAACGATAATCGAGACGCTAAAGTGCGAAACCCCGCCGATATACGCCAACGCGAGCAAAAAAGACGGGTGGAGATACAAATCAATCCCCGCGACTCGACCCAACTTCCACGATACGCGCATGCTCAAGCCCGTCCTTATCGACCTCAATACGATGAATCTTCTTATTATAGTTCGATCACCTCGCGAGGAAAGTTCAATCGGGGCGATTTCAGCCGCGATATAAAATTATTACGTGATAATTCTTCACGATTATTCGCATCGATCCAGGGCTCGCGAACCGTCGTTAAGCCGTCACAACGGCCAATCGGCTTTGGGATCGAAGTTGATGATCCGCGAAGGCGGTTCGACGGGTATCCGAGGCCGGAGGTACGGTTTGTCCGCCGCCTTATGGCACGAATAACACGCGCTCAAACTCTCCTTATATAACTTCTCGAACCCGACTTTATCCTTGCCGTCGATCGCGCCTTTCAACCGAACGAGCTGGCTGTTCTCAAACCCGGCGAGAATATCGACAAGACGAACCTCTTTTCCCTGTTTATCTTTGCGGATCGGAATCCGCCGCACGGCCCACCGTAAATGCGACCGTGTTTCGCCGAGATGGAAATCGGCGAGCGGCCAATTCTCGGCTTGGCCCGCGAACCACAGATTGGCGAAATGATCTCCGACATCCGCCATCATATGCGATTGCGACGGAAGCAAATCCTCGATCGCCTTGATTCGAGCCGCGGCAACGTCACGCGCCGCGGCGTCTTTCGGTTGCGCCGCGGGCGCGCCCCGGTCGCACCCGCCGATCAACGTGATTAACGCCGAACAAATCGCCGATACGACAATTCGCGAATTCATCAGATCCAAGCCTTTACATTCAATATGATACCGATCTGTTGATCGTGGAATCGCAAATCGCCCCGACCCGGCTTGAGAACTCGAAGCCGTGCGAAGCGAAACCTCGCGTCGGCGGGCCTCGCGTCGACCCCGAATCAAAACCGGCTCGCTCTCCACGATCGAACGTCGAAAACCTTCGTCGATCGTATTGCGAAGCGATGTCGAGAACAAGAAGACGCCGAGGAGTATCGAGGTTGATTTCCACGCGTAAGGATGCGATTCGAGTGAACCCGGCGATTCATTGAATCTGTTTTGTCGCTCGTTCGGCGCGGATCGAAGAGGATGAAGATCGCTCGACGTCGTCGATCCCGGGCCACGAGCTTGAACCGAAAGCGTCTCAAATCGGCCGGGAGCGAATTCGCCGGTAATATAGCTCGCACAATTCGATCCGATCGTTTCGTTTGATCTCTTTTTGAGTCACACCGGAAAATCCTCGGCGTAATACATCCATGCAGCAAGCGATCATTCGTCGCGTGCGGAATTTGTCGGGAGGTCGGGTCATGTTCGGCGTGCGGGTGACGTCGGGGTTGTTTCTCACCCTGATCGGCTTTCAATCGATCGACGCCGCGGAGGCTCGTGATCGTTCTCGTGTTTACTCGACACGCGCCGATCATTGGACGAAAACGCCCGAGGGATCGTGGGATCATCACACCTGGAAGCAAAGCGTCTTCGCTGGGCATCCCGGTTATCGCGATTTCAAACTCCCCTCGAACGCGTTTCTTCATAGTTTCGATCGGATGGAATTCGCCGCGGGATTCACCAAACCGTCGCCGTTTTTAAGCTATCTGGAATGGCGCCGCGGTCTCGATCCCCCTCGCTTCGATCACTGGCATCCGATCGTCGGCCCCGCGCTCGCCGACGCTCGTTCGCACGCGATGACGACCGCGGGATCGTGCGGGCCCGTCAACGGCTTATTGCCGCTCAATTCGTATTATAATTACTTGCGATGGCGCCGATCGCTCGCCCCCAAACGGTTCGATCATTATCACCCCAATATCGGACCGCTTTTGGCCAAAGACGCCGAGATCCGAGCGAATATGCCCTATTGTCCCCCACCCGCGGCGCAAACGCTCGCGGGCTCTCCCTCGCCTCCGCCGATCGCGAACGAGGGCGAACCGCACGATCCGGGAGGATCGCCCAAAAGCCCTCCACTCGGAACACCCTTGCCGCAAAACTTGTCGGTTCCAGAGCCCGCTTCGATCGTCCTGCTCACGCTCGGTTTATCGTATCCCGCTCGGCTTCTGCTGCGCCGAAGGTTACTTCATTCAACACCGATCTAAACACCCTTGATGATTCAGCGGCTCTTCATGAAATGGATTTCATTTCTAGCGATCGGAACCGTGAATCTTCAATAAGCAATTCCTGGAAGTGAGCGATGCGATACGTCGTTGTAACGAGCGATTTGATCGAGTGATCGAACGAATCGCTTCGCGGACGACGAAACTCCTGGAGAGCGGGACGCGTTTTGATTTTCGAGGTTTTCGAATCTCGAAGATCGCGACGACGTCCCGGCTCTCTTGATCATACATTCGAATTGTCAAAGAGCATCCCGGCCCGATCTCACGGTCGCCCGGGCTCGTTGCATTGTTAATCATGATTTGGCATCAAGCGAACGTCATGATTGTGGAATCATCGCGAAGTCGAGCGTCGCGGAGCCGAGCGTTCGTTCGAAGATTTCTCCGCGGGTGTATTCTTCGAGGCGACGACGATTTGTGATCGACTCGAGTAACGGCGGCGGTTTTGGGATCGGCGAAGCGCGTTGTGAAGGAACGTGTTTCCGGGAAGCCGAGTTCCTGTGCTTTCCCGATCCGGTTCGCATCGGCGACTCCATTTGCATCGGCGACCTCTTCTGGGAGGCCGAACAGTTCTGGGCGAGCGAACCTGTCCGGGAGGGCGAACCGGTCTGGGAGGGCGAACCGGTCTGGGAGGGCGAACCGGTCTGGGAGGGCGAACCTCCTGGTGAGCCATTTTCAATCAATACATTTTGACGAACGCCGGCTCGGTCGACGCCTCGCCCTCCCGGAATCGACTTTTCTGGGGCTGGGATCACATGGCTTGTCGATCCGGCCTGGATTGGCGAACTCTTATGGGAGGGCGAACCTGTCTGGGAGGGCGAACCTCCTGGTGAGCCGTCTTTTATTTGTTGATTTTGACAAACGCCGGCTCGGTCGGCGCCTCGCGATTCCGGGATCGACATTTCGGAGGCCTTGATCTGTTGGGAGGACGAACTCTTATGGGAGGGCGAACCTCCTGGTGAGCCATTTTCAATCAATACATTTTGACAAACGCCGGCTCGGTCGGCGCCTCGCCCTCCCGGAATTGACACATCAGGGCAGGTGATCTGCCGGGAGGGCGAACCGCCGTGTGAGCCCTTTTCATTCAATTCGTTATGACAAACGCCGGCTCGGTCGACGCCTCGCCCTCCCGGAATCGACATTTCGGCGCTATTGTTCTTCAGGGATGGCGAACCGGTCTGGGTTGGCGAACCGGTCTGGGAGGGCGAACCGGTCTGGGAGGGCGAACCTCCTGGTGAGCCGGCTTTTATTTGTTGATTTTGACAAACGCCGGCTCGGTCGACGCCTCGCCCTCCCGGAATCGACATTTCGGCGCCCGTGATCGTCCGATTGGGCGAACACTTTTGTGATGTCGAACTCTTCTGGGAGGGCGAACCGGTCTGGGAGGGCGAACCTCCTGGTGAGCCGGCTTTTAATTGTTCATGATGACAAACGCCGGCTCGGTCGGCGCCTCGCCCTCCCGGAATCGACATTTCGGCGCCCGTGATCGTCCGATTGGGCGAACACTTTTGTGATGGCGAACTCTTCTGGGAGGGCGAACCGGTCTGGGAGGGCGAACCGGTCTGGGAGGGCGAACCGGTCTGGGAGGGCGAACCTCCTGGTGAGCCGGCTTTTAATTGTTCATGATGACAAACGCCGCCTCGGTCGACGCCTCGCCCTCCCGGAATCGACATTTCGGCGCCCTAGATCTTCCGATTGGGCGA
>JAJYWB010000012.1:66164-104170 GCA_021791715.1 Planctomycetota bacterium | reverse complement strand
AACAAAATCAAGCATTACAGACGAATTGCGACTCGATTTGATAAAAAGGAGCGGAACTATCTGGGATTTGTTCATCTTGTTTCGACACTTGTAATCATCGGCGTGACTGTCAACACGCCCTAGCGATTCCCGGTTCAATAGATTGGAGAAATAGGGAACCGATGGGACTGAGATCGTGGCGAATGTCGTTTGATGTCAGCGAGGAACGCCTCGGGACACGCTTATGAAATCCAAAAGATCTTAGCAGTGGATGCCTTCGATCAGGCGCAGAGACGCGGCCACACTGGCGAGCCGCGATCGGAGAGGACAGGACGGCGATTGAACTATTTGTCGAGGGCGTTCGGGGATGGGAAGCCGATTTTCGGCGGCATTTCCCCGGGAAATCAACGTGAGAACGGAACAATCTGGTTCGTTTGACCGTCCAGAAAGCATTCCAGGGAACTCTCAGCATTCACCGAGGGGTTTATGGGTCAGGAAGGTCGACGAGACGCAGCGGCGTACTTGACTCGGATTTCGACAAGTGATACGATGGTCATACATCGGTTTTCCACAAATAGGAGATTCACCGGTGATCAAGAACTTCGTTCGTCACGGTAATAGTTGGGCGCTGGTTATCGACCGCCCCATTCTGGACCTTCTTAAGATTCGCCCCGAAGACCCGGTCGAAATCACGACCCACGGGTCGACGATGACCATCTCGCCCGTGACGGCGACGGACCGTAAGGCACGCGTGGCGACTGCGCGAGCAAAGGTCAACGCCCGGCACAAGAAGGCGTTCGAAAAACTAGCGGAGTAATCCGTGACTCCGGACTTCCTGACTCTGGATGATCTGCTCGATTCTCACACCGAACAGATTGCTACCTACGGCGGGACGTATGGCGTACGTGACATCGGATTGCTGGAGTCGGCACGGGCACAACCTGAAGCGCGATTCGGAGGGCGGTATCTACACGCCGATCTCTTCGAGATGGCGGCTGCGTCCTTGTACCACATCGTTCAGAATCATCCGTTCATCGACGGCGACAAACGAGTCGGGCTCGAATCGGCGCTAGTCTTCCTCGAGATCAATGACCCGTCATTGAATGCGACAGACGACGAACTCATCGATCCGACCTTGAGAACGGCACAGTCGCTCGTATCGAAAACCGAGATCGCCGATTTCTTTCGTGCTCATGCCCCGTCCCCCTGAGCAATCCGCTCGGGCTTGCTTCCGGTACGGCTACCAGCAACGAGAAACAGGCATATATCAGTCGGACAATCGCGGAAACGAGATTTGAACCGCGCAAGATTCATACTGATTAACAGTTGTGGAAATCAATTGCTCGCGCGATGCAAGGTAAACCAACTCGTTTGAACCAGAGAATGACCGTAAACGAGCAGGAATCACAAGACTCAGAAAACAAGCGGAGAGGGAGGGATTCGAACCCTCGGTACGTGTTACCGTACACGGCATTTCCAGTGCCGCACCTTCGGCCTCTCGGTCACCTCTCCGTAAAGTCTTAACTCTTTATTCGATAGCTTGATGCGTCGCGTCTACTCCGGCGAATCCTCGCCAAAACCGCCCTTGGAAAAACACTTGGCAAAAACAGTTTCGGAACAAGTTACTCATCGTAGTCTCAGCTAAGGCATTTTGGCAAGGGCGGGGACATTCGGTTAGAGTCGTTTCTTCAAGAATTAAGGATCGTCCGCTATGGCGCTTCGGGGTTAATAACCGTCAGGCCCTCGGCCGCGGCGACGAGACAAAGATTGACGTCGGCGCATACGAAGGCGTCGAGGGGCCTGATGGTGTTCAGGAGCGACATCGCGAGTTGGAGGGCGTCGAGAGTGCGCAAGCTGCGACCGAGGCCGTGCCGAACCAGCAGTCGCTGAGCGCGATGGAAATGGGAGGCGGTGACCGGCACGACCCGCCACAGACCGGCGGCGATATCGGCGAGGAACCGTCCGCGCACCAAGTGAAAATCGGCGGCCGTGATCTGACCGGCGCGTGCAAGCCGGGCGAGGACCGAATGTAATTCGACGGCGCCGATGGGGGAGATGAAGTGGCGAGAGCCGGGCTCGGCGAGGAATCCGTCAACCCTCGCTGTGCCCAGCTCGGTCCGGTAGTGCTTGGCGAAGGCGCTGGTGTCAAAAAATCGGTCAGCCATCCTGGCCTCCAAGGGTTCAGCGTTCCTCGCGCTCGGCATTGATCAGTTGAGAGATTGTGTCATTCGTCTTTCCGAGCGCCCGACGCACGGCTTCGAGATCGACGGTTGGATCGGCGTCGGCGAGCCAGAGGGTCGATTCGTCGGTATCTTCGACGGTTACGGTCAGGTGCTGGTGCTCTTGAAACCGGCCGGAAAGAGCCTCCAAGGGACGCAGCACACCGTTTTCGTAAACAACCTCAATTTGTTCGCGCATCGCTGTTTCTCCTGCGCCGATGGTAGCGGAGACACGCGTATCTGTCGAGCGGGTCATGGCTATCCTCGCTAAGGATCTACGATGTGAGGTTGTCTGTAGTGCACCCCAAACCTACTTGGGGACTGATCGGCAAGGCGAGTCGAAAAACACCACGGCGACCGTAAATTCATGTCAATGTATAGGAATGTTTTTGTTAAATTGATCGCAAATCCTCGATCTCAAGAAAAACGTTCGTTTATCGCGGACTTGTGGGTGATGAATCGACCCGTTTTGACCGTGAATACCGAGGCTGTTGGATCGCGATCGGTCGTCGCGGTTCCACTTGATCGAGCGAGCAGCAACCTCCTTGTCTCAAGGTTTCGGCTCGGATAATCTGATAATTGGGAGTGGTACTACCCTTCTTCGGTTCGGATCGAGAATGAAGCGAAGAACGAGCGGATTGATCGAAACCGGTCTTGGATCAACGAAAAATGGCAATCCAAATTCGCTTAATCAAATCACAAATCGTCGAATTCAAGTCGAACGTCGATATGGACGACGCCGTTCTCGCCGAGCTTTTACGCAGAATTCAAAGAATGGATTCCTCGCGGAACGCTCCCGGCGAATTGCAATCGCTGATCGAGCGGATTGTTCAAGATCCGATCGAAGATTTTAAGAACTCGGAAACAATGAGCATCGAAAGATTCGGTGATGATTCAAGAATTGTAGATATTTGTAATTATGATCAGGAAAGATTAGCTCAATCGTTTGAAATTAAAAGATCTCAAAGTAATTTAACTTCGTTCTCGACGCATGATTTCGAAGAAGTATCAAATCAGATAAATGCAATATCTTTTAAAAATCCAGAGTCGTCGGATCTTTCCGTTTCAGAATCTTGCGAGCAAGGATCGAATGGTTCGAACATGGAACGGGTTCACGAATCGTTCAACGGTTTCGTCGAGCGAATCGACGGCGCAACCGCTTACGTTCGATTAAGAAGTATCGAGCACGGCGACGTTCTGTACGGAGAATACCCCGCGGCGAAGCTCGCCGAGTCGGGGATCGAGGAGCAGGATCGATTCCTCTGCGAGACCGTGAATGTCGACGGAAAAACTCGCGTCGATCTTCGTAAGATTCCCGACAGAGATATTTCCGACGAGGAATTGAAAGCCATTCACGATCGAATCGATAAGGCGCTTCCACGTGACGATCCCGGAATCGAGTATTGAATCACCCCCCTTGGAATTGCACGTCCTGGGAGCGGGAATTGGCGAAAGCATCGTTCTGAAATTACCCGACGGTCGCTGGGGCGTCGTCGATTGCTATAACGCTTCGCCGACCGATCGCGACGCGAACGCGACGACGCTTTTTCTCCGCGGTAGGGGAGTGACGAAGCTTTTCTTCGTCTGTCTCACGCACCCGCACGACGATCATTTCCTTGGTATGGTTGAATTGATCAAGGAATTTCAACCCGAAGAATTCTGGAGATTCGGTTGTCTCTCACATGAGTATATACGTAATTTAATCTTGTACAATCAATTGATCGCCGCCCGATCGGCGGATGACGCTCTTTCTCGCTCCGCCGCCGAACTTCTGAAATTATTCGCCGTCGCTCGAGACGGAGCCAAAGAAGGAAAAATGACGGTCTGCAGGCTCAATTCTCGGACGAATCCTTACCCGAACCGAACGGATAAAGATTCGACATTCCAAATTGAGTGCTTATCTCCAACCGGTCGCCAGATCGAACTCTACGAGGCCGCGATCATTGATTGCGTCGGTCGAGACGGCAAGATCGCCAAGAAATTACCTCGTTCCATACATAATGAAATATCTGTAGTTCTCAAAATAACCTATGGAGAAACGAAAATCATCCTTGGGGGTGATCTCGAGAAGCAAGGTTGGAGGGACGTCGTCGTCGAGGTCGGCGGATCGAATCTACAGGCCTCGGCGATTAAGGTAAGCCATCACGGGTCGGATAACGGCTATTGCGACGGATTGTGGGAGCGATTCTCTGCATCGGGAAGCCCGATCGCCGTCGTCGCGCCTCGCTTACGAAACGGCCTGCCGACTTCAAAGGCGTTGACGCACATATGCCGTCACGCCAAAAAGATCTACTCGACTTTTCCGCCAAAGGACAAATGGAATCCGCCGCAGTCGATCACCGAGATTAAAGACGCGTCGTTGGATAGCCGACTCGCGATACGAGAATGCTTTAAGGCTCGACCCGACTGGATAGGAGGAGATTGTGGTCGCTGCGGCATCATTTTTGATGAATCCAAACTGATCGAAGTTCAACTCGACAATCCTGCTCAGAAAATTTTCTGATATGAAATTAAATAAATAGCATTATTTGTATCAATACAAGTAGATTAGTCTATGGATACCTGCATCCCTCTTGCGAGCATGATTGAATCACCGTCAATTAACACTAATCGATCAATTATCCTTGAAATCAATTGATGTGACCTCAGGTTTTGAGTGCATCGATTGATTTCGTTTGCCGTTATCGGCGCAAAACTTGCGGAAAAAAAGCGATTTGACCGAAAAACGCCCGGAATCCTTTTGTCTCACGATCCGAACCAACCCGGATCGTGTACGATTTTATAGATGCTAATAATAAAGCAAAAGTTAACGAAATCTTGATGCAGTGAAGTAACGGATGAAGAAATCACATCAAAAAGCGGTGACGGATCCCGCGAAGATATATTCAAGGAGATAGGAATCCAAACGATTTTGCGAACAAAGCAAACGGCTCTGTGTCGAAAAGTCGATTCACGGAGCGCTTCTTACAAGCATCGTTAATTCGAGGAAGGAGGGGCATTTTTGCTCGACCTTGGCGATATCGATATGCTCCGCGACTCGACGATTAAAAGTCGCGGGCGCGTAGAGCGGACGCGATCGAGAACCTCGCGACTGATTGATCAACCATTCTTTGGGATTCTTTATCGTTTCTGGATGACGCGTCTTTGGAATCGATAACGTGGGTACGGCTTTCTTGATCGCCGCCTCGTCGGCGATGATCCAGGCTTCCAACTCCTCGACGGGGACGATGATTTCATGATTAACGCGTTTCAGATCGATCTTGGCGCCCACGCTCGATCGAACCTTGTCGCGAATCATGGAGGGATCGTTTCCGTCTGAATCATGGCATATAATGAAGTGTGTTGCACCCTGTTTCGAGAACAGCTCGATATGCGCACCCGCTTTGCGACAGAGTTCTCCGCATCCGCCGAACCCTCTTGAATGAACTCGACTGATTCTTTCTCCGCCGATGCGCTTCACCAACACGTCCAGTGTTTCGGCGTCGGAACGATCCTCGGCGAGAACGGCGAATACGGTCATAAGTTATCCAGCGGTTCGAGAAATTCGGATAGAGTTCCCTCGTTCTTAAGGAATTCCTTGGCTAGGCCGATCTCATCGGGTTCGAGTTTTCTCGCTTGCGTCGATCCCTCGGGCGCGGTGACGAGAAGGATCTCCTCGGGTTCCAAAAGATCAAGAACTTCGGGAGAATGCGTCGTGAAGATCGTCTGCGATTGGGATGAGTAAGTGCGCAACAGATCGATCAGTTTGCGCAAGAGACCGGGGTGGATTGAATCTTCGGGATGTTCGATCAACATCAGCGAGCGTTTATCAAACAGCATCGAAACGACGATCTGGATCACGCGCCTCGTGCCGACGGAAAGAGCGGAAAAAGGAAAGACTCCGCCCGCGCCCCCCATATGCTTAGACGGCTTGAAATATATGTTAAATAATTTTGATCCAAATACAACTGGATCGTTAGATCCTCCGACGTCGCCAAGATTGATATGAGATTTGCCCATATGCTCAATAACATCTAGTCCCGCCGGTCCGATAATATGTTGGAATTCCTCGAAAAGTTCTCGATCTTCATCAAGCATATAGATGAGTCTCATCGCAATGGAAGTCGTCGGGTCGCCCGCGGTTTGATGGCGAAGCTTCCATTCATTGTAGGTGTATTCGAGGATCAGATCGGTTTCTTTGTCGGTATCATCAAGAGTATAATATCTCGTCCCGTTGAAGAATGTTATTAGTCTATTAATATGTTCAAGCTCAGGGTCGTCGTTTGCGAGGAGAGATTTGAGAGCCGCCGGCGCCGGAGTCCATTGAGGCGTTCGAATAGGATCTTTTCTGACGGCGAGAGTTATCGTTTCTCCGTTACGATCGAAGATTTTTTGTTCGGCGCCGTCTTCCCCCTCTATTGCGAGGCTCTCCACAAGACCTGGAAATTCATATTGCGAAGGGTTTCTATCTTTTGAAAGATTTAATCGAACTAAAATCCTGTAAAGATAATTATACTCATCTATTTTTATCTTCATTCCGAACTCAATGTCTTCCGGAACTTGAGCGGTGTAATCATTAAGTCCGATCCTAAGAGTTTCAGCGGTGATCACCGATCGGCTAACCCAATCGATCGCTTTGAGGATGTTCGATTTCCCGACGCCGTTGCGTCCCGATAGCGCGCCGACGCTCGTGCCGAACTCGATTTTCGTCGACCGGCAAGATCGGAATTTTTTGATCTCGACCGATTTGAGCATGTAAATCGTTCGCCTTCCTTTAAGAGCGAGAGGATCGAATCCTCGCGGTGATGTTCAATCCAACGCTTTGAATCATACCCTACGCGACATGAACAGGGCCATGGCGTCGAAACGGCGGTCGATCTCACCGCGATTATCGGCCTGATAAATGTCATCGATTTAAGCCGACGACGACTGCGGATCGAAGGTGTTCTTAGGAGGGATTTCGCGAGGATCGAGTCGATCGTCGCGATCGATATTGTGACGTCTTAACGCCGGCCCGCGTTGACGGAGATCGCGCATTGGGCTAAGGTTGCGGCCCATCGGTTCACGGCCGGGCGCGGAATGGAATTCGCGCGGTCGAGGCCCGCCGGATTCGAGGGGAGTGCGATGCCCATTTTGACCGACGCCAGGGAGGGCTTCGAGGTCCATTCCGACCTCGATGGGTTGGCTTTCGCGCGCCGCGTGTTGGCGATCGAAGCCGAGGCGCTCGAACGAGTTCGGCGCAAATTGGACGGTTCGATCACGCTCGCCGCCGAAAGAATCGCGAGGTGCCGCGGCAAGGTGATCGTCACGGGTATGGGGAAGGCGGGGCTCGTCGGCCAGAAGATGGCCGCGACGCTTGCTTCGACGGGTACTCCGGCGTTCACGCTTCATCCCGCCGAAGCCGTGCACGGCGACCTGGGACGCGTTCGCGGCGGCGATATCGTCGTCGCTCTGTCGCAAAGCGGCGAAACCGAAGAGGTGCTGCGGCTCGTGCCCGCCATCCGCAACCTCGGAGCTAGCCTGTTCGCCGTCACCGAACGCAAAACGAGTTCGCTCGGCTCGGCTTCCGACCTTTGTATCGAATTGGGACCGATCGAGGAGGCGTGTCCGCTCGGGCTTGCGCCTTCGGCGAGTTCGACGGCTCTGATGGCCGTGGGAGACGCGCTCGCGCTGCTCGTCAGTCGCATCAAAGGATTTAGCGCCGATGAATTCGCGCTTTATCATCCCGGCGGCAGTTTGGGGAGGAAATTGGAGCGGGTCGAGGATGTGATGCGGACGGGGCTGCAAGTGCGCACGGCGCGGCTTGAAGAGACCGTCCGCGCCGTGTTTAGCCGCATGGGAGGGCCGATTCGAAGGTCGGGCGCGGTGTTGATCGTCGACGACGCGGGTAAGCTCGCGGGGATCTTCACCGATAGCGATCTGGCTCGGTTGTTCGAGCGTCGTAAAGAGGCGTTGCTCGATCGACCGATCGCCGAATCGATGTCGCGCGAGCCCGTGCGGATCGGTTGCGGAAGCACCGTCGCCGACGCGGTCGAGGCGCTCAAATCGCGTAAATTGAGCGAACTCCCCGTCGTCGATTCCGACGATCGACCCGTCGGGCTGATCGACCTGACCGACCTGATCGATCTCGTTCCCGTCGACCCAGACCCCGAGGTTTCGACCGACGAGTGAACGGTTTCGTGAAATAAACTCAACAATATCATATCCTGTTTTCACTCGACTTTACAAGTTGATCTAAGGAGTGATCATAGTCGTGATTGATCGTCCCCGCGCGACCGACGTGTCGACGCTTTCGCCGCGATTGATCGAGCGTTGCGGCGCGATCGAGCTGCTCGTGCTCGACGTCGACGGCGTGTTGACCGACGGGTCGATATTGATCGACGACCGGGGGGTCGAGATCAAGCGATTTCACGTGCGAGACGGCGGCGGGATCGCGGCGTGGAGGAAGGCCGGCAAGCGGGTTGCGATTTTATCGGCGAGGCGTTCGGCGGCGGTTGAAGTCCGTTGTCGCGAGCTCGGCGTCGAGACGGCGATTCAGGGCGCCGATGATAAGAGGGAGGCGATCGTCGCCCTGGCGCGATCGGACGGGATCTCCTCGGATCGGGTCTGTTTTATGGGAGACGATCTCGCCGATCTGGGGGCTTTGGAGTGGTGCGGGCTGGCGATTTGTCCCGTCGACGCCGCGGCCGAGGTGATCGCGTCGGCGCATTATGTAACGCGAAACGCGGGGGGGCGGGGGGCGGTTCGCGAGGCGATCGAGCTGATCCTGCGGGTTCAGGGGCGTTGGGAGGAGATCGTCGCGGGGTATCGCTTTCCAGGCGGCGGAGAGGCTTCGGTCGACGGTTCGTGATATCGTTATGTCGGTATACAGTATGCTGTTGATTTGATCAAATCGGGCGCGGCGGGAATTCACGGTGTTGAAGAAGCTCGTCAAGACCGCGACGGCCTTTCTGATCCTCACGGGTCTATACCTGGGCTACGTCCGCGCCTTTCAGGCTCTCACGGTTTGGGTCGGCGCCGAGAAGCCGGTGTTGCTGGGGGCGAAGGTGGGCGAGCCGCGGAAATCGCCGACGGCGATTCAGAAGATCGAGTTGGCGCGGTCGATTTTCGGCGCCGATCATTGGACCGCGGACCCCGACTTACCTATTTGTTATTATTATGTGGATCGCGGTTATTGGCTTTACGCCGAGAAGATGGAGCGATTGAAGAAAGGCGAACAGATTCGCCTCACTCCGTTCGCGATGATTCTTCGATCGCGCGACGGCAAGACGATCCAGACGCTGACCTCGGACGTCGCGATCGTCGATCTCGATCATCCGATCGGCGTCGCGAATCGTCCCGGCGAGTCTCCCGGGCATGTCGTGCACGCGAAGTTCGAGGGGAGCGTGCGGGTCCGCGACACCAAGGGGACGGCGAATCCCAAAGACGATTTTCGCGTCGGTCCGATCGATTGGGTCGAGTTCGACGATCGTAAGCTTTGGCTCGTCACCGATTCTCCGACGTTGGTTGAGAACGGGATCGACGAGTATCAGGAGCTGCGCGCCACGTCGAAACACGGATTTCGGATCGATCTTCGTCCCAACGATCCCGCTCCCGCTCGTCCCGGATCTCCCGCGAGCGCGCGATCGAGCGGTTCGGGGTTCAGCGGCGCGCGAACGATCACGTTATTTAAAGACGTTGATGTTTACATGAACAACGTCGGGTCGTCGGGGATGATGGCGGGGAAATCGCGCGATCGATCGAGCGAGACGGTTCCGCTGCGGATTCGTTGCGTCCGGTGGATGAGGATCGATCTTCCCAAGCCGCGAAACGCCGACCCGAGGCTCGTCGGTCCGCCGACCCCGGCCGATCCGACGATCGTCGAATTCGTCCGCGACGTCGAGGTGCAGCGGGGTCGGACCGAGATCGATCAACTAAACAGCGATAATTTGATCGCTTATCTTTATCCGCCCGATCCCGCCGACGAGGCGATCGAATCCGCCAAGGCCGCGAAGCCCGGCGAGACCGCGGCGCAGCGGGCCGATTCGAAGTCGACCAAAACCGCGGAGCGACGGGCCGATTCGAAGTCGACCAAAACCGGGGCCAAAGACGCCGAGAGGGAGACGCCCCGACCCTCTTCTTCGGGGTCGATGGGGAATTTGAGGTTGAAGTGGGCGAAGGCGACCGGGCACGCGGTTTGGCTGCAATCGCAGGCTCAGGGATTGGTGGCGCGGGGGAACGAGCTGATTTTTGAAAAGCCGGGATTCGGAGCTCCCGACAAAACGTACTTCCGCGCCGACGCGTCGTCGACGCTCAAGATCGTCAAAACCGATCGCGACGACGACGGTAACACAACGGCAATTAATGATATTCGCACAAAAGACGTAACAATATATGACGACAATCAGCCGGGCGGGCCGTCGTCGATGATCGCGCGCGGACCGGGGGTTTTGGAGACCCGACCCGAACGCGACAAACCGATCGAGCGGACGATCAAATGGGGCGAAAGGTTGGTGATGCGCCCCGAGATCGTCGCCGCGGCGACTCCGACCGCCCCGGCGAAAACGCTCAAACGGATCACCCTCACGGGATTTCCCGAAGTCGTCGACGCCGAACGCGGTTCGCTCGCGGCGCGCACCACGATCGTCGCCTGGCTCGAACCCAAAATCGATCCCGCGGCGACCGAACGATCGACCTCCCCCTCGGCCGATTCCAAATCAAAAGTTACAAAATCAAACACAAATATGAACGTTGATTTCGACTCCGATCCGGGATCGACCGACGCCGATCGATCGAACCAAAATCGCAACCTCGACGATTCCGACGAAAAGTTTGAACCGACTCGATCGAAGAAAGCGGTTCAATCGAAAGATAAAAAGGCGAAATCTTCTCGATCGAAATCGGCGAAGAAGGGCGATCCCGCGGAGTCGAGCGGGTATCGGCTCGTCAAGATGGAGGCGGTCGACGACGTTCATCTGACGGCGCCGGGACGCGATCTTAGAGCCGACGAGAAGTTGATCGTCCGATTCGTCGAGCCTTCGGCGAGCACGAAGCCGGCGCGGGTTGAGATCGAAGGCGCGACGACTTCGACGAAAAAAGCCGAGGATACGACCGTCGTCGTGAACGACGCGAACGGCGATGCGGCGGCTTCGACGCGCGACGAACGGGCCGAGACGAAATCCAAGGCCGAAGAAACGAAGGCCGAGGCGCCCAAACCCGTCGCGATTCGCGCTCGGGCTCGCCTTGTTTACGCCGAGGTTCTTCAGGAAACGGGTTCGGAATCGGGGTCGATCCAGCTCGCCCGGCTCCGCGGCGGAGTCGAGGTTCATCAGGAACCCGAGGCCGGCAAAACGAAGGGGAACGACGTCCGAGGCGAGGCGATCGACGTGATGAACCAGGGGACGGTTGAAAAACCCGCCGGTCCCGACGAACGTCGCGGCGATTCGAAACGAATCGAACGGAATAATGATTCCAAATCTAAGGATAAGAAAGAGCAAAGTCAGTCGCTCATGAAATTTTTCGTGAGTCGATTCGACCCCGCGGTCAAACCCGATCCCAAGATTCCGCGGGCGCGGGTCGATACGAGCGACGATCGTCATCTTGAGGGGGATTTGATCGTCGTCGATCAAAAGGCGAACACGCTCGTCGTTCCGGGACCCGGCAAGCTCGAGATGACGACCGAGAACGATCCGTTCGCCGATCCCACCGCGGAACAGAAGGCGCGCGAGGCCGCCGCGACCGCGAATCGATCGGCCGAGTCGGCGGGTGAAGCCGCGTCGACCGCAAACGGCGAGGCGCGGGTCGCGCGCGATTCCGGACGTTCCGCCGCGAGGACCGATCAAAAATCAAAGATAACAGATACAAAGATTTCTAAGAATAAAGACGCCGCGACCGATTCGTCCGCGTTCAAGAAACCCAAGAAGTTGACGATCACGTGGGTGAAGTCGATGTTGTTCGAGGGGATGCCGACGTTTCCGAGCGGCGAGATCGGCACGGCGCGCGCGGTGTTTCGGGGAGGGGTCGTCGCCGAGAGCGAGACTTCGCGCGGGTTCTGCGAGGTGATGGAACCCGATTTCGACCGTCCGATCGCGTTCGCCGATTTGTCGGCGCCGGCGCGGCCCGCTCCGCCGAAAGCCGACGAGAACGCCGACTCCGACGCGCCGCGACCGCAACCCGAGGTCGTTCAAGTTCGGATGAGCGAGCATGTGGATTTATTGACGTGGGAGCGCGATCCGATCACGCAAGTTTTGATCAATGCGCGGCGGATCCAGAGCGAGCACGTGATTTACGACAAGCCGACGGGGCGATTTTGGGCGGAGGGTTCGGGGATTGTTCGGCTTTACGACCGATCGGATTCGGACGGAGATCCGCTTAAGTCGTCTCCGGGAGCGAGTGCGAATCGAACGAACGGGGCGAATTCGGGTCGGGTGGCGGCGCGCGGCGGGTCTGAAGCCGATCGTCGAGCGGCGGCGCGGGGGGGAGCGGCGGATCGAGGCGGTCGATCGCCCGGGCTCGCTTCGGCGAATTCGTCGCGGGCGTTGAGCGGCGGGGCTTCGAGGGCGCCCGTCGCGGCTCGTCCGGTCGCCCCGCTCACGCTGACGAAGGTGCAATTTCGCGAGGGGATGGAGGGGCGGTTCCCGATGTCGAACGAGCCTGGGCGTGCGCTCGAATCGAGGACGGCCGATTTCTTCGGCGACGTCGACACGTCGCGTGCGCGGGTCGATGATGAATATCACGATCTCGATCCCGATCGATTGCCGGCGGATTTCACCCGGATGACTTCCAAAGTGATGCATATTATCAGCGATCCATTACCGAATCGAAGCGGCGATCCGAACAAGCCGAAGGAACGGAATTTCCTTAGAGCCGAGGGGAACGTGGTGATGACGACGCGGGAGAAGGCGGCGACTTCGGATCGCGCGACGTATGACACGGGGAACGACTTATTCATGTTGTATTCGGCGCCCGGCGCCGAGGTCGTCGTGTTTGATCGCGAGCATCCCGGGCAGCCGGCGAGTCGCGTTCCTGGAAAGACGGTGTTGTATAATCATCGGACGGGAGCGATGGAGATCGAGGATCCGCGGGCGATCACGCTGTATCAATCGCCTTCGCGAAACGCGGGAAGGTTGGGGGTGTCGGCGCCGGTTCCCAAATTGCCGACGAAGCCGAAACCTCGGTTCCGCAAGACGCAACCGAACGATAAAGATCGCGCTTCGTTCACGGGGAGTTGATCGTGAGGGGGTCGATCGATTAGGATGCTGCACCGGGGTGATGGAACCTTGGGCGTGGTGCTTGTGTCGAACGGGGGCGAGAGCGAATTTTGTGGAAAATTGAGTCGTCGGTTGGAAATCCTCTTGCGGGGCGGGGGGTGATCGGTATATTTATTGGTTTTCCTGGCCTCACGGTTGCTGGCGTAGCTCAATCGGCAGAGCACCGGTTTTGTAAACCGACGGTTGTGAGTTCGACTCTCACCGCCAGCTCTGCGTCGCCCGCCTGGTTGAACGGCCGACGATCGTTTCCGACTTAAGCCGAGTCGTACTTGTCCTTTTGGCGGCGAGTTCGACGACTTAAGGGTGGATACCCAAGTGGCTAAAGGGGCCAGACTGTAAATCTGGTGGCACTGCCTTCGCAGGTTCGAATCCTGCTCCACCCATTTCGCGGTCGACGCCGCGATGACGATCGATCGGAAGTGTTCCGGGAGAAGTCGTGAGGATTTCGCGGATATCGGCGGCTAGATTGGTGGGCGATCGGTCGTCGCGGGATTGATCGTTCTGCCTTTTGAGTGGAACGTGTTCGACGCGGGTGTAACTCAATGGTAGAGTACCTGCCTTCCAAGCAGGCAACGTGGGTTCGATTCCCATCACCCGCTTCCCCGGTGTGAAGCCGACCTTGACTTGGGAGTCGGCGATCGCGGTTGGGGATGAATCGGATCTTATTTTAGGGCGTTTATCCACGTAAGCGACGGTATTTCAGGAGTGATTGCTCATCGTTTGGATCGACATCGACGCGCGGTTCACGAGGTTCGACGGCTTCGAATCGAGTGGAAAGAGGCGCGGAATTCGGCTGCCGTAGCTCAGTCGGTAGAGCGCGTCCTTGGTAAGGACGAGGTCCTGGGTTCAAGTCCCAGCGGTAGCTTTCGGGTCGTCCGCAATCGATCGAACGTTCGATCGGTCGGCGTACTCGGTCACAACCGACGGGATCGGTTCCCCTGTGTGAGTCAGCGGTCGGCCCCGGGCCGCTCGACGGTCCGCCCGAAGCGGTCCATCGCGATTGAGGGGCGGTTAGGGCCGGGCTCGGCGCCCGTCCCACGGTTTTGACCTCCGGGTTTCCTTCGGGCGTAGAGCGAAGCATTATGGCTAAGGATACATTCGTTCGGACAAAGCCTCACGTCAACGTGGGCACGATCGGGCACATCGACCACGGCAAGACGACCCTGACCGCGGCGATCCTCTCGGTGCTGGCGGCGCAGGGGCAGGCGAAGAAAAAAGATTACGCCGATATCGCCAAAGGGGGTACGGTTCGCGACGCGACCAAAACGGTCACGATCGCGGTCTCGCACGTCGAGTACGAGAGCGAGGCGCGGCACTACGCCCACATCGACTGCCCGGGGCACGCCGATTACATCAAAAACATGATCACCGGCGCCGCCCAGATGGACGGCGCGATCCTCGTCGTCTCGGCGTACGACGGCGCCATGCCTCAGACGCGTGAGCATATCTTGCTCGCTCGTCAGGTCGGCGTGCCGGCGCTCGTCGTTTTCTTGAACAAGATCGATCTGGTCGACGATCCCGAGATTCTCGACCTCGTCGAGCTCGAATTACGCGAGTTGCTGACGCACTACAAGTTCCCCGGCGACGAGATTCCGATCGTCCGAGGATCGTCGCGTCCGGCTTACGACAATCCGACCGATCCCGCGGCGGCCAAGCCGATTCTCGACCTGGTGAAGGCGATGGATTCGTACATCCCCGAACCGATTCGCGATATCGACAAGCCGTTCTTGATGCCGATTGAAGACGTGTTTTCGATCAAGGGACGTGGAACGGTCGGCACGGGTCGAATCGAGCGCGGTTTGGTGAAGGTCGGCGATCCGGTCGAGATCATCGGCTTCGGCACCAAGAAGCCGACGACGGTGACGGGCGTCGAGATGTTCCAGAAGGTTCTCGATCAGGGGATCGCGGGCGATAACGTCGGCGTTTTGTTGCGAGGCGTTGAAAAGAACGACCTCGAACGCGGCCAGGTCATCTGCAAGCCGGGTTCGATCACGCCGCACACCAAGTTCGAGGCCGAGGTGTACGTGCTGTCGAAAGAAGAAGGAGGTCGGCACACCCCGTTCTTCAAGGGGTATCAGCCGCAATTCTACTTCCGTACGACGGACGTCACCGGGAAGATTCTCAATCTGTTGTCCGAGGACAACAGCGAGGCCGAAATGTGCATGCCCGGCGACAACATCAAGATGACGGTCGAACTGCACACTCCGATCGCGATGGAGCAAAACCTCCGGTTCGCGATTCGCGAGGGGGGGAAGACCGTCGGCGCGGGCGTCGTCACTTCGATCATCGAGTGATCGATTGAACGCTTGAGCTGATTTTCACCAACGCCCGCCGTCCCGGCGTGATTCTGGACGGCGGGCCGATCGTTTCGATCGGCGACGTTTCTCGGCGCACGCGACTCCCCGGCGAGCCGCGGTAATCAAGGTAAGAGTGTTATGCGTGAATATGTTTGGTTGGAATGCACGACGTGCGGCGACCGGAATTACCGGACGCAAAAAGAGACGCGCGGCGCCGAGCGGCTGGAATTGAAGAAATACTGCCGTCGCGAGCGCAAGCACACCGTCCATAAGGAATCGCGGAAGAAGTGACGAGCGATCGCGGGGTCGATCGCTGTCCGATGATTCCGGCCGCGCGGGGTTCGGTCGATTTTGGTCGAGCGCTCCTCCGCATGCTACGAGCGTAGCTCAACTGGTAGAGCACCGGTCTCCAAAACCGGCGGTTGGGGGTTCGATTCCCTCCGCTCGTGCTCCTGAAGTTTCCGCCGTTTTGGTTCGAGTGAAAGACTCGGCCGAATTGATCGTGCGACGGGAACGGCCGTACCCGCGAAGACGACGATCAGACCGGCGATGACGAGACGAACCGTAGGCGAATCGACACGATTTATTGGGATAACCGCCGCCATGGGCAAATTGAAAGAAGGTTCGACCCAAACCGCGAATTCGGGGGGAGGGAGCAAAAGCTCGTCGAGCAAGGCGTGGTTGGTTCCCTTTTTGGTCAACCTGATTCGAACCGATCTTTACAAGCCGAATCAGGGGAAGAACGCGCGGTTGTTGACCGCGATCGGCATGGGGGTGATCGTCGTCGTCGGCGCGTGGCGGGCGTACGACGTTTTCGATACCGCCGCGACCGTGACTCGCTATTCCGTCCCCGCGGTCGGCGCGCTGATTTTCGGCTGGATTTGTTTCCGAATCCTCCATTATCCCCCCTTCGCCGAGTTCCTCGTCGCGACCCAGGCCGAGATGAACAAGGTTTCATGGACAAGCCGCGACGACCTCCGTCGCGCCACTGCGGTCGTGTTGTCGACGGTCGTGATCATGGCGCTCTTTCTGTTCGGCGTCGATCAGGTTTGGTCGTATTTGCTCCATTTGATCGGCGTCCTTCGGTTCGGCGACACGAGTTCTTTCGGCGATCAGTCGGGTTGAGTATCCGCCTCGTTTGTTCCACCACGACGAATTACGCGGCGCGGAAGGTTAATATGAACGTGTTAGATAATGATCATGAAGAGGAAATCGAGCGGGCCGATCGCGAATCGGAGCATTCCGAGGAGGAGCCGGTCGAGGCCGCCGAGCGAACCCCCGAGTCGCGTCGCGGCGAGTCGGCCGCGGCTCGTTCCGCCCCAGCCGCGCCGCTCACGCTCGACGACGACGAACCCGCTCCCGAGCTCGTCTGGTATGTTCTCAAGGTGCAAAGCAGCCGCGAGGACACGATTCGCGACGCGCTCGAACGACGCGTTAAAATTCAAGGACTTGAACGCTATTTCGGCCGGATCGTCGTTCCGACCGAGAAGATCACCGAGATACGCAACAACAAAAAGCGAATCGTCGAGCGGAAAAGTTACCCCGGCTACATTATGATTCAAATGGAATTGAATGAAAAAACGTGGTATTTGGTGCGCGAGACCCCCGGCGTGGGGGATTTTGTCGGCGCGCACGGAACACCCACGAAGATGACCGACGCCGAGGTGAACCAGATGCTCGGCCAGGCGAAGGCTTCGACCGAAGATTCGCCGCCGCTTCGCATCGACGTCGAACGCGGCGATCGCGTCAAAATCAAGGAGGGTCCGTTCGAGAATTTCGAGGGGACCGTCGAAGAGGTCGTCGAGGCGCGCGGTCAGGTGAAGGTGATGCTGATCATCTTCAACCGTCCGACGCCGGTCGATCTAGAATACTGGCAAGTCGAACGGATCTAGCCGGCTCGATCGACCCGCGGTTTACGCCCCGATTATTACCACCCCCGTACCCAAACGTTAGCGAGTTTTGATTCATGGCCAAGGTGATGACGGCTCAGGTTCGACTCCAATGCCCGGGAGGCCAGGCGACCCCCGCCCCTCCCGTCGGTCCGGCGCTCGGCCAGCATGGAGTGAATATCGGCCAATTCGTCATGCAATTTAATGAGCGCACCAAAGAGATGAAGGGGACGACGATCCCCGTCGTGATCACGGTGTACTCGGATCGGTCGTTCGAGTTCATCACCAAGAGCCCCCCCGCGGCGGTTCTGCTCAAGCAGGCCGCGGGGGTCGCGACGGGATCGCCGACGCCGAACAAGACGAAAGTGGGAACCGTGACGGGCGATCAGGTGAAGAAGATCGCCGAAACCAAGTTTCAGGATCTCAACGCGCGCGACGTCGAACACGCGTGCCGGATCGTCGCGGGGACGGCGCGGAGCATGGGGATCGAGATCAAAGGATAAATCGCATCCGGCGCAGTGACGTGCGCGACCGCGTCGCGACCGCGTCGGGGTGAAGCGAAACCGGCCGTTTTCCGGCGCGACCGCCCGCCGGAGCGTCGAGCGATCGACGCGAAACGACCTTTAACTTATGCGAACGGCGGCAGCTCTTCAATAAGGAGCGAATCGGTTGGCTTTTCATTCCAAACGCTATCGGGCCTTGGCGGCGAAGCACGACGTCAAGACGATCCTCAGTTTGCCCGAAGCGATCCATCGGCTGAAGTCGTTCAACACGACAAAATTTGATCAAACCGTCGAGGTTTCAACGCGGCTTGGGATCGATCCCCGGCAAAGCGATCAAAACGTCCGCGGTTCGGTCGCGTTGCCGCACGGGATCGGTAAAACCGTGCGCGTCGCGGTCTTTGCGCAGGGAGACAACGCCGAGAAGGCGCTCACCGCGGGCGCCGATATCGTCGGCGGCGACGACCTGGCGCAAAAGATCAAGGCGGGGGTGATGGATTTCGACGTCGCGCTCGCGACTCCCGACATGATGGGGGTCGTCGGTCCGCTCGGTCGAATCCTCGGCCCGCGCGGGCTCATGCCCTCGCCCCGCTCGGGGACCGTCGCCACCGACATCACGTCGGCGGTTCGCGAGTTCAAAGCCGGCAAAATCGAGTTCCGCAACGACAAGGGGGGGAACGTCGCCGTTCCCGTCGGCAAGCTGAGCTTCCCCGAGGAAAACTTGATTGAAAACGTGACTACGTTTCTCAATTACCTGCGCGGCCTCAAGCCCGCGGCGGCCAAGGGGACGTACCTGCGGTCGGTGACGGTCTCGGCGACGATGAGTCCCGGCGTTCACGTCGCGCTTTAACCCCCGATCGAACCCCACAAGACGGACGACCCGCGTCGCCGCGGCCGAGCGAGCCGGGTCGAATTGGAACGGTAAAACATGAGTAAATATGTTAAAGAGCTAATGGTCGAGCAGCTCAAGGACGATTTCGCCGACGCGCGATCGCTTTTGATCCTCGATTTCAAGGGTTTGGACGCGGTCGCGGAAACGCAGATGCGGCGCGATTTGCGAAAGAAGTCGATCAAGGTGCGGGTTCTTAAGAATTCGCTCTCGCGGCAGGTGTTCGAGGGGATGGGGCTCGGCGGGCTCGCTCCGTATTTGACGGGTCCGTCGGTCGCGGCGTGGGGAGGCGCGGGAGTCGCCGAACTCGCCAAAGAGATTTCGACGCTCGTCAAGAAGCTCAAAAAGCCCGAGATTAAAGGCGGAGCGGTCGACGGCGTGGTGATCGGTCCCGATCAGGTCGAGGCGATCACCAAGTTGCCGAGCCGCGAGGCGTTGATCGCGCGAGTCGTGCAATTGGCGATGAGCCCGGTGCAGCGCGTCGTCTCGCTGGCGAACGCCCCCGCGAGCGGACTGTTGGGCCAGATTCAAACGCTCGCCGAAGGCGCCGGCGGTGAACCCGCCGCGGCCGAAGCGACCCCCGAGGAAGGAGCCCCGAATCCCCCCGCGTGACCGATCGCCGAGCGACCGCGCCGGCCCCGCGAGGGGTCGATTCGCCGCCGTCGCGTTTGAGACCGAAGCGTGAAGAACCGCCCGCCGGGCGACGCGAGCCGATCGACCGCGGCGCAATGATTTTTGTCCCTCGTTGATATTTTTGATTTCGAGTGATCGGCGTTTGTACGAGTCGATACTCGCGAGCCTTCCAACGATAAGCGAAAGGATCCGATTCCGATGTCCACAGCGGAAATGACTGTTTTTCCTGATCATATCAAGACTCTTGGCGAGTCGATCGTCAAATTGACCGTGCTCGAGGCGAAGGCGCTGGGGGATTACCTCGAGACCGTTCACGGCATCAAGGCCGCCGCGGCCGCGGTCGTCGCCCCGCCGGCGGGAGGAGGAGGAGGCGCCGCGGCCGAGCCCGTCGCCGCCAAGACCGAGTTCGACGTCGTCCTCGAATCGTTCGGCGCCAACAAGCTCAACGTGATCAAGGTCGTTCGCGCCGCGACGGCTCTCGGCCTGAAAGAGGCCAAAGATCTCGTCGAAGGCGCTCCCAAGCCCGTCAAGACAGGGATCTCGAAGGACGACGCCGAGAAGCTCAAGAAAGAGCTCGAGGAATCGGGCGCCACGGTCTCGATCAAGTAAACGCGCCGCGCGGCGGTTCAAACCCGCCGCGATCGACCGCACCCGTCGCGGCGCGTTCTAAGGGCGCGCCGTGAAAGGGACCCCGCTAGCGGAATCATCGTCCGCGTGGATGTTCAGCGACCGCGGCCGCGTCGACTAACGACCGACGCGCCGCGGATCGGGCTTCGCGGAGCGGGGACGCCCCCCTCCCCCGCGATCCCACACACACCCTGCTAGGAGCGTAACGTCATGGCAACCGCCGGTACCGTGCGGCGTATCATCCCCGACATCAAGCGTAATTTCGGCGGGATTCGCGACGACTTTCCGATCCCCGATCTCACCGAGATCCAAACTCGCAGTTATGATCGATTCTTGCAGATCGACGTCGCCGTCGAGAACCGCGGCGACACCGGGCTCGAGGGAGTCTTCCGCGAGATCTTCCCGATCGAAAGTTATGATAAAACGCTTAAGCTCGAATACATTAAGTACGATCTCGGCAAGCCGCGCTACGAACCCGACGAATGTCGCCAGCTTCGCCTGACGTACGGTCGACCGCTCCACGTTTGGCTTAGGCTCAACAAGGGAGAGACGGCGATCGAGGAATCGGTTTATCTCGGCGACATGCCGATCATGATCGGCGGGGGGGAGTTCATCATCAACGGCGCCGAGCGCGTCGTCGTCAGCCAGTTGCATCGCAGCCCCGGCGTCGATTTCGTCGTCGAGGTCGAGGCGGGGGATCGCAAGCTCCACGCGTGCCGGATCATCCCCGAACGCGGCAGTTGGATCGAACTCCAGGTCACCAAAAAAGACACCCTCGGGGTGCGGATCGATCAATCGGGTAAGTTCTCGTCGATGACTCTCCTCCGCGCGATGAGCCCCGCGTTCTCGACCGACGAGGCGATTCTCGAAGCCTTCCACGAGGTGATCGAGATCGACACCGCGTCCCCTCGCGCCGCGACCGAACTCGAAGGTCGAACCGCGTGCGGCGACATCATCGATCCCATGACGGGCGAAGTCCTCGCCGAATCGGGGGTGACGATCTCCAAAACCCTCGCCGAAATCCTCGCCGACGCCAAAATCGGCGTCGTTAAAGTTCTCGGCCAAAACCGCGACCCCCTCATCCTCCAATCGCTCCAAGAAGATCCAACAGACGATCATGAAAGTGCGCTTTTGCGCATTTATCAAAGATTGCGTCCGGGGAATCCGGCGCAGCTCGAGAAGGCTCGCGAGCTGTTCAACGAGAAGTTTTTCGATACGAATCGGTATCGGCTGGGGCGAGTCGGTCGGTTCCGGATCAACCGTAAGTTCGATCAGAACGTCCCCGAGGATCGGATGACTCTCGATCCGATCGATTACGTCAACGCGATTCGATATATTCTCAATCTTCGCAAGGGGGTCGGTCACGTCGACGACATCGATCACCTCGGCAATCGTCGGCTGCGAACGATCGACGAACTCGCCGCCGACGAGTTGCGCAAGGGTTTTCTCAAGTTGCGTCGGACGGTTCAGGATCGAATGAGCCTGAAAGAAGCCGACGACATGACCCCGCGATCGCTGATCAATCCCAAGAGCATCGGCGCGGCGATCGAGTACTTTTTCGGTCGCGGCGAATTGTCCCAGGTCGTCGATCAAACGAATCCGCTGGCGCAGTTGACCCACGAGCGACGTCTCTCGGCGCTCGGCCCGGGAGGGCTCAACCGCAAGCGAGCCGGCTTCGAGGTGCGCGACGTCCATATCTCGCACTACGGTCGGATTTGCCCGATCGAAACTCCTGAAGGAACGAACATCGGCCTGATCAGCTCGCTCGGGATTTACGGAGGCGTCGACGAATATGGTTTCTTGATCACGCCTTATCGTAAGATCGAGCACGGCAAGCTGACGAACGAGGTCGTTTGGATGCGCGCCGACGAGGAGAGCGAGGCGTATTTGGCCCCCGCCGATTCCCCCGTCGACGAACACGGCAAGCTCAAGGGAAGCTCGATCATCGCGCGGTATCAAACCGACTTCGAATCGATTCCGATCGATAAAGTCCAATATATGGATATTTCGCCCAAGCAGATGGTGGGCGTCTCGGCGGGATTGATTCCGTTCCTCGAACACGACGACGCCAACCGCGCCTTGATGGGCTCGAACATGCAACGGCAGGCGGTTCCGCTTTTGGTAGCCGAGCCGCCGATCGTCGCCACCGGCCTCGAAAGCGCCGTCGCGATGAACTCGGGAATGATCGTCAAGGCTCGAAACGATGGAACCGTCACTTATGTCGATTCGTCGCGAATCGAGGTCGACGGAGTCGTGTACAAACTGCGCAAATACGTCGGTCTCAACGAACGGACGTGCCTCAACCAGAAGCCCGTCGTCACGCTCGGACAACACGTCAAGGCCGGCGAGATCCTCGCCGACGGCGCGTCGACGTATCAAGGCGTTCTCTCGCTCGGACGCAACGTCCTCGTCGGCTTCATGGCGTGGGACGGCTACAACTTCGAAGACGCGATCATTATCAGCGAAAAGCTGATGAAGCAAGACGTTTACACGTCTTTGCATATTGAAGAGTTTGAGATCGAGATTCGCGAAACCAAGCTGGGTCGCGAGGAGTTCACGCGCGACATTCCCAACGTCTCCGAGAAGGCGCTGCGCAATCTTGACGAGAACGGAGTCGTGCGGATCGGCACGTACGTGAAGCCCGGCGACATTCTGGTGGGCAAGGTCGCCCCCAAGTCGAAGAGCGAGCTCACCCCCGAGGAAAAACTGCTCCACGCGATTTTCGGCAGGGCGGGCGAGGACGTCAAAAACGATTCGCTCGAGGTTCCGTCGGGGGTCGAGGGGATCGTCACCAACACCCACCGGTTCAGCCGGAGGATGAGCCTCTCCGACGACGAACGCAAGGCGTTCGACAAAGAGATCAAGGACACCGAACACGCCGAGAACATGAAAATCGCTGAAGAATATAAAGCGATGATCAAGGCTCTCGAGCAGGTCGTGGGGGGGCCGATCAACGATTCCTCGACGGGAAAGCCGTACGGACGCGATAAAGAGGTTAAGGCTCTCGCCGAGGAGAGCGAACGCTTTAAGCTCCAGTCGCTCGACATTCGTACGCGGTCGGTCCTCGACGAGGCTCGGGCGATCGTCCGACGCCACGGAACCAAGCTCGACGCGCTCCGCGACGAACGCGATCGCAAACTCAACACCCTCAAGCGCGGCGACGAACTCCCGTCGGGCGTGCTTCAGATGGTGAAGGTTTATGTCGCGACCAAGCGGATCATCTCGGTCGGCGATAAAATGGCCGGCAGGCACGGCAACAAGGGGGTCATCGCCAAGATCCTCCCCGAAGAGGACATGCCGTTCCTCGAAGACGGAACTTCGCTCGAAATCCTTCTCAACCCCCTCGGCGTGCCGAGCCGGATGAACGTCGGCCAGATCCTCGAAACCCACCTCGGGTGGGCCGCGGCCAAGCTCGGCTTCCGCGCGATCTGCCCCGTCTTCGACGGCGCCGCCGAGGAGACGATCCACCAATGCCTCAAAGACGCGGGACTTCCCGAAAACGGCAAGGCCCAGCTCTACGACGGACGCACCGGCGATCGCTTCGATCAAAAGGTGACCGTCGGCTATATTTATATGCTTAAGCTTCATCACCTTGTCGACGATAAGATTCACGCGCGAGCGACGGGTCCTTATTCGTTGATTACCCAGCAACCGTTGGGCGGCAAGGCGAGGTTCGGCGGACAGCGGTTCGGCGAGATGGAGGTTTGGGCGCTCGAGGCCTACGGCGCCGCGTACATCTTGCAGGAACTCCTCACCGTCAAAAGCGACGACGTCGAGGGACGCACCAAGATTTACGAGAGCATGGTCAAAGGGGAAAACACCCTCGAGGCCGGAACTCCCGCGAGCTTCGACGTCCTCACGAACGAGATCCGCGGCCTCGGCCTCAACATGCAGCTCGAGAAAAAGCGGATCTGATCGATCGCCGATCTTCGGCGTATCGAAATCCCTTGATCCAATCCCGCCGGGGCGAACCGCCGATTCGCCCCGGCGTTTTTCATTTCTTCGGCGGTTGATTCGTGAATGATTTGAATGAATTCGTCGCGAACGGTCGAGACGAATCGATCCGCGCCGGTTTAACGCCGATCATTTTCGAAAGACAAGTCCACTTTTTATCGCCGTTTCGAATCGATAAGATAAAAAATCATAGAAAATTAATTATTAAAAATATTATAATTAGTTATCTCGGCCTCCACGGAGCGCGGGAACCGTCGATCGTCGTTTGATAATGAAGCGGCTCGATCAAGCGAGGGTTCGATCCGTCGATCGACATAACCCGGACGGGTCTTTTATCGCCGCGTCGTTCGCGGTAGGCGCCTTCGCTCGTCTTACCGTCGCGCCGATAAACTTCATCGCACAATCGGAATGTGATGCGTTCGCCGTCGGGAGACCACGAAGGATATCGTTCGCTTGATTGTGGACTTTTCGTCGGATTGAACGAATCGCCCGAGATCGGATCGACGATGAAAATCTCGGAATCCCCCGTCCGGAACGTCGCAGCCGCGAGCCGATCCGACGACGACTCTCCTCCCGGCGATCGATCGATCGCGATCGTCAAGCATAATAAAAGCATCGACGTAATTTTCATCATTTGCCTCGTGAAAATAATTATAAATAAACTATTCAAAAACAAACACGCCCCAATGATCGGGTCGGAGCCTCGCCTCGAAGGGGACGTCGCTTACGAGGCCGGAGTCGAGGTTGTTCCAATAAACCCGGCTCGTCGTTTGCGCTCCGTCGCCGCGCAGCACGCCGAGGTCGCCCGAAGTCTCCGCGCCGCGCCGGGGATCAAATCGCAACACCGAAAGGGGGATCGATAACTCATAATCGCCTTTTGATTGAGCAAACATAAGTGATTTCGTTACGTTCTCAATTTTATCGAAAAGAATCGTTCCGATTGGAGAATCGAACCGAACTCGGTCGAGCTCGTCGGCGCCGGCGACTCCGTCGCGATATAAAATCGTCACGACCTCGCCGTGAACCCGCGCAACCAAAAGCCTGAGGTTTTTTTGCCCCCCCGACCCCTCCGATCCGGATGCGAGTTGGAGATCGAGAGCGCCCCCGGTTTTAAACATCAGATGATCGTCGTTAGCCGAATTCGATAAAAGATCGGGATCGTCGGTATGAAACGCGAGCGCGAGTTTCCCTCCGCCGATCGCGATCGAAGCCGACGCGCGATCGTCGATCCGAGCCCACGATTCTCCGTTTTTGGGCCAATCGCCAAGATCGCCGTCGATCTTGGGCGCATCCGAGCGAATCGCAATTTTCAACACGTTCCGGTCTGTTTTGCGCATTTTTTCGGCGATTAAAGTCGGCCGTCTCGCCGCCGCCGCCGACGAGTCGATCGCGACCGATCCCCAATCGTATCGTTTCACCGATTCGAGACCTTCAAGCTTGACGACGCTCGAATGCTCCTTGCCGACGACCAGGTAAATCGAATTATCAGCACGCGTTTGTGTAACTGTTGGATGAAAATGTTCATCTTCAAAACTGACGCCGTCGATGATCATTCCGCGTCGCGCCTCGTTCATCCGCCACAGCGGCGTTTCGCGCATGTCGCCGCCGAGAGTTTGCACGAAGAGCCCGTCCATCGTCAGCAAAAAGATCGTTCCTTTTTCGCCCGATAACGCGAAGATGTTCCCGCTCTCGCCTTTCGGCGGCTCGACGGGAGGGCCGACGATTCGCGTCGGCTGAACGAGCGATCCGAGCGGGGAACCGCCCCCTTCGGTCGAGTTGTACCGCCATCGGCGTCGTCCGCTCAAATCGACTCCGAAGATCGCCGCGATTCCGTCTTGGCTCGTCAGCGCTCGATCCTTTGCGATCAGCGGAGAACGTTGCATCTTGGGGTCGCCGACGATCGTTTGATCGCTCGGGTCGTAAATCGGCGTTCCTCGTTCGTCGATCCGCGGGGGAGCGATTCTCGTACCATATGAAGTTGTAATTGAAAGATCGTCGTGTATCAACGGCATGAGGCCGATATCGCGCAACCGTTCGCCGCGATCGTCGACACGAGTCGTTTCGACGAATCGAAATTCGTTCGCCTGAGCCTCGTGATCGCCGTTTAGATCGCTCCAGATGAAGAAGATCCGCGCGGGATCTTTATCCCTCCATAAAGCGACGATCCGATCCTGATTCTTGAACCTCCAGCCCCAAACGCCGTTCACGAGATCCGCACCGGCGCCGATCACCGCGACGGGTCGCGCGATATGATCCGCATCCATGCGCCAGATTCCGACGCCTCGATCCTGATTGAATCGTAATTGGCCGTTGAAGCAATTAAACAAATACTGGTGCTTTCCAAGTCGAATCGATCGCTCGGGCGCGGGGCCTGGGATCGTTTCGGCGAAAGCTTCGGGTCTCCAATATATCGCCTTGACGGTCGATCGACCGGTTTTCCAGTCGATTTCAAATTCGGTTCCTCCTCCTTTCTCGTACTCGGCGTAATAGAAGCGACCGCGATCGAACGGGTCGATCGCTCCGCCTCCGCCGTATTTGGGCGGCCCGTAAATCCCCCGCACGAACGTTCCGTCGGTTTTCCAGAGGCTCAGCCGCTTGGGGTGATTTTCGGCCTCGGCCACCCAGAGCGTTCGATTTCGATCGATCGCCATCCCGCAAGGGTTGCTCATGCGTTGATCGTCGTAGACGCCGATTTGCGGACCCCCCGCGCGACCGATCGCTCGAATAAATTTACCGTCTTCAGTAAATACCTTGATCTGATGGCTTTTCCCCCAATCCGCCGCGAAGAGCGTTCCGTCCCGGTCGACGAGGACGCGACGAGGATCTTCCAGTCCTTCTTCAACGATCGTTCGCGACGAGACGAATCGTTTGCGATCCTTCGCCAATTTCAAGCGTACGATCTTTTTGCCTGTGATAACATATAAATTTCCAAATATATCAAAAGAGATCCCCGCCGGAGCCTCGATCGCGTATTCGCCGACCTTGCTCTTCGCGTCGACGTCGATCAGAAGGAGCTTGTTTTCCTGTGTCCACGACGCGACGACGAGACCGTCGAACG
The DNA here is from genome assembly GCA_021791715.1 of Planctomycetota bacterium. Lineage (GTDB taxonomy): Bacteria > Planctomycetota > Planctomycetia > Isosphaerales > Isosphaeraceae > JAKBCQ01. The sequence continues at coordinate 76,897 of JAJYWB010000012.1, read as the reverse complement.
AGGCGATGCCGTTCGATCCGTATGCTTGCGCAAGCGATTTGAACTGTTTCACGGGATGCGGAATCTTCACCTTCAATACCGATTCGATCGCTCCGTCGGGTTTGAACCCTCTGATTTCAAAATCGTCGTTGTCGTGATCGCGTTCCCCAGACATTAATACATATGCATAATAATGCGGCGAAGGACGTTCGCCGACGTCGCGGCAGAGGTTGAACCCTCCCCAAAATCCCGTGTTGATTCCGAATTCGCGTTTCCCCTCGGGCGTCGTCCAAACGAACTCCTCGCCCGATTCGCCGGAAGTTGAACAAACGAGTATGTGATCTTGGTTCGGTCGATAAGCGGTTCGAGCGTCGCCCGGCAGGAACAGTACGTCGGCGGGGGGTGAATGATCGGCGAGCCACCCTCCTTTTCCGTCCCTCGTTTTCCAGGGAGGCGATCCGGGGCTATTGATTGAAAATTCATAACGCATGATGATCCGATCGTGGACGATCCCGCGCACCCGATAAGTTCCCGCGGCGACGCGACGTCGAATCCAATCTCCCGAATCGTTCCTCGAACCTTCGTCGTAGCCGTCCCACCAAACGGTCGATTCGCCCTCCGGGAGGGGCGTTTCGCCGATCAGGTTGCGCACGCGATCCCCCTTGTCGTCGTCGATCACGACCGTCGCGAGGCCCGGCCTCGTCGTCTTGATCTTGATCGGAATCGAACCCGCTTTGGTTCGAACATCGGAGTCTCCCCCCGCTCCGATCGCGAGGGCTGCGATCGCCATGATTCCGACGATCGATAACGTTCGCAACGATAACATTATAAGCAACCCTCTTTAACATTATTAACGATTAATTCTCGATCGTTCCCGGAGGAGAATAGCCCGCGTCGGCGTCGTCGAGAATGAGGACGCGATCGTTCCCGGCGCCGTGAACCGGGGGAACGAATTCGCGTTTGCCGATCCTCGGAAACGTCTCCGCCCGCCGCGCCGATCCCGTTTTGGGATCGAACCAATACGCCCGTATCGTCTTTCCTTTCAGCTTCTCGAGATCGATCACCACCGAGTCGCCCATCGGTATATAAATGAAAGCGAACGTCCCGTTCGCGTCGCGCGTCGCCTGAACATGATTCGCTCGACCCCCGGGGCCGGAGACGACGAGCGATTGATCGGGAATGCGATCGAGGAACGGCCTCGATTCGATCAGCTCGCGGGCGAATCTCATCTGTCCCGCGCCCGGAAGATCGAGAGCTTTTCGCCACGGAGTGCGCGCCGCGGTGACCGGCGGCTTCTTGCTCGCGTCGAAAAACTGCCAGATATCATGACATCCATAAGTATGTCCGGCCGCCCCGGCGAACGTCGACCAATAGATGAATTTCCTGATATCATTATCGGTGAGATAACCGTTTTTGGGATTGAATTCGGCGGGATGATCTTCGTATCCGGGCTCGCCGTCGATACAAGGTTTGACGGGCGTGCGGCGGTAATCCTCGGCGATTTTGGCGTAATTGTCGTGATCGCGTCCGTGCCCCGTCTGGCGCATGTTGAACGCGAGCCAATCGTCGTTATGAAACCAATTCGCCGATCCCGCACCCCCGGGCGGATGAAACGTCATCAGGTGTCGACCGCCGTCTCCCTCGCGCAATCCCTTCGCCGTCGCTCGAATGATCGCTTGATGTCGGTCGTTTTCGATCGGCCGATCGCCTCCCAGGATCCAGATGATCGGCCGATCGCGATAACGCTTGCCGAGAAACAAACCGTAATCATAAGCCGATTCAGGGGTGAAGATTCCCGCGCCGTCGTGCCACCACGATCCCCAGGTCGGCGCCATACCGATCGTGAGACCGAGTTCGTCGGCTTTGGCGACGATCCGATCGACGTGCTCGAAATACGCCTCGACGCGTCGTCTCGGGTCCTTGTTTTCGAGCGGTAAATGACCGTTTGCGTTCGGTATATCGAGGCCGCCGTGCTCGGCCAAGACGACCGCCTGGATCACGTTAAAACGTTTGTCGGCGCGATCGCGCAAGTAAGTCTCGGCGTCTTTGAGATCGAGGCGATGAAACAACTCCCACGCGGTGTCTCCCAGATAAAAGAACGGCTTGTCGTACTGATCGATCAGGTATCTCTTGTTTTCGCTGACGCGTACCGGGAACCGAGTTTTCGAGGAATTTCGGATTGAAGCTCGCGTTTCATAAACGCGCTTATCGCCTAAGACCGCGAAGAATTCTTCAGACATCAATTTAGTATCGATATCTGTAACATCGAGATAATGATAGGGAGATTCATCAGAAACGTCTTCGTGCATCCAGCTCGCGGCTACGCGTATTTTTTTGACGCCGATCCAACTTTGCGGTTTGAAGATGAGGAATGTCCCCGCGCCGTCGCCGAATCCGTCGTCCCGATCGGGCTTTTGAGAACGCGTGCTTCGTTCCCGGAACATCGTCGCGACGCGTTTCGTCTCTCGCGTCAACGGGTTATCCGGAAGCTTATCGAATCGCTCAATCGGCATCACCGAGGGATTCGGGGGTTGGGGCCACCAGATCCGCCCCGCGCCGAAATTCGCGAGTTTGCACTTCGTCGCGACGATGAAATTCGCCCACGGATCCGACCCGTTGTAACCGTCGATATCGGTCATTAATACGATCATCTTGTCGGCGATCGACGGATCGGTCAAATAAGCGCTTGCCACAGTGATAAGCGGCCCACCCACGATCACGACGAGCGGCTTCATCTCGGTCGCGCGCCCCGCTTCACGAACGATCAAATCGGTACCCTCTGATCTGATCGGACTTGTTTCGGCGATCACGCCGCTTCCTGGTTTGGTTAGCTCACGGTCGGCGCCGACTGATATCCTAGGCAAATTCCGCACCCCCGATTGTTTCGCGATCGCCAGGTCGGCCTCAAAATCGTCGAGCCCTTGCCGCACGCTGTATAACTTGCCGTTGTCCCAGGAATCTTTGGTCAACACGATCCCGACGAGATTCGCGTCTCGCAAGCTCGCCTTGGCGAAAAGATATTCGTCGTCGGTCGTATCGAGCAGCCAATCATTGTCGTAAATAATCGGGGAATCGGTCGGGATCTTTTTGAGATCCTCAATGCCGAGAGGGGGCGCGGCCGACGTCGCACGTGAAATCAACGTTAACATTAATAGTAATAAATAATGAATAATAAATCGACGCATTGTTTTCGATCCTTCCCGTATGTGCGGCCTTGATTCGTCGAAACCCACTCCAATTTCATTCGATCGCCCCGTGTTCGTCCGAGCCATACGGAATTGCGTCAATCTTTTATCGGATTGCGACACGCGTTAAACTGGCTTGATGAATCCCGATCGATCGACCAAAATCGGCCTCGTGTTCAGCTATTCGCTCGGTTATTGCCGTTCGGTGTTGCGTGGAATCAAAGAGTTCGCCGAAACCCGCGACGACTGGGTGTTCACTCCCGTCGAGCCCGATCCCGACGCGATCGAAACGCTCCGCTCGGTTCATCCCGCGGGGGTGATCGCACACATATATCGAATCGACGTCGCCGAATCGCTCCTCAGCTTCGGCGTGCCCGTCGTCAACGTTTCGGGCGTCCTCACCGACGTGTCGTTCCCGAGCGTTTCCGTCGACGATCAACGAATCGGCGAACTAGCCGCTGAACATTTTCTTGAACGCGGATTTGAAAACTTCGCGTTCGTGGGGCATCGCGACCACGGCTATTCGATTCGCCGAGAGTCCGGATACCGAAAACGGCTCGAACCGCTTGGTTATTCGGTCTGTTCTTATCACGAACGAGAATCCGCTCCGTTCAACCCGCGGGGACGATTATGGGGCGTCGACGCCGACGTAAGAGATTGGCTCGTCGGACTCGCGCGACCCGCGGCGATCTTCGCGCCCAACGACCTCTGGGGTTTACAACTGACTGAGGTTTGTCGGCGAACGGCTTTGAAACTTCCCGAAGAGATCGCGATCGTGGGAGTCGACGACGACGACCTGCTCTGCGAACTCGCTCGGCCGTCGCTTTCAAGCGTCGCGTTACCGGGAGAACGGATCGGCGTCGAGGCCGCGGCTCTGCTCGATCGGCTCATCGCGCGTCCTCGATTCAAGCCGCCGAAAAACCCGCTGCTTTTGTCGCCGATCGACGTCGTTACGAGACGTTCGTCCGACGTCCTCGCGATCGCCGACGCCGACGTCGCCGCGGCGGTTCGATATATTCGCAATCATGCCCGCGATCCGATTCAGGTCGAAGACGTCCTCAGGTCGGTTCCGGTCTCGCGACGCCTGCTCGAACGTAAATTCCGCTCGATTCTGGGAGTCGGTCCCGGCGAGGAGATCCGCAGAGCCCGGATCGCGCTTGCCAAAAGCCATTTGTCTCGCACCGAGGCGCCGATGACCGAGGTCGCGCGATTATCGGGATTCGCCGATCAACGTCGACTCGCCGCGGTCTTCCGCCAAGAAACGGGATTAACGCCGACCGCGTATCGCGCTCGATTCCGTCGCCGGCTTTGAACCCGGCCGATCGATCCTCGATCTTCCCGCTTGATCGTCGCGTTCGATCGGGATTTTTCTTATCATCACCCAAGCCTTCGTCGGGTCGGAACGTTTCAACGGCGGCTCGCGAGCGACGAGCCGGAACCGCGGTCGGCTTTAACGTTCAATCATTCAACGAAAGCATGATGTCAGAATAAAAGGAATCATCAAAAATTTTATGAAAGATAATCTCGAACAAAAAGCGATCGAAGCTTTCGCCGCGACGTTCGGCGGCGCCGCGACGATCTCGGCCCGCGCTCCCGGCCGCGTCGAGCTTCTCGGCAATCACACCGATTACAACGGAGGGCTCGTCCTCGCCGCGGCGATCGACCGCGAGACCGTCGTCGTCGGCCGGCCCAAACCGCTCGGCGATCGCTCGGTGCGCGTCCGATCGCTCAATCTCGATCAAACCGAATCGTTTGATTTATCGAACATATCACAGGGCGAACCGGGGTCGTGGGGGCGTTACGTGCGCGGAGCGACTTGGGTCGTTCAGGACGAACGCGGGCCGATCGAAACCGGATTCGACGCGGTGATCGCGGGAGACGTCCCCTTAGGCGCGGGGTTATCAAGCTCGGCGAGCGCGCAGGTCGCCGTCGCGCTTTTCGCTCTTCGCGTGATGAACGGCGATTCGCTTGTCGAACTGAACGACGACGAACGGATGAACCTGGCGCGCGCCGTGCGCCGCGCCGAGAACGAATTCGTCGGAGTGAACGCGGGCCTGCTCGACCCGTTCACAAGCCTCTTCGGTCGCCAAGGCTGTGCGGTTATGCTCGATTGTAAAACATTAGAATACCAACGTGTGCCGCTAGGAGAATCCCCTCCCGCGATCGTCGTCTGCGATACCGGGACTTCGCGCAAGCTCGCCGACGGTATGTACAACCGTAGACGCGACGAATGCGAGCGGATCGTCGCGCACTTCGCGCGCGAGCGCGGCGATCAAACCGTTAAATCGTTGCGCGATATCGCGCTTGCCGATCTTGAATCGGCGTGGGAATCGCTCGACGATCCGGGTCGAAGCCGCGCCCGCCACGTCTTGACGGAAAACGATCGCGTTCAAGCGGGCGCCCAAGCTCTCGTCGAAGGCGATTTGCAAGCGTTTGGAACGCTGATGTCGGCTTCGCACGCTTCGAGCCGAGACGACTTCGAGAACAGCTCGCACGCTCTCGACGCGATGATCAAAGCCGCTTCGCTCGCCCCCGGCTTTATCGGCGGCAAGCTTTCGGGCGCGGGCTGGGCGGGGTGCGCCGTCGCTCTCGTCGAGGCCGATAAGGCCGCCGCGTTCGTCGAATCGGTCGAACAAGCGTATCGCCGATCGACCGGGCTCGAACCCAAACTTCACGTTTGTCGCGCGGCCGAGGGAGCGTCGAGCCGGACGCTTCCATAAATTACGATCATGTGCTCGATCATAACGCTCCATGATATAAAATTTTAAACGTCCTTACAATTAAAAATATTCGCGGAACGTCCGCGTCGGATCGTCGTCCGATTCGGATCGTCCCGCGGATGATCTCCTTCGGTTGCTCGGTCTTTTCCAATCGTTCAGAGGCAAAGGAGGAACGCGACGAGATCGGCCTTTTCGTCGTTGTTCAGTTTCGTCCCCAGAACGAGATTGAAGAACTCGACCGTGTCTTCGAGCGTGAGCAGCCTGCCGTCGTGCAGATACGGCGGCGAATCCTTGATTCCTCGAAGCGGGAACGTTTTGATCGGTCCGTCCGCCGACGCCGTCCGGCCGTTGATCGACACGGGCTTGAAGAATCGCTCTGTCTTTAAATTGTGCATGAGATTATCGGTATAGTACGGCGGTGCGTGGCACGCCGAACATTGCGCCTTGCCGAAAAAAAGCTTCTCGCCGCGCATCTCGGTCTCGGAGGCTTTCGAAGGATCGAGCCTTCCCAGGAGGTTGAGCTTGGGCGCGGGAGGAAAATCGAGCAATTCCTGGAACTCCGCCATCGCGTGAACCTGACTTCCCCTGTCAAGGATGTTCACACCCTTTTTCACGGCGATCACGGGATCGCCGTCGAAATACGCGGCGCGCTGTTCGAACTCGGTAAAATCCTCGACGGTTTTGAGAGCGCGTTGAGAGCCGAACAACCGCTGGACGTTCACCCCTCGGAGCGAAGGGACGTCGAGCCGATGGCGGAACTCCTGAGGTCTGATGTCGCCGACAAGGTGCGTCGCTCCGTTCGTGTGCCCGTTCACGTGACAATCAAAGCACGTTACGCCTTTGCTCGCCTTAACCGTGCGACGATCGTCGGTTTGATTGAACTGTTGTTGCGGAAACGGCGAGAGCAAAAGCCGTAAACCGTCGAGCTGTTTGGGATTCAAAATACCGTTGAATAAATCGTAATAATTCACGATCGTGACAACCTGATGTTTGGAAACGTCGCCCAGGTCGGGTCTCGTCGTCAGGTAAATCGCGGCGGGAAAATCGGGAAGAAATCGATCGGGCAGGTCGAAATCGAGATCGAACCGCGTGAGATCGCGTTCTTCTTGCCGTTTAATCTCATCAATATGTGAGAGAGGAAACACCATTCCCCCCTCGGGATGATTGGGATGCGGGAGCGGGTAAAATCCCTTGGGCCAGGCGTTTGTGCCGCAGATCGTTTCGGGGGTTTTCGCGGCGAGCGATTCCCATGTGATCCCTTCGGCAAGCTTCACGCGCGTTCCCTCCTGGATCGGCTTGCCTCCCGACATTTTCACGGTTCGACTCGGTCGATCGCCGAGGTCGTACCGTTCGGCGAGCAGATCCATCTGTCGTTTCATGATTCGCGTCTTCTCGCGTGTCATCCGCTCGCGGACGGTCGCGAACGGCTCGCGATCGACGACGGGAGAGTAGCTCGAAGAGGGTTTGTCGTCGCCGCCGCGGAGCGGGCTCGACGATGCGAACCACGCCGCCGCCGCGACCGTCGTAACACACAAAAAAGCCGATTTCGGCCGATTCCAGGCGATCGCGCGTTTCATCATTTTCTCCTCTTCACGATGCGAAGTTTGAACTCAAGCCGGTTCGAATCGCGGCTTGACCCTACCCCGCCCGAATCGTACCGTGACGTTCTCGATATTTAAAATTGTTTTTTCCTATAACTCGAAGAGGATCGTCCGATGGAGATTCGCCAACTCAAGTACTTCGCGGCCGCCGCCGAACTGGGGGGATTCACCAAGGCCGCCAAACGGTGCTTCGTCACGCAACCGTCCCTCAGCCAACAAATCATCAACCTAGAAATAGAAATAGGAAAGCCGTTGTTTATCCGAATGGGACGCGAGGTTCGTCTCACCCCCGCGGGTGAAACCTTATATAATCATGTAAAATCTATTCTAAATGATATCGAAAGCGCCCGGCGCGCCGCCGCCGGAACCGGCGATTTCCCTGAACAAGCACGCTCCGTGAGAGTCGGGGCGATTCCCACGATCGCTCCTTACTTCCTTCCCCCCGTGCTGCGCGCGTTCCGAGGCGACGCCGCCGAAGCTCGCGTCGTGATTCATGAGGATCGAACCGAGCGAACGATCGAGGGGTGCGTCGAGGGGAAACTCGACGTCGGAATCGTCGCCCTGCCGATCGACGAACCGCGATTGATCGTCGAATCACTGTATAATGAAGAGCTGATCCTTGTGCTCCATCGCGCTCACCCGCTCGCGCTCAAACGCGAGATCCCGCTCTTGGATCTCGAATCGAGCGCCTTCATCCTTCTCGACGAAACGCACTGTTTGGGAAAACAAATTGTTTCTTTCTGTTCGGAAAAATCATGTAATCCAAATATTGTATGTAAAATCGCTCAGTTATCGACGGTTTTGGAGCTCGTTTCGGTCGGCCTCGGAATCTCTCTCGTCCCCGCGTCGGTGAGGCTCGGCGACGACGATCCCCAGCGAGTTTACCGTGATCTCTCGGGGGTGAGGCCGATCCGTACCGCGGCGATCGTTTACCGCGAGGAGTCGATCGGTCGCCCCGAGGTCGCTCGCTTCGTCGCCGCGGCTCGCGCGGTCGCGAACGAATTTATCGAGGCTCGTAATAATGAACAGGAACTAGCACGTTAGAGCGTTCCGCCGCGCCTTCGGCGTCGATCTTATCGATCGATTCTCGCGGGACGATTTTTCTCGTCGGTCGATCGATTCGACTTCTCGCCGAGAACCGTCCGGACGTCGTCGACGACCCACGCTGGTTTGAGAAATTCCAGATTGTAAATTTCACGAATACGACCCCGAGGATCGACGAGAAAGACGCGCGACGGGTGATCGAGAACCCCCGTCCGATCGCGTTTAACCCACATCCCCCAATCGGCGAGCGATTTCTTAACCTCGGCGGGATCTCCCGAAAGAAAATGCCATCGTGATGTATCGATTTTATACATCTCGGCGTATCTTTTTAACGCTTCCACGTCGTCGCGGTCGGGGTCGAGCGTGATCGAGACGAACTCGACTCCCTCGCCCCAGATCCCCGCTTTTTCAAGCTTATCGCGCACTCGAGTGAGCGCGAGCGTCGTCATCGGGCACGTGCCGGTACATGTCGTATAAACGAACGAAACAAGTACCGCTTTCCCGCGGAACGATTCGAGCGAGATCTCATGACCGTTCGTATCGACAAGCTTAAAATCGGCCGCGGCGCCGATATCGGCGAGCGTCGACGCCTCCGGAACGCCGATCTTCATCGCCATTAGAAGCAAAAGAAACATTATATAAAGTCTCCACAATAATATAGCGGCTCGGTCGCGTCGATCGAAACTCTCACCTTTAGTGTAACGATTTCCTCCGCTCTCGCCCACTTTCGCACCGCGTGCGATCGTGTCGCTCGATCTCTCGACCACGATTCGCCGATTTTTCCCCGTCTCGATCATTCCTCCAGACGTCCCTCTCGGTATAATGCATTCCTTGACGCTTACGAACTTAAACCGCAACGCCCGGTCTCGTCTCGATCCGTTCCGCGCGATCTTCAATGATCGGTGTTGATCAATGTCGTCCAATTTCCTCGAACCGCCGATTCCGAACCCTCCCCGCGAATTTCCTCCCCCGCGCGGAAAGCTCGACTTCGACCGCGAACTCGCTCGACATATCATCGAGAACCGTCGCCGCGCCCGGTTCATCACCACGATTCCCAAGCCGATACGCGGTCTCGGCCGAGAAATCCGACCCGATCTCGTTTCCAACCAGGCGAACGCCCTTTCCACCCAGGATCGACGATCGGCGGCGAATTCGATGATCAATATTAATTATATTTATATCAATAATACACTTATAATAACAGAAGTCGAATCGTTGATATCGTTTTGCGAGATCTCTCGAATCTGGAATCCCTGGAAAAATCACGATATTCCGTGCGTCGGGCGTTTCTCGCACCGGATTGAAGCCCGCGAAACCGCGATTCGTTTGATCAAGGTCGTTTTCAAAATCGACGACGACAAGATCGTTCTCGAACACGTCGCCGCGGCGACCGATAAGACCGATACCGATCGCTTCGGATCGCATTTCAATTCGCAACGCGCACGGGTAAATCAACCGTCACGGCGGCTCGCATCGCCCCGCCGACCCTCGGATCGACGAAACCCCCGGGGTTTAAAACCTCTCGCGGGGCTTTCTCGTCGCCCCTGGCGTCGCCGTCAGAGATCGCCTTCTCGTCCTCCCGTCCCAAGTTTCCGACGCCCGCCGCGCGGGCCTCGAACTCGTTCCCCGAGAGGCGATCGAGCGATGTCCGTAAAACCAATAACGTCGTCATACGCGGCGAACGATTTCGATAATGTCATCCGATCGAGTTTTATAAGACTGACTGAAAACATGAACAATATTTTTATGGAGATTCGATTGTGAGCAAAGATCCGGCGCCCTCGGCTTATCGGTCGTTTCTCGCGTCGATCAAGGAGCGGATCGAACTTGCGCGGGTTCAAGCGGTTCGAGCGGCGTTTCACGAGGGGGTTTTGCTTTATTGGGACATCGGACGAGCGATCGTGGAGAAACAAGAAAGCGCGGGTTGGGGCGATTCGATCGTCGAACGTTTGGCGTCCGACTTGCGTCTGGCTTTCCCCGACTCGCGTGGTTTCTCGGCTGATAATCTTTGGAGGGCGCGTCAATTTTATTCGGAATACATAAGCCCCGACTTTCTGGAACAGGTTGTTCCAGAAACGACGAAGCGCGGCCGACGCATGTTGGAACAGTCTGTTCCAGAAACGCGGTCGCATCAAAAGTCGCTTGCGAAGGGGAAGAAGGGAGACTTTCTGGAACAGGCTGTTCCAGAAACGCGGTCGCATCAA
>JAJYWB010000012.1:0-66064 GCA_021791715.1 Planctomycetota bacterium | reverse complement strand
AAGTCGCTTGCGAAGGGGAGGAAGGGAGACTTTCTGGAACAGCCTGTTCCAGAAACGCGGTCGCATCAAAAGTCGCTTGCGAAGGGGAGGAAGGGAGACTTTCTGGAACAGCCTGTTCCAGAAACGCGGTCGCATCAAAAGTCGCTTGCGAAGGGGAGGAAGGGAGACTTTCTGGAACAGCCTGTTCCAGAAACGCAGTCGCATCAAATTACTCGTGTAAATGATGGAGAGGGAGACTTTCTGGAACAGTCTGTTCCAGAAATCGAGGCGCGAAAACTTTTGGTTTCCGTTCCGTGGGGTCATCATGTGGAATTGCTCAAAAAAATCAAAGACCCCGCGGCGCGGGTCTATTATCTCCGTGCGATCGCTCGACTCGGCTGGACGCGAAACGTCTTGCTCAATCAGATTAAAAGTAAAGCATATGAGCGCGCCGTTACCGAAAAGAAAACGCACAATTTCTCGGCGGCTTTGCCCGAGCACTTCGCCGAACAGGCGAATGAAATCGTTAAAAACCGATATGATTTCGCATTTCTCGGAGTCGGACAGGCGATCAAAGAGCGTGAACTTGAAAGCAATCTGATCGATGCGCTTCAGTCTTTCATTCTCGAGCTCGGATACGGTTTTTGTTTTGTCGGTCGGCAATATCGTTTGACGACGGGTCGCAAGGAGTATTTCGTCGATCTTTTGTTTTATCATCGATTTCTCAAGGCTCTGGTCGCGTTTGATTTGAAGATCGGCTCTTTCGAGCCCGAGCACGCGGGGAAGATGGATTTCTATTTAAACATATTGAATGAAAAAGAGCGCGCGCCCGACGACGCTCCGTCGATTGGAATCATCCTTTGCGCCGAGAAGGATGAAATCGACGTCGAATTCGCGCTCAAAAGCAAATCCAACCCCATCGGCGTCGCGGTCTATGAACTTCAAGCGACACTTCCCGCGGAACTGAAAGGGAGGCTCCCCTCGGCGAAGCAGTTGGCGGCGGTCGTTCGAGAAAGCCTCAAGTCGAGAAACAAGTGATCGAGGGTTACAAGATCCTCCGGGAAGACCGTCGAGCCTCTTCGGGAAAGACGACCAGCGTGTTTGGCACGGTATTTGCTAGACAAAGTTTGTTGCGAGATCGCCTCGGTCGCCTCAGTGTTATTGTAACAACTTATCCAGCAAGAAGTTAACTCGGTTTTCGCCGATTCTCAAAGTAGTCTCGGTCATAAAGCGGCGGATGATGAACCGCCAAAATCGGCTGCAATTATGGCGTAGGCTGCCAATTCGGCAGGCGAGTCTGAAATCAGAGTTCTAAATTTCGCAATCCAAATGTTGACTTCCGCCGTACTCGATCTTAGAATTGCATTAAGTTCAGGACGTCGCGATCGCTCGGCGTCCGATCGCTCGCCGACCGATTCGATTGTCACGCGGATCCTCCGTGTTCGAGCGAATTGCAAATTCTCCGCACGAATTTGAGTGGTATTTTAAACAAGCTCAATTGAATCTTTCGCAATCTCAAAGGATCGTCCGATGTCGTTCAATGAAACCGAAGCCGACGCCGGGTCGCCGAACGATCAAGCGGGGCAAATCACGAATTCCCGCGTTGCCGACGAGCGATCGTTGTTAATGGCGCTCAAATATGGGATTGGTACGGTCGATCCCGTCCTCCCGGGCTTGGAATCGGTCGACGATTGGGTGGAACACCGCGATTGTGTTATCCGCGACATCGATCCCGTTGGCGCCATCGAATCGGCGTACGCTCAAAGAGCCGCGATGTATTTATGGCGGCTCGAACGCGTTGCCCGTTATAAAAACAACGAAGCGCGATCCGACGGCTTGGTCGCGACGCAAGCGAGCGACGTTTCGATCGACGATCCCGCTCGTTCGCAAAGCGGAGACGCGACGATTCGAGACGAATCGCGACAAAATCAGGAGCGTTCGAAACGCGACGCTCGGCCGACTTCCGAGACGATCGACAAGTACGAGGCGCATCTCAAACGAATGCTTGCGCAAACGATGGCCGAACTGAAACGGCTGCGAAAAGACCGACGCGAGCGAATGCGCCGAAGCGACGCCGAGTCCAAGAAGATCGATCGGCCGAGCGAAACGATCGCGTCGATTCCGATCGAGCGATTTCGGAAACAAGCGCCTTCGAGTGCGAATTCGCCGAACGCGGTCGAGACTCCAGCCGATCCGGCCGATTCGTCGGCGCCGGACGCGTTCTCCGATCCGATCATAACCGATAAACATAATACTGATAAATAAAGGAGAAGATATCTATAAAATTGCGGATCTTATCCGAATTCGGCCGTGAAGACGGGTCGATTCGGTGAAACGAAACGAGCCTGGGCGACCGTGAGATCGGGCCGGGACGCTCTTTGACAATTCGGTATCGGATATCGGTCGGGGTGGTCGCATTTCGTCTTCGCCGCAGGGGGCGTCGGCGACCACTCCGACCGGAGGAGTTCGACTCCGCGCGCTCGGATCGTCGCGCGGAGATCGGGTTTTCGGGAAGGCGTTTCATCGGGTTTTCTTGTGCGATTTCGCGCGATCAGATCGTCGCGCCGGGCGAACTTTCGGCCCGACGCGACCGGTTGCGGTGGGCCGATTTCAATGGCTTCCGACGGATTCGAGAGCGGCCGCGGCGGTTACCTTGGCGGCGAGTTCTTCCTCCATCTCGCGGAGTTCTTTGCTTTCGGTCTTGCTTCGCCAGATCGCCCACGCGACCCCGCCGATTCCCAAAACGCCGATCAAGTAAAGCCACCACGCGCCCGCGTTCGCCAGAATCGGCGCGATCGCGAGCAACGAAACCATGTTCATCACTTTGATCAAAGGATTGAGCGCTGGACCGGCGGTGTCTTTGAGCGGGTCGCCGACGGTATCGCCCGTCACCGCGGCCTTGTGCGCCTCGGATCCTTTGCCGCCGTAAACGCCGTCTTCGATCAGCTTTTTGGCGTTGTCCCAGGCGCCGCCGGCGTTGGCCATGAAGACGGCCAACAACTGCCCGACGACGATCATTCCGCCCAAGAATCCGCCCAAAGAATACGGCCCCAGGAAGACGCCGACCAAAACGGGCATGAGAATCGCCAGCAGGCCGGGACCGATCAGTTCGCCTTGAGCCGCGGAGGTGCAGATGTTGACGACGCGACCGTAATCGGGGGTTTTCGTACCCGCCCAGATTTCTTTATCGCGGAATTGAGCGCGGCATTCTTTGACGATCAAAAACGCGGCGCGGCCGACGGCTCGGATCAGCATCGAGCTAAATAAGAACGGGACGGCGCCGCCGATCAGCATGCCGATAAAAACCTGGGGCGCGGCGACCGAAAGCCGCCCGGCGATCTCGTTATATTGACCCATCGTCATATCGCCGATCAACGCTTCGTTTTTAACGGCGATGACCGCGATGAAGCTGGCGAACAAACTGACCGCGGCGATCACCGCCGAGCCGATCGCGATCCCTTTGGTTTCGGCTTTGGTCGTGTTTCCGACGGCGTCGAGATCGGCGAGAATCTGGCGGGCTCGTTTGTAATTCTCCTCGCCCATCTCCTCGCGGTCGTAAGCCATCTCGCCGATGCCGTTCGAGTTGTCGGCGACGGGCCCGAAGACGTCCATGCTGATCGTGTTGCCCGTGAGCGTGAGCATGCCGATTCCGCACATCGCCACTCCGTAGGCGATGAAAATCGGGCTTGAACCCGCGTAAATCAGCACCGAAAGTAAGATCGCGAGCGCGATGATCATCACCGAGGCGACGGTCGATTCATAACCGACCGCGAACCCCTGGATGATGTTCGTGGCGTGTCCCGTTTGGCAACTTTTCGCCAACGATTTCACGGGCTCGTATTGCGTGTGAGTATAATAACTTGTGCACTTATTAAGAGCGATCGCGAGGACGATTCCGATCAGGCAGGTGAGCGCGGGACGCATATCGAGGCCCGAGACGCCGAAATTGGTCCAGATCGGCTGGCTCGCGAGGATCTTTTTTCCCTCGCCTTTGTATTCTCCGGTCCAATCGCGCATTTTGGCGGCGCGTTCGGCGGGATCGAGTTTGGAATCGGCGTCGAGCTTGGCTTGTTCGGCGTCGCGCGCCTTAATGAAATCGGCGTCGAGCGCGTAACCATATTGAGATTGAGGATATTTACGCACGTAATCGTCGTTGAAGTGCAGATAAAAGAGACCGAGGACGACGAAGCCGACGACGCTGACGATCGAGCCCATGACGAACCCGTTATGCACCGAGTGGAGGGCGTCGTCGCTGGTGCTATCGGGTTTGGCCTTGACCCGCGACGTGCTCCAGATCGACCCGATGACGCCGATCGCGCGGACGAGCAAGGGGAAGATGACTCCTTTGTGGCCGAAGCTCGCGTAGCCGAGGATCATCGCGGCGACGATCGTCACCTCGTAGCTTTCAAAAATATCGGCGGCCATCCCGGCGCAATCGCCCACGTTGTCACCGACGTTATCGGCGATCGTCGCGGCGTTGCGGGGGTCGTCCTCGGGGATTCCGGCTTCGATCTTGCCGACGAGGTCGGCGCCGACATCGGCGGCCTTGGTGTAGATTCCGCCGCCGACCCGCATGAAGAGCGCGAGGAGCGTTCCGCCGAAGCCGAAACCGAGGAGGATTTCGTAAGCTTGTTCGCCGTAGGCCATGAAGATCGCGGTCCCGCCCAGGAGACCGAGGCCGTCGGTGAGCATTCCGGTGATCGTCCCGGTGCGGTAACCGAGTTGGAGCGCCGAGCCGTAACTTGTTCGCGCCGCGGCGGCGACGCGCAAATTACCACGCACCGCGAGGCTCATTCCCACAAAACCGACGAGCCATGAGAACGTCGCCCCCATCACGAACGCCGAGGCGCGACCGATTTTCACATGTCCCGCTTCCTCGGTCGAAAAATACATAATCGCGGCGAGTATGAACACAAGACCGACGATCGCCTTCGCCTGCCGGGCGAGATAAGCGTTCGCTCCCTGGCGAATCGCCTTGGCGACCATTCTCATCTTTTCGGTCCCTTGATCGGCGCCCAACACTTGAAAAACAAGCGAACCCGCGTAAACGAGCCCCGCGAAAGCCACCACCAAAGTGAGGATCAGCGCGACTTTCTCCTCGGTGCGGAAATTGGGATCGGTCATGAAGCTGAAATAGCGGAAACCCTCGGCCGCGGCGGGTTGAGCCGACGCCGTATCGGCGGCCGCCGCGACCGGCGCCGATTCGGCCTTCGGGGTCGCTTCCTGGGCCAACGACGAATGAGCGATCACCGCGAGGATCGCTCCCGACATCAAGATTCCGACCGTCAATTCTCGCCAAAATCGCATCGACAAAGCCTCCTCAACGTCTCCACGCCGCCGTCCGACCCCGGGATCGACACTTAACGATCCCTTCCGACCCTCCCGGTCGACAGGATTCCAGGACTTCTTCGTACCGAATTCCAGGGAAATTCGCGCGAGCCGGATGGAAACGCCTCGGCCCGGTCGCTAAGAACCGCGATTAGACACAACAGACCCGCGTTCGGGCAAGTGGCTTGTCCCGAACCGATCGAACGATCCTTACGAACCGACGGCGCGTGTCGATTCCCAAATCGACGCGACGATTCGATCTTCCGTCGAAATCGTCGATCTTCAGGCGTTCAACCAAAAATTATGATAATATAGTATATAATAAATAACATGTTTATATTAAACAAAAGGCGAATTCCGTCGCGGGAGGACGACGGAACTCGCCGGAATCGATCGGGTCGACCGCGGCGGCTCAGCGCGACGGATCGCGGAGGCTGAAGAGGGTCGACGTCGCTCCGTTCTCCTCGATGACGGCGTAGCCGCCGATCGGTCGCAGGTATTTGGCGATCACCTGGTAATCGGGGAGTTTGGAGAGATCGATGAACCGTTCAAAATCGGGGATCAAGAAACCGAGGAAGGGTTCGTCGGCTCGCCATTTCCCGGATCGGATCGAGTCGTAACCTTCTTTGAAGCGTTCGTCGGGTCGGAGGAATTCGACCGTGCTCGCTCCTTCGGGGAATTTGGCCGCGATCGCCTTGTAAGCCGCGTTTTCCTTAAGCGCAGCCCCCCCTTGCAACACTTGGTCGAGCATCGCCGAGTCGAACGCGAGAAACAACGTGTCGTGCGCGATCGAAACGCTCATCGCCGACGGTTCGACTCCAGGTTTGTTGCGAGCCAAAAACCGAGGAAGATCGAAATCGTGGATCGTCGCTCCCTGGAAACTCCTCGTCATCGGCTTCACTTTCAACCATGTGAACAATTTATCGAGCGTTTTCTCGAAATCGCGAGGCGATTCGAGGTCCACGGCGATCACGACGCGCGGAAGAGCCGAATCCCCCTGTTTGCTCGCCTCTGCGACGACGGTCGCTCGATCCCCGAGCGGCTTGATCAAGTCGCGATCGAAATTGATCTCACGCCCGTCGGAGAGCGTCACGCCTTTCTTGATCTTCTCGTAAAATCTGGGATTGCGTTCGGCGAGAAGTTCGCGCGCCGCCTTCACCGTGGCGTTTTTATTCCAGGCGATCGAGCGATAATACGAAGCCGAAGCGGGAACCCAATCGGGAGGCGTGAGCCCGGCGCTCGCCTTGTGGAAAAGGCCGACGATTCCCTTGGAAACACCGCCGGTCGAGATCGAAGTCCGCGAGATCCAATCGTAATCGCGTTCGTCGTACGTCAGACGTCCCGCGACGACTTTCATCTCTGTCAAACCCTCGACCTCCAAGAACTTGGCGATGCGATCTCCCGCGGTCGCCTTTCGAGCCGCGGCTCGATTCTTGATTTTTGAGCCGAGACGAACGAGGTCGACATACCAGACGAGCCCTCCTTCGCCGCCGAGCTTGGCCGTCGTCGATTGATACCCTTCGGATTCCTCGAGCGTGCGATCTCGATTCGCTCGACCCGCCAAAACCGAGGTGAGCGTGGGAAGATCGTTGCAAATATTGATCCAACCGCCGCGATCGGCCCAAACGATCATCGGCTCAAGCTTCTGTGCGTTCAATCCAGCCGCCTGGGCCTGATTGACCGCGGGCTGGGCCTGGATCACACCGATTTGGGCCGGATTCGGCGCGAGTTGGGCGCCGTTGGGCGCGAGTTGCGCTCCGTTGGGCGCGGGTTGGGCGATCTTTTTTGGTTTGGGAAGTTTGAGGATATGAATCGTCGTTCCGGCGACGGATAGAGTCGACGCCGCGGCGCCTTGTTCGACCAGGCGTTTTTCCATGTTCATCAACAGCGCCGTGGTTTTGGCCGCGTTCGCCCCGGCTTCAAACGAGAAGAGAACGGCGTCGTCGGAACCTGGAATGTTGCGATCGATCACCGCGAGCGAGACGTAAGTTCGGGGCAATTCCCAGATCTCGCGGATCGACATCGCGAGATTTTGTTTGGCGACGTCGTCGATCGGCGCGACCTTCGCCTTGATCTCGTCTTTGAACGGGGCGAAAGCGGGATCGGCCCAGGCGCGGGCGAAATGAGTGCCGCGGAAGGCCTCGCGAAGCTGCGCGGCGTTGTCTGTTTTGACGTAAATGTACGTTGTCGCGGGAGGCGATTTCTCGATCGAATCCGCGGCGCGAACGAGGTTCGACGACCCGGCGACGATCCCGACCGAAACGAATAGCGCGCAAGCGGCGCGAATCGTTTTGTTCATGGGTTGCATCCTTATGCGATGGCGCCGCTCCGTCTTGAAATTAAGGCGGAGCGATCGTGTTTCGAGATCAAACAATCCATGTTCTCGACGGTATCGATCCGTGACGAGTCGATCGCATCTCCAAACGAACGTCCGAAGTCCCCGGTTTCGACGACCGAGTGACGATCATGCGATTCGACGAGACCGCGACGGCTTTCCCAAAATCGCGGCGAAAAGCGCTCGCAATTGAACGCCCCCGCGACCGCCGTCGCTTCGGTTATATCCCCTGCAAACCGCGCGCCGAACGGCTCGACGCGGCGGGGATGCGTGATGTCATAAACGCTCGGATGAATCTCGATATCATGCGCCGCGCCCGTGAAAAACCGAACGACGCGGCCCGAACGCTCGAACCCGGAGTTCCGAGCTCGATCAAAAAGCGACATCAATCCGAATTATAAACGATCCCGCCGAAATTCAAGAGGCGTCGATCGAATCCAAGAAGTTAATCGCGTATATTACGTGAAATATCTTTTAATGAAATATTTACTGTATTCTCAATATTTCAATTTTTAAGCAAAGCGGAAAGGGAGTGATTCGCGATCGATCGAGGGGGGAGTGAGCGCCGCGATTGAATTTGCTATGCTGATTCGCAGTGGATCGATCACTCACCAAGCGAGGCCCTCCGAAAACCGATGGCGACCGCGACCGAAACCCGCGAAGTTTCCCAATCGACGACCCCGGCGATCGCCGATTCGGCTGGAATCGACCTCGACTGGCTTGCGAAGAAGATCGATTATCGGCTTTATCAAGATTGCGTGCACTGCGGCCTATGTACCGCGAGCTGCCCGACTTACGTCGAAACGGGCGACGAGAACGACAGCCCGAGGGGGCGGATTTATCTGATGCGCGCCGTCGCCGACCGTCGTCTCGAAGTCGGCGAGCACGTGCGCGGCCATCTCGAGCTTTGTCTCGATTGTCGAGCCTGCGAAACCGCGTGTCCCTCGGGCGTTCAATACGGCAGGCTGATCGAGCCGTTCAAAGTCGCTCTTAAAATGTCCGAGACGGCCGCGGCGAAATCGAATCCGATCGAATCATTGATTCTTCAGCATTTATTTCCGTATTCGGGACGCGTCAAGTTCGCGCTCGCTCCCGCCAAGTTGTTGCAGCGTCTCGGGGTGCTCGACGCGATCGAACGATCGGGCTTGCTCAAGATTCTTCCCTCGACGCTCGGCCGAATGGCGACGATGCTTCCCAGATTTCGCAAGAAATCGACGTCGGGGCTCGCCGAGGTCATGCCCGCGATCGGCGTCAAACGGGCTCGCGTCGCGCTCTTTCTGGGGTGCGTCGCCGACGCGATGTTCCCCGAGACGAACGCCGCGACCGCCCGCGTTCTTCGGCGAAACGGCTGCGAGGTCGTCGTTCCCCGCGGCCAGGTTTGCTGCGGCGCCATCCATTACCATTCGGGCGTCGAAGGACCCGCAATCGATTTCGCTCGTCAGAACATGAAGATCTTTTTGGATGATTCGATCGACGCGGTGATCACCAACGCCGCGGGTTGCGGGGCGATGCTTAAGGATTACGCGCATCTCGTTCCCGCGGCCGATCGAGCCCGCGCCGAACGATTCGTATCAAAAGTGCGAGACATATCGGAATATCTGGTCGAACTCGGGCCGATCGCTCCCGCGAACGGATTTAAAACGAAGGTCGCGTATCACGACGCGTGCCATTTGTGCCATGCGCAACGGATCAGAACGCAACCGCGCGAGTTGCTGGCGATGATTCCCGGAATCGATCTCGTTCCGCTCGAGGAGAGCGAGCTCTGTTGCGGAGCGGCGGGAACGTACAACCTTGTTCAGCCCGAGATGGCGGATCGGCTCGGCAAGCGAAAAGTCGATCAGATCGCCGCGACTGGCGCCGAGGTCGTCGCCGCCGGAAACGTCGGCTGCATTCTTCAGATCGAGCGTAAAATCAAGGAACGCGGGCTCAAGATCGAAGTCGCGCATCCCGTCGATCTGCTCGATCGCGCGTATGAAAACACGAGTCGTCTCTGATATCGGACGCCGCCGAGGCCGCGAACTTCGTTCAAACGGGATCAAGAATAAAAGGGTTCAAGGAGGTCTTGATTTTAAGGACGTCGCTTGATGAGAGACATCGAATCCAAGATCGCTCCAGGCGATCGAACTCGTCTTGAACCCGGATTCGGTAAGACGCTTCACGTCTGCGTCATAGCGACGATCGTCTGCACTTTACAGGAATATCTTCTTCACGGCTTCGGCCGCTTGGGATTAATCTTCGCCAAGTACGCCGTCGCTTCAATCGTCGCCGCGGCGGCGCATCACATCGCCGTGAGAAATCGGATTCAATCAAATCTTGGAATATCTATGATTATTAGTCTATCTCTGATCTCCGGCATGACCGGAGGGGTCGACAAGGCGAGTCCGTACGACGCGGCGCTTTTTATTCCAATCTGCGTAGTCGTTTCAACGACGGCGATCGTCGGATCGGCTTACTTGGAACTTATGCGGAAGTGATCGATCCCAGATACCGGATCGCGTCGACATCGTCTCCGATTCTTTCACCACATATCGTTTGATCAATCGATCGGATTCGGAAATCAGATTGGATGAATGAGGCGTGCATCGGTATGGATTTGATGATCAATAACCGAGAGGATAAAATCGCCCCGATCCGAGCAGGTTTGTTCCGCGGAACGGGGCGATCGATTTCGATTCAATCAGGCGATCAAATCGTTGATCAAGGAGTCGCCTTGCGGAGGCTGAAGGTCGTCATCGACATCCCGTCTTCCTCTTGCAGCATGTAACCCCCGACGGGCGAGAGGTATTTGGTGAAAACCTTCGCCGGTGGAAGCTTGCTCATATCAAACATTTTGTCGAGCTTGGGACCGTTCCCCGCGTTCTCGAACAATTTGCCCGATTTGATCATTTCGTACATCTGCACGATTTGATCGTCGAGTTTGGTGAAGCTCATCGAGCTGACGGCCTCGGGGAATTCTTTGGCGACCGCCTGGAAGGCTGGATCGTCGGCGAGCGAGGCGCCGCCGCGAAGAGCCTGTTCGAGCAGCGTTCCGCCGAGCGCGACGAAGAGGGTGTCTTTGGCGATCGCGACGCTGATCGGTCCCTCGAAATTCAGCTTGGCGCCCCCCGCCGCGGCCGCCGGGGGTTCGGTGATATCGAAGTCGTAGATCGTCGTCCCCTGGAAATCACGCTTCTTGGGCGCCGCTCCGCTGATCTGGAACAGCTTGGAAAGCGTCGATTCAAACGCCTTGGAATCGTCGAGCGCGATCCCGAAGAGAATCCGCTGGCTCTTCTCGTTGATCGGCTTTTTGTAATCACCGACGATCGTCACGCGATTACCCAAAGGTCCAAAAATGTCTTTATCGAACTTGAGCGTTTCGTTCTGGCCGGGAACCGCGAGCTGGCCCTCGATGTTCGCGAGTGCGCCGGGAGCGAACATGTTCACCAGATCGTTGATCGCCGTGTAAACCGCGTCGAGATTCCAACTGTAGGTGCGATACGACGCGACGGTCGCGGGCGCCCAAGGCTCGGGCCGCAACGCCTTTTTGGGCATCGGGAACAGCTTGAGAACCCCCTGCGGAGCGCCGCTCGTGATCAAATAGCTTTTGCTCAGGCCGTCATACTTGCCGATATTGTAAGTGACGCTCCCGCCCAAAACCTTGAGCCCGCCGAGCCCGAGCGCGTTGAACATCGCCTCGGCGTTCTGCGCGTTGCCGTTCCCCTCGTTACGCTCGCTCATATATCGGAGCGCTCGCTTAAAGCCGTGCGCCAGATCGACATACCACACGACGTGAGGATCCTGGCTGAACCGTTTGGTAAGGCTTTGATACGATTCCGATTTGGCGAGCGAGTTCTCGCGTTTTCCCCCCGCCGAGATCAGCTCTTTCAAAGCGTCGACGTCGGTCGAGATGTGGAATAGACCCGACTGGTTCGCCCACACGATCGGGAACTGGGCTTTGGCCTCTCCTTTCTTATCGCCGTCTTTCTTCTCGTCTTCTTTTTTCTCGGGCGCCTGAATGATGTGGAGAGTGATCCCCTCATATTTTTCGGTGGCGACCTTGGCGTCTTCCTTCTCGGCCTGTTCGGTCAATTTGCCGAAAACGCTCTCCATCGACTCGGCGTTCTTGCCCGCGTCGACCGCGATCAAAAGCGACACCGGAATCTTGGGATGCTTCTTATCGACGAGCGCGAGCGAAACTTGCCCCTGGGGCATCTCGAGCAGCTCGACGAGCGTCTTGTCGACCGCCTGCTTCAGAAATTCGTCCGCGGGTTCGAGTTTCCCCTTCACCTCGTCCAAAAACGCCTTGAACGCGGGGTCGCTCCAAAGCTTGGCCCCCTGCGTTTGCGACATCGCCTCTTTCAGCTTGGCGAGCGAACCGGCTTTAATGAACAAGTACGTTGAATCAGGAAGCGATTGCTCGATGGGAGCCGGGTCGGCCGCCGCGGCGACCCCCGGGAAGGCCGCGCCGGCGGCGCCGATCATGGCGGCCATGGCGAGGCGAAAGATCGCCCGCGTCGGAATACGCATCGAAAGAAACTCCTTGGTTCAGATGATCACGAAAAGTCTTCACCGATCGTTTGACGCGGTGAAGGGAGAGATCGATCGCGACGTTCCATGACGCGTCGACCGAGGGAACGAACCGTCGCGAACGGGAATCGACCACGTCGTGAGATCGAAACGACCGAAGGCGCGGCGGAGCGGGTCAGCGATTGGAGGCGTCCCCAGACGATTTACCGTTCGATCCCGCGGGTTTCGAATCCGCATCCGAACCCGAAGACGACTTCGATCGAACCGCCGCGATCTCGGGCGGAACTCCCGATTTACGCCGACGCGGCGGATCCTCGTAACGATAACCCGCGTTGGGATTGTCTTTGTTAAACGCGAACGCCTCCCGATTGCGCAAAAAATCCTTCACATAATTGACCGGAATCGCGAAGCCGAGGTTGTCGCTGAACGTGATCTTCAGGCTCGTCACGCCGATGACTTCCCCCTTCATGTTGAACAACGGACCCCCCGAATTGCCGGGATTGATCGCGGCGTCGGTTTGCAGATAAATCTGCCCCTCCATATTCCGGCTCCGGTTGCTCAACACCCCCTGCGAAACCGAACGCTCAAATCCCAAAGGATTGCCGACGGCGAATACCCCCTCGCCGGCGTTCACTTCGTCGTAATTACCCAGTAACACGTGACCGAGTTTCAAATCTTTTCGCGGCGGAAGCTTGATCAACGCCAGATCGGCGAACGGATTGATCGCGATTATCTCGCAATTCTCGATCCGATGCCGAACCAATCCGCCTTCAGATTTTACATATGCTATCGCGGTGATCTTCGTCTCCCCCTGGATCACGTGAGCGTTCGTCATCGCGTATCCCTGGTCGTTGATCACAAACCCAGATCCCTTCCCCGAAGGCGTTTCAATCGAAATCACCGATTCCCCATATTGCTCGACAAGCTCCTTCACAGGACGAATCTTGAGCCGCCCCGTCTGGAAAAATCCCGTCGGATCTTCGTCGGAAGCCTTCTCGCCGTTCGTCGCCGCGGCGACCATCACCCCCGGCTTCCCTCGCCGAACAACCTGCTCCCGCGGGATCCGAATCACGTCAAACCCAAGATCGATAATCAACGCCGTCGGCTTCTCGGCGATCACTTCCCCCACAACCTGATGCCCGTCGCGAAGCTCAATCGCCTCGCTGATCGAACCCGTCCCCGACCCGGGAGTCGACGAAGGACTCGCCGCGGGCGACGTCGTACTCGTCGTTGTAGCCGCCGAGGTCGGCTTCTTATCGGTTTCCTGTCCCGTGAAAACGGCGCCCACTCCCAAAATCACGAACGACGCGATCCATGACATAGCACGGAACCTTTCCCATGACGGCCGAAGGCGAAAGCGATAAGCTCGATGCGACCCATATTATTGGAAAACCGACGATTCGACGCAACCCCCGATCATCACGAATCGACGTCGTTTCCACGTGCGATCCGCATCGCCAACCTCTCAAACTCCAAGATCCTCGCGCGTATCGCTCGTTGAATTCAAACCCCCGATTGCTTTAAAATTCCCTCGGAACGTGCCGATCGAACCGATCGACCCGCGAATCGCGCCTCATCACGCCTCCAAGGACGACCGACCCATGACGCCCCGACCGCTCTCTCGTAACCTTCTCGTTTGCCTATTCGTTTGCGTCTTCGCCCCCGCCGCCTTCGCCGAAACGTGCCTCTCGCCGTTCGTCAAACGCCTCGATCGACGCGAAAAATACCTCTACCTCTTCTGCGTCGACGCCGACGCCAAAGACGACGATTTCATGGCGGTCATCGACGTCGATCCCACAAGCTCAACGTACGCGAAGATCCTCCGCACGGTCGACCTCGGCTCCAAAGGAAACGAAACGCACCACTGGGGTTACACCGACGATCGAACCAAAATCTGGGCGGGGGGGCTCTTCTCGAGCCGTATCTGGATCCTCGACGTCGCGACCGACCCCGCCGCGCCCCGCGTCGAAAAAACGATCGAAAACGTCCCCGAACTCACCGGCTTTTCCGGACCCCACACGTATTACGCACTCCCCGGAAGAATGCTGATCAGCTTCCTCGGCTCGGCCGAAGGAGGCGTTCCCACGGGTTTCGCCGAATTCACCAACGACGGTCGATTCATCCGTCGCATCGACAACCCGGCCGATTCCCCCTACGGTTACGACGTCGCGATCAAACCCGATCTCAACCGAATGATCACCAGCGGCTTCACCCCGATGCGCAATTACCGCAAACCGCTCGCTTCCATGAACATGCACGATTTTGGCGATAAACTGACGATCTGGGATTTCAAGGCTCGCAAGCCGCTCCAGACGGTTAAAGTCGGCGCCGCGCCGCTCGAACTTCGCTGGTCGCTCAAACCGGGCGCGAATTTCGGCTTCACCAATTGCGCCCTCGACAACTCGCTTTGGCTCTTCGAAGGCAAACCCGACGGCACTTACGCGTTCAAAAAGGTCGCCGACACGGGCCCCCTCCCCGCCGATTTACGCCAAAGCCCCGACGATCGCTACCTCTTCGTCAGTTGCTTCGGCGGGACCGAGATCCAACAGTGGGACGTCCTCGATCGCGAACATCCCAAACTCAAAAGCGTCGTCAAACCGGGCGATCAGCCCAACATGATGCACGTGACCGGCGACGGCAAACGTATGTATGTATCAAACTCGCTTTTATCGACGATGGATCGCTCGAACGATTTCTGGGTCAAACTGATCAAAATCGAACCCGAAGGGCTCGTGATCGACCCAAATTTCCAGGTCGATTTAACAAAATTCCCCACCGGCGCCGCTCGCGGTCATGATATGCTGATCAACTAAACTTTGAATAATCTCGCGCCGGTCGATTTCAACGCGAACCGATCGACCGTGAAGCGCCTGCGGAGGATAGAGTCTTCATCTATATCTTGTGTGCGCATCGTTTGAGCGAACGGGAGTAGAGATCATACTAACCCGACGCGCAAGCGAGGATCCGATCAAATGATCACTCTAAAGTTTTCACGATATTATCAGAAGCCCCTCGTGTGCGCGTCGGGTTGGAGTGTTTGCTGCTTCGCCGCGTTAGGAAATCATCCTTGAGCGCTCCCTGCGCGTGGAATCGAACTCCCCCGGTCGGGGTGGTCGAATCGACGTCCGCGCCTCACGTCGACTTTCGACCACCCCGACGAAATATCCGCATCCGAATTGTCAAAGAGCGTCCCGGCCCGATCTCACGGTCGCCCGAGCTCGTTTCGTTTCACCGAATCGACCCGTCTTCACGGCCGATTCCGGTTGGTATCAACGGACGTAACGAACATTCTCCTTTCTTAATGGAATGGATGCTGATGGGAAATGGTTGGATCGGGGGCGGACCGAACGATCACGCTCGGGATCGCGGTATATTGCGTTTGAGGATACATCGTGATCGTCACGCTCGAAGCGTTTCGCTCGCGCACGACAATCCCCCGCGGCGTCGACTCGCTGATCAGATCCGAATTGATTAAAGCCGCGGGTTGATGATCAATCCTTTCGATCGTCGGTATGATGTGAGCGCCCGAATCGCATTGGATCGGCGAATCTATGGGAATGCTCGAATCGCATTGGCTCGGCGAATCCGCTGGAACGCTCGAATCGCATTCGATCGAGGAATCTGAAGGAACGTTCGAATCGCATTCGATCGAGGAATCTGTTGGCACTTGTGAATCGCATTCGATCGTGAAATCTTTTGGAGAGTTTGAATCGCATTCGTTCGAATCGCTTTGGGTCGGCGGACTTTGAACGTCCTCCATTTCCTTAAGTGAAGGCGAATCCGTTGGGAGCGTTGAATCTTGAGGATCAATATCTTCTTGAGGTGACGACAAATCCGTCGCGATCGGCGGAACCTGGTCGTCGGCGGGAAGTTCTTGTGATTCGGGCGGGGGAATCTCGCAGAGAACGTCTCCCGGTACTTCTTGGGATATCGCAGGCTCGGGCGTCAGGTCGTGGATTTTGGGTTGAGCCGACCGAGCGGTTCGATCCGGCTTACTTGGATCGGTCGAATCTATCTTAACCTCGCCCAATCGCCGGCGGCGTTCTTTTTGCAACCGACGCAACTCGGACATCGTGCTCGTGAGACAACGATTGAGGTGCGACTCGTATTTGATGATCGTCTGGATCGTCGCTTGATCGGGTAACACGCGACGCTCTTTCAATCGCCTCGTTTCCCGGCGAACCTTCTTCAGGCCTTCTTGCTGATCGGGGAGTTTGGCGGCTTCCGCGCCCCATCTTGAGAATTCCCGCAAGTACTTTTCGAGCGGTTCGCGAAGCTTTTCGAGCAGCACCGCCTCGGATCGATCGCGGGCGAGTTCGGGTTGATTGAGCGAGACGAGGATCTCGTGCGTCAGGTCGACGAGGTCGAACTGTGTCGCGGTGGTTTCAAATCGTACGACACGATTGAGCCTCCACAAATAGAGGGCTGCGCGTTCGGCGTAGAGCGTTTCGAGTTGACCGACGGGGATGAGTTCGGCGACGACGGTCTCGCGATGAGCGAGCCAATCTTCCAAGGTTTCGAGCCCTTCGACGACGGGCTCTGGTGAACGAACGCCGTGTTCGATCGCGTTGGGTGACGATCGCGAATCCGCGGGTGACGCGTCGATTTCAGGCTCGGTTGATGGGTTTTCGTGGGGCGCGCCGGCGCGGTTTGGTGATTCGGATGGTTGCATGATCAGGATCCTTTTCCAATTGCGGACGATTTCGTACGGTTCGTTTTAAGATCCGCACGCGGCGTGCGGCGTTTTAACGGTTCGATTGAGCAAGCGGAATCCAGGTCGATTTCGGCATTCACGAGAGCGATCGTCGGCCGATTCGGCGACGATCAATTGGCCATGATGCAATTCTAAGATACGAATCGGCGGAAGTCGGTGACAATTATTGAATGATCAGGATAATAACGGCGAGCACGCCTGCTATATTGGCAGAAAATGCCAAAAGTGCAGCCGATTTTGGCAGAAAACATCGTGATCAACCGAGAGATTGCTTTGGGGTTCGATCATAAAAAATGCGATAAGGCTAAGCGATTCAATGGGTTACAAGTTGAATCCGCGTTGCGGCGACATTCTACGCAATCTCTCTCGAGCAAATCTTGTGCCAATCGGCTGGATTTTTGAATTGCTGAATCGAATGGGTTGATTCTTTTCAGGCAACGATGCTGACGGGTTCTGTTTTGGGGGTATGTTGAATGGGGCTACTCGGTCAGCTTGGTCAAGTGGATCGGGGATAAATCTATCCGATTTAATAGTGGCGTGTGTGGCGACCGGATTCGTTGAGCTTGAGGATTCTCAATTCTTGAGCACCCTTCGATACCCAAGATGACGATCGAGATAGGAATCAAGATCGATAACTTCGAGAAGGAACTTTTCCAATATCTGCGAGACGCCAGGGTAATACACACGAGGGAGATCCCCGCGACAATCCAACCCCAACTCCAACCCTTTCTGGGACGTGGAGTTAACTCGTTGATCTCCTCGACATCGATCGTGGGTCGAACGGGACCATGTTCATAAATTTTCTTGCCGAGAATGAGTTTCATCCGTTCGATCGTCAACGGCGTATTCGAGGTGAGCGGGGATCGACCACCTCTGGCCGTGATCGAGTGCGTCACTTTGAGCGGTTCGAGAGCGGCTTTCCCCTTGAAATCTTTGAAATCCTTAACTAGGAAATGACCTAATACAAACGGGAAATCGCCACCCCTAGGTCGAGGAGAATAGCTCATGTCTAGCTTGGGATTTTCTGAATATCTAGGACTGACACAGACAAATTCGGTTTCATAGTATTCCAATGGAACGAAACCGCCCGCGGCGCATCGACGCGTTTCGATGAGAAACATCTCCTTGCACACAGATCCGTTATCAGAAGCCCCAATCATTCTTACATATCGAGGTAGGTAAGCCGCACTCGGATCGTGAAAAAAGTCGTAACGATACCATTCCCCTGAATCCATTTTCTTCTGGAAACTCAAAACTTCGAGTGGAAAATCATGAATCATCGTGGATTGCGTGCTCGACTTCTCGTGAGATAAATCCTGAATCAAATTGTATGGAAATCGATACGATCCCCACCAGGAAAAAGGATCGCGACGATTTTGGATGAGACCCGACTCGAGAAGTAAGTTGACGTCAATGAAAGTCGGATCGTCGAATTTCAATTGAGCGTCGAGTTCGTCGTTGGAAAGCTCCTCGAATCCGGAACGATTGATATTTTGAGATTGATTTTCTGTCGATGATTTTTTTATATCTTTGTGAGCCTTTTTATCGAGGATCTCTCGAATCTCATCCGCCGTCAAATCTTTCAGATCCCGATCGACGGGCATAAATGTCAGATGAACCGCTGAACCGTCGCACCTCCATCGACCGACATAATGATCGAGATTTTCTTTGATGTTGATCCCTTTAGTATTCCATAAACGAAGCCGATCGATCGTTTTCAGATCGGCGTATCCATAATGAAATTCAAAGATGATCTCGGCCTTGATTGCCGCGAAGTTGGAACGGAAGGCGTCGAGCGATCCGACTTGGGCTTGAGAAACTAAGGAAAGCGACGTGAGAAGTAAAATTCCCATATCAAAAATCTCCTCTGATTTCTGATGATCGAGAACGATGCATTATGATACTAATGAACCTGAGAAAAGCTGAATAACGGCACGATAAAGAGGAATGAATGTAATAATCAATCTAGGATATCATGATGTAAAAAATATACCTAAATTGATTTAGCCGGGGAAGGTAAATTGAAACAAAATACCCTCCTCGACTGTAATCTTCGATATTATCATGGTTAAGCGTCGATAACATCGATGAAGACGATTATGAAATTTGGTTGTATCAACCGTTTCCACAATCACAGATCGTCACCGATATTAAGGGCGATTCGATCCGGTACCTCCTTTGCAAAAAAGTACAGGGAAGGCTCCGGTATTCGTAAATGTGCATACGTTATTCGCTGTACAAGCTCCCGAGTAAAACCGCCGAGAATCGCATTGCGAAGTCGTATCCGAGCACGACCCTTTCGCTGAATTAGGCGTGCAATTAGTCCAGTTTTTGTTCCATGACGTATTCATGTAGTTTACAATATACATGCCATTCGTGCCTTTGTAGGTTTTGGCTTGAACCGAATGACATCCCGACACGGAGCATGGCGATTGTGAGTATAGATCGAAGCAGGCGTTCGGGTATGTATAACATGATGTCGCTTTCACTTCGAGAGAGTTCATCGCGACGACGATCAAAACGATCGCTACGGAAACGATCAAATCGATCGTCGGATGAATGATGATAAATGAACGAATGAAGGGAGCAAGTAAAGATTTCTGGTTTCGCATAGCGACGACTCATCTGTTGGAGATTACAAATTCGTAACGATTCGTACGCGATAAACACGATCGCGGAAATTCGAATGAAAAATTAAAACCGATCGACGATATCGCCTCTATTGTATGTTCCGAGCGCGGACCAAACACGATCCGCGATCGAATTGGGAATAAATTGAACGTGACCGTCTCCAAATAACAGATCGACTCCGCCTGGATGGAAAGATCGAGGAGGACTAAGGCCTCCAGGAGCCATATCCAAATCCATCGGAACCGAAGCGATGCAAGAAGATCGCTTAGCATTTGGACTACCCATATGATTATAAGCCGTGTTCACAAACCCGGAATAGAACCAATAACGGCCCGCTCGCACATTCCAGCCCCCTGGAACGCTCGACAGACATTGAGGAATGAAGGTCGTATCGGATGCATCCATAATATATGGATCAGGATATTTTAGATCTCTGACAGGATCATGATAATCCGGAATGAAACTACCGGAAACTCTCTCGCTCACAAACGCGGTTTCAGAAAGTCCGTCGGAAATCGATTCGGGAGAAGGAATTACCCCCAAACTGAAAGGTCCGTCGTAGAGTGTACCCTGAAACGATGGAACGCAAAATCTTCCACCATTTAACCGATAATTATTCAATCTTCGATCTTTACCGTCGCTCGGACAAAGAAATACCGTTAATCGCGTATTTCGCGCCGTGTGGTTTTCCAATGAAGGGACAAGCATGCTTTCTTGATTTGCAAAATTCATGTTAATGGAATTGAATAAACTGTTCTGATCGAGAAACGAAAGAAGGAATGAAAAGCCGGACATTGAGTTGGAAGACCATCCTGGTCCAGTATATAAGTGTGTCGGAGGAAACATTTTATGAATTGAACAGTAATTATTCATCGCGATACCGATTTGCCTTAAATTGGCCGTGCATTGTACTCTTCGCGCCGATTCGCGAGCGGCTTGAACTGCGGGCAAAACCAGACCGACCAACAACCCAATGATCGCGATGACGACCAAAACCTCGATCAGCGTGAACCCGCGACGAGCGCGATCGGCCTTGAATTGGATTTCCCGAGTCTTGCGAAGCGAAGGAATCATAATAGTTTCCCGCTCTTCTAGATAATCGATTCATTTGAATCGAAATAATTCCATCAAATGGTGAAAGTCTCGCTCAATCCGATACTTGACGCGTTCCTTCGCTAGCTTTACCAACCTGACCTTCTCTTCGATGTTCCAATCAAGCACGCCCAATACGTTGGCGTAAGCCTCGGTCTTGCGTGTTCCTGAGATCATTAGATCGAGAACTTTGTCGTCGGGAGAAGTCAGTGAAGCCCGAAGTCGGTCGAATTCCGCATGGATGGCATCGATCGTCTCTCGTATCATGAGTTCGATCGATGGATCGTGTCGGTCCGAACATTTAATATTCGTTTCAGCCGAGCCGAGTGCGGAAAAATTCTGGAGCGGATTTCCGTTTTTCCCGTTCCTGACCGAACGTCGTTCGGTTCGCATCAGATCGTAGAGGTTCCTTCTGGCCGCGAATCTGAGATAGATTTCAAGCGATCGGCGATAGGGATCGAACGGTTTGGGACGTTTCAGCAGCTCCATGATCGTATCCGCCGCCGAGGTATCGCACAAATCGGGATCGATATTGGGTTAGTAGGATCGAAGACACGCCGAGAGCGGAGCGAGGACTAGCGTAGCCAAGTCTTCGCGCGCCCGCAAATCTCCCGCTCGCAATCGAGCGAGCAAGGAATCGTTGCGATCGGGACGCGGATTTCTTTTGTTGCTCATATATATAACACGGTCTAGAAATCAGGAGTACGACCCTTGCCGACCGTCGAATTGGGGCGGATAGGTTAAAGTAACGCCTCGTCTTATCGATGTCAATGATGGGAGGTTTGAAAAGCGCTGTTTCGCTTTTCGTCGACATAACGACCCATTAAGCGGGCTCAACAGAACGCGGACAGCCGATAATTGACCGCCTCTCGAAATCGATCGACCCGGATCGATCGATCATCACGCGATCGAGGAAATCAACTTGCCTGAGAATCATGCCGACGATCGCGAATCCGCGTGTGACGCGTCGATTTCAGGCTCGGTTGATGGGTTTTCGTGGGGCGCGGCGGAGCGGTTTGGTGAGGCGGATGGTTGCATGTTCAGGATCCTTTTCCAATTGCGGACGATTTCGTACGGTTCGTTTTAAGATCCGCACGCGGCGTGCGGCGTTTTAACGGTGCGATTGAGCAAGCGGAATCCAGGTCGATTTCGGCATTCACGAGAGCGATCGTCGGCCGATTCGGCGACGATCATTTGGCCATGATGCAATTCTAAGATACGGATCGGCGGAAGTCGGTGACAATTTTTGAATGATCAGGATAATAACGGCGAGCACGCCTGCCATATTGGCAGAAAATGCCAAAAGTGCAGCCGATTTTGGCAGCAAACATCGTGATCATCCGAGAGATTGCTTTGGGGTTCGATCATAAAAAATGCGATAAGGCTAAGCGATTCAATGGGTTACAAGTTCAATCCACGTTGCGGCGACATTCGGCGTAAGAATTATACAGCAAATCTTGTGCCAATCGGCTGGATTTTTGAATTGCTGAATCGAATGGGTTGATTCTTTTCAGGCAACGATGCTGACGGGTTCTGTTTTGGGGGTATGTTGAATGAAGCTACTCGGTCAGCTTGGACAAGTGGATCGGGGATAAATCTATCCGATTTAATAGTGGCGTGTGTGGCGACCGGATTCGTTCAATTCCAGAGTGACGGCGGGCTGGATCGTCCCTTCGACGATAACCGCAAACATGCTCATGGCCTTCGTCTCTGGTCGACCTCGGCTCAACGGGAAGATTCAGCGTTCGATTTTATCGGGACGATCCGTCTTCGGCGAATCTTTAGCCGCGATTTCGATTGTTCGGATCGGAACGAAGGTCCAATACATCCGAATCGGGATATCGAATATCTGGAAGCGAATATTGTCGATCGCTATTATGCCCATACGAAATGGATCCCATTCGAATAGTACGAACATCCAAGGCATGCAATTACACTTGTATAATCTAATGAACATTATTCAACTCGCCGCGCATTTTCCGAGCGTGGTGCGATTCACGAACGTTAAAAGCCAGGCTATTCCCCAGAGGCGGCTTTAACGAATTGAGATCAGGAAGATCATCTGGATAACCAAATGCATGGATATATAGGTTGTGTATCTGTTTGTCATCATGAGATCGGCGATAAAGTATCGCTAATTCCTTGTAAAACACGCGTCTGCTTATGTATGTTGGGTGGTTTAATTGCAATAAGTCGATCATTTTCGCTCCATCGGGCGTGGTCGCCCGGACGTTTCCGGCTTCGTCGACTCGCAGATGCCGGCTCAACGGGGTGATCGTCGGATCGAGCGTTAATCGATCTTGTTTCAGTGAATTACATCGATGACATGAATAAACTAAATTTGTGTAGTCATTCTCTCGTTCAGGCGTTACAGTTTTCGGATAAAGATGATCAACCGAGAATGAAGCGGAACCGTCGGGATACCACCGTTCACGATTTAGACAATAAACACATCGGAACACGAATTCGTCTCGGAGCCAGGGTTTAAAGCTCGAAAAGTTTGAATATCCTTTGGGGCCGTGACGTCGCTCATGCGCCGTGCTTGGGTAGGAGAACGGTTCGAGATCGTTCATTCTTCGGAAGTCTCCGTTTCCGATCGCGATCGCGCGGCGAGACGTCGCAAAGCTTCCAAATCGACCTCGGACATCGGAAACGCCTGATCGACGGCGTTGAAACTGATCTTCTGTAAGTGATCGAGTTCTAAACTCTCCGATTCGGAGAGACCTTGTAAGTGTTTTTTATCAATCAAGTCGGCTCGACGATTGTTCATACGAATCCATTCCTCCGAATTCACCGCCGGGGCCGTCGTTTTCCAAGCCGACTCGATTGTTTCGGTATCCATGGCACGCCTTCGATTAGGGAGATCTCGATTTCCCGTCAAACCGTCTGAATTGTTAGGAATACGACCGTTATCGAATCGATCTTCAAAGCCTTGCTGCGTCCGGGATGATCCATTGCATTGATTGATAAAAATATGCAGGCATCTTTCGGCCGACTCGACCCAGTTTTCCTCTGGATCGGTGGAAATCGAATCGATCCATAAATGCCGGTTTTGTTCGATCATTTCGATCATTCTCGACATCGCTATATACGCGATCTCTTCGTTTCCCATCGTCGTCGTAATAGCGTCTCGCCATAGTCGATCCGAATACCTTCTAAGCCGATTCTCGATCTCCGATCCCGGATCGTGACGCATCGCGATCAATTGATCAAGCCGTCTGAGCATCAATTCATAATAATCACAAGTGTATTTATTAGTGTTATACATAAAAAATTCCGCTTTATATTCCGGTCGTCGCATCGAGGAAGGGCCGACTCGATCGACGCCGCTTTCGATCGCCCGTATGTGCCGAGGCGGACTAGAGCGGCGATCTGAACGATTATATCAAACGTTCACGCCAAATTCCTCTTGTCGGTTCGAGGCGGAAACGACGATGAATCCGTCTGATCCTCATGCGCTAAGTTTCGCCCCTTCCCAATCTTATGATAGCGGACAAGAACGTCTATTTCAAGATCACGTCGTATCACTTTCATACCGATCGACCCTGTCGCACGCTGACGCATAAGGGTCGAATACACTCCCTTCGCCCCGATCGCGCCCCTGTGATATGCTGCCGGGCGGCCGAGGTCGCCGAATACCGTCGGCCTTCTTTCCACCCCAACTTTGAGGAGCCGAATCGTGATCCGAAAGAGTCGGTTACACTCCGGAATCGGCGTTTTAACACGTTGCTCGGTCGTCTTCTGGTCGATTTTCACCTCGGCCGAAGCGACCCAGGCCGCCGACGTACCAGCCCCCGTTCTCGAACGTACCGCGACGATCGCGCTCAAAGGCCCCGTAGGCGGGCTCGATCATCTCACAATCGATTCCAAACGCGAGCGATTGTTCGTCGCCAATACCTCGAACGGGACGGTCGACGTCGTCGACCTTAAGACTCAGACGTTGATCAAACAGATTCCCGATCAGGGGAAGGCTCGCGGCGTCTTTTATTCGCGCGACGCCGATCGCATTTTCGTCGGCGCCGGGGTGGGCGGAATGTGCAACACGATCGACGCGGAAAAGCTCGAACCGATCCGTTCGGTCGCGATGGGAGGAGACGCCGACAACGTGAGGTACAATCCAAAAACGCGCCGAATTTATGTGGCGCACGACGATCGTGAGATCCGCGTGATCGAAGCCGATTCCACGTCGGTCTCCAAACGGATCGCGATCCCTCCCGAGGTCGGGGCGTTTCAGCTTGAATCCAATAAACCAAGGATGTACGTCAATTCCAAAACAGGGTATGTTATTGTGATTGATACCGAAAAGGACGAGGCGATCGATCGTTTTTCGGTCGCTCCCGCGGGCGTCAACGCGGCGCTCGCGATCGACGAGGAGGGTCGGCGTCTCTTTGTCGGCTGTCGTGAAAATCCGGCGCTCGTCGTTCTGAACGCCGACACCGGTCGGAAGGTCGCCTCGCTCCCGATTCCGGGCGGAGTCGACGATGTCTCGTTCGACGCCGAACGGGGGCTCGTCTTCGCGTCTTGCGGCGAGGGGGCGATCGCGGTGATTCGCAAGATCGATTCCGATCGTTACGAATCCGCGACGACGATCAAGACCGCGAAAGGGGCGAAAACCTCGGTTTATCACGCCGAAACGAAAACGCTCTACCTCGCCGTTCCACGCTCCGCCGATCGACCCGAACAAAAAAATCCCGAGGTTTGGGCGTATCGCCTACGCTGAAACGCGAGAATCGATCGAAACACATCTCATTACTAAAATATTATATCATTTCTAGATACTCTTCATTTGAGCGAGCGCGACGAATCGATCGATCGCGCCCGCTCGTTTTTTGGGATTGTTCTTTCGCGGGACGGCGTGAGCCCCGGGTTGTTTCGGGGTCGGCGATTTCGCTGGGCGGCGTGAGCCTTTGTTCTTTCCTTTTCCTGCGCCGTCGGGTGGATCGCCGCGGCGTGTTGATTTCTCGCGACGCGCCGAACGTGTTCTAGATTTCTCCTGGATCGATTCCGGGGCGACGGGTCGAGCGGGTCGACTTCGCTCTCGGGGGGTCGTTCGCGCGGGTGAAGAAGGGGCGCGGAGAGCGCCGCGGTCGATTCTCAGGGGAAGGTACATACGATCATGGCGGAAACCGTGTTGGTGACCGGCGGCGCCGGATATCTGGGGTCGATCCTTTGTGAAAGTTTGCTCGCACGCGGATTTCGCGTCGTCGCGGTCGACAATCTCTCGTACGGCGAGCAGAGTTTGTTTCATTTATGCGCGAACCCGAATTTCGAGTTCATCCACGGCGATGTACGTGAAGAGAATTTGATGCGATCGGTTCTCGGCGAGGCGGACGTTTTGATTCCGCTCGCGGCGATCGTGGGCGCTCCCGCGTGCGATCGCGACGCGATCACGGCGAAATCGGTCAATCTCGACGCGGTTCGGTTGATTCTCAGGCTTCGAAGTCGTCGTCAGTTGATCGTGTTTCCGACGACGAACAGCGGCTACGGGACGAAGTCGAGCGCGTCGATGTGCACCGAGGAGACCCCGCTCGAGCCGATCTCGCATTACGGTCGGACGAAGGTCGAGGCGGAGGCCGCGGTGCTCGATTCGCCGAACGCGATCACGTTCCGGCTGGCGACGGTTTTCGGGGCCTCGCCGCGGATGAGGCTCGATTTAATGGTCAATCACTTTGTGTATGAGGCCGTGACGAGGCGAACGCTCGTGATTTTTGAAAAGGATTTCAAGCGAAATTTCATTCACGTGAGGGATGTCGCGGATTGTTTTATTCACGCGATCGATCACGCCGACGCGATGATCGGCCGGCCGTACAACGCGGGGCTCGATTCGGCGAATCTTTCCAAGGAGGAGCTGGCGCTATTGATCAAGCGAAGGATTCGGGATCTTTTCATTCATTTCGCCGAGGTCGGTTCGGATCCCGACAAGCGCAATTATATCGTGAGCAATCAAAGGCTGCGCGATTCGGGATTCGAGGCGAAACGGACGCTCGATCAGGGGGTGGTTGAACTTGTGAAGGCTTATCGAACGCTCGGTCGGGGGCGATTTCAGAATATCTGAGATCCCGAATTCAGCCGCCGTGTTTTTTGCCGCGATTTTGTTTCGGAGGCGACCGCGATGACGATGATGGATATGACGCGAACGATACGGGCTCGATCGTCGCGTCCGCGATCGACCCTGGGAGATTCGATCGTGCGGTCGCGGTCGCCGTTGCGGGTGAGTTTCTCGGGAGGGGGGACCGACCTGCCGCATTGGTATCGCGAGCATCCCGGCGCGGTTTTATCGACGACGATCAATCGCCACGCGTACGTGACGCTTTATCCCAGGAACGATCAGAAGGTAAGGATTCGATCACTCGATTTGGGATGCACGGTGCATTTTTCGGTCGACGAGCCTCCGGCTTACGACGGCGTTCTCGATCTGGCGAAGGCGGTGATCGGCAGGCTTGGAGCGGGGCTCGGGATGGACCTTGAGATTCGATCCGACGCGCCTCCGGGGAGCGGGCTCGGCGGATCATCGGCTCTGACCGCGGCGTTGATCGGGGCGATATCGGGATATCGCGGCAAATCGTTCAACGAAACCGAGCTCGCCGAGCTCAATTTCGAGGTCGAGCGGATCGATTTGAAGATCGTCGGCGGCAAGCAGGATCAGTATGCGACGACCTATGGCGGATTGAATTTGATCGAGTTTCATCCCGATCGCGTCGAGGTTTCTCGGGTCGACGTATCGTGGGACGTGCTCAACGATTTGGAATCGCATTTGTTGTTGTGTTACACGGGGCGTGCGCGGGCGGATCTCGGGATCGTCGAGCGGCAGGCGAAATCGTGTCGCGAGGGGCGGACCTCGACGATCGACGGTTTGTTCCGGCTTTACGAACTCGTTTTCGAGATGAAAAGCGCGATCGTCGACGGTCGATTGAACGATTTCGGCGAGCTTTTACATGAATCTTATTTGATGAAAAAACGGATCAGTCCCGATCTGGTTCGAGGGACGATCGCCGACCGGCTTTACGACGAGGCGAGGGGAGCGGGGGCGATCGGCGGCAAGCTGCTGGGGGCGGGCGGAGGGGGGTATTTGCTCATTTATTGTGAAACCGAACGTCAATGCGAAGTCCGACGCGCGCTCGACCGCGCGGGGGGTCAGACGCTCGACTTTTCGTTCGATCCGCGCGGCCTGCAAACCTGGCGGAGTTCAAGCCGATGACGCGAATCGACCCGTACAAAAACGATTTCACACCGATGATGCACGTACCAATCATAATATTGGCCGGGGGTTTGGGGACGCGGTTGCGATCGGCGGTGAGCGACCGTCCCAAGGCGCTCGCGACCGTCGGCGGAAGGCCTTTTTTGGAGATTCTGTTCGATCAGATCGAGCTTTCGGGGGGGCGCGAGGTCGTACTCGCGACGGGTTATCTGGGGGATGCGATCGAGAAGCGGTTCGGTGGGCGTCGCGGTTCGCTCAATCTCGAATATGTACGCGAGCATAAGCCGCTCGGGACCGCGGGGGCGGCGAGGCTCGCGGTCGAACGGATCAAAAGCGATCGTGTAATGATTCTTAACGGAGATTCGTTCGTCGATATCAATTTAAGCGATTTCGATGATCGGAGCGTCGAATCGGGGCTCGACGTTTCGATAGCGATCGCTCACGTGTCCGACGCGGCGCGGTTTGGGACGATCGAGAGCGATCGTCGCGGGAGGGTCGTTTCGTTTCGTGAAAAGGAGGGCGCGAGCGGCGAGGGGTGGGTGAACGCCGGCGTGTATGTCGTGTCGACGGATCTGATGCGAACGGTACCGCTCGATCGATTCGTGTCGTTTGAGCGCGAATGTTTTCCGGGTTGGATATCCCGCGGGATCGGCGTTTATCGAACCGAATCGCCGCTGGTGGATGTGGGAACGCCGGAATCGCTCGCGGAGGCGAACGAATCGCCGCCGATCGTCGGTCGGTTTTGGAGGTCGTCGGTCGAGATTTTCGAGAATCAACTTCAAGGAGTTTGAAGATATGTCTTACTGGTCCGGCAAGCGTGTTCTCGTGACGGGGGGCGGGGGCTTTTTGGGAAGCCACGTCGTTTCGCGATTAAGGGGCGAGGAGTGCGATCGGATCGTCGTGCTTCATTCGAGCGATTGCGACCTGACCAAAGAGGCCGAGGTGCGGCAATTGTTCGAGAACGATCGGTTCGAGGTCGTGTTTCATCTCGCGGGATTCGTGGGGGGGATCGGCGCGAATCGAACGTATCCGGTCGATTTTTATTTCAATAACATTATTATGAACACGCTGACGATCGATTACGCGTGTAAGGCGGGGGTCGACAAGGTGATCGCGGCGGGGGCGGGGTGCGGGTATCCCGAGGAGGGTCCGCTTCCGCTTCGGGAGGATCGGTTCTGGGACGGATTTCCGCAGGCGGACAGCGCGCCGTATTCGCTGGCGAAACGGATGTTGCATGTTCAATCGATCGCGTATTGGAATCAGTATCGGTTTCCGATCGTCGTGGCGATTCCTGGGAACATTTACGGGCCTCGCGATAATTTTGATCTTGAGAACGCGCATGTCGTTCCGGCGTTGGTGCGGAAGTTCGTCGAGGCGACCGACGACGGCGCGGGGGAGATCGAGATTTGGGGTGGGGGGTCGCCGACGCGCGATTTCGTTTACGCCGACGACGTCGCCGCGGGGATGATCAAGGCGGCGGAGGTTCGCGATCAGCCGGGGCTCGTCAATCTCGCTTCGGGTCGAGAGACGAGCGTGCGGGAGGTCGTGGAGACGCTTCAACAGATCACGGGATTTACGGGTGAACTTGTGTGGAATAAGGATCGTCCCGAGGGGCAATCGCGGCGGGTGTTCGACGCGACGCGCGCCGAGGAATGGCTGGGATGGAAGGCGAAAACTTCGCTTCACGACGGTCTCCGCGCGACGGTTCAGTGGTATCGCAAATACCGGCTGACGGCGCGTAATCTCGAGCCTCTCGGTCAGAATCGCGTATTCGTTTCTTGAATCAGGGATTATGATGAAAGTATTGATAACGGGTGCGGGTGGATTTATCGGCGGCTATCTCGTCGATCGGCTGCGCGCCGCCGCGGGGTTCGAGGTCGAGGCGACCGATCGCGACGATCTCGACGTGGGGGATTTCGACCTCGTTTCGGCGGTGATCGGCGAATCGCGTCCCGACGCGGTCTGCCATCTCGCGGCGCTCTGCGGCGCGGCGCCGAGTCGCGCGAATCCGCTCGAATATTATCGAGTTAATACACAAGGAACCGTGAATGTACTTGACGCGTGTCGCAAGGCGGGCGTGCCGTCGTTTTTGCTCGCTTCGAGCCTGACGGTTTTCGGGTCGGGGAACGACGCGAAGCGCGAGGATTCGGCGCACGCGCCGCGGCACCCTTACGCGGTGAGCAAATCCGCGGCCGAGGGGATCGCGCGGTCGTATTCGGCGGAGTTCGGCTTGCGGTGCGCGATCGTCAGGCCGACGCTTGTCGTCGGTCCCGGGTGTAAGGAGCCGCACGCGATCGGCGATTTCGTACGGAGAGCGATTCGAGGCGAAACGATCGAGATTCAGGGGTCCGGCGATCACCGTCGCGATTTTGTTCACCCGAGCGACGTCGCCGACGCGATCGCCGCGTGTCTGGTTCGGCTCGAGCGTTCGGATCGGGGGACGTGCGAGTCGTTCAACATATCCGAGGGAACGGCGATCTCGATGAAATCGCTCGCCGAGTCGATCGTGAGCCGCGCGGGAGCGGGCGGAATCGCGTTCGCGGCTTCGACAAATCAAACGTTCAGTTTATTCGCGGATATCGATCGAGCTCGCGTCGAGCTCAAGTTCGAGCCCCGCTATTCGCTCGATCGGATCGTCGCCGAGATGATTCGAGAAAAC
Source organism: Planctomycetota bacterium (assembly GCA_021791715.1). Lineage (GTDB taxonomy): Bacteria > Planctomycetota > Planctomycetia > Isosphaerales > Isosphaeraceae > JAKBCQ01. The sequence continues at coordinate 35,622 of JAJYWB010000012.1, read as the reverse complement.
CAGGAGACGCGCCCCGATGCGTACGCCCCGCACGACGATTGTCGTCACGACGATCAACGTTCCGTACTTGTTGCGTGATTACGCGGTCAATTTTCGTCGGTTCAACGTTCTTGATTATATCGACGTGATCATCGTCGGCGATCGGAAGACTCCGCACGCCGAGCTTCACGCCCTGGCGAACGAGCTTTCCGCCGAGGGTTTGCGAACCCGATATCTCGATTTGGCCGAGCAGGAACGGTATCTCGAACGGTTTCCCGAGCTCGCGCGGCGGATCCCTTATAATTCAGACAATCGTCGTAACATCGGTTATCTGAAGGCGGCGGAGGGGGGCGCCGAGTCGATCGTCGCGCTCGACGACGACAATTGGGTTTATCGGCATGAGAATTGGTATGAGGGGCATTCGATCGTGGGCGCGACGCGGCTGTCGCGGTCGGTTCGGTGTTCGAACGGCTGGTTCAATCCGTGTTCGATGATGAGCTACGACGTCGACGCGCCGATTTTCGCCCGCGGCTATCCGTATTCGAAACGGCGAGAAAAGAATGTTCAAACGTACGCTTATGAATCGGGACGGATCGTGATGAACGGAGGGTTGTGGCTGGGGGATCCCGACGTCGATTCGCTGACGCGATTGACGTTCCCGGTTCGCGCCGAGCGGGTTCTCGACGATCGGATCGTATTGGCGGACGGCACGTTCGCGCCGATCAACACTCAAAACACGTCGTTTCATCGCGATGTGATTCCGGCGTTTTATTTCGTTCCCGTCGGCGATCCGATCGGCGGGATTCCGGTCGAGCGTTACGGCGACATCTGGGCGGGGTTTTTCGCGGAGAAGGCGATTCACGGGACGGGGGATCGGATCGCGTTCGGCGCGCCCGCGTGCGATCACAGGCGGAACGCGCACAACCTGCTGGGGGATCTCGAGCTCGAATTTTGGTCGGTCGAGCTGACCGATCCCCTCGCCGAGATGCTCGAATCGTGGACGCTGAGCGGCTCGACATATTGCGAGCGTTATCTCGAGATCGCCGATCGACTCGAGGCGGCCGAGTGGAAGCATAAACGGATGGCGGGATCTTTCAAGCAATTTTTTGTGAAGATGGCGGATTCGATGCGGGTTTGGGTCGACGCTTGTCGAAGCATCGGCGTCGAAGGGGCGATTCCGCTCGAATCGCTCGAGCCCGATCCCGAGCCGGCGCTTGTTTAAATCGATCCCAGGATTCTTACGGATCGGCGACCGAACGCCTTAAAAAACCGATCGTCGCGGCGCACGAGCTTTACGTTCGTGCGACCGCGGCGGTTTGATCGGCGTGTTCCCTGGCGCCTTCGGATTCGGCGGGTTCTTCGCCGAGCGATTCGACGTCGGGAGCGAAGCCTCGTCTCAGCGTGTTCTCGGTGATCGATCGCGTGAGGAGGAATTCGAGGAGGTAATCGGGTCCGCCCGTTTTGGCGCCCAGACCCGAAAGCTTGAATCCGCCGAACGGTTGGCGATCGACGAGCGCTCCCGTGATCGGTCGGTTGATGTAAAGATTGCCTACATAAAAATCTCGTTTAACGCGATCGATATTCATCGGACTGCGCGAATAGACGCCTCCCGTGAGCGCGAAGCGGGCGCCGTTCGCGATCGCGATCGCGTGATCGAGGTCGCGGGCGCGGATCGCCGAGAGGACGGGCCCGAAGATTTCCTCCTGCGCGATGCGAGCCTCGGGGGGAACGTCGGCGACGATCATCGGACCGAAGTAACAGCCGCGGTCGGCGATCGCCGCGGGGGGCGCGATCTTGGCGACGATTCGTCCCTCGCGCGCCGCGATCTCGGCGTAAGACGCAACGCGATCGCGCGCGTCGGGGTCGATCAAAGGACCGACGACGGTGTCGGGATCCTCGGCGGCGCCGACCGTGAGGGCTCGAACCGCCTCGATTAAACGATTCAAAAATTGGGTATATACAGATTCAAGAATAATCACGCGCGAGCACGCCGAACACTTTTGTCCCGCGTAATGAAACGCGCTGTGTAAAACGCCGACGACGGCCTCGTCGAGATCGGCGTCGTCGTCGACGATGATCGCGTTTTTTCCTCCCAACTCGGCGACGACGCGTTTGACGTGATCTTGTCCCTCGGCGGTCGTCGCGGCGGTTTTGTAGATTTCAAGGCCGACGTTCATCGATCCCGTGAAGGCGATCATCGCGATTCGCGGGTCTTTGACGAGCGCCCGACCGACGTCCTCGCCGAAGCCCGGCAAATAATGGAGCGCCGATTCTGGGGCGCCGGCTTGATGAAGGATTTCGACAAGTAAACTCGCGACGACCGGAGTTTGTTCGGCGGGTTTGAGGATCACCGAGTTCCCGGCGACGAGCGCCGCGGCGGTCATCCCCGCGGGGATCGAAAGGGGGAAATTCCAGGGGGGAATCACGACCGCGACGCCGCGGGGGACTCGAACCTGAACGTTCGTTTCGCCAGGGTAATCGCGGCGGCGGGGCTCGGCGAGGCGAAGCATCTCGCGCGCGTAGAATTCGCAAAAGTCGATCGCCTCGGCGACGTCGCCGTCGGCCTCGCGCCACGGCTTGCCCGCCTCGAAAACGATCCACGCAGCCAATTCATACTTGCGCATTCGCATGATGGAGGCGGCTTTGATAAGAACGTTCGCTCTGATGTTCGCGGGAGTTCGCGACCAGGAATCGAAGCCCGATCGAGCCGCCTCGATCGCGCGTTCAACCTCGGAAAGCCCTCCCCGCGCCGCCGTGCCGACGATTTCCGATCGATCCGCCGGATTGTGCGACACGATCTCGGCGCCGGTCGCGATCGCCTCGCCGTCGATCCGGATCGGGCACGTTCGAGGGAACGCCGACCGGACCTGTGCGAGCGCCTTTCTCATCCGGTCGCGATTCGCCTCGATCGCGAAATCGATCGGCGATTCGTTGGAAAACGGCGGGGGCTGCGCGGGGCTTTCGACCGGGGATCTCGTTGATTTTAAAGTCTCTTGATGTTTCCATTTCATGGCGCCGATCTCCCTGGGATCGCGGAGCAATTCGTCGATTGTGGATGAATGAGCGAGGCTCGCCTTGAGGAACGATTCGTTGGACGTGTTTTCGAGGAGTCTGCGAACAAGATACGCCATTCCGGGGAGCATGGCGCCGTAGGGGGTGTATACGCGTGCGCGAAGGCCGCGGGCGACGATCGCACGCTGGAGCGGAGCGGCCATGCCGTGGAGCATCTGGATCTCGAACGCTTCGGGCGGAACATCGAGGGATTCGGCGGTCGCGATCGCGCTCGCGAGGCTCCTCACGTTATGGCCGGCGAACGCGGGCCGAAGGAGGCGACGGCGTTCGAGCAAAAACCGCGCGCACCGTTCGTAACACGCGTCGGTTTCCCATTTACGAATCCATACCGGTATCGGATAACCAAGATCGCGCGCGTGGATCACCTCGTAATCCCAGTACGCCCCCTTGACGAGCCTGATCGTGATCGGCGCGGCCCGTTTTTGAACCCAGTCGTAAAGCCCCGCGAGATCGGCCTCGGAATCGCGCAGATACGCCTGAATCACCACGCCGAAGTGGGGATAATTCACGAATTCGCGTTCGAGCAAAATCGACTTGAAGATCGCCAGAGTCAGATCTTTATAAGAATATTGCTCCATGTCGACATGGATATGCGCGTTTAATCGAATCGCGGCGCGGAGGATCGGCCGGAGCCGCTCGGCGACTCGATCGCGCGAGGTTTCGGCGTGGATCGCGTCGAACCGCGCCGTCAGGCTCGAGAGCTTGATCGACAGATTGACGCGCGGGATCGGTCCTTCGTCGTCGCGGTCGATTCGGGGGATCTCGGGCTCGTGAGCGAGCGTTTCGGTAAGCCCCTGGATCAGTTCGAGGCAACTCTGTTGATACAGGTCGGATTCGGGTTCGCTGATCACGGCTTCGCCGAGGAGGTCGGCGGTGAAGGCGACGGTTTGGCGTCTCAATTGGACGACGGTGCGAGCGGCCTCGGCGGGGGTTGAACCCGCGATGAATCGGCTCGCCATGCGCATCGCTCCCGCGCGCGCCAGGCGGGCCAGGATCGCGTCGGTCATGCGACCGTCGGGGGCGAGATCGAGCGGAATCGATAGCCACCAAGGCACATGTTCGTCCGCCTCGGCGAGATATTCGAGCAAATGACGTCGTGTTTCGGCCGCGGATCGCAGCGTCGGAAGCGCGTCGACGAAACGAAATAATTGGACCTTGAGGACGGGATCGCCGAGCGCGAAGGTCATCAGGCGATCGTCCCACGCCGAAGGTCGCCAAAGCGAAGTTCCGCGCCGCAGTTCGGCGAAGAGCTCTCGTCCGATCTCTTTCGTTCGCGCTTGCAGGCGGCTCGATTGCACCATGAAGGCCCTCGATCAAGGGGTACGCCGGTCGTCCGATCGGTTCGGGAGACGACGCTCGGCAAGCGGTTCCATGCGTCGTTCGAGAGTCCCGATAAGTATTGTACGCTCCGGGTCGACGTTTGACGCATAAGACGCGGAAAACCGATCGCGGAACGCCCGCTGGCGCGTTTCGGCGATCTGGAATTCTCAATCGATTTTGGAATCGCTCCTCTTTTCGCTTGCCTCTCACCGTGGGTTCGTTAGAAAAGACGGGTCGAGCTTCGTTTCGGCGGCTCTGAACGAGTCGAGACGAATCGACCCGACGGTTCAAGCGAAACTCCGGCCGAGCCGGCCGATCGGTCTGGAATCGCTCAGAACCGTCCTGAAGTTCGCCGAACGAGCCGGAACGTCGCGAACCTTGGGATCGGTCTGGAAACGCTCAGAACCGTCCTGAAGGTCGCTGAACGAGCCGGAACGTCGCGAACCTTGGGATCGGTCTGGAATCGCTGAGAACCGTCCTGAAGGTCGCTGAACGAGCTGGAACGCTCCGAGCTAGTTTTTCATCGATCGCGAAGGAAGATCGCGTGGCGGATCACCCTGAACTTAAACGTCGCGAAATACTCAAATCCGTCGCCGCTTTCGGCGCCGCGGCGAGTCTCGACGGGGTTGGATTCGGCGCGACGCTCGGGGATGAACGCGACGATCGACGAACGGATAAACCTCGGTCGAATGCGACCGTTACAAAACCCTCCGCGCCCGCGAATCGCGATCTGATCCGGGAGGAAAACGACCGCGCGGGGACCCGCGATTGGATGGCGAGTAAAATCGCGATCGACCCCAAAACCAAATACCGATCGCCGAGGATTGAAGGTTACGCGTCGAAGACTTCTGTGCGGCTCGGCGATCAAATATCCTTTCATGTTAGTACCAATCCCGCGTCGAAGTTCGTGATCGATCTTTATCGCATGGGATATTATCAAGGACATGGAGGGCGATTCGTCGATCGGTTGGGTCCGTTCGAGGGGTCGATTCAGCCCGATCCGCGCGTGGGAGAGAAGCGGTTGCGCGAGTGCGACTGGCCGGCTTGCGTCTCGCTTTCGATCCCGCTCGACTGGACGAGCGGCGTTTATTTGGCCAAACTGACCGCCGAGGTCGAAAAATATCAAAGTTATATCATTTTTGTGGTACGAGACGATCGCGTCGTCGATTTTCTCGTTCAAACCTCGGACGACACGTGGAACGCTTACAACCGCTGGCCCGATCATTATTCGCTTTACGACGACGGTAAGGACGAGTGGTATTGGGGGCCCGACGTTCGCGCGAGTTTCGACCGGCCGTACGGCAAATATTGTCAGATCCTCGACGCTCCGCTTTCGGTCGGCTCGGGAGAATTCTTGTTGTGGGAGTTCCCGCTCGTTTACTGGATGGAACGACAAGGCTACGATGTTAGTTACATATCCAACATCGATACGCACGCCGACGCCGCGGGGTTGAAACGAGCCCGCTGTTGGATTTCGACGGGGCACGACGAATACTGGTCGCTCGAAATGTTTGATCATATGAAACAAGCGGTGAACGACGGTTTGAATTTGGCGTTTCTTTCGGGGAACAGCGTGTGCGGGGTGGTGAGGATCGGCCCGAGTTCGGACGGTCGACCGAATCGCGTGATCGAGCGTATCGGGCGGTTCGGCGGGCCCGGGGTCGAGGAGGGGGAGAAGCTGCTTCCCGCGATGAAGCGTTTACGCGAGAACGGTCCCAACGAAGCGACGTTAATCGGAGCGAGAAGTACGTATCCGATTATGGGAGGCGGCGATTGGACGTGTCTCAAGCCCGATCATTGGTTGTTTGAGGGGACGGGGATGAAGCGAGGCGATTCGATCCCCGGGTTGGTGGGCTGGGAGTCGCACTCGGATCCCGCGGCGATACCGGGTCTCGAGGTCGTCGCGGGGGGCGAGACGGTTTACGGCAAAATCCAAGGAACATATACCGCGACGATATACCCCGGGCCGAAGGGGAATTTCGTTTTCAACGCTTCGACGATTTGGTGGGCCGACGGGCTTTCGGAGCCTCCCGGATACGTTCGCCCGGCGGTGTACACCAAGCCGCGCGGGCCCGATCGCCGCGTTCAAACGATCACCCGCAACCTGCTCGAACGATTTCGACGACCCGATTGACAAGGCGAGGACGACGATGAGCGAGAAGCTATTACGCGGTATGATATTGGTATTCCTTTTTCCGTGGATCGTCGCCGCGGCCGAGCCGAAGGGGCGAATGGAGATCGTCTGGATCGACGTCGACGGGGGCGCGGCGACGTTGATCGTCACCCCCGAGCGCGAGTCGATCCTGATCGACACGGGCTGGCCAGGGTTCGACGACCGCGACCCCAAACGGATCGAACGCGCGGTTCGAGAGGTATGCAAGCTTGATCATATTGATCATCTTGTGACGACGCATTGGCATCGCGATCATTTCGGCGGGGTTGAGGGTTTGGCGAAGCGGGTTCGGATCGATCATTATTGGGATCGCGGCCTTCCCGATCTCGATTCTCCCGATCACGACGCCAAGAATTTTCCCGACGGTCCCGGGCGGAACGATCGTTTGGGGATCGCTTATCGCAAGGCGAGCGAGGGGAAGCGAAAAACGCTCAAGGCGGGGGATCGATTGCCGCTCAAAGGAGACGTCCGCGCGATCGTGCTCGCCTCGGGGGGAGAGACGATCACGGTCGAACGGCGCCGCGGAAGCGAGCTCAAATCGACCGCGGGCGAAGCCAATCCCAGATGCTCGGAGGACGTTCCCGATCAACCCGTCGATCGTTCCGACAACGCGCGGAGCGTCGTCTTGTTGTTCGAGCTGGGAGATTTCACGTTTCTCGATTGCGGCGATCTCACCTGGAACGTCGAGAAGAAGCTTGTTTGTCCGGTCGATCTGATCGGCCGGGTCGATTTATATCAGGTAACGCATCACGGTCTTGATCAATCGAACAATCCGTTACTCATTAAGACGATCGAGCCGACGGTCGCGGTGATGAACAACGGCCCGCGCAAGGGGGGTTCGGCTTCGACGGTCGCGACGCTGCGGTCGATTCCCTCGATCAAGATGTTTTGTCAATTGCACAAGAACGTTCTCACGTCCGATTCGGACAACGTCTCTCCCGAGCTGATCGTCAATAAAGACGCGAAGGGAGGGGGATACGCCCGCGCCTCGGTCGAACCCGACGGGTCGAGCTTCTCGGTTCAATTCGAGGGGGGATCGCCGCGATCTTTCGGCTCGAAATAAACGGTTTATTCAAGGATTAAGGTGTTTATGAATCGATTTGTGGTCGGTCGGATCGCGGTGTTTTGCGCGGTCGCGGTTTGGGCGGCGCGATCGCGGGGGGACGACCGCGCGCTGCGCGGAGATCCCGTTTTTCCCTTTTCCGCTCGATCCGATTCGCTGCCGAACGGACTGAGCGTGATCTCGATCCCGTTCGATTCGCCGGGGATCGTCGCGTACTACACCGTCGTGAAAACGGGGTCGCGGAACGAGGTCGAGCCCGGCCTTTCGGGATTCGCTCATTTTTTTGAACACATGATGTTTCGAGGAACTAAGAAATATCCTCAAGATAAATATAACGATATTCTCAAAGGTTTGGGGGCGGATTCGAACGCGTTCACGACCGACGATTACACGTGCTACCACATGACGATTCCGGCGACGGCGCTCGCGACCGCGGTCGAGCTCGAGGCCGATCGGTTTCGCAATCTCGAATACGACAAGCCCGATTTTCAGAAGGAATCGCGCGCCGTTTTGGGGGAATACAACAAGGGGGCGTCGTCGCCGTTTTTGATTCTCGAAGAGACGCTTCACGCCCTGGCTTACAAAACGCATACGTATCGGCATACGACGATCGGCTTTCTCGCCGACGTCAAAGACATGCCGAATCAATTCGATTACAGCAAAACGTTCTTCGATCGTTGGTATCGACCCGAGAATTGCGCGATCGTGGTCGTCGGCGACGTCGATCATAATCGCCTGCTCAAGTTGGTTCGTGAGCATTATGGAACGTGGGAGCGGGGAAAGGCCGGCGTGACGATCCCCGTGGAGCCGTCGCAGGATCGCGAGCGGGTATCCGAACTGAAATGGCCGTCGGAGACGTTGCCCGTTTTATTGACGGGGTATCACATTCCCGACGCGAGGCACGCCGACTCCGCGGCGCTCGCGGCGCTCGCTCAGGCGGTGTTCGGCGAGACGAGCCCGCTTTATAAGAAATTGGTCCTCTCCGAGCGGAAGGTCGCGATGATGTTCGCCGAGCCCGAACGGAAGCGCGACCCCGGGCTTTTTCTCACGCTCGTGCGTGCGCGCAAACCCGAGTTCGTCGCCGAGGTGAGGGACGAGATCTTTCACGCTTTGGAGCGAGCCGCGCTCGAGCCGATCGCTCAAAATCGGCTCGCCGCGATCCAATCGCACGCGCGGTACGAGTTCGCGGGGACGCTCGTCGGACCCGATTCGATCGCCCGCGCCGCTTGCGAATCGATCGCGATCGCGGGATCGATCGAAGCGATCAACGAATATTACGATCGATACGCCCGAGTCGCGCCGGCCGACCTCGTTCGCGTCGCGTCGACGTATTTCAAACCCGAAAATCGAACCGTCGTCACGCTCGTCGCGGAGAAAAAACCGTGAGCCATCAAAACATGATGTTTTTATCCAAACAAATGATCAATTTAAATCGATCTTTGCACGTTCGCGCGTCGGTTCGATGTTTGATCGTCGTTTGTTTTTGCGTTTCGATCGCCTCGGTTCGCGCCGGCGAGGAGGCGTGGCGCGGCGTCACGTTCCTTCCCTCGCAATCGACCCCGCTCGCGGCGATTCGGCTGGTTTTCGCGGTCGGCTCGCAAGACGACCCTCCCGGCAAAGAGGGGCTCGCGGCGCTCGTCGCGGCGATCGTCTCCGAGGGGGGAACGAAATCGCTCGCTTATGAAGAGATCCTCGAAAAATTTTATCCGATGGCGGCGTCGGTCGAGGGGAAGTGTCGCAAGGAGGTCACGACGTTCGCCGGGGTCGTTCATCGCGATAATCTCGCCGATTACGAATCGATTCTTACCGAGATGATCGTTTCTCCACGCTTCGCCGAGGCCGATTTCCTTCGCCTTCGCGATCAGGCGATCGATTACGTGTCGAAAACGCTCCGCGGCAACGACGACGAGGAATTGGGGAAAAAAACGCTCGATTCGCTGATTTATCGCGATCATCCCTACGGCCACGTCGAACGCGGAACCGTCTCGGGGTTGAAGGCGATCACGCTCGACGACGTCAAGGCGTTTCATAAAAAATATTACACCAAAGGGAATCTTCATATCGGTCTCGCCGGAGGCGCGAATCAGGCGGTTCTCGATCGGATCAAGAGCGACCTCAAATCGCTCGCGCCGGCGAAGACGACCCCCCCCGCTCTGCCGAGTCCTCGAACGCCTCATGGAATCGAGGCGACGATCGTCGAAAAATCGGCCGATTCGACGGCGATCTCGCTCGGGTTCGCGATCGACCTCACGCGAAAGGACGACGATTTTTATCCCCTCGCGGTGGCGAATTCGTTTTTGGGCGAACATCGAACGTTCAACGGTAAATTGATGAAAGATTTGCGCGGTAAACGCGGGCTCAATTACGGAGATTATTCGTATATTGAAGCGTTTACTCAGGACGGACAAACGGTTTTCGCCGATCCCGGAGACCCGCGTCGGATGCAGTTTTTTTCGATCTGGATTCGTCCCGTGCCGCGCGACAAGGCGGTTTTCGCGCTCCGCGCCGCGCTCTGGGAATATCGTCGCCTCGTCGAGCACGGGATGACCGAGGCCGAGTTCGAAAGATCGCGCGATTTTCTCCTCAATTACTCCAAATTGTGGACGCAAACGCTTCCCAGGCGTCTCGGCTACGCGATCGACGGAGCGTTTTACAAGACGCTCGACGAGCCCGCCGAATTCGCCCGCCGGCTCCCCAAAACGACCGTCCGAGAGGTGAACGAGGCGATTAAAAGGCATTGGAAAACCGACGGATTCTTCGTCGCGATCGTCGCCAAAGACGCGGCTGAGCTGAAGAAACTGCTCGAATCGGGGGGGGCTACTCCCCTCGTCTACGACACCGCGGGAACTCCGCAAGACGTCCTCGCCGAAGACAAAATCATCGAGGCCCTCCCCCTCGGAGACGTGAAGACGATCGTCGTTCCGGCGTCGAAAATGTTTGAATGATCGCGCAATAAAGGAGTAAGATCAGTCGATATGACGATCTAATTTTGAAACGAGACCGATATGCGTGCCGAATGACTTTGAAATTGATGCGAGAGGGGTCGAGCCGGTCGGTCGTGTTAACGCGATTCGCGACCGTTCAGCGTCGAACGCGACCGTCGTTCGCCTCGATCGCGATCCGCGACTCGCGCACGTCCTCGCGATCGCGATCGATCGCAACGGGGCGATATCGCGGCAGGACGATCCAGCCTTCTTCTCGGTTCCCTCGCAAAACCTCGGCGATCGCCGTTCCGACCGCGTCCGAGAGCGCCGGGGCGCCGTCGCGATCGAGGTGCACGAGATCGACGAATCGCGATTTCGGAAACCCCGACCCGCGTCCGTCGAGGACGATCAGGTTGGGAAACCGCCGCCCGAAATCGGCGATGAACTTCGTGTGCGCCCGATCCGATCCCCCTCGCTCGCGCTCGGCTTGAAGATTCGGGCTGATCGGCGGCGCCAGCCAAAACACCGTGATCCCCCGCGACCGAGCGAGCTCAAGAAATCGCTCAATGTATAAGCGATTAATCTTATCGCACCACCATTTCGTGGTCATGTAATCTTTTTGATCTTTTTCGGTCGGGACGCCGCTGAACGAAGGATTGGGCGGGGAAAGTTGCGCGCCGAGGTTGACCTCCCAATTGCGCAGGTGCGCCGCGACCTCGGCGCCGTCTTCGGCTTTGGAATCGCCGTTGAGCGCCGCGACGATCCGAACGCGCAAGTCCGATCGGCGTCGAACCGACGGGAAAACCCGTGCGACGAGCGTCGACGCGAGGAACGTGGCGTCGCGCGCGTTCCACGCGAGTTCGACGATTTCACGCGGAGTCGCGAGTTCGGGCCAGAGCCGCGCCCAATCACGCGGACCTCCCGTCAGCATGTTGGGTATGTATTCGACGACCGCGGCCTTCGGCTTCGCTCCCGCCGCAAGCGCTCGCCTCAACAAGAAATACGTCGCCGGCGGCTGCGCGCCGTGGACCGCGAAATTATAAGCCTTCAACCCTGTTTTTCGTTCGAGAATTCGGGGAACGATCCCCGTCTTCAGTAAACTGTCGCCGAAACAGAGGAGTTCGCGTCCCTCGGCTCGCTTCCACACCGCGTCGCCACCCCACCGCCAGCTCGCGTTCCCCAAATTCGTCAGCTCGACGCGATGCGATTCGATCGACCCCTCGACCGCCGCGATCAATACGATCATCCCCAACAATCCGCCGGGAATTCGACCCGCCGCGCCCTTTTTCCAAATAATGAACAGATTATGTAACATAAGATATAATTGTTGATAGGTTTGATTGCGCGACGACCGATCTCTTCGTCATCTTCCGCGTTCGAGTGATCGCGATCGTCGCGTGCCGGCGTACTTTCGCAGGTCGTGGGCGCGTTCTCGCTAACCGAACGCGAGCGATTTCGGTTGCAAACGCGTTCTCGCTCGTTGCTCGGAAGCGGCGATATTAAGGCGAACGTGTAGCCGAAAGCGGCGATTCGGGCAAGATCAAGCGCGATTCGGTTCGGGTTCGCGGGATCGCTTGATCGAAAGCTTCGGGCTCGCGGTATCGAGCGTTTCTGATCGGGCTCGCTCAATCGTGTAATCGACACGGCCGGGCTTTATGATCGGGCTTGCGGGCTCGCTCGATCGACGGAGCTTGGCTTGATGACCGGGCTTGAGTGCTCGCGCGATCGACGGAGCTTGTCTTGATGATCGGGATCGGCGTGTTACGGCGCCGGAGAGTCGTTTTCCTGTTTCGTGGCGCGATCGCCGCGGATAAAATGCGTTTTCTCGTGAACAAGCGATCCGAAAAGGCGACCACGGCGATCCGAAATGAAACGACTTCCCGCGCGAAGGCCCAAGCCGCTGGAACTGGAAATCGGCGATCGGCCGATCAACCTGACGCAGGTTCTCAAGCTCGCGGGGATGGTGATGCACGGCGGCGAGGCGAAAACGCTGATCGCCGAGGGGCTTGTTCGCGTCAACGGAGTCGAGGAAAATCGGAAACGACGAAAAATGACGATCGGCGACCGAATCGAGATCGAAGGCGCCCCGACCGTCGTCCTCGTCGGTCCGTCCCCCCCGACCGCCGCGACGGAATGACACGACCGGGGCTTTATTTCTTGATATCACACAGGGGACGGACTCGGACATGAAACGCATCGGTATTCTCACCGCGGGTGGAGACACCCCCGCGCTCAACGCGACGATCCTCGGCGCGGTCCATCGCGCCAATCAGCTTCGGCTCGAGGTTTACGGAATCATCAAGGGATTCAGCGGCCTGCTCAATCCCGAGGTTCCACATGTTCATTTGAATCCTTTGTTCACATGTATTCCAGAGATCGATCCCACGCACGGCGGGTCGGTGCTAGGCGCCTCGCGCGATTACGTCGACGGCGACGACAAGGAAACGATCGCCAAGGTCGCCGACAGGCTCGCGCGGCTCAAGATCGACGGGCTGATCTGCGTCGGCGGCGACGGCACGCTCAACGGCATGCAGCCCCTCTGCGATCACCTTCCCACCGTTCTCGCCCCCAAGACGATCGACAACGATCTCGGCCTCAACTACCCCGACGAACCCAACGAGTGGGTCCGCGAGACGACCGACAACCCCAAAAAATTTAAATATCATCGCAAACTTGGGCGTGAATTCGAGCTCGAGGAGATGATCAACTTCGCCACCCCCGGATATGCGACGGCTGTTTATGTGTCGGCGCAAAGCATTCAAAGGATTCGGACGACCGCCGAGAGCCACCGGCGGATCGCGATCATCGAGGTGATGGGACGCGATTGCGGCATGATCGCGCTCGGCACGGCGTACGGTCAGCCCGACATGATTTTGATCACCGAACATCCCGTCGATCCCGACGCGCTGGTCGAGCGCGTCGTGTCGATCCTCGACGTGCAAAAACACGCGGTGATCTGCGTATCGGAGGGGATTCGCGACACCCAGGGGCGGATTCTCGGCGCCGTCACCGCGAGCAAAGACCCCGCGGGGAACCTTCAATACACCGGCGCGGCCGAGGCGCTCAAAAAAATCCTCGTCGATCGTCTCGGAGACGCCTTCTTCACCCACAAACGTCGCAACGAATCCGCCGACGCCGCGATCTTCGTCCGCAAAATCGGTCACACCCAACGCGGCGGACGACCGATCCTCTTCGATCGTTTCTACGCGTCGCAGCTCGGCGGCAAGGCGGTCGATCTGCTGGCGCAGGGATACCAGAACTGTGTCGCGACGCTCCAATACCGCGACGGCGGATTCGTCCTCGACAGCGTCGACGGCAACATGCTCCGCGATCGCTGGGGAGAGGTTCACTACCGACCCCTCTCCCCCACGTTTTACGACCCCAAACGCTTCATGCCCTCGGTCAAAGGGGTCCGCTACCTCGAAACGATCTTCACCAACGCGCTCGGACCCGACGACGTCGAGTCGATCCGCTCGCTCTTCAACACCGGCAATCTCACGCATCCCTACTTGTCTGTAAATGTTGATATCAACAAGCGTATTAGGCGTTTGCAAGAACATGATCAGGTTACTTGATCTTTAACGGCGCGGAGCGGGGGCGATTTCGATGATTCGATCGACCGGGAAATGGCCGTCGTTGGTTTTGGCGATCGTCGCGTTCGCTCCTTTCGCCTCGGCGCGGGAGGGCGTTCGCGTCGATCGATCGGCGTTTTCCCCTCAAAAAGGAGGGGTCGACGTCAAAGAGGAGGGAGGCGCGATTCGGCTCGCCTGGCCGATCGACGCGAACGAGTTCGGCAGGCTGACGATCGATCTCAACGAGGGAAAGCCCCTCGTCGCGGCGATCGGCGCGTCGCGAACGATCGACGGGCCGATCGACGCCGCGGTCGAGCACGTCGATCCCGTGGCGCACCTCACCGTCGGAACCCGTTCGGCGCCGCTCGACCGGCCGCCGACGATGAGCGTTTTCAACGTCTTCTTCGACACCCCCGCCGATCGTCCCCATGAAACATTCAGATCTAAATATGTACGTAAGTCGTGCCGAATCGCGAACGAGGGAAAACGGACGACGATCGCGATCGGCGACGTGACGATCGGTTCGTTCGAGGGGGAGTGGGTTTTCACGATTTATCCCGGCTCGGGTTTGATTCGACTCGAAGCCGTCGTTACGACGAACGAGCCGAACCGCGCGATTCTTCCCGAAATCAGCCTGATCGGAGCTTCGCCCGATCGCCTTAAAGCCGGCTGGTTCGACGTCGAAGGGAGGTATCACGAGCAAAAATTCGGCGACGACGTGCCGGCTCGTCCCCTCGCGGTCAAACATCGAGCGATCGTCGTCGCGACCCCAGACGCTTCGCTCGCGTGCTTTCCTCCTCCGCATCAATACCTGTTTCCGCGCGATCTCACCGACAACACGCGTCTCGTTTGGTTCGGCAAGGGATACCGCGGGTCGAACGAGGGACACGGCTTCGGCGTTCGACAAGACGAAACCGGCGGAGGCCGCTACGTCCCCTGGTTTAACGCGATCCCGGGAAACAAAAACCGTCTCGGCGTTTTCCTGCTCGTCTCGTCCAAACCTCCCAAGCAAACGCTTGACGACGTGCTTAAATACACGCATCACGATCGTTACAAGCCGATCGAGGGGCGAAAAACGTTCACGACGCACTGGCACATGGCGATCGCCCAGGCCGCGATCGATCGGTTGAAACGGGGCGAAGCCCGCGATTTCATGCCCGATTGGGTCAAAATGTTCAAAGATATGGGTGTGAATATCGTTCACCTGGGAGAATTCCACGGCGACGGCCACCAGAAAGACCCCGGGCCGATCCGGCTTCCCGAGTTCGACGCGCTCTTCGACGAATGCAAACGATTATCGAACAATCAACTGCTTGTTCTTCCTGGAGAGGAGGTCGACGAATTCCTCGGCCTGCCCGCGCCGGGAAGGCAATCGGGGCACTGGATGATTCTTTTCCCCAGGCCCGTTTACTGGGTGATGCGGCGGTCGGCGGATCAACCGTTCGTCGATAAACAATCCAACGGTCGGACGATTTATCGCGTCCGCCACCGCGCCGATCTGCTCAAATTGATCGACCTTGAGCACGCGCTCGTCTGGTCGTCGCATCCAAGGATCAAAGCTTCAACATGGACCCCCGACGTTTTCCGTCAAGAGGGTTTTTATAAGGCGAACTCCTGGCTCGGCGCCGCTTGGAAGGCGATGCCCGCCGATCTTTCGAGCCCCAGGCTGGGAACCCGCGTCCTCGATCTCTTCGACGATATGTGCTTATGGGGCGATCGCAAACAGGTCGTCGGCGAGGTCGACGTGTTCAAAATCGATCATACGCACGAGCTTTACGGTCACATGAATATCAATTATATCAAGATCGATCGCACGCCGCGCTTTCGCGACGGCTGGGGAGAAGTGCTCGATCGATTGCGGGAGGGGAAGTTTTTCACGACGACGGGCGAGGTGTTGATTCACGATTTTCGCGTGGGCGGGGTTGAATCGGGGGACGAACTCAAACTCGCCGACGTTTCCACGGGAGCGACTAAGGTTAAGGCGAAGATCGAATGGACGTTCCCGCTCGCTTTCGCCGAACTCGTTTACGGCGACGATACAAAACGAATGAATAAGCGAATCGATCTTTCAGACGTCGACGCGTTCGGCGAACGCACGCTCGAATTCGACGTCGACCTTCGCGGGATGAAATGGGCTCGGTTCGAGGTTTGGGACGTCGCGGCGAACGGAGCGTTCACCCAACCCGTCTGGATCGGAACCGCCGCAGTCGCGCAATCGGATCGATAACCCGATCGGTGTCGGAGGATAGGTCGATCGATCGCACTCCGAACGGCGAATCGACCGGTTCGGTCGCGATCGATCGAGCTTGCGGAAACGCCGCCGGCGCCGGAGCGAACGCGATATCGATCAATCGCATAATCAAATAATAATTTAGCCGACGTCGATTTTGGCGATACCGGCTTTCACGCAATCGAGATCGGCGAGCGATGCGCACCCCTGGGGAAGCTCGGCCTCTTCGACGAGCATGTTGGGGATATCGTCCTTGATCGCGAATTTGACGCCGCACCGCGTGCAAACGAGCGTCTCGCCTTCGAGACGAAGCGGTTCGAGCCCCATCGGGCAAACCAGGATCGACAGCAGTTCCTCGCTGATCATCGGCAATTCCTCGCGTAATGGCTCAATCGTCTTGAACCGCCGTTTCGCTCACACCCGTCCGGCGATCGACGCGCGCCATTATCGAGATCTAAAGGGCCTTGGGAAAGCCGAAAATCGCCGAACGCCGCCGAATTTCGCCGAGGGTGCCGATAATTTGTATCTAAATATAAATAAATAGCTGATATTAAGATAATTGATCCGAGTCGGCCCTCGCCTTCTCGGCTATCGCTTCTCGAGCGTATAGCTCCGCGACGGCCGTCAGCGCCTCGGATGTTTTGGGCCATTCGATCGCGCAAGCTTTTGCGAATTCTCGATACTTCGACGCGAGTTTGTTTTCTTCCGCTCCACTTGATCCATGATAAAATCCACGATTGTTATAGATCGCATTTGCGAACGATCGCATTAAGGCGACGGTTCCGATCGTTTCGATCGCATCGCGAACGGGGATACACGGCCATGTACCGTCGGCTTCGGCGGGCGCGTGAGCCAAAACGCGACAAATATTGAGATCACAGATCTCTAATAACTCCCGCGACGAAGCGAGCCGACGAGCCTCGTTGATCCATTTGAACAGAAGATCCTCGTCGATCGACCCGTTCGCCTGAACGCCCGGGATCATATTCCACATGGACAAAAGTAAGCTAGGATTCTTCGCGATCGACGCGTCGATGTTTGAGACTGTGTTGTGCGCAGGTTGATGATCGGCCATGCCGGGATGAGCAAGTGAAAGCACATCGACGAAAAATTCGGGCTTACTCTTCAGCTTGTCGAATAATAGCCTGGGATATATGGGACTCTTGTTCTGATCAAGTTTAATGCCGTCTAACAATCGCAAAAATCGCCATTCGAGGTTTTCCAATCGATCTCGATCCAAATCGGCGGCGTTTTGAAGGTATCGCGCGTGTAATTCGTCAAAAATATCAAGAATCATAAAATCCATAGGATTCGACAATCCAAAGTGTCCGTCATCGGGATTCTGCAACCTCCACGAATCGAGCACGTCCATCAGAATATTCGTTGAAAAATGCGTTTGATTCCGGAGCTCGATCCACAAGGTGTTTAAAGCCAGATAGGATCGATTGCTCTTGATCAGTTTGTCCACGGCGTAAACCGCCGTTTCTCCCAAATGTTCGCTTCCCCTCGCATCGGTGGAGTTCCAATAAAGATCCGAGACAGCGGAGCCTTTTTTCGCGGCGTAATCCCATGTGGTTTTCGTAAACGGCAATACGGAAAGAAATCGCGCGATCTCCTCGTCGGTCCATTCATCGGTGATCAATCGATCCACCCAATCCCAATCGTCATGACCTTGATCACGAAAGATCGCCCAGATCATCTTGTTGACGAAGCCGATATTTTTCGGGTCCTTCGAGACGAGAAGCGATCGAATATCGATCTCTTGAATATTCGCTCGAATGAATTGTCCAAAGGAGAATCCGACATCCTCGGCCGATTCCGCCTCGTTAACCAACTGTAAAATACCGTCGACTCCGAATCGACGATAAATCTCTTCGATCGCTTCAAGTCTCGCGGCGTTTAACTTCCGATCATCGCGCTCAAACTCTCGCACCACCAGCAAACTCGGCCTGAAGAGACGGATATGTTTGAAAATCGGATTGTCGGGGGCGAACCTCCGTTTCAATTCATCGAGTTCATCGATTAATCTCGTTATATGGGATAACTTAATATCAAACCATTCTTTAATTGATAACATTTTATCTTGAATCGAATCATGAATTCTTCCTTTCTGTTGACCATCCCATTGTGAAAGATCGATTTGCTCCAGCGATTTCAGAAATTTCGATCGCACCGAATCCTGGAACGATTCATAATGAGAAACAATCTGAACAATTCTTTCAACATCCATTCCCATGTGTTTGACGAGAAGATTCCCCATCGCTTCGAGCTGGATCCAATATTCTTCATTGGAAACGCCCGGTTTCCAGTCCAAGATCCAATCACGATAGACGGGTCGGCGGATTGATGTCGATTGTTGCAACCGATGGGGAATGAGTTGTAAGATCAATCTCCACGCGGTCTTGGGAGAATAATCAAATAGTTTTTCAAGAATTTTTAATCGTTCTTGCGCATTCGCTTTGGTTTGCGGATACCAAGGCATGAAAATCTGGAGCAAGATATAGAGAGGACCGTATGACCGTTCCGATGTGGGGATCGAATTATCGATGGTCGCCAGAATTCGAGTCACTCGAGTCAGATAATTTCGATCCCAAGCCAATAATTCGACCGCGGCGAGGATGGTATCAAGATCTAATAATCGATTATTCTGATTTTGAGCATTCTTAGATCGATTTATGATGACCGAATCGGGTCGCGCAAGATCGTGCTCGATCGCTTGTAGAAACGCGTCGGGTGCGGCTTCGGCCAAGAGAGGCGTTTGATTCGCGAGAGAAATCCATCGACTTTCGGTTTGTCGATCGAGTAGTTTCGTGACGATGAAACCGACATCATAGTCCTTCCTCGCTCCCAGCAGAGCGAGCGATTGGGCTATTCCATTATGAATATAAAATGAATACGTTGACTCTTGATCGCATCCGAGAACCTCCAATGCAGTTTGATAAAATCGTTCTAAATGTTCATTTTCGATATAAGAATGGATCAACTCCCAAGCGTCCTCACGAGAAAAGAGCGTCCAAAGATCATTGTTTTTCACGAAAGGGGCGTCTGGAACATCCCGCCATCGTTCGGCGATTTCTGCAACTTGGGAGTAGGGTTTATCCGCGAGTTTTTCGAGCGCCGACTTATCTCCCTCAAATTCCGAATTCCAAGACCCCGCGAGCATCAAAGGAACGATTTTCCGCGCTTTCTTGCCTGCACTCCACTCTGGATGATGTTTATATTGTTCTTTGGCAAGTAATCTTTTGAGGACCGTCGTGCTTCCGCGAGCTTGTAACGCCTTACTTCGCGCTTCGGATTCAGAAAGCCCACACGCGATCAACGCTCGTTCGATATCGTTATAATATGGGCGCTGAAGAATCATCTTATCTTTGATCGATCCGAGTTCGCGAACTGAAGGAACGATAACCCAATGCCCTTTGCGATTCGCTTCGACCTTATTCTCAATGGAGATCTCGAACGGATATCGAGGAATCAGAATCAATTCGGCGTCATGCGCCTCGATGATATGACCCCACGCGTTTTTATCATCGACGATCAAAGTATTGGACAGAAATCGACCATTGCTGCTTTCTTGATCGATGCAGAACGCCGCGAAGAAATCGATAATCTCGTCGTGAGATCTTGCGACGATCTCGATCGAGTCTGGCTTTACTGTGAGCCTTCTTTCCAAATCTTTAATCTGTTCATCGCGTGACGCGAGAAAAACGTCGGAATTGAGACTCGGTTGGGTCATCGCTTGAATATTGTCCCAATAATTCTCGATCGACGACAATCCCTCGGTACGTTTACCGATCAGGTTCGCCGTCCACACGTCGACCGCCGGGGATCGCATGAGCCATTCTTCAAGCGCCGCCGAGTCATAAACGCGCACATCTTTCCATTTAGCTAATAATTTCTTTTCACTCACCCATTCGTCTTTATTTTGCCAGTTGCGTGTCGTAACATAGATGAAAACGGTTTGGCTTGGATCCAGTCCCAGGGTCTTGTTCGTACGTTTCTCGAAGTCGGTGTTCGCCTTCTTTTTCGGATCTTTGTTGACGCTCAACTCCCAAACGCTTGTTCCCAGCGGAACATGTTCGTCGTTTTCATTCGCTATCACAATTCCATCCCATCCGCGACGCTGAGTCTGCTCATACGACGGGAATTCGACACGTTGTAAACCTTTCCCGGTCGCTCGAACCAACCGTCGAATAAGATCGGGCAGAATCGATCTAGTTACCTGTTTATCAGACCATTTATCTAGGTCTTGAGCTTTCACCCAATTCCGATGGCCGAGACCTCGATAGCGTATCCGGTGGATTTGGTTCATCAGCGCCCGAATCTTGTTAAAATCCGTTAAGAGATCGGCGGGAATTCGACCCGTTTCGATCGCGGCGTTATCGAGAAGATCGAACCATTCAGTGCTGTTTTTGTCGATCTTGAGTGCCTTGGCGTACGACTCAAGGATTTCGAGATTGTGTGGAGGCGAATCAATACCTCGTTCCAATCGACTGATCTTGGCTGCGTCAAACTTGTTTCTTCGACAGAATTCTCGAATCGAAAGGCCCATCGATTCGCGTTTCGACCGGAAGATCGAGCCGAAGGATTCGCCCGAAGTCATTGAAATCGCTCCTGGTGTTGTCTCCATTCTACAACGGAAGAGTGAAATGTCAATCGTTGACTTCAAACGACAACGGCTTTGATTTTCCAATCGCAAAACACGATCTTGCAGTGTATTACGTCATCGTTTATCCTAAACAGAGATTGCATCCTGAATCGTCTAGATGCCGTTCTAGGGGATTTAACCAAAAGCGAATACAATGGCCGCCGAGCTAGGATCGCTTGAGATGCGCTGTTTGGCCTGGGCGCAACGTCGAGAGAAGCGGACGTTGGAAACGGGCGATTTTGTGAACGCGTTGGGTTTGTCGGTCGAGCAAGAGCGGAAGGTACTGAGCAGGCTGGCGAAAAAGGGGATGGTCGCACGCGTTCGCCCCGGGCTTTATCTCACGCCCGATCGATTGATCGCCGGGGGACGCTGGAGCCCCGGGGAGAACCTTGCGCTCGAGACTCTGATACGCGACCGCGGCGGCAGGTATCAGATCAGCGGGCCGAACGCGTTTTATCGATACGGTTGGACCGAGCAAATCCCCAATCGTATTTACGCATATAACAATCAAATATCCGGCGAAAGGACGATCGGAACTTCCGAGTTCACGCTGATCAAGGTCGGCGACGATCGATTGGGGGGTATCGAGACCGTTCGCGATTCGTACGGAATCGACGTCGTGTATGCGTCAAAGCCTCGCGCGATCGTCGACGCGATCGTCGATTGGACGCGTTTCGACGGTTTACCGAGGGCGTTGACATGGCTTCGAGGAGAACTTAAAAAGGACGATTCATTCGCTGTTGAAATTGTGGATACGGCGATTCGATACGCGAATCAGGGGGCGATTCGAAGAATCGGTTACGCGCTCGAGCTCGAAGACGCGCCTCGAAGGCTGATTGATCGGCTCGAGACAGCGATTCATCCCAGCTCTTCGTTCATACCGTGGAATCCAAGGCGAGCCAAGAGGGGAAAAGTGAGCAAACGTTGGGGGATCGTCGATAATGACCGAGAATCCTAGATCGCGTTCATGGTTTCATCATGATGTTTCCCTCTTTCGAGACGCTCTCGAACGCTCCGCGGCGAACGGTGGATTAAGATCCCAATTAATCGAAAAAGATTATTACTGTTCGATCTTACTCGGCGATCTTTCGATTCTTTTCAAAAACGGTCTCGTATTTAAGGGTGGGACGTGTCTCAGCAAAGTTTACAACGATTTTTTCCGTATGAGCGAGGATCTCGATTTCTCGGTTCCGATTTCGTCGGATGCGACGAGATCGCAACGTCGCGCGGCGTGGGCGCCGATAAAAGAACATTTGTCCACTGTTTGCGATCGCATTCCATTTTTCTCATTTACCGGGGATTTTCGCGGCAGGAATGAGAATCGCCATTATCAATGTAGATTGTACTACAGCTCGGCGCTGGTTGGAGAATCCGGTTACATCAAAGTTGAGGTCTCACTCCGGGAGAAGCTTCTTCTTCAGCCGGTGATTCGCGAAGCGAGAACATTTTTAACGCATCCCGATACAAGAGCGGAAGTGATTTCTCCGGTTTCCGTATTGGTTCCTCAATTGAAAGAAGCTTACGCCGAGAAGATTCGCGCCGCGGTTTCAAGGAAAGTTCCGGCGATTCGTGATTTCTTCGATGTTGATCACGCCGCGAGGAATGCGCTTATCAACCAACATGATCCCGAGTTGCATAGTCTTGTCGAAGAGAAACTGCGAGTTTCGGCTGGAGACCATGTCGATCTATCCGAAAATCGAATCAAGCTTCTCGGAGAACAAATCGAATCTCAACTACGGCCCGTCTTACGGTCACGTGATTATCAAACATTTGATCTAAATCGCGTTACCCTATTCTTGAATAATGTTATTAAATCATCATAATAATATTATGTTAGGATGGACCGCCGTGCGACTAGGGAGTAATGGATTTGATCGCGGGCGAACCCGGTTACGGCGTGCTTTCGATCGAGAAGATCCGCCCGTTTACCGGAGGATTTTGGAGAGCGTTCAGGAATTCCTCGGGCTGAGCGGGGCTGAGAAGCAAGGCGTATCCTCGGTCGGTCGGGATGTAGACCACACGGTGGAATCGTTTGAGCATCAGCAGCGCTTTTTGCCGGTTCTTCAGCACAAACCAACCCTGCCGATTTGTCGGTAAGCCGACGCCGTAAATCTTGATCCACGGCCGCAAACTCGGCTCTTGATCAATGTCGACGATTCTCGCGTTTGAGATTTGTAAATCCGACATCGCGATCTTCTTCCGGACGATGATCGCCTCGATGCGGATTCCGGCGGCGGAGACCTCGATTTGTCGGCGGAGAGGACCCCCTCCGCGCGCGATCAATGGCGCCGAATTGATCATCAGGCAAACGATGATCGACCAACGTATCACAAGCCGTCGTCTCGACTTCTGGAAAAGCTTCACGGTTAAACCTCGAATCCGAGTCGAGTGAAACGGATGCTCGTTTCGCGACACCCCTTATTTGGTTTCGGTATTCCGAGCGGCGCGCTTAACTCGATCCGTCGCATTCGTTTTAGTTCCGACGGAGTGATCGAGCTACGGCGGAAATACAGTTTCTTCGGCTGACCGACGTCTTCGTCGTCTGCAACGAGCCGTGATCGCGTCTTTTGAGTAAAATAGGCTAGACTATTAGATAATTGAACATGTAAATATATTATATTAATTTACTGTTTTATTTTATTGTCAATCGGAGCGATTCGGCTAATCGGCACAATAATATAATAGAATAAAATAATAATCAAATGGATTGATTATTGAGTCTCATGTGAGAAGCTTGATCTCATCCGATCTCAAAATGCATAACGACATACCAATAAAATGTTCACAGTTAGCTAAACGAGTTCTCCGAGATTCCGCGTTCATGGTCGTTGGATTGGGATCGACGTTCGGCTCGGCGCCGCGTCCGATCCTCCGCCGATTTCGCTCCGCCCGCTCCAGGGACGCCGGCGATCACGAACTCGCCCGATAAGTCGTCGAACGCGGCCGGGGCTTCCGTGTCGATTTTCGGAAATCGGGTCCGCTCGGCGGGTGATTCGACGCGATCGGTCGTGGTAAGCTATGTCGACGGTCGATTCTCGTCCCAACTTTCAACGCCAAGCGACGACGGCGGTTTTCCTCATGCTCGCGAAATTACTCTCGTTTTCCTTGATCGGCATCGACGCCGCGACGGTCGAAGTCGAGGTCGACGTGTCGTCGGCTGCGATGTCCAAGACGATTCTCGTCGGGCTCGCCGAGGCCGCGGTGAAAGAAAGCACGCATCGCGTGGAACGAGCGATCGTCAATTCGGGATATCATCGTCCGTTTGATCGCTGCATCATCAACCTCGCCCCTGCCGATATGCGCAAAGAGGCTGGATGTCTTGATTTACCGATCGCGCTCGGGCTTTTGCTGGGGAGCGGACAGATCGAGTTCGATCGACCAGGCTCGTACGCGGTCGTCGGGGAATTGGCTCTTGAAGGATCGACGAGGCCGATCAAAGGCGCTCTCGCGATGGCGCTGGAATCGGCGCGGCAGGGGCTTTCGGGGTTGCTCGTTCCGTCGGCGAACGCGCAGGAGGCCGCGGTCGTCGAGGGGATTCCGGTGATTCCGATCGGCAGTCTCGCCGAGGCGGTCGGCTTCCTCACGGGTCGGCTTGAGATTGAACCGACCGCTGTCGATCTGGAAGACGTGTTTCAGAAACTGGCGCATTACGAGGAGGATTTCGTCGACGTTAAAGGCCAGGATTACGCCAAACGGGCGCTCGTGATCGCCGCGGCGGGAGGACACAACGTTCTGATGATCGGGCCTCCCGGAACGGGCAAAACGCTTCTCGCCAAGCGCCTGCCGACGATCATGCCGCCGATGACTCCGAGCGAAAGCCTGGAAACCACGCGCATTTATAGCGCGATGGGTTTATTGAAGCCGGGGTTGCCGTTGTTGGCGGTTCGGCCGTTTCGGTCGCCGCATCATTCGGTGAGCGACGCGGGGCTGGTGGGGGGCGGAAGCATTCCCCAGCCCGGGGAGATCAGCCTGGCGCACAAGGGGGTATTGTTTCTCGACGAGCTTCCCGAGTTCAATCGGCGGACGCTCGAGGTGTTGCGTCAGCCGCTCGAGGAGGGGAACGTGACGATCAGCAGGGCGCTTCGGAGCACGAACTTTCCCGCCGATTTCGTGCTTGTGGCGGCGATGAATCCGTGTCCGTGCGGTTATCGGTCCGATCCTCGTCATTCATGCACATGTACGTCGCCGCAAATTGATCGATATTTGAGCAAGATATCGGGACCGTTGCTCGATCGGATCGATCTTCATGTCGAGGTTCCCGCGGTGCCGTTCACGCAGCTCGCCGAGGCGCCTCCGGGGCCGACTTCGGCGGAGTTTCGGGGCGAGGTGTTGCGTGCTCGAGCGCGGCAGGCGGCGCGGTTCGGCGCGAAGGGTCCTGGGGTGAACGGGCGGATGACGCCGCGTCAGATTCGCAAATATTGCACGCTCGGTCCCGATTCGGCGATGATTCTCAAGGCGGCGATGGAGGAGCTTGGTCTTTCGGCGCGGGCTCACGACAAAGTATTGCGGGTGGCTCGGACGATGGCCGATCTCGACGGAGTCGAGCAGATCCAGCCGCAGCACGTCGCCGAGGCGGTCGGCTACCGCGCGCTCGATCGGAGCGTGTTTCTGTAAGCGAGATCGAACTCGTTCAACTTAAATATCGACGAATATGCACATTTTTATGACGGATCCGTTTCGAACGACGTATCGCTCTGTCCGATAAGAGGGAGGCGGTTGAAGAGTATTTCGTCTTTAACTTGCACGCACCTTGAGCAAATAAACTTTGGGCGCCGGGTTCGGGACGGTCGTGCGAGGAAATCGGATCGTCGCAAACGCGAAAGGGAATATTGATCTGTCGAAATCGATCGGGATCGTGTATTTCCCGTGAATCCGCGTGTATTCGCCGAGACTCGATCGACCGTCTTGATCGCTACGACTCGCGTCGGCTAGGATGATCGCGACGATTGTTCGATCGGCGTCGATCGGCTTCTCCATCGAGCGCGAGGAGGAATCGCTTCCTCGCGCGGTCGTCGCGGGTTTTCATCCCCCTCGATTCGGTAGGAATTGATTATGCGTAGCAGGCGTGGCGGATTCACATTGATTGAGCTTTTGGTGGTGATCGCGATCATCTCGGTGCTGATCGCGCTGCTTCTTCCGGCGGTTCAGCAGGCGCGCGAGGCCGCGCGGCGGACGCAATGCCTCAATAATCTTAAGCAACTTGGGCTTGCGCTCAATAATTATGAAAGCCAACAGAACGCGTTTCCTCCTTCGGGCGCGGCGTGCGGCGTGATCCAGGATTACTCGATGAAAGGACGTATGCTGCCTTTTTTAGATCAAGCAAATCTTTACAATTCGATCAATTTCGCGTTCAATTCGTGCGATCTTTCCGACGGGCTCGGTTATTACACGAACATGACGGTTTACACGACGCGGGTGGCTTCGTTCCTTTGTCCGTCGGATCCGAATCCGGGAGATAACGAAGTTTTCATGCTTGGAAATCAAGCGTTTGTATCGAACGGAAGCAACAATTATCCCAACAACGTCGGGCTCGACCGGTTCATGACGGGGGGCGTTCCGAACGGTCCCGGGTATTTTCTCGATAGTTGCGATCGTCATTTTCAGGGGGGTGTGACGACGTTCGCGTCGATCACCGACGGATTGGGACAGACCGCGGGATTCAGCGAGTTTATCAAGGGGACCGCGGGGCCGTTTTCGAGCGTGTTGGGGACGGTTTTTGAATCGACCGCGCGGATCGGTCAGTTTCAGGGATCTCCCAATATCAACGATCTTGATGCGCAGGCGTGTCAGGCTTCGACGACGCCGATCTGGGATTTCAAGGGTCAGCGTTGGCTCGACGACGCCTCGGGCAAAGGGGGCGGATATTTACACATTCAGGCGCCGAATCGAAAAGCGTGTTTCGGTCTTCCAGGACCGGTGAACGAGGTGCACGGGATCGATACGATCGTGGGGGCGAGTTCGTTCCATCCGGGAGGGGTGAACGTGTTGTTTCTCGACGGATCGGTCCGGTTCGTCAAGAGCACCGTCGCGATCGGCGTGTGGCGCGCCCTCGGGACGAGTCGAGGCGGCGAGATCGTCGACGCGAGTTCATATTAAATAAATGTTTTCGCAGCTTGATACAATAACGTTTTTAAGTTCGGGCCGCTTCCTCGTCAGGGGAGCGGCCTGCGTTCGTAATAGAGGCTGAGCGCTCGGACGCGTTTCACCTGATACGCGATGATCAATCCCGAGACCGCGAGGACCGAGGTGAAGATCACGTGTCGATACGGCGAGGGCATCGATGAACCCATCGTCCACGCCTCGGCCGCGACGAGGATCGCGTAGGCGAGAACCGACATCACCGTGGTGAAGTAGACGAGGCGTTCGCGAAACCAAAGCCCCGACGCCGAGACGATCAAAAAATATCCCGCGACAAGCGATGTTGATAAACCGTTATAAAGATACACAATCAATGTAAATAAGAAGACGTCGGTCCAGGCCCACGCGTAGCGGCCGAGGTCGGCGCGTCGTTCGTCGCGGAGGAGAGCCTGGTAGCCGATCGAAGCGACGGCCCAGCCCATGATGACCGCGAGCAGTCGACCGTATCCGGGGGCCTCGGCCGAGCCGACGAGCGAGTGATTGATCTGAATGATCGCGAGGACGAGCGCCATCGTTCCGATCCGCGAGACGAGCGCCGGTTCGCGTCGCGACCAGCGGCGGAAGCGGTGCCAAACGCCGACGTTTTTGACTTCAAGCTGTTCTTTTTTGAGGAATCGTTCCAGATCGGCGGCGAGCTCGGCGGCGGTCGCGTAGCGATCGTCGGGATTTTTCTCGAGACATTTCAGACAAATCAGTTCGAGCCCTCTGGGTAAATTCGGCCTCAACCTGCCGGGGCGGGGCGGTTCTCCCTCGAGCACTTGCACAAGCGTATCAAGAGGATTTTGTTCGTGAAACGGCGGTCGACCCGTGATCAATTCATATAAGATCGCGCCCAGGCTATAGACGTCGCTCCGCGGTCCGACCTCGGTCGATCGGCTCGCCGACGCCTGTTCGGGCGCCATGTAACTGGGCGTGCCGACGATCGCTCCCACGCTCGTGTTGTCGGAGCCTCCTTGCAGCGTTTTGGCCAGGCCGAAATCGGTGACCGAGGGTTCGTCGTTTTCGTCGAGCAGCACGTTCGAGGGTTTTAGGTCGCGGTGCACGACCCCCTGGCTGTGCAGATGATCGACTCCGAGCGCGACGGTCTTGACGTAACGCGCCGCGACATCGAACGGCAAGGGGCCGGTTTTGACGACCGCGGCGAGGCTCGGCCCGGCGACATATTCCATTGTGAAAAAATGTTGACCGTCGTGCGAGCCGACCTCGTGGATGCGAACGACGTGCGGCGAATTCATCCGAGCCGCGGCGCGGGCCTCGGCGTAAAACCGCGCGACCTGCTCTCCCGAAGCCAGATGATTACTTAATATCATCTTAAGAGCGACGATCCGATCGAGGTCGGTTTGCCGCGCCTTGTAAACGACTCCCATCCCGCCGCGGCCGATTTCCTCGAGAAGTTCGTATTTACCGAACCGGCTCCCCGGAGGGATCGACGTTCGCTCGTTCGAATCGTGACGCTCGCCGATCCCCGGAATCGAGATCGTGCTGCCGACCGAACGCGCGCGATCGTCGGAGAACGATTGACCAATAAAGTTAGAATCATGTTCAGATTCAGTCGAACCGACGTCGCCTGTCGGCGGTTCCGCGGCGATACGGTCGAGTTTAACGGGCATATCTTCACGTGATTCGATTTGATTCGGTTTCGGCGGAACGGTCGCTTCTTCGCGCGGTTCGAAGTCGGGGGATCGGCTCGATTGCGCCGCGGCGCCGTCGGGCGCGGCTTTGGAGCGCCATTCCTGGGTGTCGAGGCGGCGGTTCGGAAGTTCGGATTCGGTCGGGACGCCCGAAAGCATGGAAGATCCGTCGGTGAAACAAGGGAACCGATCGACGATTCGTCTCGCTCCATTGTGCGCCCGAAATCGATCGATTCGCCAGTCTCTCGTCGCTTGAACGATCGGGTCGACTCCGACCGTCGAAAGCGATCAGCGAATAATAAAATAAGGATAAGTGTTGAGCGTATCGCGTCGCGTCGCGTCGCGTCGTGTCGCCGCGGTCGAGCTTTGATCGGATCGATCGCGCTTCGCCGATTTGACGGCGATCGAATTGTGGGGAATTGTTGTGGGTTCGACCCGATCGCTTCTGGAATCGAAAATCGTCTTCGGTGTCGGATTTTCGCGACAAAGAATTTGCGAGAGTCGGGGCGTTCGGGTAGGATAAAGTCTCTTCCCGAAGTGATCTTCTTGATATTTATCGCCGAATTCGGTTGGGGCGCATTCCGATGCCGTTTCAATTGGTTGTGGTACAAGGCCGATCACGCGCCAAGGTGGTTCGATTGGGATCCGGCTCGTCGACGATGGGCCGGCAGCAGGGATGCCAGGTACGGATCAATTCGTCGCAGGTGAGCCGCAAGCATTGCGAGCTTTTCGAGAAATTAGGTCACCTGCTCGTCAAAGATCTGGGGAGTTCGAACGGAACGTTTGTTAACGGGAAGAAGATCAACCAACAGCAGGTACTGGAAATCGGCGATGAATTATCGGTCGGTCCGATTCGATTTCGGATCGAGAAGTTGGACGCGGCCGCCAAGCCCGCCGAACAGCCCGCGGCCGCCGCTCAAGCGGGGGCCGGCGCGGCCGCCGTCGCCTCGGCGAGCCCCGACGACGCCGAATACGAAATCACCTTCGACGATGAATCGGGCGAAGGAGCGACCCAGCTCGTGACCGACGCGACGGCTCACTCAAAACCCGTCGCCAAACCCGCTGCTCAGCCCGCCGCGGCCGCTCCGGCCGCCGCTCCCGCTCCGGCCGCCGCCGCTCCGGCCGCCGCCGCTCCGGCGCCCGCGGCCGCCGAACCTTCCGAGCCCGAGGAACCCCCCGTACACGAAATGGGCGACGACGCCGTCGCCGATTTCTTGCTCGGAATTGAACTTGACGACGACGACAAGGTGTAATCGGTCTCTTTACGCCGAAAATGGCTAGATCGGTCGACGTTCGGCCCGATCCCGTCCCCTGTTCTTAACCCCATGCGATTCTCAATGTTGATTCGCGAAAACATTCGGGCGTAATTGTGTTGACCCGGCGATAAAAACGCTAAAAATAACCTATTGAATTCTTGCGAGGCTCGAACGGTTTATTCACTTTTCATAGGGCATGGCGCCATGGCGCGGCGTAAGAATCCTCCTGAATCGATCCGAGTGAAATGCGATCTCGCCGAAAGGCTCCGCGGAGTTCGCACCGATCTTTTCGGCGAGCGCGGCGGACCCGAACTCGCTCGACGTTTGGGGATACCCGTTCGCACGTGGTACAACTACGAATCGGGAGTCACCGTTCCCGCCGAGGTCATCCTCCGATTCGTCGAGATGACCGCGGTCGAGCCCGCCTGGCTCCTCGACGGTAAAGAGCCGAAATACCGATCGTCGAAACCCGCTTCCCGATCCGAGGAAATCCCCACGACGGTTGAACAATTGTTAAGATCGGCGCTTCGTCAACTCGAGGAGCGCGAGGAATCGAATCGGATCGACGGATTGGAGAACGGCGATCTTTCGCGCAAGCTCGATTATCTGTTTCCAGCCGAACGCGATATCGTTTTGCTTGGTGTCGAGGGGCGCGAAACCGAACGGCTGACGGCTTCGGCGGGGCCTCGGTACGAGGCGGCTCGTGACGAATGGCTCGCGGCGAGGCGCGATCTCCGGTGCGCGCGGATCGAAGGCGACGCGATGGCGCCGATCGCCGCCAACGGAGCTTACATCGCCTATTCGGCGATCGAGGAATCTCCCGAACAGCTCGACGGCAAGATGGTCGCGGCGCGGCACGAGGGGAAAACGATCGTTCGCTGGCTCAGCGTCTCGGGCGCCTACGCCCTTTTGCGAGCCGAGAACGAAGCCTTCGAACCCGCGACGATCCTCATCAACATTCAAACCGATTGGAACGCATCCAAGGTTCGCCGTGTGCTTTGGATCACCACTCCTCATTAATATCAAACAGAAAGATATCCAGGTATCAGTCGATATAATCGTCGTGACAGGGGAGCACGAGGATTTTACCGTCTCCCATCCGTCCGGTGCGGGCCGAGGCGACGATCGCCTTGATCGCGGCTTGCGTTTGATCGGCGGCGACGAAAAGCTCGATCTCGACTTTGGGAAGGAACGACGCGTTGTATTCGCTTCCCAGATAGCGATGAAGCTGGTGTTTCTGCCGGCCGAAACCCATCACCTCGCGCACCGTGCCGCCGACGATCTCGACCGATTCCAGCGCCGTGAGCACGGCGCGGGCTCGGAACGGTTTGACGAGCGCGATCAGGCGCGTCAGTTTGGGAGCGTTCGCGGACCGATCGTTCGGTTTCGGCGAGGGGTCGCTTGACAAGAGAATAGCTCCGGGGATGATGAAAGAAGATTCGGTTGTTCGGGGTCGATCGCCGACGATCACGGCGTTCCACTTTATCCAAAGTCGTTAGGTGAAACATGCGTCGGTTTTGGATTTTAATTGCGATCACGCTGCTGACGGCGACCGCGGGGTGCGACGCTGATTACAACCGTAGGCTCGCGACCGCGACCGACAACCTCAAGTTCGTGGCTCGGATTAACAAAAATTTAACCGAGGCGCCGACGAGCCCCGGTTTTGATCAGATTCCCCTCTTCATCCGCCCTCCCCGACCGATGGCTCTCGCGCAGGAGTTT
Source organism: Planctomycetota bacterium (assembly GCA_021791715.1). GTDB lineage: Bacteria > Planctomycetota > Planctomycetia > Isosphaerales > Isosphaeraceae > JAKBCQ01. Next base: position 3,897 of record JAJYWB010000012.1, on the reverse strand, counting down.
CAGCTCGCGGCGGTCAACGTTCCGGGCCAGTTCGACCTCGCCGCGACTTTCCTCGACCCCCAGGACAATAAACTGCACGTCCTCGCGCGGTTCAAAAAGGCTCGCCGAACCGCCAAAAACGCGCCTCCGCCCCAGCCCCGCGGCCCGTTCAAAGCCGAAATCATGGGGATCCTCGGCGGGGTTTACGGAATCACCGGCGGCAAATTCAACCCCGATAAGCAAAGCCCAAATACATTCGAGCGCATGGATATCAAGTTGCAAAACGATCGATTCGCGCAAGTCTATTTATATACCAAAGGGGATCTCGACGTCGCCTTGATCTGGGATTACCCGAACTCTCAGAAGGCCGCGCTCGCGTCGAAGATCGTCCTTTGTCTCAAGTCGTTCGCGGTCGGACCCCGCGCCAAAAGCTCGTTCTCGGGGAACCTGCTGCAAGAAGAAGCCGCGCCGGGAACGGGAGGAGCGGTTTCATTTTAATCCGATGTCGCCGAGATCGGTCGTTTCGGCGTTTTGATCCGAACACTCGATCATCGAAACCGGCGTTCTGATCGTATCCTTCAGCCGGAGGGCGGTTTGCGCCGATTCTGATCGCGATGAGGCGTCTGAATGCCGCCGACGCGTTCGACCGCCTCGGCGCGAGATTTGCGGTGTATGTTAAGACGTTGCGACGTCCTCGGCGGCTGGGGGTGTAACGCGTGACGAAACCGTTTAGAAATCGGAAACAGTTCCTGGATTCGACTTCGCGCCGGGGAACCTTCCGGCTAGTTTTACGGTCCGCGGCGGCATTGGATATCGGGTGGGAACGAGGCGTCGCCGAGCGCCCGATCCGCTCGATCGAGTCAGGGAGGATAATGGATGAGCTCGCCCCGAGGGCGGATGGTGCCGATTTCGGCGCCGCGACGATTCATCATGGATTTGGTTCACTTCGCGCACAAAGTGCCGTCGAACCCGGTCTGCCGGACGATGGACGTCTCGGCGATCCGTCGGGCGCGCGAGGAACATCCCGATCGACCGTCGTGGGCGATCCTTTTTATGAAGGCGTACGCGCTCGTCGCGGCCGATCATCCTCCGCTTCGCCGCGCCTTCCTGGGATTCCCCTGGGCTCGTATTTACGAACACCCCGAGACGATCTGCGCGCTCGCTCTCGAACGCAAATTTGAAGGCGAGGAAGGGGTTTTCGTGGGCCTATTCCGCGCCCCCGAAGCCCAAACGATCAAACAGCTATCCGACGGAATCAAACGGTATAAAGCTCTGCCGATCGAAGAGATCGGCTTTTTTCGCCAGGCCGTGCGGTACAGCAGGGTACCGACGCCCCTCCGCAGGTTCATGTGGTGGAGCACGCTCAACATCTCGGGCTGGAAGAAAGCGAAACGGTTCGGCACCTTCGGCGTCTCGTCGAGCGGAAATCTCGGCGCCGAATCGCTCCATCCGATCTCGCCGCTGACGACGACCCTAACCTACGGGCCGATCTCCCCCGAAGGTAAAATTGTGATGAAAATTATTTATGATCATCGCGTGCTCGACGGCGCGTACATCGCTCGACGGTTGGCGGATATCGAGGCGACCCTCGCCGACGTGATTCTGCCCGAACTGATTCGAGGCGCCGCGGCGTCCGCTCAGCAGTCGGCTCCGCTCGCGATCGCGGGAAAGTGAAGATCGACCTCGAAGCTTCGACGCGCCGATCCGCTCGAGATGAAACGGATAAAAGACGCGGCGCGATCTTATGATCGATCGCTTGTGATTTGATCGACGATCGATCTCCGTCGCGGCCGGATCGACGCTCGCCAAGATCAGAATCGAATAGCGACGTGATCAAGTTGTTTTAGCTTGATCACGCCGCGGCGATCCCGTGTTTTTCAGATCTTTTTAAGGCCCTTTGGCGGAATCGCGTCGGGGGCGAGCCGCACTTCCATTCGGCTCATCAAGTTCTTAAGCTTCTCCTCGACTCGGTTGATGAACGGGACGGTGTCGAGGACGATCGGTCGGTCGGCGTTCGCCACGTGAAGGATCAGCTTCCCCGAACCTAGCATCATGAATTCAAGAATGTCGGGGATTTCTTTGTCGAACTTGACGTTGAACGTCGGATAACGCTCGAGATCGGACAACGGCCCGTGATGATGGAGGATCTCGTTGGGGAGGATCTCCCAGTAATCAAGCCACCGTGTCATGTACACAAAAGCGAACCCGAAGAAGAGGATCGCCGCGAACCAAAAATAGAATTGCGCGTTCGCGACGACGTAGACGCTTTCGAGCAGGATCGCCAGCGGGGTGAGCACGTCGAAATACGCCCCCAGCCAGAGCATGAAGAAGAGCACCATGAACACGAGAAGGATCACCGCGAGGAGGGTGAAGCGGGGAAAATCCATCGCGATCACGAGGATATTGAACGCGAAGATCGCCAGGAACGCGATCCCCAGGAGGTTTTGCGGCGATCCGAATCGCTTGAGGATTCTTTCCTTCTTGATCGCGTCGGGGGATTGCGGATCGTCGCTTTTAACGCGGTCGGCTTCGATTTTCTTGGTTTCGGCTTCGGCCTTTTTCGCGGCGACGTCGGCATTTTTGGCGCCGGCCTTTTCGGCTTTGACCGCCGCGGTGTCGGTAGACCTCGGCGTCACTTCGTCGTCGAAGATCCGTCTGGGATCGCGGGTTTCGTCGGCGATCATCGCCATGCCGACGCCGCAGATCAGGGCGACGACGAGCGTGGGATAAAGGAAGATCACCTTGGGATACGTGAAAATCTTGATCCCTTTTTCGGCCGGGGTTTCCGCCGGGGGGGATTTGTCGCTGACGGGATCCGCGGACATGAGGGCGAAAGCTCCTGATCTAAGTGAAAGTGCGTTCGATCGAAACGATCGTCGCATCGGTTGCGTTTCGAATCGAGCGACGCCGATCGCAAGCTCGATTCGTACGAGTGCATTCGGCGACGGATCGAATTTATTATCGTAACGAGGAGCGAGAGACGGGTAAAGCGTCCGACACAACCGGGAGCGTTACTTCCCTTCCGACGCGACGATAAGCTTTTTGGAACTCGTGACGCATCCGAAAAAGCTCGCAAGCATCCGTTCCGGTTTCAACCGATTCGGCGTATCCGCCGGCCCGCTCTTCGGCGCCGCTTCGAATTTGACTGGAAAATCAATTGATTCTTAATCGAATCCGATGTGATGTTTTTTTCATAAAGCATAAATTGATTTGCGAATCGCCCTGCGCGGAGCGAAACTCCTGGCGAGGGGGACGGTTCGGAATGGGCGATCGATCCGTGATCGACGATTCCGAAACCGTCCCCGCTCGCTTGATCATACATGCGAATTGTCAAAGATCATCCCGGCGCGGTCTTACGGTCGCCCGGGCTTGTTGCGTTTTTCAAGACGATTTCCGCGTTAAGCGAATGTTATGGGCGTGGAATCATCGCGAAGTCGAGCGTCGCCGAAGCGAGCGTTCGCTCAAAGGTTTGGCCGAGGGTGTATTCCTCGAGGCGACGACGATTCGTGATTGACGCGAGCAGCGGCGGCGGTTTTGGGATCGGCGAAGCGCGTTGCGACGCGGCGTGCTTCCGGGAAGCCGAATTCCTCATTTTTTTCGAGTCCGTTCGCATCGGCGACTCCATTTGCATCGGCGACCTCTTCTGGGAGGTCGAACCGTTCTGGACGGGCGAACCTGCCTGGGAGGGCGAACCTGTCTGGGAGGGCGAACCTCCTGGTGAGCCGTCTTTTATTTGTTGATCTTCACAATCACCGGCTCGGTCGGCGCCTCGCCCTCCCGGGATTGACATTTCGGCGCCCGTGATCGTCCGGTTGGGCGAACACTTTTGTGATGGCGAACTCTTTTGGGAGGGCGAACCTCCTGGTGAGCCGACTTTTATTTGTTGATTTTGACAAACGCCGGCTCGGTCGGCGCCTC
>JAJYWB010000011.1 GCA_021791715.1 Planctomycetota bacterium | reverse complement strand
CGGCGCCGCCGCTCGACCGCGTAGGTGAACTCTTCTGGGAGGGCGAACCTCCTGGTGAGCCGTCTTTTATTTGTTGATGTTGACGAACGACGGCTCGGTCGGCGCCTCGCCCTCCCGGAATCGACATTTCGGCGCCGCCGCTCGACCGCGTAGGTGAACTCTTCTGGGAGGGCGAACTGATCTGGGAGGGCGAACCTCCTGGTGAGCCGGCTTTTATTTGTTGATTTTGACAAACGCCGGCTCGGTCGGCGCCTCGCCTTCGCGGATTCGCGTCACGCAATCCTTGTCGCCGTTCCTTCTGCAATCGACGCAATTCCGCCATCGTGCTCGACAAACATCGAACGAGATGCGCCTCGTACTTGATGATCGTCTGAAGCGTCGGCTGATCGGGCGAATCGCGATACACTCGAGATTCCTGCGAATCATCAAGGGATTTCTCTGATCGGGCTTCGATTCCTCCGAGCGACGCATCGTTCGCAAACCCGATCACGCGTTTGAGCCGCCACAAATAGAGCGCGGCGCGCTGCGCATACATGGTTTCGAGCGCGCCTAAGGGACACAATTCTTGAACGACGATCTCACGATGCTCAAGCCAATCGTCGATCTTCTCGACCCCGTCAATCATGGGACTTGTCGGAATCAAATCGGGTTCGGGATTGTGCGAATCGTCGACCCGCCTGGATTGGGTGTTGTTCATGGTGATGGATCTTTCGTTAAGGTTCAGTTTGACCGCGTATTGTCAATTTTTGTCGCCTCATGTTTGCTTTTCGGCCGAGTGAAATGAATCGATCGTGCGATTATCACCCGCCTAACGCATCTCTGGAGGGGATTCTACGATATCTGGGATGTGCGGTCAACAGAATTCCTGGAAGATTTGCAAATTCAGTTTGCTAGATTATTCAGATTCGGTTTATAAAACGAAACTTGCTCCCTCCCCGTTTGCAGGTAGGACTCTGGAGGGATCGAATCGATTGAATCCGTCGCGTGTCAAACCACATGTATAAACGACCCCCCTCGATCCCCTCGCAAGCGGGGGGAAGGCTCTTTGAGATCCTAGTGATGACCGCCGGAAAGCAGACGGCCATAAATTGACCGTATCGAGTATAAAGTTGAGTTGGAATTATCGTATGTGATCGCCGGGTCGTGGATTGCGTCGGCACTGTTACGAAGTTGATTTGGAAAGCGTCTCCGACTGTTTCGGAGCGGGAACAATTCTTGGGCGTCCGGTTCGATTGTTAAACCGATTATTCGTATCGGTCATTTTCTGATTGTTTGACGCCGCAATTAAATTAATCAATTAATATATTTATTACATCAGGATCTTCAAACGTAATTATGTTCTGACCTGAATGATCGACCAAGACCGGAGAAATAAAAATCGTGTACCACCCTTTATCTAATAATGTTTTGCTTATAGATACAGAGGCGACATTAAGCTTGTTGTTTGTATTAACAGGAATTGTAAACGACGATCCCGATATCCGTATAAAGTCGTTCGGCTTGAATAGACCCTTTGAATATTTGACATAAATATCTCCTATTAAATAATTTTTATAGATAGAAGACTTGGATTTCTTCAGAAAATTGGACAAGAAAAGTTGATTTTCAATTTCGCCGGCCCTAATGGATTCGTTCAACATAATAGACGCGTTGACCATTGTAGATGGAATATCTTTACTATTAAAATATGAGACGGCGAAAACAACGTCTGAATCTCTGAATTCGTCATAAAAATTGCTCACAGAGAGTCTATAGCAAGCGTCATACGTCTCATATTTATAAATATGCCTAAATGCATTTGGGTTATTATTTGAATCGAGAATTAATAATAAAATGACGCAAATCATGGACGCCCTCGATAATTAGTGCACCGATATATAAATAGTATCAGGGTTTCCATAATCAATATTCTTTTTTTACGGATTCCAGATAAACCGGAGCGATGAATTCTGGATTTTCGACTTGCGAGGATCGATCGGTTGATGAATCGCGAAGCGCCAAATCACGTCGATCTGTCTAAAATCATTACGCTAACGTCCGCGCGATCGGATTGCAAGACCCGATTCCGGTTTTCTCGATTTTTTTGGAGCGGGTTCTGGATGATTGAAAAAGCTTGTTTTTGGGGTTTTTGAGAGAAAACGTGAGAGAACTCTCGTATATCATGTGACGATCTCATTGATCTTTTTGGTTTTTGGTATCATCGCCCGAAGCTGATCGGCGGTTCCGATCGGATCTCGATCCGTCATGATGTTCGATTTGAATCTGGAACGAAATCCGCCGATCGACTTGCTCGGTACTACCTCGTAAACCGGGAATGTATCGGTCGAGATTCGAGCTCGAATCATCGGACTTCAAACGAATGTCCCTTCAACCGGCAAAGCCCGGTTTGGATTTCATTCCGCAGAATCACTCGAAGTCGATCCGGCGACACTTTCGATCGGGAATCGCGAAACGGCGGCGATCGCATTCCACGCGCTCGTCCGTAACCCGCTCGAAGGTGGCCGGCGGAGACGCGATCGGTTACAAACGACGGTGTCGATCGCGTCGCGACGGCCGAATCGAATCGCGTCGACCGCGAATGTTTCAATCGCTCGCAGGCGGATCGCTCGAACTAAGTTTCGATCGCCGCCGCGAATTGAGGACGCATAAAAATATATGTTTAACAAGAAATCTCAATCGACCGATTCGACGCCCCCCGAGCGAGTCAAATCGACGATTGGCCGCCGGATTCGTCGCGCGGTCGTCGGCGCGGCGGCTTTGTTGATCGTCTCGATCGCGTTCTTGCCCCAATTGTTAAACACCCTCGCCGCTCGAAATTGGTTGCTCGCCCAGGCGCGTCCGCTCTTCGCCCCGGGGAAGCTCGAGGTCGGTCGGTTTCATTTTTCCTGGTTTCAGCCGACCTCGCTCGACCGAATCGTCGTCCGAGACGAACAGGGCGAAGCCGTCGTCGTTTCGGATCAGGGATCGCTTAACCTTAGCCTGGGGGGAATTCTGTTCGATCGGTCGACTCCGGCGACTCTCACGCTGCCCCACGCGAAGTTCGATCTCGATCGCCGCGCCGACGGCTCGGTCGACATCATGGACGCGATCCACCCGATCCACAACACAAGGAGACTGACGATCAAGATCGACCGCGGAACGCTCAACCTCCGCGCTTCGCAGCTTCCCAGGCCGCTCGTCGCGCCTCGATTCGATCTCACCATCGAGATTCAAAAATATCCCGGGCCTATAAGATTAACCGACATGTTCCTTGCCGAATCGAACGAGATCGACGCTCCGTATTTGCGAGTTCAAGGGAATTTGAGCCGCGAGCTGATCGCGTTCGACGCTCCTCCCGACCTCAACGTGAACGTTCAGGCCGAGCGTTGGCCGATCGCGATTTCGACGGCGGGGGGCGAGCGATCGTGCGTCGTCCGCGGCGACTGCGCCGCCGAGCGGCAACGCGGTAATTGGCGGTCGATGGCGAAGATCGCGCTCATCAAGCTCGACGCCCCGCCGATCCGCGTCGACGCGTCGGAACACCCCGTGACGATCGCCTACGAATCCGAGTTCGATCGAAAAACAGACGTTCTTAAAATTAAACGATTCGAGATATTTGATTATCGTTTGAACGGAAGAGCCGCGGGATCGATCGCGGCGGTCTCAACCAAACCGACCGTCGATCTCGATGGAAAAATCGAAATCGATTGGAATCTAATTAACAAAGAATATATTCAAACAAGAGATTCGGACGCGGTCGTCTCCGGCGGCGACGCGACGTTTCGGGTGAAGGGTCCGATCGCGAGCGACGCCGCGGGGCTCGAGGCGGAGGCGCGGATCGCGATCGCATCGGCCAAATATCACGGGATGAGGCTGGGGGCGACCGAGATCGCGGCGCGAAGGAGCGCCGACGGATCGTTTCGGATCGATCCCGTGCGCGCCAAACTCAACGACGGCGATCTCACGCTCGTTCCAATGATTGAAAACGTGAGCGAAGCCGGCAACGAAGGAGTCGCGCTCGTTTTTGACGAACGTACGGGGTTGAAAGACGCGGTCGTCGACGACGAGGTTTCGCGGCGCGTCGTGGCGTTCGCGGCGCCGATGCTCGCCGAGGCGACGCGGGTGCACGGCAAGGTTTCGGCGGACGTGACGCGGGCTCGCGTTCCGCTCACCCACCCCGAAAACCAACCCCCGGCGCGTTTCGAGGGGCGCGTTCAATTCGACGACGTCGAGTTCACGCCGGGACCGGTTATGGAACAGGTGTATCAGGTCGTCGGAATCGATCGGCCGCCGATCCTCAAGCTCGTCGATCCCGTCACGCTCGATATCACCGAAAAACGGATCACGCAGACGGGGCTTGCGATTCCAATCGGGAAGCGGAACAAAATCGAGTTCGCGGGCTGGGTCGATTTCGACCGCAACCTGGCGATCGACACGTCGATCCCGATCATCCCCAGGCTCGGCGACAACTCCGCGGCGTTCGTCAATCAGATGGCGAGCGTCTCCAAGCTCAAACTGCCGATTCGAGGAACGCTCGACAAACCGAAGATCGACGGCGAAGCGCTGAAAGCCAACCTCAAGAATATGGGTGTGAATATGCTCACCCAGGGGGGTTTAATGGGTATCGCGAATTTGATCGATCAATTGGTGAAGCCGCGCGATCCCTCCAAACCCGCTCCTCCGCCCGCTCCGAGGCTCAGCCCCGAGGAACGCCGCGAGTTGCGTGAGGAGCGCCGCGCCGAGCGGCTGGAACGCCGCGAGCAAAAACGGATCGAACGGATGCAACGCAAGATCGAACGCGACGGATTCGCTCCGATCCCTTCGCCTCGATCTTGATCGCTCGGTCGCCGAAAGGTACAACAAATCTTGTGCGAAATCGGCCGGTTCGATTCGACGACGCGTCGAACCCGCCGATCCGCGATCGAACCCGCCGACGAATGAAGACGGAATCGTATCGACCGCCGCGAATACGATCCGAACCCGCGACTCCCGCCGACCCGACCGACCGAAGAATTCCAAGGGTTGCTTACACTATGATTCATGCACTTGATCATATAGTTCATCGAGCGTTATTTATCGCGCGATCGTTCGTACGATCGGCCGATCGAGCGAGAGCGAGCGCGCCCGATCGGGTCGCGCGAGCTACATTTGATCGTTTGACCGTGCTCGCCTTAGCATTGATCGGTTTGTTCGCGGTTTCGGCCGAGATGAGCGCGGCGCGCGCTCAGGAGGGGGCGACTCCGCCGCATTGGATTTGGGGGCCGACGCACACTTCGCCGGGGGCGATTCCCGCCGAAACGCGTTATTTTCGCCTGGAATTCAACGTGAAAGAGGCGGGATCGAGGCTGACGATCGATATCACCGCGGATAACGCGTTCACGCTTGATCTCGACGGCAAGGAGATCGCTCAGGGCGATCAGTGGCAGGTCGTCAAGCGTGTTGAGGCGACGCTTAAGCGGGGCCCTCACGTGCTCGCCGTCAAGGCTTCGAATGAGGCCGTCGGCGCGGCTGGGCTGCTGATTCGAGGGAGCGTGCTTCCGCTCGGTCAGGGTTTGCCGATTCATTCGAGCCGGGCGTGGCGGGTCGCTCCCGCCGATCCCGAGAGCGACGCCTGGAAAAAGCCGGGGTTCGACGATTCGCAGTGGCCTCACGCGGTCGATCTGGGGGTTCTGGGAACGGGGCCGTGGAGCGACCTGACGTTTGAATCCGCCGACGCCGCCGAACGGTTCACCGTCCCCAAGGGGATTCGCGTGACGACGGTCGCTCCGGCGAACGTGACGGGGTCGGTCGTCTCGTTCGCTTTCGATTACGCAGGAAGGCCGTGCGTGGGAATCGAGCGGGGACCGATCGCGGTTCTCACCGAGCGCGACGCCCAAGGCGTTTATCACGCGCGTAAAGATGTTGAAACCTCGGTGAAGAATTGCCAGGGATTCTCATTCATACGTGGATCGCTTTACGCGGTGGGGGACGGTCCCCAGGGCGCGGGGATTTACAAGCTCGACGACCCCGACGGCGACGAGGCGTTCGACAAGATCGAGTTGATTCGGGGGTCGAACGGCGGGATGGGTGAACACGGGCCTCATTCGATTCAGCTCGGTCCCGACGGCGCGCTTTATTACAACTGCGGCAATCATGCGCACCTGCGCGAACCGATCGATCCCAGAAGCCCGATCGACCCCAAGATTCGTTATGAAGGCGAGCTTTTGCCGCATTACGACGACGCTCGCGGGCACGCCGCGGGGATCATGGCGCCCGGCGGCGAGATCGATCGTTCCGAGGACGGCGGTAAAACGTGGAGCAGGATCGTCGCGGGTTTTCGTAATGAATATGATTTCGCGTTCAATCGAGACGGCGAGATTTTCAGTTTCGACAGCGACATGGAATGGGACGTCGGTTTGCCGTGGTATCGCCCGGTGCGGGTCGTGTTTTGTCCTCCCGGCGCCGAGTTCGGCTGGCGGAACGGCACGGGGAAATGGCCCGTCTATTATTTCGATTCGCTCAGGGCGGTTTACGACGTCGGACGCGGCAGCCCGACGGGGGTGACGTTTTACCAGGGGGGGATCTTTCCCAAAGAGTTTGATGATAACTTTATCATTTGCGATTGGTCGCAGGGGAGGATTTTGGCGGTGAAGCCCGAGCGTTCGGGGGCGGGATATACGGCGACCGCGACCGAGCTTGTGACGGGGCGGCCGCTCAACTGCACCGATATCGAGGTCGGTCCCGACGGCGGGATTTACTTCACGACGGGGGGTCGAGGGACGCAAGGGGGGCTGTTCCGCATCGCGCCGGTCGCCGAGAGGAGGGTCGAGGAACCCGCCGATCCGATCGATCGGGCGATTCACATGCATTCGCCTTTATCAAGCTATTCTCAAGCGAAACTGGCGAAGATGAAAACCGAGATCGGCGGCGACTGGGAGAAGCGATTGAACGCGATCGCGGCCGACGGTTCGAAGGCGTCGTTCGACCGCGTCCGTTCGCTCGATTTGCTCGTCCAATTCGGTCCCGCTCCGGCGGACGATCCGATGATCGCTCTGGCGAAAGATCGCGATTCGAGGGTTCGCGAGAAGGCGGTCGCTGTGTTGGGGACGAGGCGAGGCGCGGCGACGGTCGAGGCGCTCGTTCTCGCGCTCAAGGATTCGGACGCGTTCGTTCGTCGACGCGCGTGCGAGGCGCTCGTGAGAACGCATGAATCGATTCCGAACGATCGATTGATCCCGCTTCTGTCCGATCGCGAACGGCTGGTGCGTTACGAGGCGCGGATCGCGATCGAGCACGGCGACGTCGCCGCGGCGCGAGAGAAACTTTTATCGAACCCCGATCGCCGCGGTTGGATCGAGGGAGCGCTCGCGATCGTCCGAGCGACCGAGCTCGATTCTAAAACAATCGATACGTTATGGGATCACACGCTTGAATTGCTTCAATCTTCTCAAACGACGCTCGACGAGAAGCTAGACGTTTATCGGTTGATCGAGCTGACGACGCTGAAGCATCCCTTTAAGGATCGATTCGACAAACGTGCGTCGAGATTGATCGAGCACGCGCTCGGGGTTTATCCGACGAACGACGTTCCGACGAACCGCGAGCTCGCGCGGATTTTGGCGTATCTGGGGGAGCCGAGGGCGATCGCGGCGATTCTCGATCACCAGGCGAAGGCGACCGACCGCGCCGATCAGATTCACGACGCGCTTTGCCTGCGCGCGATCAAGGAAGGCTGGACCGCCGAGGAAAAATCGAGGATCTGGAGCTGGTTCGAAACCGCGAGCAAATGGGAGGGGGGATTTAGTTTCACGGGATATCTTGATCACATGATCCAAGATCTTCTGCCTCAATTTTCTCGCTCCGAGCGGCTTGAATTTTTGGCTCGAGGCGAGGAGATCCCGTTCCCGACGCGGATGCTCGCGCGAACGATCGACGTCGACGCGGATCCCGGATTTGTTCAACCGTTGATCGATCTGTTCGTCAAGCTCGGAGCGGGATCTTCTTTGAGCAATCCCGGGGCGGTATCGGAGTTGCGCGCGATCGTGCTCGAGACGCTCGGGAGGGGGACGAAAGCCGAGACTCACGCGGCGTTGCGTCGGCTCGGCGAGTCGAATCCCGAGGCGCGCGATCTCGCGGCGCGGGCGCTCTCGAATCATCCGTCGGCGGACGATTTCGACTTCTTCGTCGCGGCGCTCGACACGCGCGATCCGAATTCGGCGACCGCCGCTCTCTCGGCGCTCGGACGGATCGATCGCAAGCCGCGAGACGCCGAGCCGCTCCGCAAGCTGATTTTATGGGCGCGGCGAACGGGCGCGGGCTCGCTCAAATCTTTGAATGCGATCGGAAGCAAGTGGTATCCAGGAACATCCGTTGATACAAGAGATTTTTCACGATCGATCGCGGTTTGGGAGAAGCTTTACGAGTCGAGGTATCCGAACGGTCCGGCGCTCGCGAGGGTCGATCGCTCGAACTCGAAGCGTTCATATACGCTCGATCAGTTGGCGCGTGAAGTTCTGGAGGGGGAGCCGAAAAAGCGAGCCTCGGCGGAGCGCGGCAGGGAGGTCGTGGTGAAGGCGAGGTGTCTCGATTGCCACAAATTCGGCGATAAGGGACAAGGGCTCGGCCCCGACCTGACGACGGTGTCGTCGAGGTTCCGTCCGATCGAGATTCTCGAATCGATCGTCGCGCCTTCGAAGGTGATCTCGGATCAATATAAGCCGATCACGGTCGCGACGACCGACGGCAAGGTTTACAACGGAATGCCGACGGGCGCGGCGGGGTCGAATCTCGTACTGCTTTTGTCGGATGGAACCAAAACGACGATCCCCAAATCCGAGATCGAGGAACAAAAGGAATCGAAAATCTCGGTGATGCCCGAGGGATTGCTCGATTCTCTCGGTCTCCAGGAGATCGCCGATCTGCTCGCGCTCTTCGATTCGGCGCCTCGCGTCGCTCCGCCGACTCCCGCCGACGGCAAGAAATGAACACAAAAGAATCTGAGTCGTTTCGAGGAACTCGTCGATCGATTTTCTCGAATCGTCGATCGAGCGGCGCGGATGAATGAACATTCGCGCCGCATTTTCATTCAGTTACGATCCTATCCGGAAAGAAATCCGCATATTCGGCGGGATTTGTGGCCAAACCCGATCTTGGGACGCCGAATCCCAATTTGGGAGGGCGAACCTCCTGGTGAGCCATTATGTTATCATTTAATTATTATTTGTTAGGACGAACCGGATTGCCTGACGGCGAATCCCAATTCGGGACGGCGAATCCCAATTTGGGAGGGCGAACCTCCAGGTGAGCCATTATGTTATCATTTAATTATTATTTGTTAGGACGAACCGGATTGCCGGACGGCGAATCCCAATTCGGGACCGAGAATCCCGATTCGGGAGGGCGAACCTCCTGGTGAGCCATTATGTTATCATTTGTTAGGACGAACCGGATTGCCGGACGGCGAATCCCAATTCGGGACCGAGAATCCCGATTCGGGAGGGCGAACCTCCTGGTGAGCCGCATTATCATGTTCGCGGTTTTTTTAAAAGAGGCTCACCGCGAGATTCGCCCTATCAAATTAAAACAACTGAATATTCCAATTCGTGATCAATCGGCTCGCGCCCCCGTGATATCGACCCGAACGCGCGGCTTGATCAATTACCTTTATGTTTGCCGATAAACGCCAGGTGTTTATCGATTTTACGACGAGCCGAATCGACGAGGGTTTCGCAAACGATCTCGCAAAGTTTTTCGACGAGGGGGTCGTCGAGGCGATAAAACACCTGCAACCCCTGCTTCCGCCGCGCGACGAGACCGCCGTCGTTAAGCATTTTTAAATGCTTGGATACGTTGGCCTGGCTTCCGCCGGTCTCGTCGACGACCTGGCCGACGTTTTTCTCGCCCGCCATGAGCGCACGGAGAATCGCCAGCCGAGTCGGGTCGGCGAGCATCTGAAACGTTTCGGCGATCGGCTCCAGGAATTCGTCGGGCAGCGGTTTCTTCATCGTCTTCCATCCCAATCGGCGGGCGACTCGCTCCATCGTACGCTTGATCTCGACCGTCCCCTCGAACGCTCTCGACTCATCCATTATTATCCAAATTCGGCTTCGAAGACAATGCAGTTGACTATTTAACTGACCGGTTATATTCTTATCGACGAGGGCTCGACGAGCCGTCGCGGATCGATTGATCCTTTGGATCGGGAGGAAAGACGATGAAGTACGGAACGGATCGTTCGCGGGCGATGATGATCGCGGGCGCCTCGGCGGTCGCTTTGATCGCTTATCTCGGGGTTCGGACAAACGGTCGAGCCGAGGACGCCGCGGCGAACAAGCCGTTGCGGGTCGTCGTGCACGTCAATTTCGCCGATCCCGCGAGGCACGACGGAGGGCTTAAGAACATCGCCAACATCCTCAAAGATGTCGCGGCCGAACAGGGGACCGAAATCGAGGTCGTGTGCCATTCGGCGGGGATCGCGCTTGTCGTTAAAAAGGAATCGAAATACCCCGAAGAGGTTGCGGGTTTGATCAAAAAAGGGGTGCGATTCAAGGCGTGTCGGAATACGATGCGTCAGCGCAACCTCAAGCCCGAAGATCTTTTACCCAATATCGACACGGTTCCATCGGGGGCCGTCGAGGTGATCCGCAAGCAGCAAGAGGGCTTCGCTTATTTCAAACCTTAATTCTTTGATACGAGGTTACGATCAACCGATTGGATGCGAAATGCCGATTATAGGATTTACGCCGCCCCGTCGCGTGATTTCGCGTCGTTCGCGGTCCCGGAATGGATGAGGATGGAGCCATGAATCATCGACACGCGATTCGATTTATGTTATCGACCGCGTTGATCGGGGTAACGTCGGGGTGCGTCGTCGGATCGCGCTCGAACCTTCGATCGACCGAGACGGCGATCGACCCCCGCGGCGACACGACGTCGACCAATCAGTCCGATCCACAATCGAAAACGAAGGCGAAACAAGCCGAGTCGCGATCGGATCGCTCGATCGCTCGAGTCGCCGACGATCTTCCGCAATCGGTCGCGGCGCCGGCTTCAATCAGAAAGAACCCGGCGGCGAACGACGCGCTCGCGAAAGCCGCGGTCGTACCGGCGTCTTACCCCGCGGCGGGATTGGCGACACAAGCCGGCGCCGCGGTCGTTCCGACGGTCAAACTCGTCTCGGCGACCGAGGCCGATTCGGCGGCGAAGACCGCGGTCGCCGCGGCGAATTCGGCGGTTACAGACGATTCGACGCCTCCGGCGGCGGATTCTCCCTCCAGGGGCGATTCTGCCTCCTCAGCGGCGGTTTCTCCGTCGCCGGCGGCCGATTCACCGTCCGCCAAGGCGGTTGTCGCTTTGAAGCAACCGGCGGCGTCGGATTCAACAAGCGGAGCGAGCAAGCCGAATCCCGGGGTTCCGCTCGAGGCGGCTTTACCCGCCGACGTCGTCGACGGCGAGCTTGGCGTTGAAGCGAAGACTCCGGAATCGGGCAAGTCGGAGGGATTGTCGCTCGGAGAGGTTGTGGCCACGGCGCTCAATTCGAGCCCCGATCTCGCGTCGGCGGGCGAGCGGATCGCGCAGGCCGATTCGGCGCTTGCGCGAGCGCGGGCCGAGTTCTTCCCCAAACTGACGGTGGGCGAATTCTACGGGGCGTCGAACATTCCCGCGCTTTCATTCTTGTTCTTGATCAATCAACGCGCGCTGAGCGTGAAATCGTTCGGCGGAACGCTCGCGAGCACGGCGTTTGTGAACAATCTGAGCTCATACGCGCTTTTACATCAGAATATTTACGCGGGGGGTCGACGCGTCGAGACCGAACGATCGGCGGCGGACATCAAACTGGCGCAGGCGCACGCTCTCGACGCGGCGCGCAACGAACTCGTCTTCCGCGCAGCCGAGGCTTATTATCGATTGATCCAGGCGCGCGACCTCATTCGCATTCGTGAACTTGAATATGAACAGGTCGGCAAGCACTTAACGATCGCGCAGGCGCGGTACGACGCGGGGACGGCGGTCGAATCGGACGTTTTGACGGTGAAGGTTCGGCTCGCCGAGGTGCGCGAGGCGTTGATCTCTTCGCGCAACAATCTCGAGCTCGGCTGGAGCTTGCTTGAAAACGTAACGGGTTGTCGATTTCCTCGTCGCGATCTTCCCGCGGCGATCCCGGCGGCGCCGTGGGCATCGCGGGTGGGACAGGTCGAGGCCGCGGTCGCCGAGTCGATGGCGCGTCGGCCCGAGATCTCCGAGTCGAGCAATCGGCAATCCGCCGCGGCGCACGACGTCGAGGCGACCAAGGCCGGAAAACGCCCGACGATCGATTTCTTCGGCCTTTACAGCACGTTCAGCGGCGATTCGAGATACGGAGGCAACGGACTCTTCGCGGGGCTCTTGGCTCAATGGACGATCTTCGACGGGCATCGGACGAAATCCGAGGTTTGTCGCGCCGAGGCGAGGGTGCGCGAATTGCAAGCGAATCACCGCAGGTTGATGCTCGATATCGAGCTCGAAACGCGACAAAGCATCGTACGGCTCGCCGACGCGCAAGAACGGCTCAACGTGGCGCGGCAGGCGGTCGAGCAGGCGCGGCGATCGCTCTCCGAGATCGAAAGCCGATACCGCGCTCAAACGTCGACGATCACGCAACTGATCGACGCCCAGGTGGCGCTCTCGAACGCTCGCGTGCGACGGTCGTCGGCGCTCGTCGATCTCGAAATCGCCCGCGCCTCGATCGAACGCTCGCTCGGCGGCTTTTCCAGTTTAGTTATGCATTGATTTTCGAAGGCTCTTTGCTTTTGCAAGTGAATATATCATGAACCACGAACCGGTTAAATCCTCGACTCCCCCGCCGCCGCGGAAGCGGTCGATTTTGGGGGTTTTGTACAACTGGGCGACGCTCTTGCTCGGTCTGGCGGCGCTCGTCGGCGCGATCGCGTGGATGTCGGGGGTGTTTCATCCCAAGATCGAACCCGTCGACGCCGCCGATCACGATCACGGGTCTGCCGGCGAGGTCGTCGAACCCGACGCGAAGGATCGAGCGACGGCGCGGGTCGAGGCGATTCGCGAGGTCGAGCGGGTCGACGCGGTCGGCACGATCGAACCCCGCCGCAAGACGAACGTCGCGGGTCAGATTTTGGCGACGATCCTCGAGATCAAGGTGAACGCCGGCGACGCCGTCAAACGAGGCGATCCGCTCGTCACGCTCGACGACCGCGAACTCCAGGCGCAAAGCCGCGAGGCCGCCGCGGCGATCTCCGCAGCCGAGGCCGAATTATCTTTACGCGAACAAGATCTGGCGCGTTATCGAAAATTATACGCCGATAAGGCCGTCACGCGTGAGGATCTCGATCGGATGGAAAGCACCTACAAAGTGGCCGCGGCGCAGCTTCGGCGCGCCCGCGAGCAAACGTCGCGGATCGACATTCAGCTCACCTACACCAAGATCCGCGCGACCGCCGACGGTCTCGTCCTCGACCGATTCGTCGATCCCGGCGACCTAGCCGCCCCCGGCAAGCCGCTGCTGACGATCAGCGATCCCGCCGAACTCGAACTCCACGCGGGGATTCGCGAGGGGCTCGCGGGCTTCGTTCATCCCGGGCTCGAACTTCCCGTCCACATCGACGCCGTCGGCCGCGATCTGATCGGCAAGGTGCGCGAGATCGTCCCCCAGGCCGAGCCGACTTCGCGATCGGTCCTCGTCAAAATCGCGTTGCCGTCCGATCAAACCAAAGGTTTATATAACGGTATGTTTGGACGGATCGCGATCGCGATCGGCGACCGCGAGCGGATCGTCGCCCCCCGAGCGTTCATCGACCGAGTCGGTCAGCTCGATCTCGCGCTCGTTCAGGGCGACAAGCGGATCGAACGCCGCTTCGTTCGCGTCGGATCGCGATACGGCGATAAAATCGAAATCCTCTCGGGGCTGAAAATCGGCGAGACGCTCGTCGCCGACGGGATCAAACGTTGATCGCGAGCGAAGCTCCGCCGATTTCACAACCAATACGCTCGAATCGTTCGTTATTAGTTGGATGCATATATGAGCCATAAGGAAGAGAAAACCTCCTGGGTGGTGCGCGTCGTCGAGGCTTTCCTCCGCGGCAATTTGTCGATCCTGATGATCGTCGTCTCGCTGCTCACGGGGGCGGTCGCGCTTTGGATCACGCCGCGCGAGGAGGACCCGCAGATCGTCGTCCCGCTCGCCGACGTCCTCGTGCGGATGCCGGGAGCGACCGCGGCCGAGGTCGAGCAGCAGGTGTCGACGCGGCTCGAACGACTCCTCTTTCAGGTCGACGGCGTCGAATACGTTTATTCGATGTCGCGTCCCGGCCTGGCGATCGTCACCGTCAGGTTCTACGTGGGCGAAGATCGTGAAGATAGCCTTGTTAAGTTATATAATAAAATTTCGATGAATAGCGACGTCGTGCCGCCGGGGGTGACGGGGTGGGTCGTGAAGCCGATCGAGATCGACGACGTGCCGATCGTCGACGTTACGCTTTGGAGCGAGACCGCGAGCGATTTTGAGTTGCGGAGGGTCGCCGAGCAGGTCGAGCCCGCGTTGCAATCGGTTCCCGAGACGTCGCGCACCGAGGTCGTCGGCGGCAGAAGACGACGGTTGACGATCAGGCTCGATCCCGACAAGCTCGCGGCTCGAGGGGTTTCGGCGGTCGACGTCGCCGGAGTGCTTTCGGGCGCCAATGTTCAGCTTCCCGCGGGAACGATCGCCCGCGAAAACAAGATCGTCACCGTCGAAACGGGTCCGTACCTCCGATCGGCGTCCGAGATCGGCAGGCTCGTCGTCGGCGTCTTCTCGAGACGCCCCGTTTACCTCACCGACGTCGCCGATATCGAAGACGGTCCCGAGGAACCCGAATCGTACACCCGCATCCGCTTCGGTCCCGCGGCCGACCCCGATGGAGATCCCGTCAAACTCGTCGACGGTAAAATCGACCCCCGCCGCCGCTCCGATCTCCAGGCCGATTACCCCGCGGTCACCATCGCCGTGGGAAAACGCAAGGGAAGCAACGCCGTTCGGGTGGCCCGCGGACTCGAAGCCAAAATCGAAGAACTTAAAAAGAGCATTATCCCATCAAATACACATATTAATATTACAAGAAATTATGGCGAGTCCGCGAACGACAAGGTTAACGAGCTGGTGCGCGAGCTCGCGATCGCGATTTTGATCGTCGTCGGGCTTGTCGCGTACACGCTCGGCTGGCGTGAGGCGGTGATCGTCGTCACCGCGGTGCCGCTGACTTTCGCGCTCACTTTGCTCGTCAATTATCTCGCCGGGTATTCGATCAATCGCGTCACGCTTTTCGCCCTCATTCTTTCGCTCGGCCTCGTGGTCGACGATCCGATCGTCGACGTCGAGAACATTTTCCGCCATTTCGCGCTCCGCAAAGAGCCGCCGATGCGCGCCGTTCTAACCGCCGTCAACGAGGTTCGTCCGCCGATCATCGTCGCCACGCTCGTCGTTATCATTTCATTCTTACCCATGTTTTTCATCACCGGGATGATGGGTCCTTATATGCGGCCGATGGCGCTCAACGTGCCGATGGCGATGCTGATGTCGATGGTGGTCGCGTTCACCGTCACCCCCTGGCTCAGCTATCACGTTCTTAAAGGCGTTTACGGCAAACATTCCGAGGAGTTCCATCTCGATAAAACGCTAACGTATCGTATTTATAAAGGGATCGTCACACCGTTTCTCAATCATAAGTTCTTGGCTTGGTCGCTCGTCGCGCTGATGATCGCGCTGTTGGGGCTTTCCTCGCTGTTGCCGCTCACCAAACGCGTCCCGCTCAAAATGCTGCCGTTCGACAATAAAACCGAATTTCAGATCGTAGTCGACATGCCGCGGGGAACGACTCTCGAAGCGACCGACGCGGCTCTTCGCGACTTATCGAACCGGCTGGCTCGCGCGCCCGAGATCGCGCAAATCCTCACCTTCGCGGGAACCGCGTCGCCGATGGATTTCAACGGAATGGTGCGCCATTATTATTTGAGGAAAGGCGCGCTCGTCGGCGATATTCGCGTCAACCTCGTCGCCAAAGAGATCCGCAAGCAACAAAGCCACGAGATCGTCTTGCGAATGCGCAACGACCTCGAAGCGATCGCCGCGAGGCACAAGGCGAACATCAAACTCGTCGAGGTGCCGCCGGGCCCTCCCGTTTATCAAACGCTCGTCGCCGAGATCCGAGCCCCAGCCGATCGATCTTATGAAGAAATCAGGGCCGCTTCGTGGCACGTCCGTAAGATGTTCGAAACCGAGCCCGCGGTCGTCGACGTCGATTCGTCCGACGAGGCCGAACAGGCCAAATACGTTTTCGCGGTCGATAAAGAGAAAGCCTCGCTCCACGGCGTGAGCGCCGCGACGATCGCCTCGACACTCCGCATCGCACTCGAAGGCTACTCGCCGGGGGAAGACTCAACGCCGCCGACCGGCTCGGGGACGCTCCACCTCGATCGCGAAATCAACCCCCTCGCGATCGTCCTCCGCCTGCCGCTCGATCGCCGCTCGACGCTCGAATCGCTCTCGAGGCTCGCGGTTCAAGGCGCCGGCGGAAGACAGGTGCAGATCGCCGAATTGGGATCGTTCACCGAGAGCAAAGAAGATTTCACAATCTTTCATAAGAATCTCGATCGCGTCGCGTATGTGTTCGGCGACGTCGCCGGAAGACCCCCCGGCGAAACAGTCCTCAGCCTGCAATCGCGCCTCAAAAAGGATCCCGGGCCGGCGTGGATGAAGGTCGATTGGGCGGGCGAAGGGGAGTGGAAAATCACCCTCGACGTTTTCCGCGACCTCGGCCTGGCGTTCGGCGGAGCGGTGATCGGTATTTATATCTTGCTCGTTTGGCAAACGGGAAGTTACACGATGCCGCTCGTGCGAATGATCTCGATCCCGCTTACGATTATCGGCATCATGCCCGGATTCTGGCTGTTGAATTCGCTTTGGAACGATCCGATCGGCGGACACCCCAACCCCGTTTACTTCACGGCGACCGCGATGATCGGCATGATCGCGCTCGCGGGAATCGCCGATCGGAACGCGATCTTATTAATCGATTTCATCCATACGGTGCTCGAACGCGGAGGATCGCTCCGCGATGCGCTCGTCGAATCGGGCGCCGTCCGCTTCCGGCCGATCTTCCTCACCGCGGGCGCGGCGATGCTCGGCGCCTGGCCGATCACCCTCGACCCCGTCTTCTCGGGCCTCGCCTGGGCTCTCATCTTCGGCCTTTTCGTCTCGACCGCGTTCACCCTCATCCTCGTCCCGGTCGTCTACTGGCTCCTCTACGAAAAAGCGCCGCGACACGGACTCGCCGAACCGATCCCCGATAACGCCTAAAAAAGGACGGGCGAAGAGCTTTAACGTTTGATAGCAACCTCAAGCAATAATGCGATCCGGAACGCTCGACCCGAATCGCATCGCACGTTCGATCAAAGAGGTTTTGCTTCGAAATACTGATTGATGCGACCGAATCGAGTTCGCCGCGAATCGACCAGAAAATCTCGATCAAGGCTCGGGGGCGCGACGAACGACGGCGTGTCGTCTTGGAGGATCGCTCCGACGCTCGGACTCTTAATCAAGGCTCGAGGGCGCGACGAACAACGGCGTGTCGTCTTGGCGGACCGCTCCGACGCTCGGACTCTTGATCAAGGCTCGGGGGCGCGACGAACGACGGGCTTCTCGGCCTGATATTTGGTGTTGAGCCAACGCTTCCAAACGTCGATCTCGAAGCCGAAGTTTTGATTGGTTAACTTATTCAGCGCTTTAAGAACGTCGACGTTATGATAAATCTCGCGTTCGTAACGCATCTGGGGTTGAGAAGGCGCTCCCATCCCTCCCACTCCAGGAAGCTCGGTCAGCGGGACGGAAGTCGCGCCGAAAGCGACCGTCCCCCCCGGCCCGACGACCGGCGAAACGATCGGTACGTACGGGATGTTCGCCATGCTGGGGGGCGCCTGAGCCGCGAGCCCGGCGCGACCGGGAGGAACACGCGCTCCAACCCCGGGCCCTCCCGACAAAAATCCCATCCCCCCTCCCCCGCCCGATCCCGCGGAATTATCATAAACAAGCTTGTCTTGATATGTGATTAAAACCGGTATCAGTTTGGGTACCGCGGCGGTGATATTGAGTTCGCCCAGCACGTACGCCGCGCGATTAACCACGACCGGATTCTCGGCCTGCAACGCCGAATAAAGTATCGACGTATAATACGCGGGCTCAAACCGCCTCGCTTGCGCAATCATCGCGTCGAGCACCTTCAGCTCGGGTTCCATCATCACCCGGCTAATAAGCGCCTGCGCCGCGTGACGATCGGCGATCCCTCCCAAGATCTGCGCCATCAATACGCGTACGAAATCCACATCCTCGCCCATCACCTGCACTAACCCGGGAACCGCCGCGGGCTCCTGAATTCCGAGCAATTTAAGCTCCGCCTGCCGGCTTTGTACGGGCGTTCCCATCCGGTATGTTTGATGCAGCGAGCGAATTTTCCGCGTCCATTTCTGCTGTTCGGCCGTAAGCGCCGCGGCCGCCTCCCGCTTCGCTTTTTCTTGCGGCGAAACCCAATGCCCCTTAACCTTCACCAACCCTTGCGCCTGCTTGTATTCGTCTTGCGTCAGCCAACGTCCGTCGTACTGCACGTGTCCCAGCTTCTTGTGCGCGGGAGAGAAGCCGGCGTCTTTCAAAACCGCGCGCTCAAAATGCACTTCGGCCAATCCACGCAACTTGTGCGCCTCGCACCATTGTCCCAATTCAAACTGAGCCGACGCGACATCGGGCGTCTCAGCCCGTTTTTTCACATACTCGTTCAGGCTGCTCGGCTCGTCAACCACCTTGACGATCTGCGATTTTTTGATCGTGATCGGCCTCGACCCCGTTTCGGTTTGCACCTGAACCGAATCGGTCGGCTTCGCTTCCGCCGCCGCGGGTAACACGATCCCTCGTATCTGCCCGCCGCCGCGAAGCATGATCTTATCGCCCCGCGCTCGTTCCGCGACGATCGTCGCGACCGCGATACACAGCGATATCCGTATGACAACCCGCCGACCGATCCCGAATCTTCGATTCATGGCCCGGACCTCATGCGTCGGATTTTCCGTGAGCGGGAGTCGCTCGAAAAACGAGAACAATAGATCTTAAATCGGCGAACGTACCGCCGCAAGCGTCGCTTTTCCATTTTCGACGACGAACCCGTCCGACAACACTCACGACGACAAACCCGTCGCCCCAAGAAACGATCGAGTCCGAATGATCCGAATTTCCGTTTTCAACCACGCGACAAAGCAAACGAGCACCGCGATCAAGCGAATGCGACGAAGCCCTGGAACACCAAATCGAGCCGCGCGGTCGCGAACCCCGAGCGAACGCGTGCGATCAAAAATCCCGTACGACCGCGGTCGATTTCGGCCCGAACGAATAATACTAACATGCACTTGTTAATTCAATGTACCGTTTTATTTCGAAGCGTTCCGCGCTTGGGTTCGATCGCGAACGTTCGTATCATCCCGATTTGGCGAAACCCGTTGCGACTACGATCGACAAAACGATTCAGTATATTAGGAACATTTAGAATGTCTAGCGAATCCGTTCAGGAACACCGCGCGTCGGCGCCTCGATCGATCGCGATCGCGGTCCTCACGATCTCGGACACCCGCGATTTATCGACCGACTCGTCGGGATCGCTGATCGTCTCGCTCGCCGAGTCCGCGGGACATCGCGTCGTCGATCGCGCGATCGTTAAAGACGAACCCGTTACGATTCGTGATCAAATACTCGCATGGAGAAGTACGAATAAGTTCGACGCCGTGATCGCGACGGGGGGAACGGGAATCAGCCCGCGCGATCAAACCTTCGAAACGATTTCGTCGCTCCTCACCAAACCCCTTCCCGGTTACGGCGAACTCTTTCGCATGCTCAGCTTTCAAGAGATCGGCGCGGCCGCGATGTTAAGCCGAGCCGTCGCGGGGCTGATCGATTCGCTCGCGGTCTTCGTCACCCCCGGCTCAAAAGCCGCGGTCGAACTCGCGATGAATCGCCTGATCCTCCCCGAACTCCCTCATATCGTCCGCGAAGCGAACAGAAGATAATTGCGTTATCATATTTCATTATCCACTGTAATGATTTTCCTTAAATATTAGAAGCCTTCTTACTTTTGCTCCACGAATAAAGCGCGATCGCGGTCGACGCCGCGGCGTTGAGCGATTCGATTCCCGGCTCGATCGCGATCCGACGCCTGGCGCCGCTTCGGAATCGATCGGGAAGCCCCGGCCCCTCGACCCCGACGACGAGGCCGAAACGATCGGGCCAGGGCTCGCTTTCAAGTTCCGGACCTTCGGTCGCGAGCGCGATCAGCGGGACGTTCGTCGATTCAAGCTCGCGGATCGACGGACCGTCACAAAGCTCGACCCGCAACACCGCGGGGCCTGAAGCGCGAATCGCCCTGGGAAGGAACGGATTCGCCGCCTCACGCATCAGCACGACTCTGGCGACTCCAAAAGCCGCGGCCGAGCGAATCACCCCGCCGACGTTCTCGGGATCCTGAAACGGCACAAAGAGCGTGCAACCCGCAGGCCAGGGAGCGTAGCCATCCCAGATCGTCCGTTGGGGAACGTCGATCAGAAGGAGCGGAGAATGCGTGCCGACGGTGTCGAGCCGCTCAAATAACGACTTCCGAACGCGCAGCCACGCCGGGCCAGATCGCGGCGGAGGAGGATCGTCGGGACCGCCGACCCAAGCCGCGACACGCTCGGGAAACTGCTCAAGCACCTCGGTTACAATCCGCTTCCCCGCGACGATCGCCTTGCCCCCCCGACGAATCCCTCGTGACGTTAAAGCGTCGGCGCACATCTGGAAATATGGATTCGATTCGGTCGCGATCTCGACGACCCGATCCGAGCCCAATCGCAACGCCTCGGCCTCGCGTTCAAAGGGCTCGACGCGGTCGTCCTCGTCCGTTTCGGATTCGACCTCCGACGCGACGGAATCATGTATTCGATAGGAATATTTTTTGTTCACTTGAGGATCCATGGATTTTCGATAGACGACGAGCCGGCGTTCGTGAGGCGTTCCGGGGATCGCGTAGGCGCGATCGGATTCGAGGAGAAATCGGCCCGAAAAATCGCGGTCGGCGGCTTCGATTTCGTCGTCGCACGCGGGGCCTTTCATAAAGATCGCCGCGCCTCCGGGTTCGAGGCGGGGTTCGATACGTTCGAGGGTGAGCGGGATCGAAGCGACGGCGCGGGTGACGACCGAAGCGAAGGGTCGATCGAACCGAGGGCCTACTTTGCTCGCGACGACCTCGATCCGCTCGAGCCCGAGTTCGCGGATCACCTCGCGTAAAAAGCCGACCCGCGCCCCTCGCGGCTCGGCAAGGATCATCTCGAGATCGGGCCTGGCGATCTTGATCGGGATTCCGGGAAACCCCGCTCCCGAACCCATATCCAACAGCGGCGCCGCGGGATCGACGAATCGGAGAACGAGCAAGCTATCGACATAATGTTTGATCACCATGTTCTCAAAATTATGGATCCGCGTGAGGTTGAGGCGTTCGTTCGCCTCGCGAAGCATGCGATGATAAGCCCAGAGCCGGTCGAACGCGGTTTGATCGAGCGCTACGCCCCGCTCGACGACGAGCTTCTCCAGATACGGTCGCGATGGTTTCACTGAATGGAACCGTTGGAAAGGAATTCGATCGGGCGCCGGTATCGCCTCGGAATGATTATCAATTCGGGAATCTTTCACCGGTTTGATCACGCGGCCACAACATGAATATTATAACATCGAAGAAGAGGACGCGAAAGACGACCCGTCGTCAAAATAATTAACGTAATGTGGATTTCAGCTTTGGGATGATCCCGCGAAACGTGATTGACCGGCCGTTCGCCGACCGATTACAATAACTTTTGATCCTCGATTCGAGGAGCCGAACCGAGAACGATTCATCATTCTTAACAAACGGAAGTGTCGCTTTGAAAACATCGCACGAGGCCGACGAAACCCGATGCGATACCAACGGCGAATCTCCTCGTTACGAGAATCCGCCTTTGGACGAGACAGCGATCGGGGTGCAATTCGGGCGACTCACAGGATTTTCAAACGCGCATTTCGGACTGTTCTGGAAGTCGTTCCAGCAAACCGATCCAGGATGGAGCAAAGCACACGACGCTCCCCATTTACCCGATCAATATGAAAAATTCGGCGATCAGATTTCATGGGGAACGCCTTCGTTATCATTCTTACCTCACGGCGGCGCCGCGAGAGTTCTCATCGTCCACGAACAAGACGATCGCGTGATCCAGATGCAAAACACGCGTTTTCTCTACAACTGGCGAAAACGAGGATCGGATTACCCGACATTTAATAAAAATTATCCCGAATTCCTGAGATATTTCGATCAATTCCGAACGGTCGCGACCGAAGCGGGATTGGGAACGCTTTCTCCCAACCAATGGGAAATCACATATATCAACAACATCGCGAAGGGGACTGTTTGGGAAACCCCCGATGATTGGCGGACCGTCTTTCCGGGGATCTTCCCTCCGAAGTCTTCATTCGATTCCATCCGCTTTGAAAACTTCTCGGGCGAGAACTGCTTCGAGATCGGCGAACGTCGCGGTCGCCTTCGTATCTCGGTTCAATTGGCGAAAATGGACGATTTAAACGGTCCGGAAATTCTTCGATTGCAACTTACGGCTCGAGGACCAATTTCATCAACCGATTCCAATGCGAGTTACCAAGAAGGAATCGAAATCGGACACAAAACAATCGTTCAAGCGTTTGAGCGAATTAGCGGTCCCGAAGCTCTAGAATATTGGAGAAACCGATGAACAAAAACCTAACAATGACATACGATCGATTTTATCCGTTCATCGCCGAAGAACAAGCGATCGGTAATTCAACATCTTCAAGTGAAACGAATCTAAGAAATATTGAGAAGTGGCGTTCGGTCTCGGACGAAGTCTCTCGATTTAGCAATCTCCAATACGACTGGGACGGGTTGAACGCCGACGCGCAGGATCCGGAGATCGTCGAAACGGCGCTTCACCTAATCGATCTTTTATCGAAGAAAGGTTTTCCTCCTCCGACGACTTGGATCGCAACTCCCTCCGGAACGGTCGGATTTGAATGGCGTAAAAAACATTTCTATTACGAATTCGAGGTGGTATCGCCCGACCGTATCGAATGGATGAGAATAAGCGGTCCGGAGGGAAAAGCCGAGCATGGAATCTTGGACGATTCTTCTATCTATCAAGTCGGCTATTTCAATGATTCCACTGATTTGAAATGGCTCGCCTCGGAGCCGTCCACGCGCCCGGCTCGAATTTGGAATTCGTCGGACGCGAAAAACACCGTTCTCAAAGAATCGGATCTTACGAATATCTGCGCGTAGATGAGAGGATCGACTCTTTGGAAAATCGAGATCCTCATCCAACTGTCGAAAGAAATGAAATAATTCTTAGACGTATACTTAAAATACACTATCAACCAGATATAATCGATTCGCCTTTCTCTGTTGAAACATTTAGACCTTCTTCCGCCGACGACGACGGTTTGTCTTTTTTCCGTGAGAAGTTCATCACGCCGTTCGAATTGGCGAGCTCAGGTAATAAACCCGCCCATGATTACGTCGTGGCGAAATTCCTCGCCGGCGATCTATTCAATCTCGGATTATCTCTTAAAATCACCTACGAAGAAGACGACCTCCCGGGACATGTGGTTATTCCAGAATTAAGCAAATCCAATTACAAACGAAACAGAAATTTTTGCAAGGAAATTCACGCAAAGTTGGCGGAACTCGCTCGATTGAACGTCGTCGCGGATTTTCCTTAACGATCCCCGTCGAGGCTGATCGACGAAGCACGCGCGGCGATCGCTCCCCTCCCTTGTTCGGCCAAGGCCGAGCGATTACGATCGTCATCCATGGAATCGACGTTCGGGAGATCGATCCGATGAAAGACATCGAACGCGGGAAGCGTCGCGAAATTACTCGAAAATCGGCCGTTCACCTCGCCGCGACCCTCGACCGCTTCGAGGCCGAATGGCGCAACGGCAGAGGCCCTCGCATCGAAGCGTTCGTCGCCGAAATCGACGAAGCGAATCGAGCCGAACTCGCGCTCGAACTCGTCGAGCTCGAAGTCGCGCTTCGGATCGACCGAGGCGAATCGCCGACCGCCGACGAATACCTCGCCAAATTGCCGCTCTACGCCCAAGAAATCGGCCGATTCTTCGCGAATCGAATCGCCGATCCCAAGGCCGCTTGGATCGAACACAAGCCCGATCGACTCGAGCACAAACCGGGGGTCGTCGATCATAAACCGACTCCGTCGTCGAGTTCGCGGCGAAACGATCCCAACCGCGATCGTCAACTGTTGGTCGGATTGCTCGCGCTCCAGAACGGATTCGTCGATTGTAAAACGCTCGTCGCCGCGATCAACGAGTGGAACGCCGATCGTACGCTCGAACTCGTCGAAATCCTCCTCAAACGGGGCTCGCTCACCGCCAAACGAATCGACTTATTAAAAGAATTAGCCGATGAAAATCTCTCGATTTATGAAAACGACCCCGAGAAAAGCATCGCGGGGCTAAGCTCGGTTTTCGGCTCGACGCGCGAGATCGAAAAACTGGCCGATTCGGAGATCAAACGAACGCTCGATCTGCTGTTGGCCGCGAATCCGTTCGCGAATCCCCCCGACGACGACGCGACACCGTTCCACGTGGTGCATATCGCGAAATACGGCGGCCGATATCGGATCGTCAGGCCGCTCGATCGAGGCGCCCTCGGCGAGGTCTTCATCGCGCACGACGCCGAACTTCATCGCCAAGTCGCATTAAAAGAAATTCAATTGTATCACGCCGATCGCACCGAGAGCCGCGCGAGATTCCTCCGCGAGGCCGAAATCACCGGTGGACTCGAACATCCGGGAGTCGTACCGGTTTACAGCTTGGGAACAAACGACGACGGCCGACCGTATTATGTCATGCGTTTCATCCGCGGCGAATCGATGAAGATCGCGATCGACCGGATGCATAAAGATGTTTTTCTCGACAAGGGATTGCCGACGGGCGCCGCTCCCGCGCCGTTCCGCGAATTACTCGGCCGCCTGATCGACGTATGCCACGCTTTATCGTATGCTCATCATCGTGGAGTGATTCATCGAGATCTGAAACCGAGCAACATCATGCTCGGCGAATTCGGCGAAACGCTCGTGATCGACTGGGGACTTGCGAAGGTCGTCGGCCGAGACGAAGCCGACGATTCGTCCGAGGAAACCTTGCGCCCTCCCGCCGCTACGGCCGAGGACGCGGCGAGTTCGACCGGCGCGATTATGGGTTCATATCCATACATGAGCCCTGAGCAGGCGTCGGGTCGCGCCGACGTCGGACCCGCGGCCGATATTTACAGCGTGGGAGCGATTCTTTACCGAATGATCACGGGCCGCGCGGCGATTGAGAGGGGAACGCGTGAGGAGATGCTCGCGAAGGCTCGCGCCTGTGATTTTCCTCGACCTCGTTCGCTCGATCCCAAAATACCGGAGGATCTTGAAGCGATTTGTATGAAGGCGATGGCTCGGCTTCCCGAGAATCGGTACGCGAGCGTTCAAGCCTTCGCGGAAGATCTCGATCGATTCCTCGCCGACGAGCCCGTTTCGGCGCGGCGCGAGCCGATCACGCTCAAAATCGGCCGCGCGTTCAAGCGAAATAAAGAACTCGCGGGCGCCGCCGCGGCGCTCTTGATCTTCGCGGCGATCGGCCTCGCGGTTCATGATCGTTTGATCGCGCGTCAACGCGATCGCGCCGATCGGGCCGCGTTCGCCGCTCTCGCCGAAAAGGCGAAGGCCGATCGAGCCCGCGGCGACGCCGAGATCGCGCGCGGGATCGCGCTCCGCGAACGCGATCAAGCGAAAAAAGATTTTATGAACAATCATGAAACGCTCAATCGAGTGATCGAGGCGATCGCCGCGGGCGAGATCGCCTCGCTTCCCGGCTCGGATCGCGTTCGGTACAACCTCTCGCGTCTATTTCTCAAAAATATCGATAATTTTAAAAATAATCACGTGCATGATGACTCGGCTTTGACCTCGGCGGCGGAGGGTTATCGCGTGATCGCGAACATTCATCGAACGACGGGTCGGATCGAGGAATCGAAGCCGATTTATCGAAGCGCGGTCGAGATTCATCGATCGCTCGTCGCCGCGGCGCCGACCGACGTCGACCGTCGGCTCAAGCTCGTTCAGGCTCTCATCGATTTCGGCGAGACGTACCGGATGAACGACGAACCGGTCGAAGCCGTCGAGCGGTATCAAGAGGCCCTCGCCGCAATCGAGGAGACGTCGAAGGCGATTCGAGAAAGACGTGATTTCCGCGTCGCAGAGGCTTCGGCGCTGCTCGATCTAGGATCGTCGCTGTTGGAAACGGGTCGATTCGAAGAATCGATCGAAGCGTCTAAAAAAGCTGTCTTTTTATATCATAATATCGTTGGTAATACGAATAATCCGTCAGTAATCACCCAAAACACGATGATTTTCATGTTCATGGCGATGGGTTATAGAAATCTCGGAGTCGCTACGAGGGAGTTTAAGAACGCGATCGAAGCCGAAATCCATTTGAACAAAGCTATTCAAATTGAGAATACCCTGATGATATTTAGCAATAATTCCGACGACGTCTCTTATCAGCTGGCCCTCTCGTTTCTAACGAAAGGAGAAACATTCCTTCCGGATGAGAATCGAATCGGCGAATCTGAAAAATTTATTAATCGGTCGATTTATCTGTACGAGCAGCTGATTAAACGAAAGCCGTTCACGCCGATCTATTTGCGCGATCTCGCGTCGGCGCTCAGGGTTCGGGCGGAGTATGAACTTGAAAAAAACGACTTACAAAACGCCGAAAAAGATTGCCGAGTCGCATCGACGATTCTCGATCGATTGATGAAACCCGGTGAACGCAATCTAGACGTTCGAGGCCGACGCGCACAAACACTCGCCGTTCTGGCTCGAATCTTCTACCGACGTGGATCTAAAATTCAAGCGCGGATGCTATTGTGCCAAGCCGTTGAAATCGTCAAGAAAGTCGTGAAGGAAAACCCGGAACGCCACGAGGATAAAACTCTGTTACAAAAACTAAAACTCGAATATTGGATAAAATACATCCTCTTCCGTGAAAATCAATACAAACCCTCGTTCATGTAATCTGATGAATAATCAGTCCGATTGAATCAATCTCGAGTCGACGATATCATCGGAATCGATCGGTTAAATTCCGATCTTTACGACGCTTCGTCGACTCGGATTTCAATCACATTCCCTGTGCGGGCGCCTGAACGGGAGCGGGTTGAGCGTCGGCGCACGGATCGTATTCGATGATCTCGACCTCGACGGGGCCGATCGTACCGACTCCAGTATTCGTCGTCACCGTCACCGTTACCGTACCGGTTCCAGTCCCCATCGCGTCGGCGACTTGGGCTTTCCGTCGAAAACGAATGGTTTGGATCACCCCGGATTTATTGATGATATTGATCGGACCCGCATCGTGTTCGTCGTTAAGTCCGATCTTGGGAACGGCGTTGATCGGAGGAATGATCACGGAAAAGTTAGGTGTCGGAATTCCATTATTATAATGTTGTTTGATATAATTTTTAATCGATGCTTTGGGAACGGTAGTCTTCAAAATCAATTCTTGATTCAACGATTTATATGTCATAACAATATCGAGTCCATTAATCGAATTGATATCGATCGGCTTATCTTTCGGGTTTTTAATTGTCAGCAACGAGGATTTACTCGCCATCAGAACAGGTCGATTGTAAAATTCCCAATTGAGTCCCGGAGCTTCGGCGTTCTTCATCGAAGCCCGAATCGTCCTGAAACGATTTTCGATTCGTGAAACCTTCGAATCGTCGGCTTTGGCCGAGATTCGCTTCGCATCGATTCGAGAAAACTCGCGCGAGCAATAACCGGCGAAAAACGCCGCCGTAATCAACAAAGCGACCGCCCAATTCTGACGCTTCGACATCATTCACCCCCTGTTCTAAAACTTGGTGCTGAACGATCGGAGACGAAAAGACGATCAGAAAGCAAACAAAACGATACTAAAACACTCCACTATCCCGAGTCAATCGCTATATCCTGCTTAATCTTGTTTTTTAACCCATCCTTGCCAGTTAGCGCAACTTGATAATCGCCGGCAACGATTTTAGTTCTGATCGAACTCGAACCAGATCCGAACAAACGACCCTGCTTCCCTAACTTAATTCGTCGCCCGTTCGATTTTATTGACTCTTCCGATCACGCAAGGTTCGCGGATCACGAAAACTTCACAAGCTCGGAAGATTGAAACCACGCGTCACGAGTCGGGAGAGTCGGCGGCGACGTCGAAACCGCGATAAGCCGCCGCGGTAAGCGGTATCGATCCGATCGCGAAGCCGGACGCGACGATCCAGCCGCAAACCGCGGCGAGATACACGTCGCGCGTCGCCAAATAAGCGAGATAACCGCCGAAAAAAGCCAAAGCCAGAGTAAACAATATCACAAGCATTTTTGCGAAAGAGATGAGCATCTGACGCCCCATATGCGAAAAATCGCCCAGGCTCCCCCGAGCCGGCCGCGTGGAGGGGACGAGCAAAAACACCAGATTCTCGAGCGCGAACAACAAAATATTGACCGGGATCAACGACGCGAAAGCCGTGATCAAAGCCGCGGCCGCGATCCCCGTCGGTCGCGTCGTCGCCGCGATCAACGCCAACGCGACGGCCTGCAACACCGTCAAAAGCGCGATCGGCGTGAACAACTCGCCGACGACGAGCCAAAAATCGCCGATCGGAAGCGCCTTGAGCTGCGGTATCCGATCAAAATCCCCGCGAAAATCAAATGTGAACGAACGCGAAAGGATCAGCCCCGAGAACGCGACGACCGAGATGAGCGCCGAAGCGGCTCGATCGCGCGTTTCGGGATCGGCTTCGATTCCTCCCGAAGGCCCCTCCGAAGCCGCCCAAAACGACGAACCGAAAGCGAGCGCCACGACGAGCACCAAAAACATCAGCCTCCCCATCCCACGGAGAGCGGCGGTCGACTGCCTCCAAATAATCGGTCCCGCTCCGCGCAAATAAGGGGGCATCGGTGCCACAAGACGGGGCGCGCGGCTCGAATCCTTGCGTTGAATCGTCGCCGACGATCCGAGCCCGCCGCGACGGATTCGCTCGATCCGATCGGAGATCCGCTCGCTCGCCGCGGCCGAATATTCGAGATCAAAATGCCGAGGATCGATCGCCAAGATCACCCCCGTCAACGCGAGGTTGATCGCGGCGGCAAGCCCCCCCCATAGCGCCAGATCGGGCCAAAGCCGCTCGGCTGTGTAAGCCTCGACAAAAACGCGCAACGGCCAAAGCGCGATCCGAGCCGGCGGAGAATCGATCGCACGAGCGAAAAAACCGGGACCGGGCCGAGGATTCTCGATCGCCCTCCCCTCCGGATAATCGAAATCGCCGATTTTCCGTTCGATCGTTCCCGCGGAATCGTCGCGCGGATTCGCTTCGCCGCGATCGACCCCCGCGGCGCGGCCGAGCGCGATCGCGACGACCGCGACCAAAACCCCCGCCGAGATCTTGCGTGATCGATTATATAACCTTTCACCAATAATGTGAAATATCAACGCGGAAAGCAAAGTGATATTTTGAATGAATATAAAAGCGAGCGATAATCCCAGCCAAGAAGCGAGGTACGAGGCGCGGCCGCGGCGGAGTAAAAACGCCAGAAAAAGCGCCGAGAGGAACGACGAGGAGACGGACCGGAAGATTTTGAAAATTAATAATTGTCGTTGCGAGAAAGGCGCGGGAAAGAGGAAATCGACCTCGGGCCTGCTGAAGTAAACGGCTTTATCGCGTCCCGTCGAGAAAAAATTGAGCGCGAGGAAGAAGAGCAAAAGCGCCGTCCCGCCTCGTCTCGTATCCTCGGGAGAAGCCGCGGGCGCCGAACCGTTGGCGAGGGCGACGAAGACGAAATAGCCGATCAGAAAGAGCGCGCCCAAAACGTTGAGAAGCGCCTTGCCCCCTCCGCGCAGTCCGCGCACCGTCTTGCGAAACCGGGCGCGAAACAAAAGCCATGAAAGTATCCATAATGATTGAGGCACGCTTTTCAATCCCTCTTGAAAATATAATAAAAGATAGGTTAACATTCGACGATCGCCGCGGGTTCGCCCCGCGCGACAATCGACTCGACCGGCGCTTTCGCGTTATATTCCGACGTTTCGATCTTCGATCGGCGCGGCCGCGGTCGATTCTTCGGGCGAATCTCCGGCCGAGACCGCAGCCGTCGATGCGTTCGCTTCGCCGTTTCGAGCGTCGGGTTCGGGGCCCTCGGTCAGTCGGAAGAAAAGATCCTCGAGCGTCTCGCGTCTTCCCTCGGCCTCCATATCTCGGCGAACCTGGTCGAGCTCGCCCAAAAGCAGCGACCTCCCTTTCCTCATGATTAATATGCTTGTGCAGATATCCTCAACAAGCGATAACTGATGAGAGCTGAGGATGACCGCCGCGCCCGCGGCGGCGCGGCGCCTGATCGAGGTTTTCATGTCGCGAATGCCGCGGGGGTCGAGCCCCGTCAGCGGCTCGTCGAGGACGATCGCCTTGGGATCGTGGAGGTAGCCGCACGCGATCGCGACTTTTTGCCGCATGCCGCGCGAAAGTTCTCCCGCGAGCGCGTGCCTTTTTTCATCGAGGTTGAAATCGACGAGAAGCCGCTCGGCGCGCTCGGTCCAATCGGTCACGCGGTAGACCGCGGCGACGAACCGAAAGTGTTCCCATACAGTTAATTGATCAAATAAGCGCGGGTCGTCGGGAACGTAGGCCAAAAGCGCCTTGGCGGCGACGGGATCTTCGTTAACGTCGTGGCCGTCGATTGAGAGTTTTCCGAAGGTCGGCGTGAGGATTCCGGCGAGGGCGCGGATCGTCGTCGTCTTGCCGGCGCCGTTGGGACCGACGAGGCCGAGGATTCCGCCGGGATCGACCCGGAACGAAAGGCCGTCGACGGCGATCGTCGTCTGATAATGTTTGTGTAAATCCTCGACGACGATCGACATATCCGCTCCTCGTTCGTGGTACGACGACATCCTATAATTTACAATATTGTCGGCGCGAGAAGAAACGAGCGAACGGTTGAATTCGCGGACTCGATCGCGATCGAAGCGTTCGTTTCACAGGCTCGAACGGGCGATTCTCCATTCAAGGCGGTCAAACGCGATGACGACATCCAACGGCCGAATCCTCGTCGTCGACGACGACGAGATGAATCGCGATATGCTTTCTCGACGACTGTTGCGGAAGGGCTTTGAGGTTGAGACCGGCCGCGACGGCGCCGAGGCGCTCGCGTTGATCGCCGCGCGATCGTTCGACCTGATCCTGCTCGACGTGATGATGCCGGGGATCGACGGAGTCGAGGTGCTGCGGACGATCCGCCGCGAACGAACGATCTCCGAGCTTCCCGTCATCATGGCGACGGCGCGCGATCAAAGCGAGAACGTCGTCGCGGCTCTTGAAGCGGGAGCGAACGATTATGTGACGAAGCCGATCGATTTCCCCGTCGTCCTCGCGCGGGTGCAAACTCAGCTCGCGCTTAAGCGCGCGATGGACGAGATCCGAAGGCTCGAACGGAACGTCGAGGAGCAAAACGAGATTCTCGAAACGACGAATCGCAAACTCGCGACGGTCAATAATCGAATGCGCCGCGATCTCGACGCCGCGGCCAAAATTCAGCGCGCGTTTTTGCCGCGATCGCTCCCCGAAACCAGGGCGGCTCGCTTTTCGTGGCGTTATCTGCCGTGCGACGAACTCGCGGGGGACGGTTTAAATATTTTCATGCTAGATCATGATCATATTGGATTTTACGTGCTCGACGTGAGCGGTCACGGAGTCGCTTCGGCGCTGCTTTCGGTGACGATCGCCAAGCTGCTCAATCCCGACGTCGCGGTTTCGGATTTACTCGTCGAGCTCGATCCCGCGACGGGCGCCGAGCGGATCAATCCGCCGTCGGACGTCGTGGCGCGGCTGAATCGCAATTATCCCTGGGATCCGGAAACTGAACAATATTTCACGATTCAATACGGCGTACTTGATACGAGGTCGGGGGAATTGCGGATCGCGTCGGCGGGTCATCCGAGCCCGGTGCTCGAGCGGGCCGAGGTCGCCGCGGCGATCGTCGACATTCCGGGTCTTCCCGTCGGCCTCGACGAAGACGCCGAATTCGTCGAAACGTCGATTCCGCTTCGTCCGGGCGATCGCGTCGTCCTTTATTCCGACGGCGTGCACGAGACGATGGACGACGACGGACGGATTTTCGGCCAAACGCGGCTGATCGAAACGCTCGAACGAAAACGATCGAGCCCGCTCGACGATCAGATCCGCGACCTGCTCGACGAAATCACTCGCTTCTCCGCGTCGGCGGGTTTCCACGACGACGTGTCGATTCTCGCGCTCGAATATCTCGGCGCGATCTCTTAACGATTGAATCATATTTATCGACCAAAGGCGGATGCGATGCGGACGCTGAAATCGCGGATTCTCTTCAATCATATGCGGCTCGTCGGTATTCTCGCGGTCGCGATGATCGTCACGGTTTATAATTCTTTTGTGATCAGTCGATCGATCAGCAAGATTTTAGAAAGTAATTATATTAGTGTTCGTGCGGCCCGAGAGATGAAAGACTCGCTTTCGCGGATGAACATCGCCTCGCTCGAATATCTCGGCACGGGTTCGTGTTGCACCGACCTCGAACTCGGGCGGCAGGAGAAGCGATTCGACGACGCGTTCGCGCTCGAGCTGAAGAATCTGACCGAGCCGGGCGAAGCCGAGCTTGTCGAGTCGATCCGCGTCGATTACGCGCGTTATCACACGGCGCTCCGGAGTTTTCTGCATTCGGATCACGCGGTCGCGGCCGAGACGGCGCGGCGAACTTATCAATCGATATTAAAGCCGTTGTTCAACGGAATTGTCGATCAAGAGAACAAGTTGGCGACGATGAATCAGGAGGCGATGTATCGGATCGACGACGACGTGCGCGAACGCGCGAGCCGAGCGGCGTGGACGAGCGTGGCGCTGACGATCATTTCGATCGCGCTCGCGTTCCAGCTTTCGCGGGTGATGGTAAGACGGTCGCTCGTGCCGCTCAAGACGCTCGCCGAACAGGCAGAGCGGATCGGATCGGGATCGTTCGACGAACGGATCACGCCCGAGCGCGACGACGAGATCGGCGTGCTGGCGCGGTCGCTCAATTCCATGGTTGATCAAATCCGAACGCGTAATCGGAAGCTCGCAGAAAGCAACGACGAGCTTCGGCGATCGCGCGAGGAGGCCGAGGCCGCGAGCCGAGCCAAAAGTTCGTTCCTCGCCAATATGAGCCACGAACTCCGCACGCCGATGAACGCGATCATCGGCTACGGCGAGATGCTCGTCGAGGAGGCGCGCGATCGCGGCCAAAACGATCTCGTTCCCGATCTCAAAAAAATTCAGGACGCCGCCAAACATTTATTAGCGCTCATCAACGATATTTTGGATCTTTCGAAGATCGAGGCCGGCCGGATGGGGCTGTTCATCGAGGAGTTCGACGTCGCCGAGACGGCGCGGGGAACCGCGTCGACCGTCGAGCCGCTGATCGACAAAAAGAACAACACCCTCGTCGTCGCGGTCGAGGGAGACGTCGGAACGATGCACGCCGATCAAACAAAAGTGCGTCAGTGCTTGATCAATCTTTTAAGCAACGCCGCCAAATTCACCGAGAACGGCGTGATCACGCTTTCGATCAAAAGAAAGCTGATGGGATCGAACGACTGGATCGCGTTCTCGGTCGCCGACACGGGAATCGGGATGACGCACGACCAGATCGAGATGTTGTTTCGTCCGTTCACCCAGGCCGACGCTTCGACGACGCGCAAATACGGCGGAACGGGGCTCGGCCTGACGATCACGCGACGATATTGCCAGATGATGGGAGGCGAGGTGACGGTCGAGAGCGAGCCCGGCAAGGGATCGACGTTCACGATCACGATCCCCGCGGTCGTCCGCGAGCGTCGCCTCGAGCCCGAACCCGAGCCAGCGGCGGCCGTTTCCGCGAGCGATGAGATCATCGCAACCGAGCCCGATCCCAAAGGCGCGAGGGTCGTCCTCGTGATCGACGACGACGTCGCCGTCCGCGATCTGATGCGACGGACGCTGCACAGACAGGGCTTTCACGTCGAAACCGCGTCGACCGGCGACGCCGGGTTGCGATCGGCGCGCGAGCTCAAGCCCGATTTAATCACGCTCGACGTGATGATGCCGGCGCTCGACGGCTGGGGGGTTCTCGCGGCGCTCAAGGCCGACCCCGAACTCGCGTCGATCCCCGTCGTCATGATGACGATCGTCGACGACCGCAACGTCGGCTTCGCGCTCGGAGTCGCCGATTATCTCGTCAAGCCGATCGATCGCGATCGCTTGATCAAAGTGGTGCGCAAGCACTGCCTGAATCAAACATCGCCTCGCGTGCTCATCGTCGAAGACGACTCCGCGACCCGCGAACTTTGGCACGAGATGCTCGTCAAAGAAGGGTATTCGGTCGTCGAGGCCGAGAACGGAGCGGTCGCGCTCGATCGTTTAAGCCGGAGCCGCGCCGATTTGATCCTGCTCGATCTCTTCCTCCCCGAAATGGACGGCTTTGAATTCTCGACCGAACTCTTCCGCCGCGAGGCGTGGCGATCGATTCCGATCGTCGTCACGACAGCGGTCGATCTCGAAGCGGACGATCGCCGCGAATTGACCGAACGCGTCGGCAAAATCTTGCGCAAGGGAGAATTCACCCGCGACGAACTGCTCGCCGAAATCGGCCGAAGAATCGCGGCCGCGGACCGCGCCGACGAGGTCGAAACGCATTCCGAACTCGCGGTTCGGCAAGAGGAAACCGGTCATTCCTTCCCCGCGCTACGCCCCCAGGCCGAAACGCGCTCCGGAATCGCTCCCGGCCGATCCGAATTAACCGCCGAAGATCCCCTCGCCGCGGTTCTCAATAACTCAAAGAATTAATGGATTAAGGTTTGTATCGATGCGAAAGCTTTTGCTTGTTGAAGACAACGACATGAATCGCGACATGCTTTCTCGCCGGCTGTCGCGGCGCGGCTACGACGTTTCGATCGCGATCGACGGTCGCGACGGACTCGACCGGGCGCGCGCCGAGCCGTTCGACGTGATCGTGCTCGATATGAGCCTTCCCGAACTCGACGGCTGGCAGGCCGCGCGATTGCTTAAAGCCGACCCCGCGACCGCGCACGTCCCGATCGTCGCGCTCACGGCGCACGCGATGGCGGGCGACCGCGAAAAAGCCCTCGAAGCCGGCTGCGACGAATACGACACCAAACCCGTCGACCTCGACCGCCTGATCGGAAAAATCGAAGCGCTTTTAATCAAAAATGATAACAAAGGTTCATGTTAATATAGAATGATTTCTTATTTTTGATAATGACGCACGACGGTTTCGACGGCGTGTCGCCAGCGATCGATCTTCCGTTCGCGGGTCGCGGCGTCGATGCGCGGCGAGAAGACGCGCCCTCCCGTTTCGAGCGTCTTCACCGCGGTTTCGAGATCGCTCAAAAGACCGACTCCGACCGCGGCGAGGAGCGCCGCTCCGAGCGCCGTCGATTCGGTCTCGGCGCCGCGACGAATCGACGCGCCGAGCAAATCGGCCTGATATTGAAGGAACGGATCGGATCGCGCCAGACCGCCGTCGACCCTCAGCTCGTCGATCGGAGCGCCCAGATCGGCCGAGGCCGCGGCGAGAAGATCGGCGGTCTCAAACGCGATTCCCTCGAGCGTCGCCCGCGCCAAATCCGCCACGCTCGTCCCCCGAGTCACGCCGAAAATCGTCCCCCGAGCCTCGGGACACCAATGAGGCGAACCCAAACCCGTCAGCGCCGGAACAAAGATCAATTCCGAATCGGCGTTCGCCTCTAAAGATAATTGATCGATCATGGGAGCGTTTCCGATCGCCTTCAAGCCGTCGCGAAACCACTGAACCGCGGCGCCCGCGGTGAAAACGCTTCCCTCGAGCGCATACCGCGCCTCGGCGCCCTCCGCCGAAGCCGCGAGCGTCGTCAACAACCCGTGTCGCGACGCGACGGGTTTCGACCCCGTATGAACGAGCAGAAAAGCTCCCGTGCCGTACGTGCATTTCGCCCGCCCCGCCGTAACGCACCCGTGGCCGATCAACGACGCGTGCTGATCTCCCGCGATTCCACAAATCGGTATGCCGTTAAACCCCGAATCCAACCCCGTCGTCGTTCCGAACGTTCCGTAACTCGGGACGATTCGCGGCATGATCGCGCGCGGAACGTTAAAAATACCGCATAATTCGTCGCTCCAATCCCGCCCGCGCAGGTCCATCAACGAGGTTCGCGAGGCGTTCGTCACGTCGGTCGCGTGAATCGATCCTTTTGTTAAACACCAAAGCAAATACGAATCGACCGTTCCCGCGGCGAGCGCTCCCGCGGCGGCTTTTTCACGCGCGCCCGAAACGTGATCCAAAATCCAGCAAATCTTCGTCGCCGAAAAATAAGGATCGACCACGAGCCCGGTCAGCTCGGCGATCCGTCCCGCGTGTTCGGCGAGATCCCGGCATTTGTCGGCGGTGCGGCGATCCTGCCAAACGATCGCGGGATAAATCGGCGAACCCGTCGCTCGGTCCCAAACGACGGTCGTTTCGCGCTGATTCGTGATCCCCACGCACGCGATCCGATCGGCGGAGAGCCGAGCGTTCTCGACCGCCTTGGGGATCAGAGTCGTCGCCGATGCGACCAGCGCCGCGGGTTCGTGCTCAACCCAACCCGGTCGCGGAAAGCTCGGCGCAACCTCGACTTGAGCCGATCCCACGGGCTTGAGCCGATCGTTGTAAACGACGACACGCGTGCTCGTCGTCCCCTGATCGATCGCCAAAATATGATCGCGCGCCATCGTCGACCCTCGCACTCGAATCGCGTTTTCCATACGATACGATAACAACGCGCGCGTTGCGATCGCGCTCTCTTATCTTCGGTTTCGAGAGCCGAGAAGGGCCAATCTTATGAAAACCTGGATTAATGTTTCAGTTTTGTTCATCGTCGCTTCGTCATGCGTCTTCATTGCGATAAAAACGCTAAAATATTTGCAATTCGTTGCGGAACAGCGGCGAATCGAGCGATCGCGCGCGATCGAACTGGGCCAAGAGCCGCCGCGCGATAAAATGTGGGACGCGCTCACCTGCATCGCGATCGGAGGAGTCGTACCGGTTTCGGGCTTTTTCTTCGGCTGGTTGACGACGACCGATCATCCCGCGACGACCGAACCTGTTTGGAACACGGTGACGGCCGTCGGAATCATCGCCGTTTTTTTTGGGACGATGCTCGCGTTGGGAATATTGCATGAACCCACGCCGAAACCCGACAAAACGGCCAAGAAAAGTCGGAACGCGAAACGGTTGAACGCCGATTACGATCCCGAATTCGACCAAACGTCCGATATCGGAATCTGATCGATACTAGCGTATTTTCAAATAAGATTGGATCGTTCGCGACCGATAGGCGCCGCGGCCCAGATCGCCATCAAAGGTTCGATCGGGATATGAAACCGCGCCGAGACGATCGTGAGCGCGTGGAACAACGCGATCAAAGCCGCGGCGAGAAACGTCGGCGCGAGCGAACGGCGGAGCGATCGAGGCGCGAACATCAACCCAAGAACCGCGGCGATCGTAAGAGCGAGATGACCGGCTCGGTAAATCACGCTCCGCGATTTGGGATTCGTTTCGTCGAACAAAAAGAAATACCTTAGCCTCCGGAGGCAAAGCCGGGGATACCGCCAGGGTTCGCTCTTGAGATCGACGACCGCGCGTCGAAACAGAACGCGCGATCGCTCGGGCTCGCTCAATTTTCCAAGTTCTTTTTTATCTTCACGTGAAAGTGCGATATCATCCAGATATCCGGCGATATGCCTGGCCTTCCAGAGCGACCGATTGACTTCGGCCAAATCGAACCCCGCGCGCGCCGCTTCTTGAACCGCGTTCTCCGTTCGACGCCGCACCACCTTGTCGGTCCCTTCGCTCAGGCGACAGTTCCCCTGCCAAAACGCGTAGCCGAACGTCGATTTCACCGCGACGAATTCGCCGTGCACGAGCGCGTTGCGGATCGTCCAGGGCGCCAATCCAATCGCAAACACCAACATCTCGATTCCAAGCAAGCGAACACTTGTCTTGAGCGGGAGCGATCGAACCAAGATCCACGCGAGCGAGACCGACGAGAGCGCGAGGATCGGATCGGCGAGCGCGAGAAGCGCGAGAAGAGCCCCCGCGCCGATCGCGTCTCGCGTCCGACGAGTGCGCGCCGCTGCGTATCCCGCGGCGAGAGTCGAGGCGAGCAGAACCGCGTTGAGCCCAGCGACTTGAACATGTGTCACGGCGTAAACAAGAGTCGGATGAACCGCGACGATCAACCCCGCGAGCAGCGCGAACGCTTTGCGTTCGGGGGCGATCTCGCGCGCGAGCCGGATCACCGCGAACGCCAAAACGCCTCCGAGTCCCGATTGCGCCAGCTCAAGGATCAGATGCGAGCGAGGCGTGCCGATCCCGCCGATCGCGTACGCCGCGGCGACGATTAACGGATAAACCGGCGCCTGTTGCGATGTCGGCCCGAACGCGCCCAGAAATTCGATCGAAAAGCCGCGACCGGTCAACAAATTCGAGGCGATCTCGCCGTGTTCGTAAGCCGAACGCGGGATCTCGTAGCTTCGCAATGTGAACACCGCGGCGATACGGACGAAGATCGCGAGCGCGACGATCGCGAATTCGATTTTCCGTTCGTTCACGAGCCTCTCCGATCGCTCAGGACGGAATCCTCCTTGAATCGAGCGGATTGTGTCGCTTTTGGGAAATCGGGTCAATCACGACTCACATACCTCTGATCGCGTGAACCGGCGGCCAAATTGCGACGGCGAAAAACTTTGAAGAATTCGTCAAAACTCAGTTGATATTATCGAAGCAATGCGTATGATATAAGATGAAGGCGCGGCGGTTTGCGCAATCTCCAAGAATTTGTCGTATTGATTAAACAATCGCTCTTGGCATTTTTCGAACGACCGAAGTGACGCCTATGAGGTTTACCTTAAATCATCGCGGTTCGTCGCGTGCGCTTGAGTTCCAGGCGGACTTCGAGCGGGGTTCTCCGCGCGTCTTAAATCGGCAAGATCACTCGGATTTTCATCGAGTTCGATTGCAAGATCTCATTCGAGCGCGATTCAACCCGGCGGCGACGTGTGTATTTCTCGCGGAACGCGCCCGGCGATTCTTCTCGCTCGACGCTTTTGATTTCTCAACCCGGAATCAAGCTCCTCTGCTCCGATCGAGAAGATTGGCTTCGCTCGGCGCTTTTGATTCCTCAAGCCCGAATCAAGCTTCGCGGTTCAAAGCGAGACGATTGGCTTCGCTCGGCGCTTTTGATTTCTCAAGCCCGAATCAAGCTTCGCGGTTCCGAGCGAGACGATTGGCTTCGCTCGGCGCTTTTGATTTTTATCGCGAAAAACAAGCCGAATCGGCGCGTTCACTCCGAAAGGAAACGGTTTCCGTCGAGGTCGGAATCCGTCGTTCTGGTCGATCGGGGCGGTCGGCTTCGGTTTCTTTGGCACGATTCAGCCGACCGATTCGGAATGGAGCGAAGGATGATCGCGGCGTGTCGATCACGCTTTCGATCGAAAAAATCATCCCGAGCGGCTCGACAGCGATCGAATCACCGATTAGGGTGGGTTCATGTCTCCGCTCGCGACGGGCGGATCGTCACGGCTATGTCGGCCCCCACCGCGAGAGAGATTCCGCGCGGCTGGGGGTTTTTTCTTGGAGTTCGCAAAAGCGAATGAACAGATTTTTAACCAAGAAAGCGAGACGTTCGTCATGAATCACGAGACGATCGTTG
Source organism: Planctomycetota bacterium (assembly GCA_021791715.1). Lineage (GTDB taxonomy): Bacteria > Planctomycetota > Planctomycetia > Isosphaerales > Isosphaeraceae > JAKBCQ01. The sequence goes on along the minus strand of JAJYWB010000011.1, from coordinate 65,035 downwards.
AGAGGCTGGGGGTATCGGCGTTCACGCGCGATCTTGATCCGGCGCGGCGCGCCCAGGTGGCCGAGCTGACGACTCCGGTTCTCTGGGAGGCCGGCGAATCGATTTTCCGCGAGGGAGATACCGTTCCGTATTTATATTTAATCGAGCACGGATCGGTATCGCTCGATGTTTTTGTGAAAGGGCGGGGCAAGACGACGATTCTCACGGTGGGTCCGGGCGAGGTGTTCGGCTGGTCGAGCATTTTCGAGCCCCGACCGAAGACGGCCTCGGCACGTGCGACGGTACCGACGCGAGGCTTCGCGATCGACGCCGACGCGCTCCGCGCCAAGTGCGATTCGGATCCCGTTCTCGGCTACGCGATCGCGCGCAGGCTTTATCACGTGCTTTCCGAGCGCGTTAAAGCGCTCCGGCTTCAATTCCTCGACGTCCTGGGCGACGACAACCAACCGTGAGGAAAATGTGATATGAATTCATCAGCGGCAATCGCTCCCGTCGGGGAGACGGTCGTGATCGAGAAGCCGGTTTTAGGCTCGATCATCGACCGCTTATGGCGCGACGGCTACACCGTCGTCGGGCCGACGCTCGCGGAAAGCGCGATCGTGATCGATCAGGTGCGCGCGATCGACGACCTGCCGATCGGCTGGACCGACGATCAGGAGGCTGGAACGTATCGGCTTCGTCGCCGCGACGATCGCGCGTATTTCGGCTACGCGGTCGGGCCCCACTCGTGGAAACAATTCCTCTTTCCTCCCAAAACGACGCTCTATTCGATCGAATTCCGCGCCGACTCGATGACGGTTAAACCGAACGTCGATCCCGTTCCCAGTTACGCGTTCCTCGGAGTTCGATCGTGCGATCTCCACGCGATCGAGATCCAGGATCGCGTGTTCCTCCACGGGCCTTATGTCGATCGTCAATATCAAGCGCGACGCGAGAAGGCGTTGATCGTCGCGGTCCATTGCGCCGTCGCGGCGTCGACCTGTTTTTGTGAAAGCACGGGAACGGGTCCGCGCGCCGTCCGCGGGTTCGATCTGGCGCTCACCGAGCTTGAAAGCGAATTCCTGGTCGAAATCGCGACCCCGCGAGGCGCGGCGATTTGCGACGGAATCAAAAGCCGACCCGCCGCCGGTTCCGATCTCGGCGCCGCGGCTCGAATCGTCGATAAAACGCGTAACAGCATGAAGCGTTCTTTAAATTTAAACGGTTTACCCGATATCTTGTATCAGAATCTGGAACATCCGCGTTGGGATCAAGTCGCCGAGCGGTGCCTTTCGTGCACGAACTGCACGATGGTATGCCCCACGTGCTTCTGCCACGCGCTCGAAGACGTTCCCAGCCTCGACGGCGCCTCGTCTGAAAAGATCAGACAATGGGATTCTTGCTTCAATCCCGATCACGCGCATATGGCTGGCGGAAATAATCGTCCCGATATCCGTTCGCGTTACCGCCAGTGGCTCACGCACAAGCTGGCGAGCTGGGTCGATCAGTACGGTGTTTCAGGGTGTGTCGGCTGCGGCCGATGCGTCACTTGGTGCCCCGTGGGGATCGACATCACCGAGGAAGCCGCGGCCATTCGAGGCGATCAACCATGACGACGACTCAATCGACATCGCCCGGTCCTCGAACGGTTCAAGGCGCGGATCTTCCTGAAGACGATCCGTTTCTTCCTCGGCCCGCGTACGTCAGCGAGATTCGGGGCGAAACGCCGGGAATCACGACATACCGGATCGAATTCGCCGATCCCGACCGAGCGGCTTGTTACGCATACGAACCGGGGCAATTCAACATGCTTTGGATGCCCGGGATCGGCGAGGTTCCGATCTCGATCGCGAGCGCGCCCGATGAAGGCCCCGGCATTTTGCATACGATTCGCGCGACGGGGCGCGTGACGAACGCGATGACGAGCCTGAAACCGAAATCACCGATCGGTCTGAGAGGCCCTTACGGACGGGGTTGGCCGCTGAAACAAGCCGAGGGACGCGACGTTCTCGTCGTCTCGGGAGGGTTGGGGCTCGCCCCGCTCCGCCCCGTCGTTCTCGCCCTTTTGGCGAATCGCGAGCGTTACGGCAAGGTGATCTTGATGCACGGAGCGCGCACTCCCAAAGACTTGCTTTATGATTATGAATATGAAAGTTGGAGCGCTCGTGGAATTGAAACGTTGATCACGGTCGACCGGGGGGACGCCGCGTGGCGGGGCCGCGTGGGAGTCGTTCCGGTGTTGTTCAACCGCGTGACGATCGATCCCAAGCGAACGTTGATGATGACTTGCGGACCCGAGGTTCTGATGCGGTTCGCGGTCGCCGAGGCGATCGCGCGGGAGATTCCGGCGGGTTCGATTTATTACTCGCTCGAGCGCAACATGCACTGCGCGATCGGCCTTTGCGGGCATTGCCAGCTCGGTCCCGATTTCGTTTGCAAAGACGGCCCGGTGTTCGATCATTCCCAAACGGCGCGCTTTTTTTCACGGGAGCATTTCTAAACATGAACGTTCCCAAACCAAGACTCGGCGTATTCAAGTTCGCGTCTTGCGACGGCTGTCAGCTTTCGATCCTCGACTGCGAGGACGAGATCCTCGCGGTCGCCGATCGCGTCGAGATCGCGTATTTTCTCGAGGCGACGCGGCGGCCGCTCGAGGGACGATTCGACGTCTCGCTCGTCGAGGGATCGATTTCGAGCCCCGAGCAGCTCGAGCAGATTAAAGACGTGCGCGAGCGGAGCAAATTCGTCGTGACGATCGGCGCGTGCGCCAACGGCGGCGGAATTCAGGGATTGCGCAATTTTATCTCGATTGAAGAATCGATCGCCGCGGTCTACGCGAATCCGTCTTACGTGAAGACGCTCGATAAATCGCGACCGATCGCCGATTTCATCACGGTCGACCTCGAATTGCAGGGATGCCCGATCAATAAATATCAGCTTCTAAACGTCATTGCGCAAATGCTCGCGGGCGCGAGGCCGAGGGTTCCCGATCACGCTGTTTGCCTCGACTGCAAGCGACGCAACATCGTTTGCGTGGTTGTTTCTCAAGGGAAGGCGTGCATGGGTCCCGTCACTTCGACGGGATGCGGAGCGCTTTGCCCGGCGCACGATCGAGGCTGTTTCGCGTGCTACGGTCCGTCGCACCAGCCGAACACCGCGGCGCTCGCTTCGCGGTTCGAGTCGATCGGCGTTCCCTCCGATCAAATCCGCCGTTTCTTCCACGCGTTTTATTCGACCTCGCCGGCTTTTGTCGCGGAGGGGCTTCGTCATGTCTAACGAATCCAAACACGATCCACTGCACGATTCGGCGGCGGGCGAGGCGCCCGATTCCAAGGCCTCGGTGAACGCTTCGACCGAACGTACGATTCGCGTCGCCGCGATGGCGCGGGTCGAGGGAGAAGGTGGAATCACGATCGTCGTCCGCGACGGCAAGGTTGAAGACGCGCAACTGAGGATCTTCGAGCCCCCTCGATTTTTCGAGTCGTTCCTCCGCGGCCGAAGCCTGCTCGAAGTTCCCGACATCACGGCGCGGATCTGCGGCATCTGCCCCGTCGCGTATCAGATGAGTTCGTGCCACGCGATCGAAAAACTGCTGGGGATGAACGTCCCGGCGCCGATCAAATCGCTGCGCAGGCTGCTTTATTGCGGCGAATGGATCGAGAGCCACGTGCTCCATTTCGCGTTCCTTCACGCTCCCGATTTCTTCGGATACGAAAGCGCGATCGCGATGGCGCAGGCGAAGCCCGAATTCGCCGCGATCGTGCGATCGGCGCTCGCCGTCAAAAAGGCGGGCAACTCGATCGTCGAGACGCTCGGCGGTCGCGAGGTTCATCCGATCAACGTTCGCGTCGGAGGATTTTATAAACTTCCGTCGCGAGCCGATCTCGCGGCGCTCGCCGAGAGGCTCGAACGCGTGCGCGACGTCGCGCGCGATCTCGTCCGCTGGACCGCCAAGCTCGATTTTCCAGATTACGAATACGATTACGAATATGTAGCGCTCTCGCATCCCGTCGAATACCCGATGAACGAGGGCCGGCTCGTTTCGTCAAAGGGTTTAAATATCGATATGGCGGAATATCCTGATCATTTTGAGGAGCGGCACGTTCCGCATTCGAATGCGTTGCAATCGCTCAAGAAAGGGAGCGGGGCTTTTTTCACGGGGCCGCTGGCGCGGTGGAATATGAATCGCGACCGCGCGACGGTCGACGCCCGCGTGCTGGGGGGGGAGCTGGGGATCTCGTGGCCGTGCGACAATCCGTTCGTATCGATCGTCGCGCGCGCGATCGAGGTCTTTCACGCGGTCGATCTGGCGATCCGGCTGATCCGTGAATACGAACCTCCCGAACGCGCATTCGAACCCGTCGAATTTCGCGCCGGGTCGGGCGCCTGGATCACCGAGGCGCCGCGGGGAATCCTTTATCATCGATACGAGGCGGACGACAAAGGCGCGGTCGTCGCCGCGACGATCATCGCCCCCACCAGCCAAAATCAACGCCAGATCGAGGAGGATCTGATCCGCTTCGCCCCCACGATCCTCGACATTCCCCAGGCCGAAGCCGAATGGAAATGCGAACAGGTCGTTCGCAATTACGACCCGTGCATCAGTTGCGCCACCCATTTTTTAACCCTCAATATTGTGAACAAGTAATGAATCATGAATAATATTTACAATTCCTTAATAATCGGATTGGGAGGCCCGCGGGGAGACGACGCAGCGGGGTGGGTCGCGGTCGACCGGCTCGCCGATCTCCCTGAGCGCGGCGTGCGCCTGCTGAAAACGGGCGATTCCCTCTCGCTCGCGGCGATCTTGTGCGAGGCGTCTTCTCCTTGCGCAGCGATCGTCGACGCCGCGGCGCCGCGCGGCGAGCCGGGAACGATCCGGTCGTTCGACCGCGACGAGATCTCAATACAACGAGGCTCGGCGTGGAGCACGCACGGAGTCGGGCTGATCGAGGCGATCGAACTCGTCGAGGCGCTCGGTTACACATTCAAACGATTGCGTTTGCATACGATCGAGGCGAAAACCGTCGGCCACGGCTCGGGCCTCTCGCCCGAGGTCGAAGCCGCGATCGACCGCCTCGTCGAAACGATCCGAGCCGATTTCGCGGAGGCGCAACCGTATGCATGAGTTATCATTAATGAATCATCTGTTGCGTCTGGTCGATCGCGAGGCGATCGCCGCGGGAGGCGGCCGCGTGACGCGAATTCGAGTCGTTCTGGGAGAATTCTCGGGGGTCGAGCCCGAACTGCTCGAATCGGCGTTCCGGATCGCCGCGCGCTCGTCTCGTTGTCGCGACGCGTCGCTCGAGATTCAGGTCGAACCGCTTGAAGCCGAATGCCGCGACTGCGGCGCGCTTTCGCGCGTCGTCGCGTTTCACTTCGTCTGCGCGCGGTGCGGCTCGAATCAAATCGAGATACGATCGGGGGAAGAGATCAAACTTGAAAGCATTACTTTAAGCGTTGACGAAGAAGACGATCCGAATCTCGAGAGAGAAAAGATCGGCGATCTTAACGGAGTTAATGATCAAATTAATACATTAAATCACGATAATAATGAAAATAGTACTCTAAATTACGTTAATAATGAGATCGATACTTTCAAAGAGCGGAACGCCGAGAACGAGCTTTCAACTCGCATAAGCGACGACGACGATCGCTTGGATCGTGAATTCGAGAGAGATCGTGCGCGCCGGCTTGGACTTACGCGAAAGGCTTCGATGTGAACGAGAAAACGGTATCGGTGGGTCGATCGATTCTCGCCGAGCCGGCGCGGCTCGCCGAGGAGTTCCGCGCGCGGATGACCCGGTCGGGGACGTTCGTCGTCAATCTGATGTCGTCGCCGGGGTCCGGGAAAACGTCGCTTCTTGAGGCGACGGCGCGGCGCCTCGGCGATACATACCGGCTCGCGTGCCTTGTCGGCGATATCGCCACCGACCGCGACGCCGATCGCTTACGCCGTTATATGCCCGCGGTCCAACTGACGACGGGGGGAGCGTGCCGGCTCGAACCGCCTCTCGTCGAGGCGGGCTTCCAAAGGCTCAAACTCGATCGACCCGTCGATTTCCTCTTTATCGAGAATGTCGGCAATCTTGTTTGTCCCGCGTCGTTCGATCTGGGTGAGCACGTTCGCGTCGTCGTTCTCGCGGTGACCGAGGGGGACGACAAACCGGGCAAGTATCCCAAGGCGTTCCGCACTTCGACCGCGTGCGTCCTCTCCAAAATCGATCTTTTACCTTACGTACCGTTCCGGATCGATTCCGCGATCGCCGACGCGCGGTCGATCCGCGCCGACCTCGAATTCTTTCCCGTTTCGGCGGTCTCGGGTGAAGGTCTTGATTCCTGGCTCAAAGCCTTGATCCACTATCGAAATAGTCGTATCCTCAACGGTTGTACTAAATGATTCGCCATATTGATTCATTCATAATGATTGCAACTGATTATATTAACCCGGCGGACGACGGTGCGAATTCGCGCGCGGCGCGGTTGATTGTAACGGGGCGGGTGCAGGGAGTCGGTTTTCGGCCCTTCACCGCGCGGCTCGCGATCGATCTCGGCCTCGCGGGCTGGGTGAGAAACACGCCCCGGGGCGTTGAGATTCAGCTCGAGGGAGATCGAGAGCGGATCAATCGATTTCGCGAGCGATTGATCGCCGAGGCGCCCGAAGCGGCTCGCATCGACACGCTGATCGAAGAAGCCGCGACGCGTGAATCGGCGACGTCGTTTCTGGTCGCCGAGAGCGAGGCGCGGGGCGTGCGCGACACCGAGACCGCCCCCGACCGAGCCGTGTGTCATGAATGCGTCGCCGAGTTCGACGATCCGACCGATCGGCGTTACGGTTACGCGCTTTCGAGCTGCGTCGTCTGCGGACCGAGGTTCACCGTCCAAACCGAGGCGCCTTACGACCGCGCCCGGACGACGATGCGCGAATTTCCTCCCTGCCCGTCGTGTTCTCATGAATACCATTCAATCGTTGATCGACGATTTCACGCCGAAACGCTCTGTTGCCCGGTTTGCGGTCCGGTTTTATCGCTTTATGATCCCAAAATTGATCAATATCCGCATGATATTCGAGATATCGGCGATCTCGGGGCGCTCGCTCGCGCAGCCGAGAGGATCCGCGCGGGGGGAATCGTCGCGGTGAAAGGGATCGGCGGTTTTCACCTGATCTGTAACGCGACTTCAAACGCAGCGGTCGAGGCTTTGAGGGAGCGGAAACGACGGGGCCGGAAGCCGTTCGCGGTGCTCTTTGCCGATCGCGAGTCGCTTGAACAAAGGCTCGAGGTCGACGACGCTGAATGGGATCTGCTCGCTTCGCCCGCGGCGCCGATCGTCCCGTTGCGCCGTCGCGCCGGGTGCGATCTCGCCGAAGCGATCGCGCCGGGGCTCGTCTCGGTGGGAGCCATGCTTGCATATTCGCTGATTCATCACGGTTTACTCGAAGCCGCCGGGGTTCCGCTCGTCGCGACGAGCGGCAACGCGAGCAACGAACCGATGCCGATCGAAAACGACGCCGCGGTCGCCGAATTAAAAACGATCGCGGACTTGTTCATTTTACATAATCGTCGAATCGTTCGTCACGCCGACGACGGGGTATCGCGGGCGATCGCGGGGCGACCCGTTCCGATCCGGATCGGCCGAGGGTCGGCGCCGGTCGAGCTTCGGATGCCGTTTGGAACTCCGGCGATCATGGGCGCGGGAGGGCACATGAAAGCCGCGGTCGCCTTCGCGCGCGGCGGGTCGATCGTCCTCGGTCAACATATCGGCGATCTCGACACCTTGGCGATCCGCAGGCGTTATCGAGCAACCGCGGACGATCTGCGCGAACTGATCGGCGGCCGGCCCGAATGGATCGCGCACGATCTTCACCCCGATTACGAATCGACGCGATACGCCGACGAATCGGGGCTTAAACGCATACCGATTCAGCATCATCATGCGCATATCGCCTCGTGTATGGCCGAGCACGGTGAAACGGGCCCCGTCTTGGGGATCGCGTTCGACGGAACGGGACTCGGCGACGACGGAGCGATCTGGGGGGGCGAATTTCTCATCGTCGATCGGAGCGGATATCGTCGAATCGGCTCGATTCTGCCGTTTCGACTCGCTGGTGGAGATCGCGCCGCGCGCGAGCCTCGAACGTGCGCCGCGGGGGTGTGTCGCGCCGCGGGCATAACGATACCGCATGAGCTCGGATTCTCGGACAAGGAAGCGATTCTCTTGGGATCGATTTTTCGATCGCCTCGCGCCGCCGCGGTCTGCACGAGCGCGGGACGCCTTTTCGACGCGTGGGCCGCGCTCGTCGGAATGCGCGAACGCGCCGATTACGAAGGAGAAGCCGCTATCCGTTTCGAAGAGATCGCCGATCCCGCCGAACGTCTCGTCTGGCCGATCGAAATCACCCGCGACGACCGCGGCATGCTTCTCATCGACTGGCGTCCGTGGGTCATGGAAACTCTCTCATCGATCCGCCGCGGAATCGACCCCGGAATCGTCGCGGCGGCGTTTCATCGCTCGCTCGCCGAGGCGTGCGTCGCGATCGCACGCCGAACCGGAATCGCCAAAATCGCGCTCAGCGGCGGTTGTTTTCAAAACAAACTATTAAGCGAGATTTTAATTGAGTGTCTAATTAAAGAAAATTTTCACGTATTGACACATTGCGCGATACCGCCGGGGGACGGCGGGCTCGCGGTCGGTCAGGTTTGGGCCGCGGCGCTCTATCTAAGCGAGAGGGGGTGAACGATGTGCCTGGGAATACCCGGAGAGGTGATCGCGATCGACGAACCGGCCGCTGGGCTTACCGAGGGAACCGTGTCGTTCGGCGGAGTGAAAAAACGAATCTGTCTCGCCTATGTTCCCGAGGTACGCCGCGGCGATTATGTGATCGTCCACGCGGGTTTCGCGCTTTCGGTGATCGACCCGATCCGCGCGCGCGAGGTATTCAAAACCCTGGAGGCGCTTGATGAAATACCTTGACGAATACCGCGACCCCAAGATCGCGCGAGCGCTCGTCGAGCGTATCAAATCGACCGCGAAGCGCACCTGGACGATCATGGAATTATGCGGCGGACAAACTCACAGTATCATGAAATTTGGTTTGGATGCCGCGCTCGAAGGGGTCGTCGATCTCGTCCACGGCCCCGGATGCCCGGTGTGCGTCACCCCCGCTCCGGCGATCGACCGTGCGATCGCGATCGCACGCGCTCCGGGAACGATCGTCTGCTCTTTCGGCGATATGTTGCGCGTTCCCGGATCGAGCGAGAACTTGTTCAACGCTCGAGCCGACGGTGGAGACGTGCGAGTCGTCTATTCGCCGCTCGACGCGGTTGAGACGGCGCGAAAATCGCCGAATCGCGAGGTCGTCTTCTTCGCCGTCGGTTTTGAGACGACCGCTCCCGCCGCGGCCGCGGCGATCATTGAAGCCGATCGACTCGCTCTCGACAACTTCTCGCTCATCGTCTCGCACGTGCGCGTTCCCCCCGCGATCGAGGCGATCCTTGACGCTCCTGGAAATCGCGTTCAAGCGTTTCTCGCCGCGGGGCACGTGTGCACCGTGACGGGCGAGGGAGAATATCAACCAATCGTCGCACAAAGACATATTCCAATCGTTATTACTGGATTCGAGCCCGTCGACCTGCTCGAAGGGATCGCGCGGTGCGTCGATCAACTGGAAAAGAGAGAATCACGCCTCGAGAATCAATACGCGCGATCGGTGCGGCCGAAAGGGAATCCCGCGGCGCTCGCCGCGATCGACCTCGTTTTCGAAACGGTCGATTACGACTGGCGCGGAATCGGCTTGATTCCACGATCGGGAATGAGGATCCGACCCGCGTTTCGCCGTTTCGACGCGCTCGATCGCTTTCCGACGACCTCGGCCGAATGCTCGACCGAGTCGTCTTCGCCTTGCCGATCGGGAGAGGTTCTTTCGGGTCGAATCAAACCTCATGAATGCGAGGCTTTCGGTTTAACTTGCACGCCCGATCACCCGCTGGGCGCGCCGATGGTTTCGGGCGAAGGCGCGTGCGCCGCGCATTATCGGTATCGACGCGTTAACAACAAAGGGAGTTTATTATGTTCAACGAAATGAACTTCACATGTCCTCCCCCGCCGGGATACAAGGGGAAGGTTCAGATGGGGCACGGCGGCGGCGGACGGATGTCTCGCAAGCTGATCCGAGAACTTTTTATACATGAATTTAAATCGCCGAGTTTGATGGAGGAACACGACGGTTCGATCGTCGCGATCGACGGCGTTCGGCTCGCGTTTTGCACCGACGGTCATGTGGTAAGTCCGCCGTTTTTTCCGGGAGGGGATATCGGCTCGCTCGCGGTTCACGGGACGGTGAACGATCTGGCGGCTTGCGGGGCGCGGCCGATCGCGATGTCTTCGGCATTCGTGATCGAGGAGGGTTTCCCGATCGCCGATCTCGAGCGGATCGTTCGCTCGATGGCGGCCGCGGCCGAACACGCGGGGGTTGAGATCGTCACGGGGGATACGAAAGTCGTCGAGCACGGCAAAGGCGACGGCGTGTTCATCACGACGAGCGGAATCGGCTTGATCGAGCACGAACCCGCGCCCGCTCCGCGCAACGTCAAGCCGGGGGATCGCGTCGTGATCAGCGGGCCGATCGCTCGTCACGGATTGGCGATCCTTTCGATTCGAGATAATTTAACGTTTGAATCTGAACTCGTTTCCGATTCGGCGCCCCTCTGGGATCTCGTATCGCGCGTTTACGCGGCGGGGATCAAACCGAAATGCATGCGCGACCCGACTCGCGGCGGACTCGCCGCGGCTCTCAGCGAGATCGCCGAATTGGCGGGAACTTCGATCACTCTCGACGATCGCGCGATTCCGCTCGCCGAAGAGGCCAAAAACGCGTGTGAATTTCTCGGTCTCGATCCGCTCTTCATCGCCAACGAGGGGCTGATGCTGTTCTTCGTGAAGGCGGACGACGAACCCCTTTTGCTCGAAACGCTTCGATCACATCCGCTGGGGGCGCAAGCCGCGGCGATCGGACGCGTCGACCCGGGAGACGCGGGAATTCTCTTCATAGAAACCGAACTCGGAGGTCGCCGAGCGATCGATATCCCCGCGGGCGAAGAACTTCCAAGAATTTGTTGATCGGATTGAAAAGGTAGGTGAGATGATGAAAATCGTGATCGTGGGAGGAGTGGCGGGAGGAGCGAGCGCGGCGACGCGGGCGCGGCGGCTCGACGAACGCGCCGAGATCGTTCTTCTGGAACGCGGACACGACGTTTCGTTCGCGAACTGCGGTCTTCCTTATTATTTGGGAGGCGAGATCGTCGATCGCGACAAGCTGTTGGTGGCGAAGCCGTCGCTTTTGCGCGATCGGTTTAAGATCGACGTCCGCGTTCGCGCCTCGGTCGAATCGATCGATCGAGCGTCAAAGACGGTCGCGATTCGATACATCGACGAAAATCGCGTTGAGAAGGAAACATACGATAAACTGATCCTTTCGACGGGGGCGTCGCCGATCGTCCCGCCGATTCCGGGAATCGACCTTCCCGGCGTGTTCACCCTCCGCGACCTACGCGACGTCGATCGCATCCACGCCCGCCTCGAATCCGGCGTTAGACGTGTTTTGATCCTGGGAGCGGGTTATATCGGGCTCGAACTCGTCGAAAACATGGTTCGGCGCGGGTTTGATACGACGGTCGTCGATCTGGCCGATCAGATTCTCGCTCCGTTCGACAAGGAGATGACGACGCCGATCGTCGAGGCGCTCGCGCATCATCAAGTCGGTCTTCGGCTGGGACGCTCGGCGAAACGGATCGAAAAGCGCGGCGGAGGACTCGTCGCGACGCTCGACGACGGCGAAGAGATCGCCGCCGACCTCGTTCTCGTCGGGATCGGCGTCCGCCCCGAAAGCGACCTCGCGAAAGCGGCAAGGCTCGCGATCGGCGCTCGCGGAGGAGTTCAAGTTGATGATCACATGAGAACAACCGATCCCGATATTTACGCCGTGGGCGACGTCGTCGAGGTGCGAGCTTTCGTCACCGGGGCGGCGCGGCAAATTCCGCTCGCGGGTCCCGCGAATCGCCAGGGACGAATCGCCGCGGATCACATTTTCGGTCGCGATTCCAAATTCCGAGGTTCGCAGGGGACCGCGATCGTCCGCGTGTTCGACGTCGTCGCGGCGCAGACGGGGGAGATCGAAAAGACGCTACGCGCATCCGGTCTTAAATATGAGAAGATTTACGTTCATCCTAATCAACACGCGGGTTATTATCCCGGCGCGAAGGCGATGACGATCAAGCTTTTGTTTCGCGGCGACGACGGCGCGATCCTGGGAGCGCAGATCGTCGGCGCCGACGGCGTCGACAAACGCATCGACGTCCTCGCGACCGCGATCCAGGCGCGGATGACGGTGTTCGATCTCGAAGAGGTCGAACTCGCTTATTCCCCTCAATTCGGCTCGGCGAAAGACGCGATCAACATGGCGGGCTTTGTCGCCGCTGGGGTGGCGCGACGCGATTACCCGCAAACACAGGTCGAAGAAATGTCCGCCGCGCTCGGAGAAAACGGAACGATCCTCGACGTCAGAACGATCGACGAACACCGCCGCGGCGCGATCGAATCCGCGATCCACATTCCGATCGATTCGTTACGCGATCGCTTGAATGAACTTCCACGCGATCGACCGATCGTCGTCTATTGCCACGCCGGCCAGCGCGGCTACGTGGCGACGCGGATGCTGCGCCAAGAGGGTTTCAACGCGATCAACCTCGCCGGAGGTTTCCGAACGTATCGGATGATTCGCCCCGATCCCGGTTTAAATGGAGAACGATAAACTCGCTTGTTCAAATTACTGTAAAAAGAAATCATAAACGATTGAACTGATCAACCTTTTTTCATCATCCAACATCCCGCGACCGCCGTGACCGCGGCGGCCGCGAGGACGTTGGAGGCCTTCCAGGGCGTGTTCCGTAGGTGACCCGAAACCGAGTTCGAACAATCGTGATACGCGTCGAGAATTAGACCCGCCGCGGCGTCGCTGCAAGGCGTTTCAACGCGAATCGGCGCCGCGCCGAGCATCGATCGCCACTTGGCGTAATGAACGAGCGCGAATTCGATCGCGAACGGAATCGAAACGATCACCGTCGCGATCATCAAAGTCGATTTGAACCTCGACCGCCTGCGAAACACCGGTCCGTCTTCGCGACCGTAATTCGGCAAAATACGCATGTTAATTCCTTTTATGGTATTTCATCATGTTACTTCATCATGGTTTCCGAGATTTGAATGCCCGCGGGACCGACGAGAACGACGAATATCCCGGGGAAAATGAACAACACGAGGGGGAAGAGAAGTTGAACCGCGGTCTTGGCGGCTCGCTCCTCGGCGAGCTGCCGACGCCTGATCCGCATCGAATCGGATTGCACACGAAGAGCCGCGGCGATGCTCGATCCGAATTTCTCGGCCTGAATCAACACCGCGGCGAGCGACCTCATGTCGTCGACTCCCGTCCTTGTGCCGAGATCGTGCAAAACGTCTTTCCGCGTTCTCCCCATCTGAAGCTGGAAATTCGCGATCGCGAACTCCTCGCAAATCACCGGCGTCGCCGTCGCGAGTTCGACCGCGACCCGACGCATCGCCGCGTCGAGCCCCAATCCCGCCTCGACGCAAACGACAAGCAAATCGAGAGCGTCGGGGAGCCCGAGGAAAATCGCCTCGGTACGCTTCGATTTCAACATCCCCAGAATGAACGAAGGGAGATAAAACCCAATCGATCCTCCAATGATCATATACATCATCCCTTTGACGGTCGGCCCGAACTTGGCGTAAGCGATCGGCGCCGCGACCGCGAGAGCGATCAAAAGCGTGATGAATTTAATTCCCAAATAGATCTGCACGGCGTGCTCGCCGCGGAATCCCGCGTTGAGCAGCTTCGTCTGCAACTTGCCGAGCTCGACCTCGTTCGTCGGGCTCAGCGGTTTCGAAAATTTCTGCGCCGTCTTGGCGATCTTATCTTGAATCCGTTCCTGTTTGCGAACCAACATCCCGCCGTCGCGGCCCGCGGACTGACGGATGATTCGATCGAGTCGATCGGCGACTCGCGCCTGTCGATCGGCGATCGTCGACAACGAACCCCAAACGACGAGCGCCATAACGACGAACGTGGCGAACGGAATGATGCTATCCATGTTCATATTTTACACCTTAATCGCAATGATTTTCTTGATGGCGATCGCGCCCAGGATCTGCATGACTCCCGCGAAAACGAGCATCTTCGTCCCGACCGGCGTCGAAAAAAGGACTCCGGTGTAACCGGGATTCGTCGTATAGGTGAACGCGAGCAAAACGGGGGGCATCGCCAAAAGAACGACTCCCGAAAGCCTTCCTTCCCCCGTCAAAGCCGCGACCTGTCCCATGATCTGGAACCGTTCGCGAATGATCCGACCGATCTTGTCGAGAACCTCGGCGAGATCGCCGCCGGTCGAACGCTGGATCACGACGGCCGTCGTAAAGAACCTCACGTCCATCGTCGGCACGCGATCGGCCATCGCCCGCAACGAATCCTCGATCGGAATCCCCAGGTTTTGCTCCTCGAAAACTCGGCCGAACTCGTCCGATATCGGCGACGGCATCTCCTCCGCCACCATGTGCAAGCCCGAAGCCAAACCGTGCCCGGCGCGCAACGCGCGACCGACAAGCTCGAGCGCGTCGGGCATCTGAGCCGTAAACATTTTGATCCGCTTACGCTTGCGCAACACCAACCAAAAAAACGGCAACACGCTCATCGACGCCGAGCAAACCGGAATAATCAACAAGGGAATCTTCAAAAAATAGCCGACGACCGCCGATACGATCGCCAGACCGATCGGAATGTAAAGGAAATGTTTAAACTCGATTCCAACGTCGGCTTGTTCATAAAGCGTGTTGATTCCATCGACTTTTGGGAAAACCTTCGACCAGAACGACGAACCCTTCAGGTCGACCGCCTGATTTTTGAGGAAATTCGCCGCGGCGTCCCCTTTGCGATTCTTGAACCGACGCTTCGACGACATGTCGTCGAGCCGCTTCTCGGCGATCGCGGACGGCGTCTTCATGAACGCCATGCAAACGCCCCCCACGCAAACGACGACCGCGACGCCCACCAGAATCATCACCATCGTTTGATCCATGTTTTCACCCTCTCGTTCACTCTTATGTTGTTCTGTTTGTGTATTGCGATCTCGTCGATCCGTACGGACTCGTTAATCCTTAAGCAGAACGCGCTGACGGAACAGGTCCGAGGGAAGGTGATAACCCGCCTGCTCGAGCCGATCCATAAACGTCGGTCTGATGCCCGTCGAAACGAACTCGCCGAACGCTCGACCTCCGGCGTCGACGCCGAGCTGACGAAACGCGAAGATCTCTTGCATGATGATCGTATCCCCCTCCATGCTCACGACCTCCGAAATGCTCGTCAGCTTCCTCGGACCTCCCTGCAACCGGTTCGCCTGAACGATCAAATCGACCGCCGACGCGAACTGTTGACGCAACGCTCGAATCGGCAATTCCAAACCCGCCATGCTGATCATCGTCTCCAGCCGGCTCAAAGCGTCGCGCGGAGTGTTGGCGTGGACGGTCGTCATCGACCCCTCGTGACCCGTGTTCATCGCCTGAATCATGTCGAGCGTCTCGGCGCCGCGACACTCGCCGATGATGATCCGGTCGGGACGCATACGAAGCGCGTTCTTAACGAGATCGCGCGCCGTCACCTCGCCGCGCCCCTCGATGTTCGCCGGACGCGTCTCAAGCCGAACGACGTGATCCTGCTGAAGCTGAAGCTCGGCGGCGTCCTCGATCGTGATCACCCGCTCGCCCGACGGAATAAAACTCGAAAGCGTGTTCAACAAAGTCGTTTTACCGCAACCCGTGCCTCCAGAGATAATAATATTCAATCGCGCCTTGATCGCGCCTTCCAATACCGCCAGAATCTCGGGGGTGAACGCCTTGAACCGAAGAAGGTCGTCTTTACCGAGCGGTTTGCTGCCGAATCGGCGAATCGAAACCGCGGCGCCGTCGAGCGCCAACGGAGGAATGATCGCGTTCACACGAGAGCCGTCGGCGAGCCGAGCGTCCACCATCGGCGAAGTCTCGTCGACGCGCCTGCCGACACGCGACACGATCCGATCGATAATCTGGAGCAAATGCTCGTTATCGCGAAAAAGCACCTCGGAACGCTCGATCTTCCCCCCTCGCTCCACAAATATATGCTTGGGTCCGTTAATCATGATATCGCTGATCTTTGGATCTTTCAGCAACAATTCGAGCGGACCGAGGCCGAACGTTTCGTCAAGGATCTCTTCGACGAGGCGTTGCCGCTCGGTCCGATTGAGGAGCGGATTCTCGGTATCGCACAGGTGTTCGACGACCCCGCGGATCTCGTTCCGCAAACTGCCGGGAGCGATCTCGCTCACTCGATTCAGATCGAGCCTGTCGACGAGCTTGTTGTGGATCAGCCGCTTGAGCGAATCGTATTTCTCCTGCGCGGGATCAATCTCCTTAACCGCGTCGCGCCCGCGCGGCTGCGATATCGGCGGAGGAGGCGGAGGGGCTTCCACCGAATTCGCCGCGGCTTCGCCTCGACTCGGATCGGCGACCGAAGGGGGCGAACCGGCTCGCGGTCCGAACGGGCTTCTTCCTCTTGTTGTCGAATTGAACATGATTTAATATACTCCTTCATGCCTTCCCCGCGTTCGGGCCGAATCTCATTCGGTATCGGTTCTTACTTATCCTTAAAAAAGAGCGGCGAAGATCCCCTTTTTCCGCGGCTGAGGAACCTCTTTATCGGGGTCGGGAACGCGGAATTCGCGCGCGATGTCGGCGAGCACGCGATGCACGCGATTGCCGGGCGATTCCTCGTCGATCGGCACGCCCCGAACCCGCGCCTCGCTGACGACCTTGGTCGCGTTGGGAATCTGCCAGCGGATCGTCACGCCGAGCGTTTCCTCCGCTTTTTTCAGGGTGATTTCCGAAACGCTCGATCCCTGACGGTTGATCACAATTTGAATCTTCTCGGGTGGAATCCCGCTGTGCGACAACAACTGCATCAATCGCGACGTATTCCGCAGGCAAATCAGGTCGAGTTGAACGACGAGCAAGATCGCGTCGGCCATCTCCATCGCGACGAAATCCGACGCTTGAAGACCTTTGCTTGTATCGATGATCACCGTATTGAAAACGGCGCGCAACAGTTTGATCATTCTGCGCAACGAATCGGGCTCGATCTTCACCGCGTCTTCAAGCGTCATGGGATGCGGCAAAACGAAAAGCCCGGACGAATGTCGCGTCGTCGACCGCTTGAGCAACGTCAGATCGAGCCGATCGATGTTCATCGCGACATCCAAAATCGTTCGATCAGGAATAATATCAAGGCATGTGTCGACCGATCCCAACAACAGGTCGAAATCGGCGATCACGACCGATTGCGGCGAATTTCGCGCCAGGATCGCCGCCAGATTGACGGCCAACGTGGTGCAGCCGACGCCTCCCGCGGCGCCCGCGACCGCGATCACATGGGGAATATTGCGCGATTTATCGTTCTGAGGCTTGAGCGGACGAACGAATCGATCGATCGCCCCCAAGATTTCATCGATGTCGACGGGCAACGTCAAAAACTCACGAGCGCCGGCTCGAACGACCCGCAAAATCGCCTCGGTGTCGCGCACCTTGCTCGCCGCCAGCACCACGAGCCCGGGCTTGCCTGTCGTGATAGCCTGGATCGTGCTCAACGCCTGCTCGGGATCGCCGTCGAGCACGACGATCGCCAGATCGGGCGGATTATCAAGAATCGATCGACACGCGGTCTCATAATTGACGCAGACCTCGGACAACCAAACCGAATCGATTCCGCTGATCAACCGCTGAAGCGAGGAACGAGTCTCCTCGTGCGGATCGACCAAAACAATTCGTGTAACACCCTTCATGGAATCAATCCTATCGTCAACCGCGGCCAAGGGCTCTTACGTATTCATGCGATTCTCTATCAATCTCGCTCGACGATCGACTTCCGCCGCCGCGACGGTCGATCACGGACTGTGATCGATCGCGGGCGCCGCGGGAGGGGGAGCGGGGTCGCCGTCGAAGCCGCGAATCTCCTTCGATCCCGACCCGCCGAATCCTGGAGACCGGGGAGTGATCGCCAGGCCGCCGTCGGATTCGGAGTCGTTCGCGCCGGCGCCTTCAAATTCTCGCTTGCCCACGGCGATCGTCTCGATCGCCTCGTTCTGAATCCCATGAAAGATCTTGACGACTCGTTGCTTCTTCACGGGCTTGGGCGGCGGCGTCGGCTCGACCGGAGGCGGGGGCGGAGGAGGCGGAGCGACGACGGGAGCGGGCTCGGGCTCGACCTTGGCGATCTCGATCGGTTTGGGCTTCGGCTTCTCCACCACCTCGACGTCGTCGACTCCGCGCAAAGCCAGCGAAAGCGGCCCCTTCGATCGCGCAGCGACGAGCGACTCAACCTGATCGGGATTCACCGCGAACGTCACCGTTCGCACAATGATCGACTTATCTTCAGGACGTGTGAACGTTTGCCCGACGGCCAACACCGGCACGTTTTGCAGGATCGTTTCCGACTCGGACGCGTTCTGAACGCCGACGTTCGGTCTCACCTGGATGATATCCACATGATGCCCCGGCATGATGAATCCGGAAACCCCGGTTTGCTCGTTCACCTCGATCGCGAAGGCGCGTTTCCCCTTGGGAATCTGCGAGACAAGACCCGGAGGCGCCCCCTTGGGCGCGAGCTTCCCCTCGACGAGCGGCTCCCCCGCCAAAATCTTGATTTGTACCCAGCGATCCTCGCAATCCTTGATGTTCGTCATCACGTTCGGCGGCAACGAATCCTTGGGCTTCTTGTCGATCTTGAGCATCGACGCCTTCAAGACCTCCTCGGTCTTCAGATCGCGGGTCGCAACGACATATTCTTGTTGCGGAACTTCCACTTGATTTTTATTCATCAATTTGTTGACGCCCACCATCGCGCCCAGTCCGCTCAGGCCGGCCAACATCAAAATCATCATCGATCTGCCGTTCATCGGATGTATCCTGTATGGAAATGTCGATCGATCTTAGAACAACATGCCGCTCCAGACGAAATAGCCGATCGAGCCGATCGCGATCGGCACGCCGTAGGGCAAGAGCAACATGCTCGGCTTGCGCTCGGCCGCGGTTTTAGACAACGCGACGGGATCGCGAACCGTCAAAATTTCGGATCCGATCGATTGAATCTGACCGACATGATGAAACATTCGTCCCGACCGCGCCATCATCGCGATCGCGATCAGGCCGCCGACGATCGCCGAGCACGCGAACGCCCAGAAGATCGGCAAAGGCCCGATCCACGCCCCCAATCCCGCCAACAACTTAACGTCCCCGGCGCCCATCCCGCCGATCGCGTACAACGGAAGCAACAGAATCAATCCGACTCCAAGCCCCGCCGCCGATGTCGCAAGTCCCGAAGGACCCTGCAGCCAATACGAATAAATCAGCCCCCCAAGCATAAAATGATAGGTGAGCCAATTGGGCACTTTGAATTTCAAGCCGTCGATAATCGCGGCCTCAATCAACACCGCGACGCAAATCCAGCTCGCGATCTGGGGAATCTGTATCATCGTCGTCGCCTTTCCGTCGAATGTCGGGATCGATCAAGCGGCGCCCCGGACGATCGATCTCGCGTCCCCCGCCGCCGTCAGAAATCTGGAACGCGAACCCCGAAGTGTCAAATAAATCAAAAAATACTAATACACTCTATTATACATACGCGTGTTCAATCGCTTGATCGACACCGACTCGACGATCGAACCGGCGAAACGCGCGATGCGAAATTCTTGACGTCGGCCGAATCACCACCCCCAACCTCCTCCCCAACCCCCTCCTCCTCCTCCGCCGCCTCCCCAGCCGCCTCCCCAGCCGCCGCCGCCTTGCGATTGACCGGAGGAAGAACCGGAAGTGCTCGAAGACGAGCCCGAAGAACCCGCGGAAGATCCAGAGGAACCCGCGGAAGATCCAGAGGAACCGGAGGAAGATCCAGAGGAACCCGAATCCGTCGACAATCCCCCGGAATCCGTCGTTCCGCTCGAAGAGCCGCTCGTCGCCGAACCCGCCGAAGCGCTCATCTCGCTATTCACCGAACCTATCGCCGCGCTCGCGCTCTTCCCCTGAGCGCGCACCACGGCGATGCATATCCCTGTGATCAACATCAACAAAACCGCGTATTCAACCGCCGTCGGGCCGTCCTCGCTCGCCCAAAAAAATCTCAAAGCACCGCGATGCGCATGCATTCGACAAGCCCCTCTTCGTGTCGAATCGATCGCGACCGCCCGGGCGAACGCCGCAAAACGAAATCGACTAAAATTATTTATAATTACGTAAATAATTTAGCGTTTATACGGAAAAATCCGGGGGGGTCTCGGCTCCTCGCGAAGCGTCGAGACCCGTCCCGGATTGAAGTGCGGCCGAAGGGGAGACCGAACGAGGAAGATCCCGCGAGTCGTTCCGTCGAAACGCGTCGCGACCGGCGTTCCCCTCGTCGCTCGTCACGATCCGCCGAGGCTGCTGTTCACCGAGCTGAACGTGCTGCAGATGCTCTTTCCCAAGCTCGTGACGACCGCGATGCAAACGACCAGAATCAAAGCCAGCATGACGGCGTATTCCACCGCGGTGGGACCGTCTTCACTCGTCAAGAACCGACGAACCTGAGCCGTGAATTGACGCATGATAATCATCTCCTGAAAGTGTCTAAAACGTTTCTATCTTGTCATCAACCGTCCGCGAGTCTCGGCCCGAGCCACCGTGACTTGGCTTCGAGCTCCGGTCCCATCCAAGTCCGTCCGGCCGCGAAGGTCATTTCGTCGTCCCTCTCGACTCCGACGGGAACAACGGAACCCTAGGTCGCGCTTCTCCCCGATGTCAAAACCGTCCCGATCGATGTTGGATAAAATCGACGCCTCGATTACACGCTATTAAATGATAAAATGATTGTTTTTTTAAATCAGTTCTCGCGATTCCGGAATTCGTGTTCTAGATTCCTTGTGAGCTTCTTATTGAATGGAGCGAGACGAACGATGCGTGAACCGTCGAACCGAAAAGTCTGGATCGAACAGGCCCGCGCGCGATTGCGGTCGACCGATCGATCCCCCGCGGGCTGGGGTTATCGATGCGATACGAAGGTCGCGGTCGAACCGACCGTCCTCGCATCGCTCGGCCTGCTCGCGACCTTGGACGACGAACTCGATCGCCACATCGCGGTCGAATCGGCGAACCGGATCGCGTCGTCGCAACGCTTCGACGGATCGATCGGAGTCGACGACGATTCGACCTCGCCCGAGTGGGCGACTCCTTTCGCCGTTCTCCTTTGGACAGCGGTCCGATCTCATTCGCGTGAGGCCGAACTCGCGCTCGATCGCATTCTTTATCGACGCGGCGATCCGTTTGATCAAGGAAATGATCATGTCGTCGGACATAACACAAAACTCGTCGGCTGGCCCTGGGTGGAAAAGACTCACTCGTGGGTCGAACCGACCGCGCACGCCTTGATCGCGCTCGCGGCTCGAAGGCGGATCGATCATCCGCACGCACAAGAAGGCGTTCGTTTGCTTCTCGATCGAGCCCTGCCCTCGGGAGGATGGAATTACGGCAACACGACGGTATACGGACGCCCCCTACGCCCCCAACCCGAACCGACCGGACTGGCTCTCTCGGCGTTGTCGTTATGCGGCGCCTCGGCGAACTCCGCGGTCGTCGCGGGGATCGCGTATCTGCAACAAACGCTCAAAGATATCCGTACGCCTCGATCGCTCGGTTGGGGGCTGATCGGACTGACCGCGTGCGGAGCTCGACCCCAAAACGCCGACGAAATGCTGACACAAGCGTATAATTATATCGCCGATCAACCGACTTCGGCGATCGACCTCGGCCTGCTGCTCCTCGCGGCGGGCGAGCCGATCGAACGGCTCGTCGGAACCGTTGAACGACAAGGAGACGATCGGTTATGATTCCCGCTAAGATCGACGACAAATTATTTTTAAACGATCTGATTCATGTCGATCGCCGCGGGTTTCTCACGGGCGCCTCGGCGGCGATCGCGGCGGGGCTCGGCGCGAGGCTCGT
The DNA here is from genome assembly GCA_021791715.1 of Planctomycetota bacterium. Lineage (GTDB taxonomy): Bacteria > Planctomycetota > Planctomycetia > Isosphaerales > Isosphaeraceae > JAKBCQ01. Next base: position 42,937 of record JAJYWB010000011.1, on the reverse strand, counting down.
CGCCGATCACGCCCCCCCTCCCTGGAGAACGCGATCGGTTTTCGTCGCTCGCGCCTCGTCTTACCAGATCGACCTCGAGTCGATCGTGAAACGAGGTCTCGCCGAACTCGGGATCGGCCCGAAGCGGGTCCGCGGTAAATCGATCCTCCTCAAACCGAACCTCGTCGAGCCGTATCCAGGATCTCCTCACATCAACACGCATCCCGTTTTGATCGCGGCGGTCGTCGAGGCGTTCCGCTCGCTCGAAGCCCGCGAAGTCTTCGTCGCCGAAGGCCCGGGGCACGTCCGAGACGCTCGGCTCGCGGTCGAACAAGCCGGGCTCGCCGATATCCTTAAACACCTAAAAGTGGAATTCATCGATCTCAATCACGACGACGTCGATCGCATTGAAAATCCTTTACGGCTTTCACCGCTCGCCGAGTTTCACCTGCCGAAAACATTGCGCCGGGCCGACTGGGTCGTCTCGCTTCCCAAGCTCAAAACGCATCATTGGGTCGGCGCCACGGTTTCGCTCAAGAATCTTTTTGGAGTCCTCCCGGGCGTACGCTACGGCTGGCCCAAAAACGTGTTGCATCAGGCGGGGATCGTCCCGTCGATCCTGGATCTGAACGCCGCGGTTCGGCCGAGGTTGGCGATCGTCGACGGTATCGTCGGCATGGAGGGAGACGGCCCCATCATGGGTTCTCCCAAAGAACTGGGGGCGATCGTCATAGGCGAGAACCTTGTCGCCGTCGACGCGACCGCGACCCGGTTGATGCGAATCGATCCCGCGACGATCGAATATCTCGCGATCGCCGATCGTCATCTCGGACCGATCGACGCGCGTCGCATTCGTCAAATCGGCGAGCCGATCGACGCCCTGGCGCGCCGCTTCGAACCGTTTAAAAAACCGCCGACCGCGGAATTCCACGATTCCCCTCGAACGCGATCGCTCAAGGAAACACCAATATGATCGGCGGCCGATCGTTCGTCGCGCAGCGATTCTTTCTCGCCCCGTCGCGAGCGGTTCGCCCGCGCGAACTCGCCTCGTCGACGCCGATCGATCCGGGTCCCGGCTTATTAATAAAGTATGTTATTATTAATTTACTTATAATTTTACTAATGTTTTTGAACATGATTTATTTTGTAATCATGATGAATCAGACTCCCCGGAACGACTTCGGCCGAACGTTCCTCTCGGCGCGGATGCGGCTGGAGGGGGGTTCGCTTTACGCGGTGAACGATTCGATCCGCTGGAACCGCGAGGACGGAAGCGAGGTTTTGCTCAAGAATCTTAATCCGCCGCATTTTCACTTGTTATTACTTCCTTTCGCTCGATTACGAACCGAGATCGCGCTTGGAATCTGGATCGTCGCGGGGATCGCTTGCTTCGCCGCTGCGCTCCGCGCGATCGGCGCCGAGCTTGAGATCAAGTTCGACTCGTACGAACGTTCGGCCGCGGTCCTCGCGGGTCTCTCGTTCGTCGGCACGTCCGCGGCGCTCGCCGCGGGTCATATGACGGGAATTCTCATGGTGATATCCACCTTCGCGTGGATCGACGCGCGGCGGGGTCGCTGGACGAGAGCGGGTTGCTTGATCGGACTCGCCGCGAGCATCAAACCTTTCTTCCTCATTTTCTTCCCTTATTTTTGGCTCGCCGGAAAAAAAAGAGCCGTCGCGGCGTGCTCGCTCGCGATCGTCGGCTCATTCGCGATCGGCGCCCTCGCCTTTGGAATCGATTCCTACCGAGATTGGATTAAGAACCTGCTCGAAGCCGACGGCTGGACGAGTGCGCTCGGCAACGCTTCGATCGACGGACTTCTAAGCCGATCGTTCACGACCGACCCGCGTCGTCACAAAATGATATATTTAGATTTACAATATTACAATACGCTTCGAATATCGCTTTCGGCTCTGATCGGCTACGCGAGCCTGGCGATCGCGCGGAGCGAAGCGACGACTTCGCGCGTCGATCGCTCGTTCGCGGCGCTTATTCTCGCGGCGCTTTTGATTTCTCCTCTCGGCTGGACGTATTACTTCTGGCTTCCCGTCGCGCCCGTCGTCTCGATCGCGATCGATCGCGTGCGCAACCCGGAGGTCGTCCCGGATCGATTCAACCGCGCGAGCGCGATCCTTTTTTACGCGGCTCTCCCCGGCCTCGGCATGCCCACGCTGCCGCGCGTCGAAGCGTTCGTTCCGCGATCTCTCGAATATATTATTCATAATTTATATTTCTTTTCACTTTTTTTGATCTGGATGAGCGTGATTTTGGACGCCGCGGGGGCGATCCGTCGCGGCGCGTCCGATCGATCTCGATCGGCTCGGATCGAGAAAGGGGCCGTATGAATCTCGTCGAATCCGTTTCACGGCGCCGGCTTTCGAGCTCTCGCGATCAGTCGGCCGAGCGATCGCGGGTCGCAACCCGCGACCGATCGTCTCGATCGTCGATCGCCGCCGCGTGCATTCCGGCTCTAATCATCATTACATCGTTCTACGACGCACTCTTACTGACGACGATGATTTCGTGGACCCCGCGCAACGATTTCGGCCGAGCTTTCGCGAGCGTCGAGTCGGTCGCTCGCGGCGACAAACTCTACGCGTACAACGCGTCGATCCCGTGGCGACTTGATCAAACTCATACTATTATGCTTAAGAACTTGAATCCGCCACATTTTCACATACTATTGGAGCCGCTCGTCGGGTTATCCGAGCGCGCCGCGCTCGAAATCTGGATGATCGCGGGGCTGATCTGCCTTTTATTATCGATCGCGCGGATCGGCGATGAAGCGCGGGTCGCTTTGACGTTGGTTGAAAAAGGCGCGGCGGCGCTCGCCTCGGTCGTCTTCGTCGGAACGTCCACGGCGCTGGTTACGGGGCATATGAGTTTTTTATTACTCCTGATGTTCACGTTCGGCTGGAGCGCGGCGCGAAGCGAAAAGTGGACCGAATCGGGCGTTTGGCTCGGAATCGCCGCGAGCTTAAAACCGTTTTTATTGATTTTCGGCGTGTATTACTTGATCGTTCGGCGAGCGCGCGCCGTTCTCTCGTTCTCAATCGCATTGATCGCGTGCCATTTAATCGGGATCGTGTATTACGGAACGGCCGCTTACGGCGATTGGCTCGCCAATCTTTCAGACGCGGGCGATTGGTCGTATATGCCGATGAACGCCTCGATCATGGGGTTCCTCAAACGGGAATTCACGCTCAATCCGATCTTTCCCGCTCTCGCTTATATAAGCCCTCGAACGATTCGCGCGATCTGGATCGCGGCGAGCGCCGCGATCGGGGGGGCTTCGCTCCTGATCGCATCTCGAAAAAACGAACCGACCGCCGTCGATCGCGGATTCGCGATCGTGATGATCGCCGCTCTTTTGATCTCGCCGCTCGGCTGGACGTACTATTTTTGGCTTCCCGTCGGGCCGGCGTTCGCGCTCGCGTACTCTCGCCTTCGCGAAGCGAACGCTTCGTCGAAGCCGCCCCAAGCCGCTTTCCTCGCGTCCAAATACCTCGTCCTCGCGGCGATCCCCGGCCTGGCCCTCCCCGTTTACGCCACGACGATCGCCGAATCGAGTTACACTTTTTCATTATTAATTAATAATTTATATTTTATTTCGTTACTTTGTTTATTCTTCGCTTGCTTGATCGACGGACTCGCTCGGGCGATCGGCCGCGATCCCGTACCGGGAGACGATCGTCTGATTTCGCAACCTTTAATCATCGAGAGTTCATGAAATGTTTGATCTTAAACCGTTGAATCGTCCTCGGGTTTCGGTCGTCACCCCCGTTTTGAACGAGGACGAGAGCCTGCGCGCTCTTCATCGCGATCTCGATCGTCTTCTCGGCGATTCGCTTTTTGAATTCATCGTCGTTCATTCGCCCCGTTCCTCGGCGAAAACGCGGGAAACGTGCGGTGAGCTCGCCAAGCGTGATCCCCGCGTGCGGGTGATCGAACAACGAGACAACCCCGGAGTGGGTCGAGCGTTCCGCGAGGGATACGCAATCGCGACGGGAGATCCGATCCTCAGCGTCGATTCCGACGGCGAGATGGAGGCCGAGGCGGTCCCCAAAATGCTCGCGAAGATGATCGAAGGAAATCACGGTCTCGTCGTCGGGTCGCGATGGGCGCCGGGAGGAGGGTTCGTCGGTTATTCAAGGCTGAAGAAACCGCTCAACCTGATGTTTCAAAGGCTCTTCGGCTTGTTATTTCAAACAAAAATTCATGATTTGACATATGGATTTAAATTGACTCGCGGCGAGGTCGTCCGATCGATCGAGTGGGAGGCGACGCTTCACGAGATCGGCTGCGAGACGACGCTCAAGCCGATTCGCCTGGGGGTTTCGGTCGCCGAGGTTCCGACGATCTGGACGGCGCGCATGTCGGGACGCTCGTCGAATCGGTTCTCGAGCAATTTTCGTTATGTGAAAACTGCGCTCGCTATCTTATTCAAAGGCGTGAGAATCACGCGCGAGTTTGCTCGCTCGGATCAAAGCCTCGCCGAATTCGCGTCTGAGCCCCGAAGTCGCTCGGTTCCCGGTCGCCCGTCGCGCGAATCGAACGCCGCGGAATCGAATCGTTTCGCCGAGATCGCGAGAGCCGCCGATTCGTGAGCGGTCGAAACCTGAGCGGAAAAACCGTGAGTGGACGATTCGTGAGCGAACAAAACGTGAGCGGTCGAAACCTGAGCGGAAAAACCGTGAGAGCACAAACCGCGAGCGGAAAAACCGTGAGCGGACTAAACAATTAAAGTTCATTCTTTATAATTAAATAATTAACTTAACTTGGTCGAATTCCGCTCCCGGCGTATCGGAGGATACGCGAAAATGGAATTCGTGAGGAATCGACGGTGACGATAAGCCCCGCGAGCCTTCGCATCGTCGCTTGATGATAAAGCAGGAGAATCGCCCCTAACCCGAGAACGATCATGTCTGAAATTCACCTGAAGCGGGTTTATGAAGAACCGACCGCGGCCGACGGCCGCCGCGTACTGGTTGAACGCCTCTGGCCGCGCGGGTTGAGCAAAGATCGGGCGAAGGTAGACGTTTGGCTGAAGGCGATCGCTCCGAGCGCCGAGCTGAGAAAATGGTTCGATCACGATCTCGAAAAATGGGTCGAGTTTTGCGAAAGGTATCATTCCGAACTCGAAAAAAACGCATCGGCGCTCGAAGAATTGGAACGGCTGATCGCGGAGGGGGATGTGACGCTCGTTTACGCGGCGCGCGACGAACAACACAACGGCGCCCTGGCGCTCAAGGATTTTCTCGATCGACGCCGCGGCCATAGCCGGCGTCATGCAAGCGCCCAAGAAGCCGATTGAGGACGCCGACTTCGCTTCGTCCCGGGATCGCGATTCGGAATGCAACTTTCGTATAAAGCTGAAGTTACGATCGGCATGAGAGGGCGTTCGCGAAGGTTTTCGCGATCGCTCCGAGCCGTTTCGACGCGGGTCGAGTTGATAATCGCCGATTTCGGCGAACCCGATTTCGGTCGCCACGCTCATTTTCAAAGGGAGCGCGTTTGGGTTATGATGGAGTGCGGATTGATTGGCCGAAAGGCGATTGATTTTTTTTCGGCGCGGGTCGGTAGGCTCCCGAGTCGCGCGTACGAACATCCCGAGCGATCGATCGGGGCCAGAGCCTTCGAGACATCCTTTCATGTATCACAACCTTGATCTTTGCGACGAATTTTACATCAACGTCAATTTAAACACCGAGATGGAGCTGCCGAACAACCGCGATACAATCCTTCATTATTTTGAACAGATGAAGAAGGCGTACCCCGAGCTGTGCAATTTTTACACGAGGGAGAGCGGCGATTTCGTGCTCGAGGGGGACAAGGAGCAATCGAGTTATCGCTGGTTGGCGATCGAACCGCGTCGGCTCTGCTCGGGTTACGTCAATCCCGACGCGCTCGACGAGGCTTACAAGCAGCACGAACTCGTGCTCGAGGTGGCGCCGCACCTGCTGACGGTCAGCACGCTCGATTGCGAGGCTTTGGATATTTTGTACGGGTTCGATTTCAATTATAAAGGGAATCACGACGAACTCGTCGCCGAGGCTCTGGGAATGGGTTCAAGCCTTGAGGGGTTGGTGAATCTCGAAGGGTCGAAGGTGATCAATTACGAGCCCTCGGTGACGATGACTCTCGACGAAACGTGCAGGCTCCAGTGCCGTCTTTCGATCGAAACCCGCACCAACGCGTACCAGGTTCGAACCGAGGAATTCAGCGACGATCAAATTAGTGTTTATTTCACTGTACGTCAATATTGGGGATCGGGGGGGGATCGTTCGTTCGTCGAATCGTTCCGCAAACAGCGTGGAATCGGCGAGGAGATCGTCCAGGAGCGGCTCATCCCCCGCGTCATCCGTCCCCTCGCTCAGGCGATCGCTTCGCGCTGACGATCGCCGCCCTTAGAATCGATCATAATAGTATATTATTGAATATTGACAACCTAATCCAAGAGAGACGGTGGAGAGATCGATGCCGCACGTCAGTTCGTTCGTCGAGGGTTTGACCGCCGAGACGGCTTTCACGGTGTTGGCCGCGGCGCGTCGGCTCAAGGAGAACGGGAAGGAAGTCGTCGAGCTCGAAATCGGCGACAGTCCGTTTCCGAGCACGCCCGCGGCGAAGGCGGCGGGGATTGAAGCGATCGAACGGAATCAGACGGGATACTGCCCAAGCATGGGGCTGATGAGCCTGCGCGCCGCCGCGGCCGAAGCGTTGAATCTCGAGTTCGGGATCGCTGTCGAGGCTTCGAACATCGTCGTCGCGTCGGGGGCGAAACCGTTCGAGGCGTATTTCGTCGACGCGCTGCTTGAGCCGGGCGACGGCGTGCTCGTTTTCAGTCCACATTTCCCCACATATTTACCGAATATTGAGCGTCGCGGATGTCGCGCCGTGCTCGCCCCACTCTCGTCGGAGCACGCGTTCAGGCCCCGCGCCGAGCAGGTCGAGCGGTTCCTCGCGACCGACCCTCGGCCGCGGGGGATCTTCCTCAACTCGCCGCACAACCCGACGGGAGGGGTCGCGCTCCGTTCCGATCTCGAGGCGATCGCCGATCTGATCCGCTCGAGCGACGTCGCGGTCTTCTCGGACGAACCTTATTGTCATATGATTTGGCAAGGAAAACACGAATCGATCGCGGCTTTGCCGGGGATGCTCGAACGGACGGTCGCGGCGTATACGTTCAGCAAATCGTACAGTATGAGCGGGTGGCGGATCGGCTTCGCCGCGGCCGCGCCGGCGATCGCCGAGGCGATCGGCAAGCTGATCAACGTTTCGGCGTCGTGCGCTCCTCCGTTCGTCCAGCTCGCCGCCGAGGCGGCGCTCAAACGCGACGAACCGACGCGTGATGAGTATATGTCTCGATTTTGTCATAAAGTGGAACGGCTCGCCGCGGGATTGGCGAAGATCGAGGGGGTGAGGGTCGCCGTCCCGACGGGAACGTTTTACGTGTTTCCGGACGTGAGAGCGATCTGCGACCGTCTGGGCGTCACCTCGCACGGGTTGGCGATGTATCTGCTGGAGGGCGCCGACGATCGATTCGGCGTCGCGTGCCTGGGAGGCGAATCGTTCGGCGAGGCCGGCTCGGGCTTCCTTCGCTTCAGTTGCGCCGAGACCGACGAAAAAATCGACCGGGCTCTCGCATTCCTCCCCGAAGCGTTCTCCCGCGTCGACCGCGTCCGAAATTTCCTCGAGACGCACCCGAAATTCCGCCTGAAATCGCTTTACCTCAATGAATAAATGCGTGTTATTATCTATTTTGATTCATTTTCAAGAATGTGATTGATCTAGAAACGTCGTCTCCAAGGTCGACCCGCGTCGAAACCGAAGATCGTCGCGGATTCGGTTTTTCGCGGTTCTTTTGAGCGGAATGCGAATCGGCGCCTATCAATAACAAATGATCTCACTAAAAAGATCATAAGTGAAGCTTTTATTACAAGTCGCGTCCGAGGATCACTCGAACGCGACTCGAGGGACGACGAAGTTCGACGCGTCTCGCGCTCATGTCAATAGAGCCAAGAAAATATTTTGATTTCCTTGCGATCCGAGCGTGATGTAGCCGAACTTCGCCGGCGGCGTGTAAGCCCCGACGATGAAGACGGCGTTGGAGGAGCCGGTACTGAACGCAATCCCGGTCGCGGAGTCGTAGCCCGCGCCTCCCGCGGTCGTCGCCCATGTCGACGGAGTCCCGTTTAACAATCCCGTCGTCGGATCGAGCTTGGCGGCGAAAACGTCCGACGAACCTCGTGAGGTGAAGAAAGCTCCCGAACCGAAATCGATCGAGCCGTAGAATCCGCCGGTGATGTAAGGATCGCCGGAGGAATCGACCGCGACTCCGGTTGCGACCGCCGAAGATCGGCCGCCAAACTGTCCGAAACCATGAAGCCAAATCGTTGCGAGGTTGGATTCATTGAGTTTGGCGACGATCGCGGGACTGAACAAAAACGGTGCGAAGGAAGCGCCTCCTGTAACATAAAGATTCCCATGTCCATCGACCGTGACGCCCGTTCCTTGACTATACCTCGCGGATGTCGGAGAAACCGACGACATATATGTTCCTTTGCTGTTGAATTCCGAGACGAGCATCGCCGACGAGAACGGCGTGTACGAGGTCCCGACGGTGAAGATATCGCCCGTGACGTTGTCGACCGTGATTCCGCTTCCAGCGACGGATGTGGAACTCGAGCCTGGAAGAGGAACCGCCCAGTTGACGGTTCCCGACTCGGAGACTTGAGCGACATACTCATCCTCCGGCGATGGACTGGACAATACGATGCCGCCGACGTTGATCGATCCCATGAAACTTCCCACCACATCCAAATTGAACGCGCCCGTGGTTTCAGAATCGGCCGTGATTCCAGAAGCGGTCGACGAACCTCCCGCTGGTGTCGGTGTGAAGTGATCGATCCAGTTGACGGCGCCGTTCGTGGGATTGAGCTGAGCCACGATCGATTGCGGAGGGATGCCCGAACCTGTCAGGTTGCCGACGATATCGACCAGGCCGGCCTGATCGAAGACGATGCCGTTCCCTTGATATTCCGAAAGGCTCGATCCGGGATCGATCGCCGTGGCCCACTGCCAGCCTCCGGATGGAGAGAATTTGGCCACGAAGATCGCCGAGATCGTCGAGCTGGTGATTGAAATGTAAGGACCGAAACTGGCGACGCCCGAGAAAGTGCCGACGACATAAACGTCCCCCGCGGGACTCGTCGCGACCCCCTTGACATCGATCATTTTCGTCGAACCCACTCCGAGGGCGTAGACAAAATGCGATGGAGGAGGAAGCGCCGCGACGTTGACCGAGTCGGTAGCCGACGTCGAACTTCCGCCGTCGTCATGAATCGTCACGTTGATTGTGAAAGAGCCGGGGCTTGCATACACGTTCGAGCCCGAGACGGTATAAGCCCCGAGAGTCGAACGAGACGCGGTGATAGTTCCCGACGTGACGACGCCGTTTCCCCAGTTGATCGTCGCGGAGAAATCGGATGGACCGTTCGGTTCGGCGAGATACGGGTCGCTGAAAGTGGCGACGGTCCCCGAAAAAGTCTGTCCCTGTTGCAAACTGAGTGAGTTCACTCCAAACGACGACAACGGAGCGTCGCTGATCGCAATCGTTCCAAAGCCCACGCCGAAACGTCCGCCGCCGACGACCGTCACCGCATCGTGATATGTCGCTTCCTCACTGAAAGCGGAATGGCTTCCAAGGACAAGGAAAACATTCCTCGGCAAATGTGGGTTGTGATAAACGACACCGGCGGAAGACGTGCCGTCTCCCCAATCGATCATCGATGTGTAGCGTACGAAGGGGGATCCCACGAACGCGGCGACCGGAGTCATTCCCGTCCCGGAAAATGAAGGCAATGACGATCCTTCGGTCGTACCAACCGGGAACATCATCACGTTGATTCCGGGTCGAGGAGGAGGCGGAGGAGGTGGAGGTCGTCGGATCAGATCGGGGGTGATTTTTCGCGGTCCACCGTCTCTGAAGTGGATGAGATCGCGATGATCCACCGCGAGGATACGCCCCGGTTGCGATCCGAGCCGAGCGCGCGAGAGTTCGTGCGGGTCGCCGGAATTCTCAATCATTGATATAATTGGTCGAGAGCGATTCGAATCGAAACCTCCCGACGACGCGGTCGGGACGCCGCCGATCGATAGCAGTCTTCGAGACTCGAGCGTCTCCAGGTCGATAATTCGCCGACGATGATGTCGGTCGTTTCGGGCGAAAATCGCCCGACGATGAAGGATGCGAGTTATGTTCAACATGTTTGACGCCTCAAACAAAATCAACTCGTCCGGCTCTGAACCTAAAACGCAAGACTTTGTCGAAGTCGGACTTGCGGATGAAGTCGATTGAAAGTGGAAGAGGTGAGTCGATCGTCGCGGCCGTTTCTTCGAAGTCCGTTCCCCGGCCCGCACGGCATCGTCGCCAGGAAATCGATCTCGCAAGGTTCCACTCGTAGAGGGGGAAATCGACCGAGTTCATTTTATCGTCAACCCGAACATCATTGAAAGACACCGAAAGCGAGAAAGATTCGGATTCCGATCGTCGACCATCCATGATAATTAATATTAATAATAACATAATGTGTTATAATTAAAATATTATTGATATGTAATTATTTATAGTATTATTTATTATGTTTTATTTAATTTTTTATTATTTTCTATTATTTGATTTGGTCGACGACGAGCGGCGTTGCAAAAGTATGGAGACGCGAATCCTGGATACCGCTCCTCGACTCGACAAGAGAAGATCGGACCGAACGACGCGGACACCAGGGCCGGAAACCCGGAACACGTCTACATAATAATTATAATAATTTTTATTTGTTATAAAAATAACTAAGAACATAAAGTACAACGTCGGGGTTTCATCGAACTCGTCGTGAAAAGTCAAGCCGGCGGGGGGTTGATCCGCGAGCTTCATGAAGCGATCATGAGCGACGATTATGCGTCGACGATCGGATTGTGATCGATCGCCGCGGATTCGCGTTTTTTTTTCACACGGGTATCCGCAATGAACGACACCGTTAATGAAGGCGAATATCCGATTCGTGACGATCCCGAACCCGCGCAACCCGTCTCTGAACACGCCTCGCCCGCGCGGCGCGATCCGAATCGCAACGCCGCGACGGACGGTCGACGAGCCGAGCCGGCCTTGACACCACAGCCGACCGCCGCGACCGGGCCGATTCGCTCGCCTGGAACGTCGCCGTTCGTTTTTCGGCTTTCGTCGATCGACGCATACCGCGGTTTCGTGATGTTTCTGATGATGGGCGAAGTTCTTCAATTCCGCACGATCGCCGAGGCGAAACCCGCGATCAAATTGTGGAAGATCCTGGCGCACAACCAGGAACACGTCGAATGGATTGGATGCACGCTTCACGATATGATCCAGCCTTCATTCTCTTTTTTGGTCGGAGTCGCATTGCCGTTTTCGATCGCGAGCCGAAGGCTGAAGGGGCAATCCTCGTTCAAGATGACGATCCACGCGTTTTGGCGCGCTCTCGTGCTCGTTTCGCTGGGGGTGTTCCTCAGGTCGAGAAACGACACCCAAACCTATTTTACTTTTGAAGATACGCTTTCACAAATCGGACTTGGATACGGTTTTCTTTTCATGCTCGGATTTCGATCGGCGCGGTTTCAGTGGATCGCGCTTGTGCTGATTTTGGCGGGTTATTGGGGGGCGTTCGCGGCGTACAAGGTTCCCGCCGATTTTGATTTCACAAAAGTCGGCGTTCCCGCCGATTGGCCTCATTTGCTGACGGGGTTTCAATCGCACTGGAATAAGAACGCCAATCTCGCGTGGGAATTCGATCGCTGGTTTTTGAATTTATTTCCGCGCAAGCATCGGTTTGAATATAACGGAGGCGGCTACGCCACCCTCAGCTTCATTCCCACGTTGGGGACGATGATTCTCGGGCTGATCGCGGGGGGAATTCTTAGAGGGGATCGACCCAAATGGGCGAAGATCGCGCTTTTGATCGTGATCGGCGCGGCGACTTTCGGCGCGGGCTACGCGCTCGGCCGGTATGAAATCTGTCCGATCGTCAAACGGATCTGGACTCCGAGCTGGACGCTTTACAGCGGCGGGATTTGCTTCCTGATGCTCGCCGGGTTCTACGCGATCGTCGACGGAATCGGGCTCAAATTCCCGTTCTTCCCGTTGATCGTGATCGGCATGAATTCGATCGCGGCTTATTGCATGGCGGGTCTTTTCGAGCATTTCTTCTGGAAGAACCTTGAAACGCATCTTGGCGCCAAGGCGTTCCGGGTTTTCGGGCCCGAATACGCGACGACGTTCCACGGAGCTCTCACACTTTTATGTCTTTGGTTGATTCTTTTTTGGATGTATCGACGTAAAGTGTTTTTGAGGATTTAGCGGCCGTCCGAAAAGATCTCGAGGCCCTATCGGCTCGATTTTACCGGTTTCGGCGCCGATTAACCAATAAAACCGCTATATTTTACATATCTAGATATCGGTTCTTTCTATTTGGGATGGCGAACCTCCCGGTGAGCCTCTCCACAAAAACCACACGGAAACGGCTATGTTCGTCGCATGAATAAACACACATGTTAAGACGGCTCACCAGGCGGTTCGCCCTCCCGGTTGTGGATACGCCGAGAAATTCCGTTGATTGTGCGGAAAGCTTTTCGGATAGATCCAAGTTGTTTTGCGCTTCGTCGATTCGCGATCGTGCGATCTCGGCGGGCGTTCCAAAGCGTCGATTCGGATTTGAGCCCGCCGCCAAGTCGAACACGGCGTGATCGATCTCAAGGCGCGGCGATCGCCGATCGCGCGAAGACGATCCACTTGAGACGACGACCGGCGAACAAGCGTCTTAATGCGGATCGCCAGATCGATCTGGCATCCTCATTCGGTTCTCGTTAATTTGATGGAGAGTTTCCCCCTAACGGTCGCGGGCGAGAGCGGTTTTGATTGCGCCCGGCTCGGCGACTCGCCACTCATGACGCGTGGGAAACGCGTCGCGGCGCGGCTTGCGGGATATCATACTAGGACGAATACATGAAAGTTGGTTTATTGACCGGGGGAGGCGATTGCCCCGGCCTGAACGCGGTGATTCGCGCCGTCGCTCAAGTCGTCGCGAACCACGGCGGCCGATGCATGGGCGTGTTGGAAGGCTGGCGAGGTCTGGTTCAAGAGAACATGACGCGCGACCTCGATCTCGCCGAAACCGACGCGATCATCGGCTTGGGCGGAACGATTCTCGGATCGTCGCGCACCAATCCTTTTAAATTCGCCGAACGCGATATCCCGCTCCTTCTCGCCAGGTTCAAAGAACTCGAACTCGACGCGCTCGTCGCGATCGGCGGCGACGACACGCTTGGAGTCGCCAATCGCCTTTATAAAGAATACCAATTTCCGGTCGTCGGAGTCCCCAAAACGATCGATAACGACCTAATGGTCACCGACTTCACATTCGGATTCGACACCGCGATCAACATCGTCGTCGAGGCGGTCGAGCGGTTGCGCACGACGACCGAAAGCCATCGTCGCATTATGGTGATCGAGACGATGGGACGCCACGCGGGCTGGATCGCGTGCTTCTCGGGGATCGCGGTCGGCGCCGATTACATCATGATTCCCGAGGTTCCGATCGATATCGATCACGTTGTGGACGTGTTGAAACGCCGCCGCGATCAGGGGAAAAAATACGCGATTCTGGTCGTTTCTGAAGGAGCGCAATTCCCCGAGAAAGGCATGGTTACGCTTCACGCCGAAACCGACGCGTTCGGGCACGTTCGGCTGGGAGGCGTCGGCAACGTCGTCGCCTCAATGGTTGAGGAGCGAACAGGCGTGGAAACGCGTTGCGTCGTGCTCGGGCACATCCAGCGCGGCGGTCCTCCGAGCGCCTACGACCGCGTTCTCGCGACCCGCTTCGGCTTGGCCGCGGGTCGGCTCGTCGTCGAAAAACGGTTCGGAACGATGGTGGCGCTCTCGGGCACTCGAATCATTGAGGCGACCCTCGGAGACGCGGTCGCGACCGCCAAAACGCTCGACCTCAAATATTACGACGAAGCGTCTTTGTTCTTCCCTAAGTTATGAGTTAACTAGCCGTTACGGCTTGATCGAACCGCCCCGGGATCGGTGCCGACCGATCCCGGAATCACGCTTCGCGAATCGACGCTCCGCGGTCGCTCGCGCGCGTCCAAAAAACGCGATCGGGTCCGAGATCGAACCCCTCTCTTATCCTTTTAGCGATTGATGTTTTTTCATTTTGATTCGCACATGAAAACGCGTATAAGGTAGGTCCCCACGAGCTTTGGCCGAGGGCGGCGACGGGCTCGTTTTCGAGGGTTCGGGCGATTTGATCCGAGATCGGATGCGCACGAACGCCTCCTTGAACCGCGGCGAACGATTCTCCGACGGTTCGTTCGAGTTCGCTCAAAGCAGCGGCGAAGGCGTTGAAATCGGCCTCGGCGACCGCAGGCGCGAGCTCGAGTAAGACGAGCCTGCAAAGCCGATCGATCGTTCGATCGGACGGGGGCGGAAGCCTGCGAAACGCGTCGATTTCGCTCTCTCCGTGCAGTCCCACGGGCGTTTGAGGAATCACGATCAGCACGCTCCAATCGGCGGGGAACGCGAGCCGAGCGACGAGCGGAGGAATTCCGGCGGAATCGTCGTTTTTGCGGCCTCCGTCGACGATGAGCCCGCCGTGAACGAATCCGTGGACGCCGATTCCGGATCGCCTCCCTCGACCCGCGATCGCGGCGAGCTTTTCGATCGAAAAGTCGGTCGTCCGCGCGGTCGTCGACAGATCGGACGTCGGCTCGTTCGGCGACAAATCGGTCGTCCGCTCAGGCGATAACGCTTTCGTATGAGCGATCGGCGACAAATCTATCGTCCGCGCGATCCGTAACAAAGCCGCTGCGACCGCGAGGCTCGCCTGCGTGCCGAAACCCAAACCGACATGCTCAAAAGATGATTGATTGATATGAATATGAGCGCCGCGAAGATTCGTTCGTTCGTCGATTCTCGCGATCCGGTCGGCGATTCCGCGCGCGATCGCCAGGAACCGGTCGGCCGCCGGGCCCGAGCCGCTCCAATCGGCCGCGGGCTCGACCTCGATCGAGACTCCGGGCCGTTCGATCATCAGCCCCGTTCCGCCGAACCGGCGCCCCCCCGTCGACCCCCACGAGAGCAAACCGAAATGAAGCCGCGACGGCGTTTCAACGATCACTTTCATTGTGATAATTCTTTATTATTTAGTTTTTGATATTCATGATTCTTTACGTAATCTTCAAGGAACGCGAACGCCGTCGCGGCGCGCGTTCCGCCCGTTTTGTCGACGATCGTCCGGAGCCGCGCGAAATCGGCCTCGATCGTTTCGTGCGGCAGCAGATCGACGCGGGTCGCGAGGATCGCGGCCTCGATCACGGCGTGCGCGGCGCGGTTGAATCCGACGAAATCGCCGAATCTCCCGGTCGCGACGGTTCGCGCCGCAACGATCGCACGCGGCTCGCGGTCGTCGATCGAGTCGACGACGAATTCATAATAACGTTTGCAATTCTTAAGAATCAATCCCCGCACGGCCCGCGCCGGCTGGGTATCAAGCGTCGAGGCGTCGATCTCGGAAACCGCGGCCTTGGCGAACAGGAGCACGTCGTCGCTCACGTGCAACACCCCGGAGCGCGTTTCATTAAGATTCGCAAATGTTTTTGAAGATTGATACGGACGCAACGTGAAGCGATCGAACGATTCCGATTCGTCGATCGTCGGGCCCATCGGCGCGGTGTTGACGATTCCCCGGCGATCGATCGTCGTGACGACGCATTCGACGATCATCGCCCCCCCTCCCCCGCCGCATCCGCCTTCGACGAATCGGCTTCGGCCGGCGTTCGATCGGCCTCGCCTCGATCGAGATCCGGGCGATCGTCGAGCTGATTCGCCGCCTCGACCGACTCGGATTCGAAAGACGTCCGCGCGACCGACTCGGGTTCAACAGACGTCCGCGCGACCGACTCGAGATCGAAAGACGTCCGCGCGACCGACTCGAGATCGAAAGACGTCCGCGCGACCGACTCGGGTACAACAGACGTCCGCGCGACCGCGCCTGTTTCAACAGACGTCCGCGCGACCGCGCCTGTTTCAACAGACGTCCGCGCGACCGCGCCTGTTTCAAGAGACGTCCGCGCGACCGCGCCTGTTTCAACAGACGTCCGCGCGACCGCGCCGCGCCGAGCGTGCCGCGACGGCTCGGCCTCGGTCAAAAATCCCCATGAAAGCGCTTGATCCTGCCGATACGATTTGTCCAAAGTCGCCGCGGTCTTCGCTTTCATCAATTCATATCCAAGATAAAACGCGTGCGACGCGTCGGTGACGTTCATACGATCAAACAGTTCAAAAGGATCGTCTCCCGTGAAATAATTCTTGTTGTTCATCACATGAATTTTATGATCCTCGACGAAGATCCGCCAGTTGGGATCGCGAATCCGCGCGGCGAGTTCGGCGAGATTCTCGCCGCCGATTCGATTTCGCCCGGGATCGCGCAGCATCACCAGCCCCGGCTCGATCCGCTTGGGCAGCGAGCGCGTTCGCACCGCGTAATCCGCGAGCCGACGCGCCAGGTCGATCTCCTTCACCGAGGTCCGCGCCCAGACGCCGACCGAGGTCGTCAGCACGCTCCCGATCGAAAGCTCGGCGCAAAAGCCGATCAGAAGCGTGTTGATCCCCGCCGAATCGGCGTCGGTCAGCTCGGTGAGGTTCCCCACCCCCATCAACATCCGAGCCTCGGGATACCGTCGACGCGTTTCCAGATAACGACCGAGCGACGCCGCGAAGCCGAAGCCGATCGGCTCAAGAATCGGATCAATTCTATATGCGATATTATGTTTTTCCAAATAATTCACTGATTCGTCAAGCCCGTCGAGCGAGCCGATTTTATCCGGAACGACGACGACCTCGGCGCCCCAATCGAGCGCCCGCTCGCGATTCGAGCCGTCGACGCTGAAAACGACCTCCGCTCCCGCTCGCACCGCGAGTTCGACTTCAACGGGATTCCACGAATCGATCGACGCCCGCGCGCCGCGATCGCGAACCGCCTTCACCGCGTCGCCGACAAGATCCCACGTTCCTCCGGGATCGCAGCCGAGATCGATCCAATCGGCCCCCTGCGCGATCAGCCGATCGGCCTCGGCTAAAAGTTCGGGCGAACTCAACCGCGGCGCATGATTGATTTCAGCGAATATCTCGATCTGATAACTTCCATAATCGTTCTTACGTTGATCGGTTGCGCCGAGAAACGCCGGCAAATCGAGCAGATCCTCGGGGCCGAGTTCGATCGAGGCGCGGGTTCGGCTCGCGAGCGGTTCGAGATCGCCGCGGCAATGCCCCGGGAGAACGATTCGATCGATATCTTCAGGCGCCGTGAGCTTGGCGGCGACCCAGCGGGGAGTCATCAGCGCCGCGACCGAGATCGGCAAGACCGCGATTTGATAACGTAAACCGATCTTGGGCGCGATCTCTTCGAGCAACCGCCCGAGCGAAAACTCGGCGAGCCGTCCCGTCACAAACAGATAATTCGGCGATTCATCCGCCACGATCGCACCGCATCGAATCCGTCGTTCGCTCGCATTCGTCATTCTCGCGTCAAGCTCGATCATACCCGGCGGAACGACGCTCCGCGGCCCAAATTCGAATCGATTTCGCCCACGCGGTTTCGCCGACCTCGGCGATCGACGCGAGCGCGGCGGCGACTTCGCCCGGAGTCAAAAGCGGCAAACATTCGCTCCGATCGATCAAACGATATGTGGCGTCGTCTTGAAGACGCCGGAACGAAATCGCGCCGTCCCTCCAGATCCAAATCTCGGGAACTCCGATCGCGGAATAAATCGCGATCCTGTCCAATAAGGGATTGGAGAACTCGATCTCGATCTCGATCGCCAGATCGGGCGGAGAATCGACCGAAAGATCGATCGTCTTCTTTCCCCGCACGACCGGCTCATTTTTAAAATAAAAACACTTATCAGGCTCGATTCCTTTTTGAAGATCGGCCCTCCGCCATGTCGTCGATCCGGCGGATCGCATCGGCCGATCGCATTCGACCGCGACGATCCCGATCAGCCGCGCAATCCATTCCAAAATAATCTCGTGCTCATACGAAGGAGACATAATTTCGACGAGCCCCCGATCGTAGGCGATTCGATCGCGACGATCGGCGGGATTTACGATCATCGATTCATACGTTTTCCAATCGATTCCTTCGAGCGAGCGGCGCGGGACCGCCGAGGGAAGCGGATCGCGGCGGCGATCGTCGTCGATCGATCCGGGTCGATCGGGAACGGTCGAAATCGCTTTCGTCACGACTCGCTCCTTTCACAAACGGGAATCGAAGCGAAACGGGAATCAAAGCGAAACGGGAACCTCCAAGCGAAACGCCCGACGATAATCGCCGGGCGCTCGCTTGAATATTTTATCACATCAACTGGACTGGATCAAGCTTTGCCCGCGGCGGGGTCTTTGCCGTCGATCCAATCGCCTTCGAGCTTCTGGTAGCCGGGAGGATCGAGTTCGGAGCCTTCGAGCCCCGCGTGCCAGCCGATGATTTGATTCGGCTTGCCTCGGAGTTCGCTCCGCTCCTCCCACCGCGCCGCCCACGACGGATCGGCCTCGGAAACCTCTCCCGTCGCCTTGTCGAAGAAGAGCGCCTTCCCTTCGCGGTACGACTTGACGCCCATGTTCACCGTCGCGATCGCGGCGTAGCCGAGTTCGGCGGGACAGAGCGTTTCGGGATTGCGCGACCGGACGCATTCGATGAAGTGATCCCAGAGAGCGCGGGTGTCGTCGCGGGGAACGTTCACCGCGACATGCTCGCGCGAGTCGGAGACCTTCTTGTTGGGAGTGCCGGGCCTGTTGGAAAGCTTTTGCGGAAGGATGTCGAAACCGTCGCCGGTGAAATTGAGCGTCGCGGTGTGCCCGCGGATCACCTCTTCAATCGGATGATCGTTGCACATCGTCGCGGTGACGATCACCTGGCAACCCTCCTCGTAATCGGCCACCACGGTCGCCACGTCGGGAACGTCGCGGCCGTCGTATTCCATGTACAACCCGCCGGCGCCGACCACGCGACGCGGGAACCGAACGCCCATCGCCGTGATCAAGTGAGTGAGTTGATGAACAAACAAGTCGGTATACATACCGCCGCCGAACTCCCAATAGCAGCGCCATTGGTGGTATTTGGCGCGGTTGAAGGGCATGTCGGGGGCGAGGCCGAACTCTGTGCCGAGGAACATTTTCCAATCGATCGTGCGGGGGTTCATGTCTTCGGTGAGGTCGTAATAACGCCACTGGCCGACCGAGCTGTTGCGGTAATAGCTCGTCTGAGCCTGCATGACGTGGCCGATCTTGCCCGCGCGGATCAGTTCGTTGGCGGTTCGCCAGCGAGGGTCCGAGGTCGATTGCACGCCGACGGTCATCACGCGTTTGTTGCGTTGAACCGCGTCGACGACGCGGCGAGCCTCGTCGATCGTGTGCGTCATCGGCTTCTCGCAGTAAACGTCTTTACCCGCGTCGCACGCGTCGATCGTCATCTTGGCGTGCCAGTGATCGGGGGTCGCGATCACGACCGCGTCGACGTCTTTGTTCTCGAGAACCTTGCGGTAATCGTTCTCGCACTGCTTGGCGCCCGTCTTTTTCTGGGCCTCTTCGCGGGCTCGCTGAAAGACGTCGGCGACGGCGATCGTATCGACCGCCTTCCCTTCGCCTTTCATCTTGTTGAGGACGTCGATGTGCGCCTGGGCTCGCCCGCCGGGCCCGAGGATCGCGAAGTTGATGCGATCGTTGGCGCCCTTCACAGCGCCGACGGCCGGGTGGGGAAACACGCTCGCGGCCGCGAGGGCGCCGGTCGCGACGCCGGTCGTTTCAAGGAAACCTCGCCGGCTCAATTTCGATTCTTCGCTCATCTGATCGACTCCGTGGCGATACGGGAATGGGGAAAGCACGAACCAACCCGCTCGAGACGGCTCGCGCGATCGAGAGGGTTTTCCTCATCCTGTGCCGGATCGTGAAGATTCGCAACCCACCAGCGGCGAGAAATTTTTTCCGCGATCGCTTTTTGATCCCACAACCGTCAAAATCGCGCCGCGAATCGGAATCGACGATTCGGTGTTAAATCCACAGTGAATCGGTCTGTTCGCGATCAAGAATCGCGGGCCGATTCGGCTCGAAATCCTCGTCGATTCGGCCGGACACGACACGTTCGGCACGCTTGGAGTACAATAAAGCCGGTCGGCTCGAAAGCGATGCTTTCAAAACGCCCCCCGCCCGGCGGCGACCGAGTCGATTTTTCGAGGATTATTTTGATGAAGTTCGTCAAGGAATCACG
The DNA here is from genome assembly GCA_021791715.1 of Planctomycetota bacterium. Lineage (GTDB taxonomy): Bacteria > Planctomycetota > Planctomycetia > Isosphaerales > Isosphaeraceae > JAKBCQ01. The sequence continues at coordinate 22,609 of JAJYWB010000011.1, read as the reverse complement.
AATCGACGCTCCGCCGGATGTCGTCTTCGCGTTCCACGAAAGCCCGGGCGCTCTCGCCCGCTTAACTCCCCCTTGGGAGCGTGTCAGGGTGATCGAAGGGGGCGATTCGATCCTTCCGGGAAGTCGCGTCGTAATACTTATGAAAATGGGACCGATTCCCATGCGGTGGACGGCCGAACACGTTGAATACGAACGTGGACGATTGTTCTCCGATCGTCAGGTGTCGGGACCTTTTCAAAGCTGGTTACACCGGCATTTGTTTTTCGACGACGGCGCCGGCGGAACGATCCTTCGCGACGAAATCGATTACGAACCCCCCGGCGGAGCGATCGGCCGGACGCTCGCGGGTTCGTTCATCCGTCGCAAACTTGAAAAGATGTTTGATTATCGGCATGAGATGACGCGGAAAATCGCGGCGAACCGCGATTTCGCTTGACGACGGCGGTCGAAACATGCTCGTTTATCATAGATAGAGATCGCGAGTTTGATGAAACGGCGAGGTTCGGCGAGATCGGCGCAATCGGACTCGAATTCACGCCGCGGGCGCGTCCGGACGAGTGAAACGGATCGTATGTTTTTAGGTAGAGGCGAGCTTGGGCGGGAGGTCCGAGAGCGAATTGCGAGCGGAAACGAGCCGAGACGAATCAAACCAGGCGAAAGCGACCCACCGTGAAAACGATGACGACCGGAACCGTTCAGTGTTGCCACTGCAAATTGGAGCTGACCCTCCCCGAGGGATCGGCGGGGCGTAGGCTGAAATGCCCGCGGTGCGGCGGCAAGTTTTACGTCGGTACGTGGAATCCCGAGTCGGGAACGTTCGCCGCGACCGACCGCGCCTCGTCGGCCGAAATCGCCCCGTCGCGCCCCGCCTCCTCGCGCGAAATACACCCGTCCGGAAGCGACGTCGAACTCAAGGCGAAAGATCCAAAACATGCGGCGTCTTCACATGATCAACAACGCTCGCGTCGAATCGAACCGAAGGCGAAAGCGAAGGATCGCCCCCCGTCGTCGGTGGTGATCGAAACGTACAAACCCGCGACCTACAAGCCCGAACCGCACAAACCCGATCGCTCCGCCGCGAAGCCTCGTCCCCCCTCGTCGCGCGAGATCGAAACGCCGCGGAAGGAAACGAGATCGCCGAAACGTTCCGCCGACGAAAACCGACGTGAATCGGGACCGCCGAAACGTTCCGCCGACGAAAACCGACGTGAATCGGGACCGCCGAAACGTTCCGCCGACGAAAACCGACGGCCGGGCTCGGGAGGAGGCGAGAGAAGCCTGCGCGAACTCGTCGGCGACGATTTACTCGCCGACGCCGCGGGAGGAAATCGAGGTCGCGCCGCCGACGCCGCGGGATTGTTCGACGATCTTCCAGACCCCCGCGCCAAAACCCCCTCTCGGCCCGCTCCCGCCGAGCCCGTGCTCAAACGCGGCCGCGTCGGCGGATCGGTCGCGGGATCGATCGCTCGGCAATGCCCCGCGTGCGACGCGCTGATCCCCGCCGGAGAATCGCTCTGCTCGGCGTGCGGCTTCGACGCCGAATCGGGCGCCGCGGTCCCCCTCGTCGAAGAAGATTTCGACGAAACGTTCGGACAAGTCGCCGCGCCTACCTCGATCCCCTTCGGCGTGATGATGATCGGCGGAATCTCGCTGATCGCGAGCGTCGGCTTGGCGATCGTCGCGTTCCTCGCGGGAGATCTCGGATCGATCTTTCTGGGTTTGATCTGCCTCTTCGCCGTCTTCGCTTCGATTCAATTTTTACGAGGCGTCACGTTCAAACTCCTTATCGTCGCGCTCTCGATCGGCGCCGCGATCGACGTCGTCGCGCTGATCGCCCTCCCCGTCGTCAACGCCAACGAAAACGTCGAGGTCAAACCCGCCGAAAACGACACGGTCGAAGTCAAGGGCGCCGACGACGCCGACTCCGCCGACGTCGTCATCGCTCCACCGACCGAACGTATGGATATGAACAAAATTTCGTTGGGAATCGGCCTCCTCATCGCCTACGCGATCGTCGCGTTCCTGCTGTTAACTCCCTCGTTCCGCCGCTATTACGATCGATCCTAACGCGGCGGATCGGCGATCGGACCGACCCGACGCGCGATCGAGCGTCTTCTGATAATATCGTGAAAACTTTCGATTCATCATTTGATCGAACCAACGATTGCGAGTCGGGTTAGCATCGTCTCCGCTTCGGTTCGCTTAAAAGAAGCGCTCTGCTCGCGGAAGACACGAATGAAGACTCTAATGAATCATCAATCCAAATACTTGAAAGAGCTTGTATTCAATAGACAGAGATTTTCCAAGATCTTCGGCCCGCCGCGAGATTCGCGTGCGCGGTCGTGATAGAATCGCCCGATCGAAGGCCCTCGCAAACGCCCGACGGGAGACGACTCGCATGAAAATAGCTTTATGTTTGACCGTGATCGCGGCGATCGGCGGAACGATCGTCGCGGGTCGATCGTCGACCCCGTCGAACGCCGACGATTCCAGGGTCGAAGCGGCTCGTCAAGGCGATCGCGCCGCGACGAAAATCCCAACAGAAATCGGCGCCGAACTCAAACGCTCGGGAGACGAGATCGTCGCGTGCGGCAGGCTCTTTCATACGTCGACGCGAGTCGTTCTTTGGACCGATCCCGGCGGTTACGACGCGTATCGCGTCGAACGGAGATTCTCCCCCCGCGATCAAGCCGGCTGGGACGCCACGCACGCTCAGGTGAAAGCGCTAAAACAACCGAATCGCTTCGGTCTCCGCAAGGCGGCGCTCGCCGACGACGAGATCGAGCGGGTTCGCGGCGGGGGTTGGGATCTCGACACGCTCAAGCGGGTCGTCGATCAATTCGTGATCCACTTCGACGCGCGGGGGACCTCGCGAGGGTGTTTCGAAATCCTCCACGACGTCCGCGGTTTAAGCGTCCAATTCCTCCTCGATCTCGACGGGACGATCTACCAAACGCTCGACCTCAAAGAAGGAGCGTGGCACGCGACCAAAGCCAACGCGCGGTCGATCGGAATCGAGATCGCCAATGTCGGAGCTTATCCCGCCGCCGACCGATCCGTTTTAAATCAATGGTATATTAAAGAAAATAATTACGTGAGAATTGCAATCCCCGATCGTTTGCGGGGAAATTTGCCGCGCGATTCGATTTTCCGGCCGATTCGTTCGGCCGAAATCGTCGGCGAGATCCAGGATAAAACGCTCGTTCAATACGACTTCACCGAGCCGCAATACGACGCGCTGATCAAACTGACCGCGACTTTGACGACGATCTTCCCCAAAATCGCGCTCGATTACCCGCGCGATTCGAAAGGAGGGCTTATTCCGCGCAAACTCAAAGACGACGCGTACGCCAAATATCAAGGTATTCTCGGACATTATCATGTTCAATTAAATAAAGTTGATCCAGGCCCCGCGTTTCAGTGGGATCGGTTGATCGACGGGGCGCGGCGGCTGAAATCGCGAACGCGGTGACGATTCGGTTGGGATCGCGTTTGAGCGTGGAAAAAGTGAGACGGCTTCTCGGGTAAGCCGCGGTTTCGAGGTCGAACGGGGCGCTTCGCGGGGGCGTGTCGGCGAGTCGCGATCGAAATCTCGCGACCGGCCACTAGGATCGAGGTCGCGGCGGGTATATGATAAATTACACGACGATCACGGGTGGAGTTTCGGTCGAAACTCCCGTTCCAGATCGATGATCATTCTTTAGATTTCGGACGTTCCGCGGGATGCTCGCCAAGCGGATTATACCTTGTTTGGACGTGGATAAGGGGCGCGTGGTGAAGGGGACGAATTTCGTCGGCCTTCGCGACGCGGGAGATCCCGTCGAGGTCGCGGCGCGCTACGACGCCGAGGGCGCCGACGAGCTGGTGTTTTTGGACATCACCGCGAGCCATGAGAATCGCGGCATTCTTTGGGACGTCGTCCGTCGCGCCGCGGAGCAGTGTTTCATGCCACTGACGGTCGGCGGAGGGGTGCGGACGATCGACGACATTCGGGGCTTGCTTAACGCCGGAGCGGACAAGGTTTCGATCAATTCGGCCGCGGTCCGCGACCCCGAATTCGTTCAAAAAGCCGCGCGGCGGTTCGGCGGGCAATGCATCGTGGTGAATATCGACCCCAAGCGGGTGATGCGCGAAGGTCGCGAGGTTTGGGAGGTGTTTGTTAACGGCGGCCGCGTGGGAACGGGTTTGGAGGCGGTCTCGTGGGCGCGCGAGGTCGAGCGGCTGGGCGCCGGCGAGATTGTTTTAACCAGCATGGACGCCGACGGGACGAAAAATGGGTATGATTTACCCATGACCGCGGCGGTATCGGCGGCGGTATCGATTCCCGTGGTCGCGTCCGGGGGCGCGGGCGAACCCGAACACCTAAGGGCCGCGCTCACCGAGGGGGGGGCGAGCGCGGCGCTCGCCGCGAGTATCTTTCACTATGAAATACATTCGATCACGGAAACCAAAGATTACCTGGCGCGGCACGGCGTTCCCGTCCGCCTGGTCTCGCGTTTCGAACGCGAATCGGTTGTCCCTTCGTCCTCTCGTAACGGAGCCTGAACACGATGGCGACCGCTGTTGAAGCCAATTCGATCGAGCCGGTGCAAAACGAGCCCGAGGCGAACAAACTGTTTCGGATGGTGATGAAACACAAGGCGTCGGACCTTCACCTCAAGGTCGGCGTTCCTCCCGCGATGCGATTGACCGGAACGCTTCGGTTCATGCAATTGCCGCCGCTGACGACCGCCGACATGGAACGGCTGATGTTCCCCCTCCTCTCGCCGCGCCAACGCGACATCCTCGAGAACACGGGGGGGGTCGATATGGCGCACATCATCTTCGACGGCAAACTCGAAACGCGATTCCGCGTCAACCTGTTCCGCCAACGCGGCAAACTCAGTTTGGTCGCTCGCCGGGTCAACACCAACATCCCCAATTTCGAGGGGCTCGGCTTGCCCCCCGTCATGGCCGAGATCGCCAGCGACGACCAGGGGATCGTCATCCTCGCGGGAGTGACCGGATCGGGCAAAAGCACGACGATCGCGTCGATGCTTCAATACGTGAACGAGCGAGAGCGTTGTCATATCGTCACGATCGAGGACCCGATCGAGTTCACGTTTACGGATGATAAGTCGATTATCAATCAGCGCGAAGTCGGCATCGACGTGATCGACTGGGACACGGCTCTTAAGCACGCGGTGCGGCAAGACCCGGACATTATTTTGGTGGGCGAGATGCGCGATCGCGAGACGTTCAGCGCCGCGATGCACGCCGCCGAGACGGGTCACCTCGTGTTCGGAACGATTCACGCCTCGAGCGCGCCTTCGACGATCGGCCGTATTCTCGATCTGTTCCCCCGCGACATGCATCCCGCGCTGCGCCAAAGTATGGCGTTCAACCTCCGCGCCGTGATCGCGCAAAAGTTGCTCAAAACAACCAAAGAATGCGCCGCGGCGGGCCAATCGCGAATTCCGACGGTCGAGATCATGCGCACGAACCCGACGGTTCGCAAGCTGATCTTGAACGAGGAAGACAACAAACTCGCCGATGCGATTCGCATGTTCAAAGAAGAGGGGATGATGGATTTCACCGAGAGTTTGCGACAATTGATCGTCGCCGAGAAGATCGAACGCGCCACCGCGTTCGAGGTCGCTCCGAGCATCGAATCGCTCAAAATGGCGCTCAAAGGCATCACCGTCGCGCAGCCCGGTATCTTGTAAAACGTTCGATATCCGTGCCTTCCGTCGTCGATCGCGCGTCGTCGTCGTCGCGCGATCGGGTTCCGCTTCAAACGACCCCGAGCCCCCTCGAACGGGAGCGATCATCCCGATGAGTTTATCCCGGTATAAGCAAGCCTTAATTTTTGGTTTCGGCCTGATCGCGTTCCTTACGCTCGGCTCTCATCGAGCCTGCGCCGCGGATCTTCCGGTTTTGCTCGCGCAATCCGCCGACGTCCCCCGCGGCCTGAGCATGTATTTAAACCTGTTTAAATTCCTTCCGGTCGTCGCGGTCTTCCTCCTCTGGGCGTGGACGACGCACTGGATCGACGAAGACATGAAGGATCTTAAAAACGTCCGCTTCGAGATGTGGAACTCGATCGTCTTCGCCGCGGGTATCCTCGGTTTCGCGCTCGTTTGGGCGATTCCGATCTTCATCGTCGGCTTTCTGCTTTTGCTGATCGCCTACATGGCTCCGCTTTTCACTTATGTTTATGTAAGAAATCAAACCGTTCCCGACGACGAGAAGGTTCTCACCCCCTACCATCTCGGCGAGGTCGCGAACGGGATTTTGAATTCGATCGGGATGAAGGGGATCTTCAATCGGGGAGACGGCGAATCCGACCGCTCGGGTCCGCCGATCGTCTTCATCGGCAAAAGCATCGCCACGGGGAAAGTCGACGACGATCGCGTGGCCCGCGCCGAACAATCAAAATTTTATATGTCTGCTAAAGAACTTGTTTACGACGCGGTGCTCAGGCGATCGACCGACATCCACCTTGAGCCGAGCCCCGAGCAGCTTTCGATCCGCTATCGGATCGACGGCATTTTGCACGCCGCCGAGCCGTTCGATCGCGTGACCGGCGACGCCGTGATCAACATCTTTAAAGTGTTGGCGGCGCTCGATATTTCCGAAAAGCGCAAGCCCCAGGACGGCTCGTTCGGAGCGAAGCTCGAGGGGCGCGACATCGACTTCCGCGTCGCGACCTCGGGGTCGAAATCGGGCGAGAAGATGGTCCTCCGAATCCTCGACAACGCGAGTTCGGTCGGTCGGCTCGAGGAGGTCGGTTTAAGACCCAAACTGATCGACGAGATCCGCGCAATGGTCACCCAGCCGCACGGAATGTTCCTTTGCTGCGGGCCGACGGGCGCCGGCAAATCGACGACGCTCTACGCGTGCCTTCGCGAAATTGATCGTTTTCAAAAGAATATCATCACCGTTGAAGATCCGATCGAATACCACCTTGATAATATCACGCAGATCGAGATCAACACCAAGGGGGGTCAAACGTTCGCCGGCAGCCTGCGGTCGATTTTGCGACAAGACCCCGACGTCATCATGATCGGCGAGATTCGCGATCAGGAAACGGCTTCGATCGCGTGCCAGGCGGCGACGACGGGACACATGGTCTTCTCGACGGTTCACGCCAACGACACCGTGACGGCGCTGTTTCGCCTGCTCGATCTCGGCGTCGAACCGTTCATGATCGCCTCGGCGCTGTCGGCGGTGCTCGGTCAACGGCTCGTGCGCACGCTCTGCGAGGCGTGCAAAGAACCCTACAAACCCAAGCCCGAGTTCCTCAAAAAGGCCAATCTCCCCGCCGACAAGATCGAGGTCTTTTACAAACCTCCCGCGACCCCCGAACAAGTTTGCCCGCAGTGCGGCGGAACGGGTTACCTCGGCAGAACGGGGATCTTCGAGCTCCTCGTCATCACCGATAAAATGCGCGATATGATCCGCGAGAACCCGTCGATCAACGCGATCAAAGCCGAGGCGCGGAAAAACGGCATGATTTATTTGCAAGACGACGGACTCCGCAAGGTCATCCAGGGAAAAACCTCGATCGACGAACTGATTCGCGTCGTCAAGTAATTACACGAGAACAAATGATAACATGATCGCCGGTGATGTCGCCGGACAAGTGGAAGGAGATTCGCTGAAATGCCCCCCGTCGTGATCGATCTTGGATTCGGCGTTTTGCTCTTGTTCATCACCTACGCGATCTCTTGCGAGGGGTTGTGGGGCGCGGCGCTTATGTTCTTTAATATTTTGTTCTCGGCGATGATCGCGTTTAATTTTTACGAGGTTTTGGCTTCGCTGATCGCGCCCAACCTCCCCGCGGCGATCGCGGGCTATACCGACGTCGTTTGTCTGATGGTTCCGTTCCTGATCTTGCTCGTCTTGTTCCGCATCATCACTTCGAGCATCGCGCCTTCGATGGTGCGGTTTCCCACGCCTTTATTTCATCTGGGACGCGTGATCTTCGGTTTCGGCGCGGCGATGATCACCGTCGCGATGATGATCATCGCATTCGAAGTCGCTCCCGTGAACAAGAAAGTGTTCGGCGTGATCGGCTTCGATTACGCCCCTCCGTTCAAACAAGGGCTCGATCACAAATGGCTCGGGTTCTTCCAGTATTCGTCGGGAGTCATTTTCGCGCGATATGGAACCGGGGTGATCGACCCGTTCCATGAATTCGGTCGATCGGGATCGAGGCTCGAAAAGGTACGCGTCTTCGACCCGCAGGGGACTTGGCTGATCGATCACGAAAAGGCTCGCCCCGCGGGAACGGGACGCGTCGACGAGATCCTCGAATCGATCGAATCCGAAGGCCAGCCCGCCGCGGGCGCCGCGGGCTCTCCCGGAGGCGCTCCCGCACCCGGCGGCGCGCCCGCTCCCGGAGCCCCGGGACGGTGATCGATCGAATCTCAGAAACATGTTTAATAATTGATTGAAACCCCTCCCCCGCCCTCCCCGCATGCGGGGAGGGAGCTAATTTCATATGATCGTATTAGCGCGATCGGCCCTTCCCCCCGCTTGCGGGGGGATCGAGGGGGGTCGAGATCGAATCTGATTGGAGACGCGATTCGCGGTCGATTCGGAACCCGGTCGAAATGAAAACGCGAATGCGAAGGGATTTGAGCGCGCTCTAACAAAGAGCTATGCCGAAATTGGGAGGGCTGTATCGAAATTGGGAGGGCGAACCTCCTGGTGAGCCGAATTCTGATATATCCGATTATTGACCATTAAAACGGTCTTGTCGCGGGCGTTTATGATAAGAGGCTCACCGGGTGGTTCGCCCTCCCAAACAAAAGAAAAGACATCTATACTTTTAATATGTTTGGCGGGATCCGAGGGCGGAGCCGAAATTGGGAGGGCTGTACCGAAATTGGGAGGGCGAACCTCCTGGTGAGCCGAATTATGATGTTTGCGATTATTGACAGAAAAAACGACATCTTCGCCGAAGTCTTCGATAAGAGGCTCGTCGGGAGGTTCGCCCTCCCAAACAAAAAAAATGACATCTATATTTTTAATATGTTTGGCGGGATGCGAGGGCGGAGCCAAAATTGGGAGGGCGGAGCCAAAATTGGGAGGGCGGAGCCATAATTGGGAGGGCGAACCTCCTGGTGAGCCGAATTATGATGTTTGCGATTATTGACAGAAAAAACGACATCTTCGCCGAAGTCTTCGATAAGAGGCTCGTCGGGAGGTTCGCCCTTCTAATTCAATAAATCTATATATCAATGAAATTAAAGTAGGGTTGATTTAATGGTGAATCGGCGCCGAAACCGCTGAATTCGAGCCGAAAGGGTATCGAGAGCTTTTCCGGATAGGTTCTTAAAGGAGATCGAACCTTCGTGATCGCCGTCTTGGATTTCCTGATTTTGACATACGCCGCTCGGTCGGAGCATCGAAGTCGCACTTTACGACTTCACGATTCAGAATATCAATCATACCCCTAAATTAAGCGTTCCCAATTTCCTTGAACGAAAGGCTCGCTCGATGAAACGGATCGCCGGATTCGTCTCGATATGCGTCGGCGTGTTATTCGTCGCGATTCCGGTCGTGATTTACGTTCGATTTCACGTCTTTCGGGGAATCGCTTCGGCGTTCCTCATGACGACGGAAATTTGCTTTTTCATAGAGTAGTATCGGACAAATCAAAAGAAGTAACTATTATCAATTTCGCCGTATGTTCGCTCGCGGATTCGCGATATCGACCGATTCCATTTCACCGATCGCGGATTCAAGCGAATCGAAAACGACTCGCGCGCCCGCCGTTTCCCGCCGATCATTTTGAATCCCAAAGCAAAGCGTTCTTTCGAATGTTTATTTCTCCAACCCGGCGGCCGATCCTCCGCGCCGCGGCGCGCCGGCCGCGGTCGCGGGCTTCGACGCCGAACCCGCGGTCGGTCGCTCGACCGTCATCACGCCGTTCATCACCATCCAATGCCCCGGAAATGTACATAAGTAAGGATAAGAACCCGGTTGCAAAGGCGCGTGAAAATAGATCGAAAACGAGTTCCGCGGATACGCGATATCGGTATAAACGATCACGTCTTCCGATTTGGGAACGTATTGCCGAGCGAGCGCCTCGGGATCGGAGACGAACTTGTTCGCGAGATCGCCGACCTTGGCGAGCGTTCCGGGTTTAACGAGCGCCCAATTGTGCGGAACGGCGTCGGGGTTCTCCAAAGTCAATTGGATCGCCTCGCCGGGAGCGACCGTGAACGTCCTCGTCTCGTACGATAAATTCTTCCCCGCGACGATCCTCACCTCGCGCGCCCCGCCGATCTTGCGCCGCCACGGATTCGAAGCCGATGCCCGCGCCGTCGCCAAATCGACCAAAATCGGATGCGCCGCGATCGTCTTCGCGAGCGGTCGATATCCCGGATAATTCGTAAAAGCCGACCCCAACTTGTGAACCGTGAGGATCGCGTCGATCGGATCGCCCGAATCAACTTTTAAATGCAGATGCAACTGATTCACAGGTTGAAGCGACGGGATCTCGTAAAACACGGTTTTACCGTCGGCGAGCACGTGGATCGAGGCGATCGCGATCGGATCGTGCCCCGGCGTGCCGGGATGACTCGGCGAATATTCCTCGGACCCGTACCCGGCGCTATAACGATAATTCCACGCTTGCGCGAATTGATTGGAATGCGTTTCGGCGATCGCGCGATCGACCGGCGCCGAAAACTCGACCTCGATTCCGTTTTGATGAACCCGCGTCGCGATCGGCGTTTGAACGCGATCCCCCGTGTACCGAACCCGCTCAAAACAGCCGTCCTCGATCGTATAAGTTCCCCAACCCCCCATTCCGCAAACATATAATGCGCCGTCGACCGGGTTGAATCGGCCGCGATGACACCCCGATCGAAACTCGCCGGGAAACGGAACGATCGTCCCCTGAGATTGATCATCAATATGCTCGCGCAATAATAAATAACAAGAACCTGTCCCATAAGAATAATGAATCATAAGTCCTTTGAGAGGACCGAATCGATCCGACGATACGTACGTTTGTCCGCCGCTCGAATTGTCGAATCCCCGGGGCAGGTACGCGAGCGGAAGATCCGGCGTTCGACCGTCGCGCGGACCTCCGTAACCGTAATGCCCCCCTGGTTTGATCTCGCACACCATCGACGACGGAACCCATTCCCCCTCCGAATTCGGCGCGGTGATCGTTCCCGAAGCATCGATTCCCAAACCGTCGGGATTCCGCAAACCCGTCGCCAAAACGTTCACCTTCGCGCCGTCCGCCGAAATCCTCAAAATCCCCTGCTTGCTCGAAGCGGTGTAAAAGTTTCCGTCCTTATCCGTCTGCAATCCGTTGATAAAATCATGCCCAGATGCAGATGTTACATACGCGTTACTGATACACTCATAAAAATCGGCCCGACCGTCGCCGTCGAAATCCTTGAGCCTGGTGATTTGATCGCGGCCGAGAACGTAAGGATAACCGTCGCGCACGACGAGACCGAGAGCCTGGTGCAGCCCCGTCGCGAATCGCCTCCAGCGAACATGTTCAAGCTTATCGTCGAGCCCCTCGACCCTCCAAACGTCTCCCTGCATCGTGCAAACATACGCCGATCCGTTTGCGTCGAAATCAAGATCGCCGAAAAAAAGGGGCGCGTTCCAGGGATTTTGGAACGGAGGGACGATCGTATCAATCGCGTAAGGCTTGCCCGAGCCGAGCTTGCCGCGCGTTTCGATGACGACCGAAGGCTCGTTCGATCCGCCGTGCACGAGCGACGCGAGCGGGTGCTCGTCGGCCCGCGCGACGATCCGCTTGAATCGACCCCCTTCAATCCAGGGCGAATCGAGCATCTCATCGTCGCCGATCCGATACGAAAAGATCACGCGGTTACCGTTGCGATAAAAACCATGATATAAAAACGGTTGATTGAGTTTGCTCGCCTTAGGTAGCGGAGCGAGTTCGCCGTCGGCGATCAAACCGTCGAGAAATCCGTGCCGGGTCGCCGAAAACCTAACGAAGCCCCCCCGCCACAACGCCTCGTACGAAAGCGTCTCGGGGTTGAAGCAAACCGAAGCCTCGCCGCGATCGCCGATCCGTACGCAAACCCCCTTGGGAACGACGATCCCGGGAGCATGCAAAACACCGCACATCAGCACGCCGAGATCGGTTTTGTTCCAACGAGCGTCGGCCCAAACGTCTTCGTTCTGATTCCCCCAATGGCCGAATTTACCCCCGTCGAGCCCGGGATAAGGAGGAACGACGCGGGGAAGTTTGGATTGATGCAGATAATACTCAGCCTCTTTGGCGTAATAATCATAAACGCGATCACGATTAACGTTTTCCCTCCAATACGGATGATCGGCGGGACGGAGCGGAGCGCGATCGAACGGAAAGGTCGATTCGACATGCGCCGGTTCGAGCAGCGCCGCGACGTCGCGTCCCGTCGTTTTGCCGAGATCGATCAGAAACCGAACGAGATCGCGAAGCTCGGCGTCGGTCATCGCCTCGGCGACCCCCTCGGGCATCGGCGTCCCTTTATCTTGAATCTCTTCAATGTCTTTTTTGAGAATACGAGTCGGCTTTAATGTAACGAGATCGCGGACGACGAGTTCCTCGGAGGTCTCGGCCTGATGAAAACCCTGAACCGTCTTGCCGTCGGCGGTCGCCACCGAGACGACGCGATAACCCTCTTTGACGCGACGCGCCGGAAAGACGATCGACTCGACGATCTCGTCGTGCGGTACGCACCCTCCCACGGTCGTCAGCTCGGGACCGATTTCCCCCCCTCGCCCGGCGATCTTATGGCACGAAAGGCAAGCGAACTTCGGCGAGGCGAACGTCTCGGCGCCCCGAACCGCGTCCCCCTCCGACCGCGCCGAGCGAAGAATCTCGGCGATCGCATCGGGCCGATCGAATCGATTCATTCTTTGATTATTACTTTTAGGTTTGTTATGGTTTTGATCGACAAGGGGCGCCGACGCGGCGAGCTTCTTGGAATCGATCGCGGCGAGTTTCCCGGGATCGTTCGCCGCCGCGGCTTCGGCCGCGCGGCGGGGTTTGAACGTGCGAGGAATCGGCGGGGGCCCCGAGGGCTTTCCCTCGAGCCGTTGCAGCAACCAATCGAGGCCGTCGAGATTATCGCGGAGCCGTTCCTCGGCGTCGTCCATCGTATGACCGAGAATCCCGATCGGCCCGGTATATCCCGATTTCACGATCGTACGCAACAGCTCGAGGTCGAGCTCCCCCTGGCCGAGCGGAAGGATCTGTTCGCCGCCGGGATTCGCCCGTTTCGACATCCCGTTCAAATTCACCGCGAAGAGATACGGCTTCAACAACTTAAGAACCTCGGCGAACCGATCCACATGCGCATGACCGTGATGCAAGTTGTAAACGACGCCGACGTTCGTTATCTTCTGTTCATGAAGTTTTTTTATAATATCAACCTGATTTTCGGGTTCGCCGAACCAGCCGCCGTGATTGTAAAGCGCGATCCGGCAGTCGATCTTGGCGGCCTCGATCGCGAGGGGCGCCAGCTTCGCCGCGGCCGCCTCGACCCGCCTCGTCCGTTCGATCCCCGCGGGAGAATCCCCTCCCATGTCGAGCAAAACCCATAATGTCGATTTGATGTTCTTGCGTTTAAATAGATCGAGGATGAGTTTCGCGTCGGGGGTGAGTTCGCCGGGAAAAAGCCAGAAACCCTCGAGAGCGATTCGCTTCTCGGCGAGGGCGATCGTCTCGTCCTCGAACGTGGGAACGTGCTCGGCCCGCCAGTCGTACGCGAATCGTTTGAACCCGAGACGCTCAAGCATCGCGGCGCGTTCGACCGGGGTACGTTTCTTGGAGTCGAACGGGACGACGCACCACGCGACGAGGTTGTCGCGGGCGAAGAGCTTGCGAGCGATCGCGATCTCCGCGGGATCGAGCGGAGCGGGCTCGCCCGCACGAACAAGCTCCACCGCGGTCGCGACCGAAAGTGCGAACCAGAAAACAATCGACGTGAGCGTCGTTAATATCAACGATCGCTTTAAATATAAATCTCTGGATAATATCATGGGATGACCGCGCCGTTCCGAGGTTCGGGAGGGATTTCGCCGGCCGCCCGGCTCGACTCGCGAGCCGAGATCTCAATCATGCCCGAGACCGCCGTGTCGGATCAAGTGCGAGACGATCGTCGGCGTCGTTTCGTCGCGGCTTGGCGAGCGAGGCGTACATATTCTATTCATTAAGATTCTCCGATTGATAGATGATTTCCGGCTCGTTTCTCAGCCGGAACGACGACCGACGCGAATTCGGGGCGTTCGTCGTTTACAATGACTTTCATGAAGCGAATCGTACTCGTGGGAGCGGGCCATGCACACCTTGAGGTGATCCGTCGCGGCGCGGAATTCACGCGGGCCGGGGTCGAGTTTGTCGTCGTTTCTCCGGGTGATTTTTGGTATTCGGGGCTCGCGACCGGGGTTCTCGCCGGGCTTTATCCCGTCGAACTCGATCGCGTCGACGTCGGTTCGCTCACGAGGAACGTCGGGGGTCGCTTCATCTCCGCGGCGATCGAGCGCGTAATCCCCGAGAATCGCGAGATCGTCCTCGCCGACCGATCGACGCTCGCGTACGACTTCGTCTCGCTCAATATCGGCGGATCGGTCCCCGTCGAGAAAATCCAGGGAGACCCGAACGACCCGCGCCGGTTCGCCGTCAAACCGATCTCTCGAATCTGGAACTTGCATAAGTATATCAGAGAACTATTGTGTGATTCAACGATTGAGAGACCGATCGATATCGTCGTCGCCGGTGGCGGGGCGACGGGAGTAGAGATCGCCGCCTCGATCGCGGCGCTTGTCGATCGGACGCTCGAGGCTCGCGTTACGGCGGAATCGCTCGGTTTCGGCGGTCGAATCGATCGAACTCTGAACCGTCGCGTTTCCCTGAAATTGCTCGCCGCGACCCCTCGAATTTTAATCGACGCCCCCGCTCGCGCAGCCGAGTCGATCGAGCGAACGCTCTTAAAACGCGATATTGAGATTATCACAAATACTTACGCCGATCGGATCGAGGGAGATCGAGTCTTGACGCGCGACGGTCGCTCATTTCGGTTCGACGTCCTCGTCGAGGCGAACGGATTGAGAGTTTCCGATCCGATCATACGCTCAAATTTGCCTTACGACGATTCGGGGCTGATCGTCGACGAAACGTTGCGGTCGATCGCCGATCCGCTCGTTTTCGCCGCGGGAGACTGCGCGAGCCCGAGGGGAACGAAACTCGTCAAGGCGGGGGTTTACGCGGTTCGGCAGGCGTCGATCCTCGCCTTCAACCTGCTCGCGTCGGTCGAGGGGCGCGAACCAAGGCGGTTTCACCCGCGAAAGAAGATCCTCTTGATTCTCAATCTAGGAGACGGAACCGGACTGGCGACGTGGGGACCTTTTTGGTTCCAGGGACGAGCCGCGTTTCGCCTCAAAGACCGAATCGATCGAAAATTCTTAGATCAATACAAATCTCATTGACTTGGCGAATCAATAAAATCTAAGATCATCTTTTCTACGAATCATTGTTCTTTGAAATCAGTGAGATCGCCGTCCCGCCGAACATGAATCATCGTTCTTTGAAATCGGCGAGATCGCCGTCCCGCCCGACATGAATCATCGTTCTTTGAAATCGGCGAAATCACTGTCCCGCCGAGAGCGTTCCCGAGATGCTGGCTCGGATCGGCATTCCTTCGGGCATCGGTCGAGCGGCGACGGTGAATCCGCGGGCGTGGAGGTCGTCGCGGAGCTTGCGATAAAGCGTGAAACTATCGGGATAAATCCAGAGCGTGATCGTCGTTTTGGCGGGATCGAGCGGACGAAGCGCGAGCGAATATTCCGAGATCGGGTTGCGCGTCGTCTCGAACGTCTCGCCCCGTTCGTTGAACTCGGGGACGACCTCCCAGCTTTGAAAAATATATCCTCCTTTTTGATTGATTCGCATGTCGTTGACCGCGAGCGAAGCCAGCCGGGCCATCGTCACCTTGATCGAAAACACGCCGATCGGACCCGCCTTCACGATCATCACCGGATCGTTCTCGCCCAGCGTCATCCGCTTGCGAAAATCAACCCCCGCTTTTTCAAGCAACCGTTCCAGATTGATGTAACTGACGCGATTTTGCCGCACCTCGAAAAAAAATTCGTCGCTGTCGGCGGGCTTGGCCACCGGGCTCTTCGTCAACAACGGCTTGGGCTTGGCTCGCGGCGCTAATCCCAACATTTTTACATCTTTTTGTAGCTTTGTGCGTTCGACCTTGATCCGATTTCCCTTCGCGACCGCGACCGAAAGCCTCGTACGATAATCGCGAATGCGATAACTGAGCGTTTTGGCCGCGAGCGTTTGCCGCGCCGCCTCGACCGCGGCCGATTTAAGCCGGGTCTCGGCCTCCTTGAGCCGTTCCTCCGCGGCGACCCGATCGACCTTCGCCGCCTCAACCGCGTCTTTCGCCGCGGCGATCGCCTTGCGGTCGAGCGGCTTGGCTCGACGCACGCGAACGCGGGGAGCGGGCCTCGGCGCGGGAACGGTCGCGTCTTCCTCGTCCGTCTCCTCGACCACCGGCGATTCACTCTCGTGGCTCGACTCAACCCGCGTTGCGACGACCCGCGAAGCCGTTTTCTTCTCAATCAAAGAAGCCCAATACTTCCTCTCGGGAGCGAACCGAATGATCGCGATCGCGATCAAAACCGCGACAAGCCCCAATAAATTTAACAACGGCTTGACGTACGAAGCCTCGGCCTCAACCTCGACCTCAGCGGCTGGAACTCCGAGCCCCGCTTCGCTCGATCGATCATTATTCACCGATTGATCATTCTTTGAGGCCATCACTTGAGCTCCCAATCGCCGATTCGAGGCGCGTATGAACCGACGAGATTGATCGTGATCGGCCAATCGAGCCCGGAGACGTAAACCTGGCGCATCGCGCTCCAATATGTCGAATCGCCGTCGCGTTCGACGAGCATTCGCAGCGCCGGAGTCCAATCTTTCGAAGGCTCCGAGTCGCGTTGCTTCTGCAACAGCCTGCCGAGCAGCGTCGGAAGCGTTCGATCGCCCGCCTTCAGCCGATCGGGAGTGATGCGATACCCTCCAGGTTCGACGCGAACCCATCGCTTTTCGCAAATTAAAGCAATTTCAAACGTGTTTGATCTCTGAGGTACAAAATCGTTCAACCCCGAGAATCGAGGCTCGTCGTCCGACGACGAATTCGACCCTCCCGACGCGCCCGATCCCGCCGAGCCCGGCGAACCCGCCGAAGCGCTCGCGGTTCCCGTCGCCGAGGCCGAAGATCCCCCCTTCACGCTCGACGATCCCGTCGAGCCCGCATTTGAGTTCACCGATGTGCTATTTTGTTGATTTCCTGAAAGGTTCAAAAGCGGTATCAACGAGGCGACCGAGGGAGGAATCGAAGAAGCCGCGGCGGGAGGCGTCGGTCCCGACAAATTCGGCGACGACATGCCTAGAAGCGGATTCCCCGAAAGCGACGCGTTCGACGGCGATCCCGCCGCGTTTGAAGTCGATTGCGCCGTTCCGCTCGAACTCGAAGATCCCTGAGTTCCGCTCAAACTCGAAGATCCCTGAGCGACCGGCGTTCCGCTCGAACTCGAAGTACCGGATGATCCAACCGAATTCGCAGGTCCCTGCGAGACCTGAGTTCCGATCGTTCCCGAAGCTCCCTGAGCGACCTGCGTTCCGCTCGAACTCGTAGCGCCCGGCGTTCCGCTCGAATTCGCCGTCGACGGAATGCTTCCAGATGTGTTGGAATCGGTACGCGGTGATTCTAGACTCGGAGGATCGGTCGCGGCGTTCGCGGTCGTGTTCGACGAATCAGACGCCGAGGTCGAATTCACACTTGGACTGGAAGACATTCCTTTAAGAGCGTCGGGAGGAAGCTCGCGCGGCGGAGGCGTCGAATCGGCGACGACGCCGATTCCTCCGGTCGATCCCGACCCCGATCCGCTCGACCCCGTTCCCGCGTTCGCGCCCGACGCCGATCCCCCCGTTCCCGAGCCCGACCCGCCGGATCCCGTTCCCGAACCGCCCGTTCCCGATCCGGCGTTCGCGCCCAATCCCGAACCCGCGTTATTTAAGGAATTGCCGGCAAGCGCACTTGTCGATCCGCTTCCATCGGCGCCGTTCGACGATCCCGATGCCGAATTCGATCCGAGGCTCGTTCCGGAAGCCGAATTCGAGCCGACGCCCGATCCCGAATTCGATCCCGAACCCGATCCTCCAGCCGAATTCGAGCCGACGGGATACCGCGCGATTCGGCTTGCAGCGATCGGATAACGTCCGGGTCCGCCCGAAGGCGATGCATAAACGCGTGATCGATTCGGAGAATTAGCCGACGACGACGATCCAGAATTCCCCGTTCCGTTCGGATTCGTCGAGGAACTCAAATTCCCCGATCCGTTCGGATTCGCCGAGGAACTCAAATTCCCCGTTCCGTTCGGATTCGTCGAGGAGTTCAAATTCCCCGTTCCGTTCGGATTCGTCGAGGAGTTCAAATTCCCCGTTCCGTTGGGGTTCGTCGAGGAGTTTGAATTCGTCGTTCCGTCGGGGTTTATTGAGGATTCGGAATTTCCCCACGCGTTGGAATTCATCGATCCGTTGATGTTTCCCCCCGCGATCGACCCCTGACGCGTTCGGCCCGAAGAGCCCGCACCCGATCCGCCGCCGATCGGTCCCGAGCCGATCGAAATCGGGCTCGACGACGGCCCGGGATACCCTGGGAATTGCGGACCCGAGTCGTTCGACGCGACGTTAGGATCTCCGGATATACCGATTCGAGGACGATTCGATCCCGCGTTCGCGTTCTCGGTCGCGTCGGCGGATTGAGCGTTGTTCGTATCTCCCGAGTCGCGATTCCACGCGGGAAGGCGTCCCTCGCCGAACGATCTCGGAACCATTCCGCCCCCTCCCGAGGGATTGAGGAGACGCGAGTTCGAATCGGTCGCGGGGACGGCGTCGCGCCAAACGTAAGCCTCGGGATCGTTCGCTCGATCGCCCCCCGAGCCCGAACCCAATCCCGACGATCGCCGCGACGACGATCCCCCTCCCGAAGATCCCGAGCTGCGAAAGCTAGAAGGAATCGAATCGGTCGGCCGAGGCGGATTCGCGTCGTTCTCGGCGAGAAGCTTTTTCCGATCGAAATCGATCCCCGAATCGGGATATGTAATCACCCAATTCTGATCGACAAGCTCGTATCCGAACGCGATCCCCATCTTTTCAAGAAGATTCCGCGCCTCGTAATAAGGCCTGATGCCGTCGGGTCGAATGATGAAGAGAACGTATGGAACTCGTTGATCGCCGTCTTTAGTAGGCGTTTGTTGAATCCGCATCGTCTCCCGCACCACCGCCGCGGCGAGCGGATTCGTCCTAACCGAATAACCTGTGTTGATATCCAGCATTGATAACGTTAGACCGAGAGGCTGAACGGTTACGGTTCCGCTTGCGCATTCGATCGGGATCGGGTGTTGCCACGTTCCGCCGGCGCCTTTATACGGGAAGACTGCGTATGTTCCGCCTTGAACCGCGAGTTGGTTCGAGCGATCGAGATCGGCTTTTTCCTCGTCGCGGCGGCGGGCGAGGACGTCTCGTTCCATCGCGACGACTTCGTTCTCGGTTTCGGCCGCCTGGGCGCGTTTGGCGAGCGCGTTCGCCTGAGCTCGAATCAACGTCTCGCGCCGCTTCCAGCGCTCGGCCTCGGCGAGCGCGAGCTTGTGCGAATCGAGCAGAGTCCGCGCTTTGCCGTCGATCGCCTCGGCGCGTTTCGTCTCTTCCTCGCGAACGGCCTCGATTTTGGCAAGTTCGACCGCGGTCGGATCGTCGATCTCGGGCTCTTCGTCGGGCTCGGCCGCGATCTCGGGCTTGATCTCGTCGACCCGTTTCGGCTTCGGCTTGGGCGTGGGCTTCGGTTCGTCGACCTTCTTCGGTTCAGGCTTGGGCGGTTCGGCGATCACGACCGCGTCGGTCGTTGCGACTCGATTGGTGTTCGGCTTTTTATACATCGAGACGATCAACGCGAGCGTTCCGGCGACCGATGCGAGCGCCAGCACGACGGGCGCGAGCTCGAACGCGATCCGCGCGCTACGCGGGCGATCGATTTTCGCTCCGGCATCGGCCTCTTCCCGCATACAAAAGACTCCGTCGAGGGACGATCGGCGATTCAGGCCAAGACATGAAAACCGCCGCGGCGACTCGATCCAACCGTCGAGTCGCTATCCGCCTCATCGGCCGAAAACGATCGCGGGCTTGAGCCCGACCTCATTCCCGACCGTAATCAATTGATCGGCAAAATCCACATATCGAAATGGTCACGCATACATGCTCTTTCATCATTCTGGAACCGATTCGCGGAGCGCCGCGGGTCGACTAACAAGCTTCGGCGCCGGAGGCGCAGCCTGAGGAGCGTGAGCGACGAGACCGAGCTCGGCCGATCGTTTCACAAGATGCGAGGTCGACCGTCCCTCGACGAGCGGAATCAACACAAGTTCGCCGCCGGCCTCCTCGACGATCTCGCGACCCACAACCTGATCGGGGCGATAATCGCCCCCTTTCACTAAAACGTCGGGAACGATCGCGCGGATCAACGCCTCGGGGGTTTCCTCGTCGAACACCACGACAAGATCCACATATTCAAGAGACGCTAAAACCTCGGCGCGGTCGTCTTGCGATTGAAGCGGCCGCGAAGGCCCTTTCAACATCTGAACGCTCGTATCGGAATTGAGCCCGACGACGAGCACGTCTCCCAGCTTCGATGCCTGACGCAAAAGCCTGACATGCCCCACGTGCAGCAGGTCGAAACAACCGTTCGTGAAAACGATCTTCTTGCCCGAGCTTTTGCGGCGGGCGATCTCGGCCAGAAACGCGTTGCGATCGAGCCGTTTGGGGCTCTCGGCGTGTCGATGCGCCAGCAGATCGTCGAGCAACTCGCCGCGCGAAAGGAGAGCCACGCCGATCTTTTCGACCTCGAGCCCCCCGGCGACGTTGCCGAGAGCCGCGGCCTCGTCGTAACTCGCTCCGTCCGCCAAACAGAGCCCGATCACCGCGAGCACCATATCCCCCGCGCCCGTGATATCATACACCTGTCGCGGTCGCGTCGGATGGATCGCCGCGACTCCGTCGCGTCGGCATACCGCCATCCCGTCGCGGTCGAGCGTGACGATCGCCGCCTCGAGATTGAGCCGATGTACGAGCGCGTTCCCCGCCAAGATCGCGTCCGAGGGGTCGCGGATCGGCGTTCCCGTCGCCAGTTGCGCCTCGAGCCGATTCGGCGTGATCGCCGTAACCCCTCGATATTTGGCGTAATTCCCCCCTCGAATCGGATCGACGATCACCGGGACACGCCGCGTTCGCGCCAGATCAATCAAAAAATTCAAAAGAGCCGGCGTGCATACCCCTTTATCATAATCCGAAACGAGGATGATGTCCGCCGAGCGAGCCGCTTCGGTGAGATGCGCCGCGAGCGACATCTCGACGCTCGAAGAAACGGGCGTGCGATCCTCGTAATCGACCCGGATCATCTGCTGCGGATGTCGATCCTGCGCGCGGCCGATGTATCGCTCTTTCAGCGTCGTCGGTCGTCCCTCGATCGGGATCAAATAACGGTCGCCGATCGACATCTCCGCGAGGATTCTCTTGGCGACTTCGGCTTCGATATCGGCGCCGACGACCGCGATGAGATCGACCTCGGCCTCAAGCGATTTGAGCATCGTCGCGACGCTCGCCGCGCCTCCCAATCGATGCTCGCGACGATCGGCGCGCAACAGAGGAACAGGCGCCTCTTGGCTGATCCGCTCGGCGTCTCCCCAAACGTAACGATCGAGGATGAGATCGCCGAGAACGAGCACGCGCGGCCGACCGAGCGTTTCAACGCGCCGAATAAGGTCGAAATCTTCCACCCCGCCGTCCTCCATGACACCGCGGCCTGAGAATCGCCCGTGTTCTAGCCGAACTTCACACACTCGACAAGGCGAAATCGCTCTCGCGAAGCGATCGAACGATCGCGACGCTCCGAATCGGAAAGTCCTTGAACGAGGAGGTCGACGAGCGCGCGGAGGTCGCCGGCTGAAGGTCGCCTCGTCGACTCCCTCGTTCCCGATTCCGAATTGTCAAAGAGCGTCCCGGTCCGATTTAAGGTCGTCCGGGCTCGTTGCGGTTTTCTAAACGGTATCGCTTTAAGCGAATGTTATGAGCAAGGAATGATCGCGAAGTCGAGCGTCGCCGAATCGAGCATTCGCTCAAAGATTTCGCCGTGCGTATATTCTTCGAGTCGCCGACGATTCGTTATTGATTCGAGCAGCGGCGGCGTTTTGGGAATCGGCGAGGCGCGTTTCGACGCGGCGTGCTTACGCGAAGTCGAAATCCTTTGATTTCGCGAACTCGTTTAGATCGGCGAACACGATTGTATCGGCGAACTCTTGTGGGAGGGGGCGCCGGTCCGGGAGGGCGAACCTCCTGGTGAGCCATTTTTTGATACATCTTGATTTTTCGCGGGCGAACGCATGAATCGGCGAATCCAAATCGATAGGCGAACTCTAGTGGGAGGGAGCGCCGGTCCGGGAGGGCGAACCTCCTGGTGAGCCATTTTTTGATACATCTTGATTTCTCGCGGGCGCTACCGCATGAATC
>JAJYWB010000083.1 GCA_021791715.1 Planctomycetota bacterium | reverse complement strand
ATCAGCCGACCCAAAATGTTGTCTGAGGCGGGCCGAGGCGCCGACCGAACCGGCGTTTGAAATCAGCGATAAAATCAAGACGGCTCACCAGGAGGTTCGCCCTCCCATAAGTGATCGCCACCGCGTAAAAGTTCGTAACCGTATAAATGATCGCTTTTGTTGAGATCGCTCTATTTTATGATTATCAAATAAATACGATCGTTAATTTAATTTTAGGCGAAGCTTCGGCGGTTTTTATCCGATTTTCGACCGGTTTCATCCGCCGCGTTATCTTGCTCGAGCGCTCTCTTTTTCTCCGGTATCTCGCCGATTTCGCCGATTTTTTCTCAAGTTTTCAAGTCGCGCCGCGCGCCGATTCGCCGTCGTGAACGCCGTGTCTCAAATCTTTCGAAGACGGATTGATGTCGCGCGTTAAGGATTGCCGATTTGAATGAAGAATCATTCCGACCGCGTAGGATCGCGGCGTGTGCTGGAAGCGAGCCGGAGGCGCGAGATGAAACCGCGGAGTCGTAAGCTAGGAAAACGTCCGGTCCTCGAAGGACTCGAAGATCGTCGCTTGCTGAGCGGAGGCGTTTCGACCCCTCCCCTTAAAGAACTCGCTTATTCGACTCCGCAAGGCTCACGCGTGACGATCACGCTCTACGGGCCCGGCACGCTCGCCGGCAGCACCGAATCGGCCGACGGAGCGCTTAACCTCGTTTACGAAGGGACGACTTCGGCGAGCGGAATCATCGCACGCGTCGGCGGTCGAAGCCGCACTGCGTATCTCGCGACAATTAAAGACGCCGCGATCCCGCTCGGCGATCTTAGCGGCGTCGGCGCAACCCCCGTCGGTATTGTGAATCTCAGGAATTTTAATCTGATACCGGGCGGAGCGATCAATATGACGGGGGGCGTCGGATCGCTCTTCCTCAACTCGATGGCGTCGAATTCACAAGTGCATCTTTCGTCGATCATCACAACGACGACCTCGGCTGGAACGACCGAATCGTCGGGATCGCTCGCTTCAACCCAGAGCGTCGCGACCACGCCGTCGGCCTCGTCGACTTCGCCGCCGGCCTTCTCGCTCACGTCGCCTTCGTCTTCGTCGTCGACTTCAGCCTCCGCGACGACTCCGGTCACCTCGGTTTCGACATTCGCGACTTCCATCTCGTCGACCTCCACCACCACGATCACCAAGATCACCGTCCCGGGGGTTAAACCCTCGTTCGGACAGGATGCGACCGGGGCGAACGTCGTCATCAATCATATCAACGCGCAAGCTCAACAATTTCCCGCGGTCGGCGATCCACAAATTTACGGATATGATCCAACTTCAAACTCGCTGATTCGTTTCGACGCTTTGACGGGTAACGCGACGCTGACGATCCCGCTCTCGGGGTTCATGGCGACTTCGACCGCGGGGGTTTCGCTCGGCCGCGACGCGGGCTCTCTCGTCGTCCTGGCGGGGAGCGGCACGACGATCGACGCCTTCAACGCGTCGACGGGAGCGTTCGTCGGCGGATTCAGCACCGCCGATCTCGCGTCGAAGGGAATCACCTCGGTCGACGGGCTGGCGTCGAACGATACGCAAACTTATGTCATTGATTCGACATCGGGATCGACGGGAACGGTTTTGGGGATCGATTTAACGAAGAGCCTGGCGACGGGATCGGCGGTCGCGGTCGGCGAACCGTTTATCCCGCAGAAGGAATTTTTCCTCGGCGGCGGAGCGACCGGAGTCTCCGCGCGGCCCGGGATCTATCTCGCCGGGACGGGACACTTCAACACGCTTACACCTTTATCGTTGGAAAACGGCGTGATGACCGCGATCGCTCAACGCGGACCTCTCACGGAGGAGACGAGGGGGGTCTTGCCCGGACCCGCGTCGGTCGCGGCGCTCAACCCGACGGTTCCGCTTCACGCTCTCGGCGCGGTCGAACAGAATCTCGCGCTCGATACGGGGGTTCAGAAGGGAGTGAACGTCGTCGAGTTGTATTCGCCCGCGTCGTTGAAACAACAAGGAACGCTCACGCTCAAAGATCCGAATCTTCTTACCGATCTGAGCGGTTCGTTCCATCCCGAACTCGCGGGGACGGCGCTCGTCGACGTTCAGGGGAATCTTCGCTCGTTCCGTTCGCAAAACGCGAACGGGCTCGTGTTGAACGATAACGGGTTCTTGAACCTCGTTCAGATCTCCTCGTTGGGGAATTCGGAGGTGATCGGCCAACCCGTCGGTCATACCCGCATTCACATGAGAAATAACGTGCTGATTCTCTCGGCGAATCGCGTCGTCGGGATTCGCGGCGGGGTTTTCACCGTTCCGAACATTCAGGCGGTGGGACCGCTCAGTTTGCCCAATAATTAATCGTAACAATTGATGGTATAACGGAACGATTGCCGAAGGGAACGGGCGAGGCCGACGCCGTGTCGGTCGGCCTTCTCGTTTCGCAAACGCCGGAGGCGTGCGATGATCAAGCGCAGGAAGACGCGAAAAACGCGACCGTTCGTCGAAGGGCTTGAGGAACGGAGTCTCCTCAGCGCGGCGGCCGTCGAGCCTCCGGTGAAGGTGTTCGCTTATCGAACCCCGCAGGGAGCGCACGTGACGATTCGGCTCTTCGGAGCGGGGACGCTCGCGGGAACTTCGGTTTCTCCCGACGGCGCATTGAATTTAGAATATAACGATACGGCGATCGACACCGCGATCGTCGGTCGCGTTCAAGGGGGGAACGGCCAGGCTTATTTGGCGAGCATTCATGATCCAAGTATACCGATCGGCGATATCAGCGGGGTCGGAACGCATTATATCGGTACGATCAATCTGAAGAATTTTAATTTGATCCCGGGAGGCGACGTTAATTTGACCGCGGGGGTGGGATCGTTGTTTCTGAATTCGATGGCTTCGAATTCGCAGATTCACGCGTCGGCGCTCCCCGTCGCGTTGGTCGAGGCGGCGGCCGAGGGGGTGGCGGTAACCTCGACGACCGCGACGATCGCTTCGACGACGACAACCACGAGCGCAGGGAGCGGCGCGGTGACGATCGGCGCCGGCGGCGCCACCGGAACGGGCTTCAACCCCGTCGGCGGCGGCGCGGGAACGAACGCGGGCGTGGGAGGGCTTTCCGGGTTCGTCGGTTTACCCGGTTTCAACGGAATCGGCGGAACGATTTCAACGGGGTCGACGATCCTTTCGACCGCGACTCCGACCTTCCAACCCGCGACGGGCTTCGGCGGTGTTACCACCGCGGCTCGCGCCGGTTCGATCGGCGGAACGCTGCCGTTCGGCGGCGTTTCGAGCGGTCCGGGAGCGGGCGGCGGTACCGCGGCGCGGGGCGGCGTCGGCGTCAGCACGGTCAACGTCGTCAGCATTCCAGGAACGCCTTCGGCGGGCTTCGGCGGCTTCAACACCCCGAGCGTCGGCAACGTTTCGTATGTCGCCACGGGCGCGGGAATCAATCCCGCCGGAACCGTCGGTCCATCGTTCGGAACCTCCTCGGCGACACCCGTCAACGGATTCAAGCCCGCCTTCGGTCAAGAAGCGATGGGCGTGAATATTATGGTTAATCACGTAAACGCGCAAGCACAGCAATTCCCCGCGGTCGGCGATCCGCAAATTTACGGTTACGATCCGACCACGAACTCGCTGATTCGCTTCGACGCGTTGACGGGTAACTCGACGATGATGATTCCGCTCTCGGGCTTCATTCCCTCTTCGACCGCGGGGGTTTCGCTCGGACGCGACGCGGGCTCGCTCGTCGTCCTGGTGGGCGACGCGACGACGATCGACGCCTTCAACGCGTCGACAGGAGCTTTCGTCGGCGGATTCAGCACCGCCGATCTCGCGTCCAAGGGAATCACTTCGATCGACGGATTGGCTTCAACCGACGTGAACACATACGTGATCGATTCGACGTCGAACACGACCGGAACCGTCGTTCAGATCGACCTGACGAAGAGCCTCGCGACGGGATCGGCGGTCGCGATCGGAGCGCCTTACTCGCCGAAGAATCACTTCTTCTTAAGCGGCGCCGCGACGGGAGTGCCCGCCAAGCCCGTCCTCTACCTGGGCGGAACCGCGGCGTTCATCTCGGCGACCCCCGATCAGGTGCAAAACGGCGTCCTCGCCGCGACCTACCAGAACGGCAATCTCACCGAGCAAACGCGAGGTCAGCTCACCCAGCCGGCGTCGGTCGCCGCGCCGAACCCGACCTCGATCCCCAGAGCGCTCGGCAGCGTCGAGGAAAACCTCGCGCTCGATACCGGCGTGCAAAACGGTGTGAACGTCGTCCAACTTTACAGCGCGACATCGCTTGCTCATATCGGCACAATCACGCTCAAAGATCCGAACCTGCTCACCGATCTGAGCGGTTCGTTCCATCCCGAACTCGCGGGGACGGCGCTCGTCGACGTTCAGGGGAACCTCCGCTCGTTCCGATCGCTCAAGGCGAACGGGCTCGTCGTCAACGACAACGGCTTCTTGAACCTCGTTCAGATCAATTCGTTGGCGAACTCCGAGGTTATCGGTCAGCCCGTCGGTCATACGCGTATCCATATGAGAAACAACGTGCTCATCCTCTCGGCCGATCGCGTCGTCGGAATTCGCGGCGGCGTCTTCACCGTCCCCAACCTCCTTCCCGTGGGACCGCTCACCTTGCCTCGCGATTAAACCGATTGAGGCCGATCCATTCCAACGGGCCGGGCGATCACGATCGCTCGGCCTTTTTTATTTTGAAACGGCTTGATGAGACCGCGGCGGAATCAAGAGTGAAACTCTCGTATTGAGCACGCGGCTCTCTTTCACATCGCGGTGGAATCGCGAGGCTATCTGGAAAAGCTTTCAAGGCGTTATCGGCTCGATTGTACAGGATTCGGCGCCAAACCATCAATAATATCTTTGCATATAAAAATTCCAGACGTTCAGATTTTTCAATTTGTGAGGGCGAACCTCCCGGTGAGCCTCTTTTCGTAAACTCCGGCGAAGAGCCGGTTTTTCTATCAATATTATTAAACATAATAATGCGGCTCACCAGGAGGTTCGCCCTCCCAATTTCAGGTTCGCCCTCCCAATTTCGGGTCCGCGCTCCCTTTTTCGTGTTCGTCCTTAAATCCCTCCGAATAAGCGGTTTTCTTTCCGGTAAAACCACTATATGTTACAAATCTAGATGTCGGTTCTTTCTGTTTGGGAGGGCGAACCTCCCGGTGAGCCTCTTTTCGTAAACACCGGCGAAGAGGCGTTTTTCGGTCAATAATCGCAAACATCATAATGCGGCTCACCAGGAGGTTCGCCCTCCCAATTTCGGGTCCGCCATCCCAATTTCGGGTCCGCCATCCCAATTTCGGGTCCGCCCTCCCAATTTCGGGTTCGAGCTCCATTTTTCGTGTTCGTCCTTAAATCCCGCCGAATATGCGGATTTCTTTCCGGATAGCCTCTGAGAGTGAAACTCTCGTATTGAGCACGCGGTCTCGTTCTCACTTGGGCGGAACATACGCGGGATTGGGCCTGGGCATCCGGGCGTCGACGCTCTCGCGCCACGCTTTAAGCTTGTTCCTCAGCCGTTCGGCGTCTTTGGGCAAGCTCGCGGCGAGATCGCGCGTTTCGCCGGGATCGTTCGCCAAATCATACAGTTCGATATGATTATCTTCGTAAAATTCGATCAGTTTGAGGTTTCCCTCGCGGATCGATCCCCCCGGTTTTCCCCCCTGGTTGCTGTAATGCGGGTAATGTTGGTAAAGCGCGTCTCGGGCGATCGTCCCCTTTCCCTTGAGGATCGGCGTCAGGCTCACGCCGTCGATTCCGCCGCGACGAACCGCGTCGACCCCGGCGATCTCGAGGATCGTCGGATAAAGATCGATTCCGCAAACCGGAACGTCGACCGTCGAACCCGGCTTGACGACCCCGGGCCAAACGACGATCAATGGAACGCGTGTTCCTCCCTCATATAAATAACCTTTACCGTCGCGAAGCGGCGCGTTCGAGGTCGCGGGGGTGTTCGGACCCTCGTGGACCGAGAGGCCGCCGTTATCGGATATAAATACAACAACAGTTCGATCGGTAAGCTTAAGTCGTTCAAGTTCGTTCACGAGCCTTCCCACGCCTTCGTCGAGGCTCGCCAAAACCGCCGCGTAGATCGCGTTGTGTTGTAAAGAATTCCCCGCGGGCTTGGCCTGAAACCTGGCGAGCGGATCGGGTTTCGCCTGCAACGGGATATGCACCGCGTAATGCGCCAGATAGAGAAAGAACGGTCGATCCTTGTTCGCCGCGACGAACGCGATCGCCTCGTTTGTTAAGCGATCTGTTAGATATTCATTTTTAGAATTCGCCGACATCGAAGGCGTTCTGAAATGAAAATAGCCTCCCGGAGGAGATCCCGTTTGCGTTCCGCCGATGTTGCGATCGAATCCCTGGTTTTCGGGCCAGAACGGTTTTTCGCCGAGGTGCCATTTGCCGATGCTCGCCGAAACGTAACCGAGCGGTTTGATCGCCTCGGCGATCGTCGTCTCCTCGAGCGGGAGCTGTTGCACGAGATCGGCCCGCAGCAGTTTTTGCGACGGTCGATCGGACCGCCCGGGCAGCCAATCGGTCAAATGCAACCGCGCGGGATATTTGCCCGTCAACATCGCGGCGCGCGACGGCGAGCAAACGGGACACGCCGCGTACGCGTTGGTGAACCTCATCCCCCGCCCCGCGAGCGCGTCGAGGTTCGGAGTCTCGTGATACGTGCTTCCCTGCACGCCGAGATCCCTCCAACCGAGATCGTCGGCGACGATCAATACGACGTTCGGCGGAGCGGGTCGATCGGCCGCGTCGACGCGAGCGGCTAATGTAAAGATAATTGTGCTAGAGAATATAAAAAGTACTTTGACTCGCATCGTTCGCCTCGTCGAAAAAAGGATGAATACAAACCGTGGTATCATTGTTTGTGGAATCGATGATCGACGGTCGTTCCGATCGAATCGGTTCGCCCTCGTGGCGCCGATTCGCGATCGATCGGGGCGATTCTCTCGCGCTCGTTCGCGTCGATCCAGCGGTGAATCGTTTCGAGCAGAACGTCGCGGCGCGCGAAAAAGAGGAAATGATCCTCGCCGGGATAAACGTCGTAAGTCGTTCGCGAGCCCTGGCGTTTCAGCAGCTCGACCGCGGGGTCGACCGTTTTCTTGGGGACGTTCCAATCGGCGTCTCCCTGAGCGATAAAGATCGGCCGATCCTTCCAGGCGGCGACGAAAGCCGGCGCCGAAAGCTCGTTCAAAAGCATCGTCGGCGAGATGTAAATCAGCCCGCGGTAGTTCTCGGGATGAGCCGCGGCCGATCGCGTCGTTCCCTTGCCGCCGTCGGAAATCCCTCCAAGGTAAATCCGGTTCACGTCGATCGCGAACCTCGCGCAAGCGTCGATGCGGGCGCGCTCGACCGCCTCGGTTCCTCCCTCGTTCCAAAATCCGAAACCGAATGTCGGACAAATGATAATATACCGATTTTTTTCG
Organism: Planctomycetota bacterium; assembly: GCA_021791715.1. Classification (GTDB taxonomy): domain Bacteria; phylum Planctomycetota; class Planctomycetia; order Isosphaerales; family Isosphaeraceae; genus JAKBCQ01. Next base: position 22,879 of record JAJYWB010000083.1, on the reverse strand, counting down.
GCGAATGTTCTCCAAACCCAGGGCATAATTTTATAATTGCCCGCGTTGCCGTGAAGGAAAACGATCGCGGGAAGCGTTTCGCCGGGTTCGCTTTGGGGAACATACGCGTAATAGTGTCCCCGGTCGAACGGTCGGTCGAACAGTTCGGCCGCGGCGAGTCCCGCGACCGAGCCGAGGTCGCGCGCGGTCGGGTCGTTTTCGATCGATCGAGTCAATTCGAGCACGACCGAACGGATTCGATTCGCCCGAGCCCGGCTCACGATCGGCACCCCCGTGATGAAGGTCGCGGTCAACTTCAATTGATCGATCTCGGGAACGTATTCGGTATATCGAACACTTTTACCATTGATAGGCGATAAAAAGATCGAATGAAGACCGAATTGTGCGTCATTATCTTTGACGCGGCGCCTGAGACTTCGAATCGCCGCGATCTCTCCGACCGCGACGATCGCCAAAAGCGACGCCGCGACGATCAGGCTCTTTCGCGGCGGTTCGCGACGAACGAGGATGAACGCGACGATCACGCAAAAAACGAACGTCGTCGCCGCGAGTAAGCCGAAAATTCTGCCCGGTTTGGTTTCCCCGACCGCGATCAGGATCGAGATCGGTCCCAGAAAACAAGCGAGTACAAACGTCGATACCGCGGCGACGGCTTTCCGAACGATCGTTTTTCGCCAGGAATTCGTCGTCGCCCGGTTGGCGGAATCGTCGAGGTTCATGAGCCGGCCTTTCGCGTTTCGTCGTTTCAAATCGTAGGGCGAGAGAGCGATCGAAACAAGACGTCCGTTAATACCGAGACGGTATATAAAAAAATCAATAGATCAAATAATAAAAAATAATTATGTGGTTCGGTAAAAACCGGGCGCCGGACGCGAATAATATTTAACGGAAACCGCATCGACGTAGCGGCGATCAAAAAAAGAGCCGAATCGCTCTCCCCTAGGCGTTTAATCCGTCAAAATTATTTAGAAACATTTACTTATAAAATAATAAAACAAGATCAGTTTAATTGAAAGGATCTCGCCGCCCGCCGGCTTTTCTCGTCTCCGCGTGCGATAATCGTCCGTTTTCCGTCGAGGGGGGACGAACGAGGATGAACGATTCGCGCCGAGCGGGTGTTTTCAAGATGATCGTCACGGCGGTCGGGGCGACCGCGATCGCGGTCGTCTTAATGATTGTTCCCACGCTCACCTGGCTGATTCCGCGCTCGGTTCGACGTCCCGTGATCGACGCTTTCCTCATGGGAATGCTCGTCGCGCACGCGGTCGTCTGGGCGTACGCGACCGTCGGGACGATCGTCCTCGCGATCATCGTTATTCGCTCGCGCAAGCGTTTTATGAGTGAAAATCGAAGCTCTCGACGGAGGTCGATCGTTCTTGGACTCTTCGTTCTCGCGGTTTCGTGTTTGCCCGCGTTGTTTGCGCTCGAGGGAGCGGCTCGATTGTGGTGGAATTATCTTTATGGAACGCCGACGCATCCTTACGTTCCCGAACTTCCCTCCAAACTTCCCGCGGCCGAGCCCGGTTCGATCCGCCTGCTCGTGCTCGGAGAATCGAGCGCCGAGGGAGAACCGTATCAAAATTGGCTTTCGGTCGGTCAAATCGTCGCGTGGAAATTGGAACAGGCGATCCCCGGGCTCAAGGTCGAAACCGACATCCAGGCTTGGGGAGGAGCTTCGATGAAATCGATTCATTATAAACTCATGGATATTAAGAAAAAACCTAATCTAGTAATTATCTATGCGGGACATAATGAATTCCAGGCGATTTATTCGTGGGATCGAAGCACGCCGATCGGCGACGACGATCCGATCGAATTCCGCCGCGAGCCGATTCGCTTTCTCGCCGAACTTTCGCCGATGCGGGCGCTCATTCTCGACGTTCTCCGCGAGAATTCGGTCGATCGACCCCCGCCGCCGTTTCCCGCGCGAGCGCTCGTCGATCTTCCCAATCATCGTAAAACGGAATATGTACGTTTTCTCAACGAATTTCATGATCGACTCGATGCGCTCGTATCGACTTTTGAACGCGTGGGCGCGAAGGTCGTTTTGATCATCCCGTGCTCGAACGACGCGGGATTCGAGCCGAGTCGCTCGGTTCCGAATCGACCGCTCGCTCCCGCCGAGCGTCTCGAGCTTGAAACCGCTCTTAAAGCGGCGCGGGCCGCCGAATCCGACCCAGATCGTGCGATCAAAATGTACCAAGACATATTAGCTAAGCAACCGACGTTCGCCGAGGCGCGTTATCGATCGGCCAAGATGTACGAGACGAAGAAGGATTTCGCCGCGGCGCGGCGCGAATACGTCGAGGCGCGTAACGACGACGGCCAGATCCTCCGCGCGACGACCGATTTTCAAAACGCGTATCGCGATATCGCAAAAAAACATGATGTTATACTGATCGACGGTCAGGCCGAGTTCGAGGCGATCGCTCCTCATGGAATACTCGACGATCATTTGTTTCACGACGGGCAACATCCCAACGTCGTCGGTTATTCAAGGCTCGCTCAGGCGACGCTCGCCGCGCTCCGCGATCGTCGAGCGTTCGGCTTGAACGAAGGAGAGGCGCCGACGGTCGATCCCGCCGATGTTCTTGCTCATTTTGATATTAATACAGAACGTTGGATTGAAATTTGTCGGCGCACCGCGTTGTTCTGGGTTCGCGTCGCTCCGATCCGATTCGACCCGACCGAACGCAACGCCAAGGCGCACGCTTACGCCAAGGCCGCCGAGAAGATCAAGCACGGAGTTAAACCCGAGGACGCGGGGGTGATCGGGCTCGGCGTTCCGCGGGAAAGCGTCGAGAATCGGCGGCGACGAACCGAAGACCGCGAGGAAAAAACTCGATGATCGACGCGGGAGAGATTCGCGAGCTCAAATCAAACCATCAATAATAACTGAAGTTAAAGGGTTTAGCGCACTCGCGTTAAATCATCAATAATCACTGAACGGGAAGAGATTCGCGTGCTCGCCTTAAGTCATCAATAACGATCGTAGCGCGAGAGAGCCGCATGTTCGTATAGAAACATGATTCATAATCGAAGCGGGAGAGATTCGCTCCTTCGCCTTGGATCGATTTATTGAGCGGCGATCGGCGCCGTTTGAGCCGCCGCTTTCACGTGATCGTTCGCGGATTGAATCGGAATCGGCTTACGGTTTTCGATCGAAATGATCGATTTATCAAATGTTGGTTGATAACAAGACCAAAGCAAATGGGCGACCGCGTCGGCGGGGGTCGCGTCGATTTCGGCTTCAAGACGAGCGAGAAATCGTTCGACCGCGGCGGGTTCGTCGCCGGGTTTGAGGGTCCAGGGGGGGTCGAACGTGAGGAGAAATCGGCCCCGGTTTTCATGCGAGCAGAAGACTGGGACGACGGGGGCGCGGGTGAGGACCGCGAGATCGGCCCATACCGAAAGGAACGTATCGGTCCGTCCCATGAGCGTCCCTCGTCGCGCGTTCGGGCTTTTCCAGGGAATGTCCCCCGCCATATAAACCGCCATCCCCGCGCGGAGCGCTCGGCGGGCGTTCAACACGCGCTCGGCCGATTCGGCGGCGCCGAGCCCTCGACGCAAAAAAAATTGGGATTGGGGAATCGGCTGATCAAGATCAAATTGATTATGCAAATATTGAGAAACATGATTCGGTCGTTGAACGAGCAGGCGAAGCGGCGTTCCGGCTCGGTACAACCAGTGGATCGCGGCGAGGTGCGCGCCGAAGTGTCCTCCCACGAGGATAACTCCCGTTCCCTGATCGATCGCCTCTTGAACTTTGGCGTACCCGGCGACGTCGAAGCGGTCGAACACGGAGCGGTCGTCGAGGCGATCGAGCGGGAAATCGCGGGCGAGGAATCGAGGGATTCGCGCGGCGAGTTCGGCGGTCGTTTCGGCCTCGTTCCAATCGGCGCCGAGCGAACGTCGCGCCGTCGCGATCGCGCGGCGGAGTTCGGCCTTTCGCGGCGGCCAGAGCGCCGCGCTCGCGCCTCCGAGCGCCGCCAGAACCCGCGCCGAAGCCGCGGGCCCGAGCCTCGAGAGAACCGGCAAAAGCGCGTCGTAAAACAGCGTCTTCCATCGCAACAGCCGACGCGGAGTCGCGGCGATATCCTGGAATGTCATCATCGCTTTATGTCGCCATGCTAATATAAGTTAGATCGTCGCCGAGGCGAGAGCGCCGAGTCGTTGATAATCGACCTTGTCGGTCGAAGTTTTGGGGAGATCCCCCAGGAAGACGATTGAATCGGGGATCATATAAGCCGGCAACAGCTCGGAGCAGCGGCGTTTGACGGCGATGAGCGATTTTTTGGCGTCGGGCTTCATCGTCAAAAACGCGGTGATCGTCGTTCCCGAATCGCCCGAACGCGCCACGACGGCGACTCGCTCGACGTCGTCGAGCCGATAAATCGCCGATTCGATCTCGCCGAGTTCGATGCGATAACCTCGTTTTTTGATCATACGATCGCGTCGGCCGTGGAACGTGAAGCACGTCGAGCCGTCGTCGACGACGAGATCCCCCGTTCGGTACCAGCGGACGCCGTCTTGATCGCGGAAGAAAACGCGGGAGTCGAGATCGGGTCGACCGAAATACCCGCGCATCACTCCGGGGCCCGAGATCACGAGTTCGCCTTGCACTCCGGGGGGAACGTCGCGACCTTCGTCGTCGATCACGCGAGCCGAAAGCGGAGCGCAGACTCGGCCGATCGGATACGGATCGGTACGTGTCGGCGCGATCATTCTTGGAATCGGGAAAGCCGTGCATACGTTGGTTTCGGTCGGGCCGTAAAGATTCCACAAGGTCGATTCGGGCCAGATCGACCGCAAGACTCGCAACGGTTTGATCGGAAAAACCTCGCCGGCGAAGAGGACGAGCCTGGGCGCCGCGGCGGCGAGCGATTCGCGATCGCCCCGTTCGGCGATCAGCGCCAAAATCGAAGGCGCCGAATACCAGACGTCGATCGAACGATCGACGATGAATCGCGCGAGCGCCGTCGGATCTTTCGAAAGCGTTTCGCCGATCAACAGAACCGTTCCCCCCCGCGCGCACGAGACGAACAGATCGAAAATCGATAAATCAAAATGAAACGGCGCGTGGGATGAGAATCGTCCTCCCGCGGGGGGATCGAGGGCGCGTACGCACCAATCGATGAACGTAAGAGCGTTTTCATGAGAAAGCATGACACCTTTGGGAACTCCGGTCGATCCCGAGGTGTAAAGGATGTACGCGAGATCGGCGGGTGCGATCGGAGCGGGCAGGGGCGAGGGGGCGAGATCGGCGATCACGTCGTCCCACGCCGCGGCGTCGGGAGGGATCGGCTCGTCGTCCGCGTTCTCGTTCGCTCCGACGACGATGAACCTGGGTTCGGGGCCCGGGCTCGGCCACGCTCGTCTCAGCTCGGCGAGCCGATCGGCGGCGACGACGACGGCTTTGACCGCGGCGTCGGCGAGGATCCCCGCTCCTCGCGCGGGAGGCGCCGTCGGATCGACTGGAACATAAGCCGCCCCCGCGCGCAAGATCCCGTGTATCGCCGCGACCCCCTCGACGCATTTGGGTAAAAACAGTCCGACGCGGTCGCCTCGATCGACGCCCCAGCGACTCAACCGCGTCGCGATACGATCGGCGAATCGCGCCAGCTCTCCGTAAGTCGCGGCGCGGTTTCGCTCGTCCTCGACCGCGACCCGGTTCGGTTCGCGTAACGCGGCGCGATCGAACAGATCGCGAAGGTTCGCTGCGCGGGGCGAATCCGATTCGTCAAAAACATAATCACGCAAGTTATCGTGGATTGCTTCGGTCGGCGGGTCGGTCGCGAGGTCGGCGACCTCGCGGGGGGGGCTGAACGCGTCCATGCTTGAGGTTCCTCCTTGTTCGACGCTACGGGGTGGGATTGGGATGCGCCTGATTCGTTTCGCCGGGATCGACCGCCGGCGTGGAGTTTTTTTCCTCGCTCGTCGAGTCGTCGCCGAGGACGACGCGGCGGATCGAGGGATCCGTCGCGATCACGCGCGCAATCGCTTTATAGATCGCTTTATGTCCAAGCGCGTTGGGATGATCATCCATTGGTGCGATTTCGATTCGAGACGAATCGATGCGATCGAACGCCCCCGAAGCGTCGACGACGGGGAGGCCGAGATCGCGTGCGATCGTTTTGAGCCTGTCGACCCCCGCGGCGCGATTTTCGGGGGAATCGATTTTGCCGACTCTGGGGATGATGAGCAGAGCGGCTGCGATCCCCGCCGATCGCGTGTCCTTCACGAGCGCCGCGAGAGCGTCTTTCTCGACGTCCCACATCAGGGGATCGAGTTTGTTGTTCAACCGATCTTTATGTTTTAGATCGCCGTCGAGGTCGATCGCGACGTCTTCGTCGTCGAGCGCCGCGCGCGCGATCGCGGATTTGAGGAAATCGTATTTGGGATCGAGGCGACCTCGGAGCAGGCCTCGCAGATGAATTTGTTGCAATCGAGGATCGAGCAGCGTCGCCGCGTAGACGACGAGATCGGGATGAAACGCCTTGACTTTGTTCCGATAAACGTCGTAACGCTGCGCCGGGCCGTACGCCGCGACCGCGAAATTGAGCACCTCGAACCGCCGTTTCAGGCCGCGTCTGACGGCGTATTTATTGAGCCAGTCTTCAAGTTGATTTTCATAAGTTTCGTTCGTGCCGACGCCCCACCCCATGTCGATCGACGCGCCCAGGAGCGCGATCCGGATCGTCCCCTCGGGCTTTTCGACCGAGTAGTTTCGGTCGCGCATGCCGAAGTTATTCGTGGTGAACGGACGGCCGAAGAACGTCCGCTTGAGATTTCGCAAGAGTTCAAAAAGGAGGAATTCCTTGGGGGCGACTCGGGCGACTCCCGCGTGATCGAACCGAGCCCATGTCGCGGGGCGACCCGTCAACCGCATTGATAACTCGGTATGTCCTTGTCGGTCGTCGCCCCCTCCGGCGATCAATCCTTCGTAATAGCCGCCCGCTTCGGCGTCGCGATCGACGCGGTTGAGTTCGGCCGAGCGTGCGCTTTCGCGCATCAATCGAGCCCAGCGGATCGGGATCGGCGCCGTTCCGCCGAGCCAGAGGAGCGCCGCGAGCAGCATCGTCCGTAAGTGCGCGGATCGGCATCCGTGAATTTTTGGATCGATCATCGATTCGACCCTCCCCGGCTTCTCGCGTATCGCGCCTCGATCGGCAAAAGTTCACGCGCAACGGGATCTTCAAAGATGAGCGCCTCGATGCGTTTGGCCAACAATTTGTGTCCGCGCGCGTTGGGGTGGTAATCGTCGGGACCGATCGCGAGTTCGCCGGGGTCGATACCGCGGTACGCGTTCGAGGCGTCGAGAGTCGCGGTGAAGCCGACCGATCGCGCCAGATCGATCAATTTGGATCGTTCGGCGGCGTCCCCCTCTCGCCCCACGCGCGGCACCAACACCCAGAGGCACGGAATTCCCGATCGACGACAATCGTTCGCGATCGTCTGATACACGCTCTTTAAAATTTCCCATCGATAAGGCTTAAGAACTTCTTTATACCATTCGTGATCGCGTCCGGCCTCGACGCGCGCGAGATCGAGCGCTTTTTTGTAGGGGGTGTCTTGATCCCGGGCGATCAACCCGCGCGCCAGCACGCTGCGCAAACGACGTTCGTCCCAGCCCGGGTCGGCGAGCGTCGCCTCGTAAACGATCAGGTCGGGCGCGGTCGCCGCGCCGATTTTGCGAAAATGTTCCCAGCGCTGCCCCGGGGCGTGGCCGGGGACGGCGCAGTTGAGGATCTCCAACCTTGGGCCTCCCGCGGCGAGCGACCGATCCGAGAGCGATCGTTCAAGAATCGGCTCGAATCCCTCGCCGTCTCCGACCCCCCAGCCCGATCCGATCGAATCCCCCACGAGCGCGATCCGAAACGTCCCCGAGGGCTTGTAAATCGTGCACGGATCGTCGCGCATACCGAATTCGTTCGTCGTCCACCGTACGCCCCACTTGGCCACGGATATGTTCGGCTTTAATACGTACTCGCGCATATCGTGCGTGACGAGCGCGAGCGGCCCCGCCTCGAAAGGAGACGCCTCGCGTTTCGGTCCCCGCGGCGAAAACGAACCGTCGAGCCCGCGCTCGACTCGGATCACGCGTTCGTAATAGCCTCGTTCGAGCCGCTCGTAATCGTGACGATTGAGTCCGTCGAGTTTCAGCGTTTCGCGGAAGCGAAGCGTCGCCCCCGAGATCCATTCGGCGGGCGCCGACGCGAACGCGATCGCCAGGCACGCGGCGCAAAATCGCGCCGACCTCACAATTCCTCCTCGCGTCTCGTCCGAACCTCGCTTCATCGATCCACGCTTTCCGTCATTCTTGATCGAACATCTTACAATTGAACCCGTCGCTCGAATCGCTCCGGCCGATCGACCGAAACGCGTCGTTATCCTCTGATTTTAGGGAGTGCGAATATCGCGAGTTCACGCCGCGAACTTGTCGATTCCCGGGCCGTTGATTTCGGCGATCACCTCTGTGAGCCGAGAGCTTGCATTACGAGGCGATCCCTCCTTTCCAGGCTCTGCCGAACATCGCCCCCCACGCCGATAAGCTCGGGCAATTCCAGAGCGACCAGAGGACGGTGATCGCGACGAAAGTCGCGGCGATCTTGAGCGCGCGAAGCGCGATTCCGCCGGCCCCGCATCGTCTGACGCGCGAACTCGATCCTTTGCGATTGAGATCGAATCGAATATTGATCAATACGAGAAGCCCGAGGATTCCCCAAAAAAGGGCGTCCTGGGCGCGAAAACCCCACGACCCTCGAATCCAAAACGATTGATATCCGTGCAACGCCCAGGTGGCGACGAACACCGCGATCGTCGCGACCGCGAGCGCCGCGGGGCGCGGCCAGGCCTTGAGCCGAAACGCGACGGGGTTGAACACGAGCCGAATCATAAAGTCTTTCCAGTAAATGTTGATTCGGCGCCAATAATCGGTGAATCCGGATGCGAGCAAATAATTATGATGCGTTTCGGGCAATTGATATCCGAATAAATGGAGCATTCCGCACGCCGTGTGGAATTGCCCCGAAACGTGGAGATAGAGCAGGTAATTCGCGATCAAATGCCGAACGAGCGTAGCCGCGCCCGCGACCTCCTCGGGGGCGATCCAGAGGTCGTGATAGACGATCCGAAACGCGAGCATCTGCACCGCGCCGCGGAAAATCAGCCGCAGGCCCACCCGCTGAAGCGAATGAATCTCGGACGCGAAATAACCCCGCCGCATCGCTCCGTAATCGATCACGGGAAAAAGCAAGAAACAGTAATTGGGAAGGATGAAAAAATAGCCGAGGACGTCGACGAGCGATTCCCGCTTTTTGGAATGTTTGATCTCATAAAGAAATATAATCATTCGGAACATGAACATAGTTCCGAGGACCGGCCAAACGGTTTCGAAGGGGGACCCCGCGACGACTCGCGTCTGCGCGATCGCCGCCGCGACCGCGATCGCCGCGATCGTCAAGGCTCGGATCGACCAGCGGATCGGCGCGATCGCGATTCCGATCAGCGCCGCCGAGAAGGCGAGCACGATCGCTCCGGTCGTCGCTCCGAAAACCAGCACCAGGCCCAAGATCGAGATCGCCGTGAAGAGCGGCTTCTTAAATCGATAAGGCGCCAGGTAATGAAACGGCAAGGCTACGAAGCAGAGCGTTGCGATCTTACGGAACGCCGGCCATTCGAGGTGATACGAATAAAAGACCGCGAGCAGCACGCCGCAATGGAGCAGGATCGGCCAGATTCGTCGCCAATCACGTTTGCACGTCTCGGGTTCGTCGCCGTACCATTCCGCGAGCGTGCGGGGATCGCGGAACGAGGGGATCGGCGCGTACCGCCGATGCGGCACGCGTTCGGGTTTCGCCTCGGTCTCGGCGACGCTCGCGCCGCGGTTCTGCTCGACCCCAATCGGCATCGACCGGCTCCCTTCCCTTCTCAAACGCCCCTCCCTCGACGTTCGTCGGCGTATCGCGACGATCGAACGCCGTCGCCGCCGATCCGGCTCGCAATCGGGCCTTTCGGACGATCGACCGAAATCGATCGCGCCGCGCGTCATCCAACTTCGTAGGCGTTCGAGCTTCCGACGGTCTTGGAGGGGCTTCGTTCCGAATCTGATCCAGATAGGACGATCTACGAATGCGATTCGGACCGTGAGGGAAGTCCCTTTCATCCTCCATGACACGGGGAACGTCGATCGCGGCGGAATAATTGATGAAACCGCGCGTGCCGGCGCGCCGCGATCGTTAATCGATCGACGGCGAGCGGTCGATTCAGACCCGATCCTCGAGTCCGCTTTCGACCGGAGGGCGATTTAACCCGAATCGACGAACACTGTCAACCCGATCGATCAAGGCGCGAATGAGCGAGATTTGGGACGATCGACCGTCGATCGGCGTTCGCCTCGCGGGATGCGAAATCGAGCGAATAACGATCCGATCGCGGCCGATCGCGAACCGAAACGAACCATTTTTTGTCGATGATCTTGCCTTCAAGGTCGCCTGACATTATGATCTTGAATTCTTCGACCCACCGGGTCGGAAGGCGCGAGCACCCGTAGCTCAACTGGATAGAGCATCGGTCTACGGAACCGAAGGTTACAGGTTCAAATCCTGTCGGGTGTACTTTCGCGGACAAGCGTCGCCGTGCGAGCGGGCTTCGGCGCGGTCTTGCGATCGCTCGTTTTGTTTACCAAGAATTCGCCGCACTCGTTTCGAATGGGTTTCGAACCGGGTTGTCACGACGGGTTGAGAGGATTTTTGATTCATGCCCCGCAAGCGATTCGGCCGCAATCGAAAGAACAGGTGTCGGTTTTGCACCCGCGACGGATGTCCGCGGCCGGCTTACGTCGATTATAAAGACGTCGGGCTCCTCAAGAAGCTCTGCACCAATCAAAGCAAGATGTTTTCACGTAAGCGAAGCGGCAATTGCGCCGCGTTCCAGCGGGCCTCAAGCGCCGCGATCAAGCGGGCGCGATCGATGGCTCTGCTTCCTTACGTCGGCGAGTGATCGCAATACCTTGACGCGGGTAAGCCGATCGACGCCGATTCGCGTTCAATCTCGCCGAATTCGCTCCGAGCCGCGCCGGTCCAAGCCGGATTTTTGTGCGGCCAAGCTTTCGCTCGCGGTCCGATCCCTCGTTTATCGATCGCGGGCTCGGGGGACGAAACGCTTCAAATCGGCGACGAACTGAGCCTCGATCTCGTCGTACGGAACCCCCAATCGGCCGGTGAGCGTTCGGCTCGCCTGGCCCGTGAGGCGTCCTTTATACGCGTCTTCCACATAATCAAGGAAAGCGTCGCGGTAACGCTCGCCGTCGTAACGCATCAAAAACACCGTAAGCGCCATCGCTTGCACATATTTTAGATATACGTCGGCGCTTGGTTCGGGCTGGACGAACCGCGCCGCGCCGATTTTGACGAATCGATCGAGCGGAACAATCTCGCCGCGAATCGCGATCCGTTCGAGCGCCTGCGCGATGCGAGGACCAATCATTCCCCCCAGCTCGATCGAGTCGTCGGCAAGAACCTCGACCGTCTCGAAATACGTTCCAAGCCCCTCGAACACCCAAAAATCGCCGGGATTGCGCTGAAAATTCCCCTTCCCGGCCAGCTCGAATAAAAGCTGATGCGATGTTTCATGGTAGAGAGTGGCGGTGTCGGGTATCGCTCCATTCTCATTTTTATAAAAGAAGCAAATCTTTGATCCTGGTATATAAATACCCAGGCTGCGGGAATCGGCCTGCAGGTCGTGCGTCTTCAGGTAATCGAGGTATTGAGTTTTGGTCGCGAAGTAAAAGATTTTGTGCGCAGCCGAGTCGGTCGTCGGTTTGAGCTTGGGGTCGGCGAATCGCCGGGCGATCGAGAATTTCGCCGGGCCGATCACATCGGCCATGACCGTGATGAAAACGTCGCGGAACGCCTCGAGCCTTCTACCGAAGACGATAACCTCCGAGAGGGGCAGGTTGCTTTGAATCACGAAGTGCTCGGTCGTGATTTTCCAGCCGTTTTCCCACTCGGATCGAGCCGCGTCGGCCTCAGCCGCGGAAACCCAGCGGATCGGCGCGCCTCGAACGATCGGAGCGGGGAGTTCGCCCGCGTTCAAACGATCGATCCAGGTTCGATCGACCCAGCCGAACCTGGGATGTAACGCCTTGCCGCTTTTGATCATCTGGATCGCGTACGGCGTGGCCCAGCCCCCTTCATAGGGGACGAACCCGAGGATTCTTCGCGCCTCGGCGTGATCCGGGTCGCGCTCGATCACCTCGTGCAACCACAACGACGCCAGCGACAAACGCCCGCCTGTTTTGAAGGCTTGCTTGGCGAGATCGAAAAGCTCGGCCGCGGCTTCTCGGCGTATTTTGGTCCATTCCTTGATCCGATCGAGATCGACGCCGGTCGATCCATCATCAGAGTTAGATCTGATTGATTTGGGCGAAGCCCCTTCGGCTTGCGATCGTTCGGGAAGATTCGCGAGCCCCGAGGCGGACGCCTTGGAGGTTCGTTTGCCCGGAACGATTTCGACGAGCGGGACGATTCGCGTCGCTCCCGAGGGGGTGACGAGCGGCCGAATCGCGTCTCGAACCGCCTTAGCCTCACGCGTTTCGCCCGCTTTTTCGAGCGATGCGGCGAGCTCTCTCAGCCGTTCGTTTTCCTTGTTTCGAGCCGAGGCGTGAGCCGCTCGAAGCTCGTTCGCTTTTCGCGCCGCCGCGTCGGGCGCGGGAATCGCCGCCGTCAATGAAAAAGATATGCAGGAAAACCATGCTAACAAATATCGTTTCATGATGACTCGATGTTTTCCGCTTCGTTTCGTTCTCGGCGATTCGAGCCCGCACGCCGTGGGTCGGCCGATCGGCGACGCCGCCTCGGCGCGATCGCTTCTCCCAAATCTTGGCGTGAACGGCTCACGGCGCACGGCTCGATGAAATCGCAATCCGTCTTTACGAGTTTCGCCGATCGGCGCAAGATACGAAACGATTATACCGCGACCGAGTTCGGAACGTCGCGTACAAGTCGCGAGAGCGCCGGGGCGTTCGCCTTTGCGGTTCGATGTCGAAGATCGTCGTCGTTCGAAAAGGAGTGTGAAACGTGCGAAATCGGGCCGGAAAAACGGCGATCCTCGCGGCGCTCGCGGTCGGAATCACCGTCGGTTGGGAGCTTTCGGGACGAACGCCCGCGTTCTCGTCGTCGCAATCGTCGGCGGGCGTCGGCGAGTCGAAAATCATCGCCGGGTCGATCGCGATTCAGCCCAATCCATCGCTCAAAACGAACGATTATCAAGACGCCGTGTATTATCTCGATTATCGCGCGGGGAGACTGATCGTCACCATACCGCCGAGCTTGCAATCGACGACCGCGCGGCGATCGATGCTCGATCGATTGTCTTTAAGTAAACAAGAAAATAACAATAACGGATCGAAAGATCCAAGTTTTCTTGATAATCGCGTCGAGCGCGATCTTGTCAAGGATTTTCAGATCGCTCCCGGTTCGTCGGCGAATTTTCTGATGGCGGTGGGGCAGGCGGGGGACGTTTGGTCGCGGCTTTATGTCGTCGAGACCGTGAGTCGCAAGGTCGCGACTTATCGCGCCGAGGTTCGTAAAGTGGCGAACGCTTCTCATCCTCGTTTCGACCTCCTCGATATCCGAGGCTTTGGCGACGAGCACACCCCGCCGCTCGGAAAAACTTCGGTCACGACGGGTCCGATCGCGATGATGCTCAATCACGTGCTCGACGCCGCGGTCAATCAAGACGCCGTCTACATCCTCGACGAAACGAACGGACGCCTCTGGGTGTCGGCGCCCGCGATGATTCAGGGAGGAGCGGGACCGACGAAAACGATCGAGAACTTCGTCGAATACGATTTACGCAAGGATTTCAAGATGTCGGCGAACGTCCCCGCGCGGTTCGTGATGACGATCGGCCGGGTCGGCATGGTGAACGCTCCGATCTACGTCTTCGAGGAAATCAGCCGTCGCGTCGGGGTTTATCGCATCAGTCCCAGTATGAAAGGCGTGCAAGTTCGCCTTTGGATTCAATTGATGGAATTCAAATCGATCGCCCCGGAAAAATAACTAAATCAAAGTAAACCCGATCGTGAATCGAAGATCCTTCACGATCAGTTCATTAAATATTTGTGATAGTGTTCGTCGTTCACGTCGTTTTATTCGACGATCACTCGCAGCCGCGCCGTCGCGGTCGCGCCGCGTCGATCGGTTCGTTCGACCTTGACGAGATATCGACCGGGTTTTTGATAACGATGCTTCGTAATCGCGTAGCCTTCGCGCGCGAGCGGTTCGACGTTCCCGTCCGATCGCACCGCGACGCTCGGCGAACCGTCGCCGAAATCCCAGGTCTCGTTTCCATCCGTCGTTCGAAATGTTCTCACTTTAAACGTAATTTCATCATTGGGTTTGATACCGAAAGTCGGGGCGTACGAAGCGTGGATCGTCGGCGGAAGAGGGTCGGGTTTCGCGCGATCGAGAACCTGCACGATCGCGAAATCGTAATCGAATCGGCCGTCGCGGTCGTACGTCTTCACGATCTCGCTGTACGATCCCGGATTGTTGTAAACCTTTTCGATGCGCGAGCCCGTCGCGGTCGATCCGTCGCAAAACGTCCATTCATAGCGTTCGATCGGTCCCGACCGAGCCCACGATTTCGACGCGTCGAGCACGACCGTATCCCCCGCCCAAGCCACGCGATGCGGCCTGGCGACAGCGATCACCGCGGGCTCGTGCTCGCGCAAATACGCCTGCCAAAGGAATGCGTACCCCTCTTGCGTACCCCAACGACCCGAAGGTTGCAGGCTCGTAATCATAAAATGTAAATGCGACCACCCGCCGCTTCCCCCCTCCTTGCCCAGCACGCCGATCTTTTGTCCCTTGCGAACCGCGATTCCAGGCTTAATCGAATGATCAATTGATTGTAAATGATGATAAGAATAATACCAGCCTTGATCGTCGAGCACGACTACGAGATCGTAGCGAGGCCGAACGGGGGCGTTTTCGTACCCTTTCAGAACTTCGGTTCCCGAGCCGACGATCACTCCGTCGCTCGCCGCGACGACTTCGATCATCCCCTCCGCCCCGCCGATATCAAGACCATTATGATAATAGATTTTTTTAACCGACGGGTTCTCGCCGCCGTCGACATAAACCGGTTCGTTCGCCATTTGCGTGCTCGAAGCGAACCAGCGCTGCCGCGCGGGATAACCGAACCGATCGGGCTCGATCCAAGGCGATCCCGCGGGCCAAAGCCGAATCCGCGCGTCTTTGGAAAGCCCCCACGAATCTTGATTGCTGTTGATCAAATAACCCCCGACGACGGGACAATCGATTTGTACGCCTCCCGCCGATATCGGTAAATGATAATTACCCGATTCCAGCGATACGATTGATCCGTTCACCTCGAGCTTTACCGTCGCCGAGCGAACCGCCGAACGGATCGGGTCGCGAACCTCGTCGACTTGAAGCAGCTTGATCTTCGATGTTTTGCCGTCCGAAAGCTTCACGGTTCGCGTTTCGCCGATCTTGAGATCGACCGCACGCAACAACGGATTTTTCGGCGTTCGCCGTTTCGTCGATTGAATCGTGAGCGCGTCTTCGGCGTCGCGATCGTGATAAATCGCGATCGCCGCGGAATAATCGAGTTCAACCTCCTCACGCGCGATCGGAACGCCCGACGGATCGACGGGTTCGACGATCGCGAGCGGTCGAGGAGCGATCAAACCCGCGAGTTCGGGCAGGTCGTAAACCTCGAGCGCTCCCGGTACGATATTCGACAATTGATCGCGCGATACGCGCCTGCGAACGATATCAAACCAGGAAGCGATAGAATGAATGAGCGTTAACTCATGGATTCTCGAATCGATCGCCGCGGCGTGAAGAGCGATCGGCCCCGCTTGTCCATATGCGATCAGATGAACCCCTCTTTGCGATTCGGCCGCGGTCGCTCCGATAACCGAAAGTAAATCGAAGACGCGCCGACCGAGCAATGGCTCGCTCAGATGAAGCGCCAGAAACGCCTCCTTCCAGTCGGCGCCGAAAGGCCCGTGATTCGCGTTCGCAGTCGCGGGCGCGGTTTCACCCGTTCCACGTAAATCGGCGATGAGAACGCGACGACCCCGCTTCAAAGCCCCCGCGATCGCGCCGTCGGGGTCGATCGCCTTCGACTTATCCAGACCGATCACAATCGTAAGCGGCGCCGAATCGTCGATCGTTTCGGGCGTGAATAAGAGCGCGGGAACTTCGATCCCCGGCTCGGTTTGAAAGATCAATCGGATCGCGCGACGCTCACCAATCCGGATCTCTCCATGTTCGGATCGCGCCGCGGGCTTGATCGGTTCGGCCACGCCGATCAGCCGACGAACCGCTCCGATCGATCCCGCTCGATCGCGATCGTTGAGAAACGCCTTCCGTTTTTTCGAGAACTCTCCGGCGCGTTCCTCGTTCCAATCGAACACCGATTTGCCGTGCAATTCGCTTACGACCCGACCCGTCTTGGTGCAGCGTAATTCGGCTTCCGAGGCGACGTCGAAATCCCCTTCGGTCGCGACGACGTCTTTCCCCGCGAGCCGACGCAACATCAGCCGCAGCATTTCCTCGCGATGAAGCTTGTTGTAGCCGTGAGTCTCGTTCGTCTCGACGATGTCGACCGCGTCCGATCGACCGAACAATGCATAAATCTGTTTCGCTTCTCGAAACGTGTTCCACGTTCCTTGAATGTCGAAGAAATCACGCGTTGATGCGCAAATGAGCGTCGGTTTGGGAGCGCGAAGCGACAGATAATCGGCGTGCTCCATGCCGAAAGCCGTTTGACCGACGATGTTTTGCTCGGCGTCCTGAGGACCGATCGTCTCGAAGAGACGTTCGAGCGACGTGATGTAACACGAGGGCGCCGCCGCGGCGACGCGATCGTCGAGAGCCATGAGGTACGAAGTCATCGTTCCCCCTCCCGAACATCCCGAACATCCGAGACGTTTGGGGTCGATCTCGCTTCGGCTCGCGAGATAATCGAGCGATCGAATCCCGTCCCAGATCCGATAACTCGCGGTTTGCCTGCCGACGAGCAACGCTCCGATCCCCGCCATTGTATGCTCCGTCGTCCCTCCGCCGCCGATCGGTTTCCCCTCGTTATCGAGCAGTTGTCTCCGTTCCCCCTGGCCGATCGGGTCGTAACACAACGCCGCGATCCCATGTTTTGCAAGAGATATGCAGGCGCGTTGATTATTGATCGCGGCTTTCGCCTCGTCTTCATGGCCGCACGGGATGAGGACCGCGGGGAAGGGGGGATCGCCCGCGGGAAGGTAGAAATTTGCCGTCACATGATGATTCGGCCTACTCTCGTATATGATTTTTTCCACGCGATAGCCGTCGCGCTGAAGAATCCCGACGACGCGCGGATTGAGCGGCGTTTTATCGGGGAATCCGCCGAGCGAGGCGATGAATTTCGCTTTGAGTTCGGATCGACGTTTTTCAAGATCGTCGACGTTTTTGAGCGCGGCGACGGCTTCGCGGCGCTTTTGGAACGCCCGCCGAGCCTTGTTTAGAAGATCGCGCGAGAGCATCGTGCGGGGCGTCGCGCCCGCTTCGCCCGGCTTGAGGACGTCGGTTTCTCCGGCGAGGCACGGAACGGAGAGAATGCCGAGGATCAGGGGAAAAAGCGATCGCATCGGGTCGGTTCCTTCGCGGAATCAGGGAGGGATCGATTCGGCGTGTTCGACTCGCGACCAATCGATCGCCCGTCGAACGACGCACGCTTCGGTTCGTCGATCAAATCGCATCCGAAGCCGAGAATCAAGTAAAAACCGATCCGGAAAAATAAACATATTTCACTTGAATAGAGTTCGATTTCTCATGCCGGAAAGTCGATATCGGGAGAATCCCAGATTCTTGGGTTTCAGTGCGCTGTGAACAGGCTCGTTTCTTCTGTTGGTGAATGATTGAACCTTCAATGTGTCGTTGTAGTCGCGTGAACGCATCAGACCGCCCGAGTATGAGTAGCCGCGTCAGTCGTTCTGTCCGATGCGCCCGAGGTATCGTCGAATCCTGTCTCCCTACAAATCCGAGCAATTCCGGCGAATCGATTTGACCGCGGTTCAAAGCCGAATAATCAAAGTCGCGGAGAACCCGAATATTTGCGTGAGCATGAGAACTCCATCATGGGTTTAGACTCGGTGGAGGCATGACTCGATTGAAGCGGGAGCATTTCTTCGCCTCCGCATGATCGCCGCGTACTGTCCTGTCGCCCCACATGTCCGAGAGCGTAATTTTTAATAACGCTCGTATGGTTCGAGTAATGGGGTTTGGAAACGGGGCATGGATTAATACTAAGGACCCTTCAACCGATAGGAACGGTATCGACTATGCCGACATAACTAAGCGCTCCGAACCATGAGTCTATGCGTTCTTCTGGAAAGACGGTTATCGAATAATAATATTATCTAAAGAATAATATTAGTTTTATTTGATCGAACTTTTTGGATTACAAGCCCGAGGGTCATAAGTAAGTTTTTTAAATATTATATATATACCAGACAATAAGAATATAAATGATGATATTCGAGCCAACGTAACAAAAAGCTTAGTTTCATACCAATAAACGGGTACGATCGCTCGGCCCGTGAATGCCAAATTATTGAATAGATTTTGATACGATATAATTTTTGGAGGGTAGGGATATTCGATGGTTTGAACAAGTTTTCCCGAAATTCCTATCGGGTTGATCAGGAGATAATGACCTTGATCACGAATAAGGTAAAGCACGATAATTGGTCTATTCAAACGAGAATGATTCTTATCGAGTTGTATCGCTTTAACGTTCATTCCATTTGAATTGGCGCATTTCGATAATTCTGAGATAGAATATCCTTTGGGATCTCGTTTTGGAAGAGACGCGAGTAGACGCTCCAATGATATTGGATGTTGTTCTAGTTGGAATAATGAATATAAAGCGCGGACGCCGCAATCGATCTCCGATCCAATCACTGGATGGTGTTCCGTCGTGAATGCGATGCACATTATCGATGTAATCATTGTTGAAAATATCATTAGAATTCAACCTTATCTAGTATCACGATACTTCTTAATCTGTATAACTAGAAGTATTAAAGCCAATACGCATGAGCATGCTAGAGGAATGATTCTGTACCAGGAATTTTTGCTGTTCGTCCACGATTGCGCGATCACTTCTTGTCCCTGATTCTTCGCTTTTTCAAGCGTTTCATCGAGTCGTTTTTGTTCTTCGGCGATGTTTTTAGGCGCCGGACGCATATCTTGACCATATTCGTACTTTCTCTTCTTGAATCGATCATTCACGACATCCCCTATTTTGATGGTATCTATCAGATCTTTATCTAAAACGGGATTTTCGAGATCGAGTGTGGCGATCGGAACCGATAGAATTTCGATGAATGTCGGATCATCCGTTTTCATTTTCTCATTGAATCGGTTATAAAGTTCGATCTTCGCAAAGACGGGCGCCCAAAATTCTTTCGACGCGCCGATTTTTTTCTTCACGAATCGATAACCTCCGACCCTCTTGGTTAATCCTCTTGGTGTCGATTGCTCCCAGAGCAGTACCACTTTGCGATCTTGCCCGATCCAATACTTTTCTTTAATTACACCATTAAATTCCACTAAGAAAATCGAGCAGAGCTCATGGTCGATAAAATCATCGTCCAACTGACGAATCGTGGCTCTCGTATTCTTCAGCATCAGTTTCAATCGAATCATCGGCATTAATAATCCTGGCGGAAAATCGATATTCAAATTGTTCACGCTAATTTTTGAAATCGTTATACTTCGACCTGGATTAGCCGGATTCGACGAAGAAAACTGTGATTTGCCATTTGTATAGGAGAATGTTGATAGGATTGGCGGGACTTTACCTAACAATTCGCGTTGTCTGACGACTTTGAATGATAAATCTCTTCTGTAAGCGAAGCTTCCGGTAGTAATGTACTCCGGCTTGGCCGTCAAGTGCTCTTCGTCGACGCCGCGGATATTTTCAAATCGGTATGCTTTCGATTCAAAATCGAATCGAATATCTGGATAAGGTTCCAAAATTTCATCAACCATCGATTCGAAATCATGGCGAGGAACGTTTCTATCTTGAAAACCAAAACAATTCATTCCTACGAAGATAATGTAAAGAAATCCCATGCGTATTTCTCCTGAAAACGTTCAGCCCGAATACAGATACAGATACGATCCGGGCTGAACATCATTCTAAAGAATGATCCTATTAGAATTCATTCAGCTTGAATTTACTCCGGCACCACTTTGTTTGGCAAGTTATCAGGCTGTCCTGAAAAACAAAGCTCGTTGTTGGATCCGTCGAAAAAACAATAAGGCTCTCCACTTGCATCATCATAACACACTCCATACCATACGACGCTGGTGCCGCAATAGACAGCGTTTGTATCAGATTGATATCCGGTACTCGATGTGCCGTCTGGACAACCCGGACCAGTTGTCTCATATGTATCCGGAGTATTTGAATCGGCGGCAAAACAATCTTGACAGACGCTCGAACCGTTCTCGCATGCTTTGTAATTGCCCGAAAGATCTGAACATAAATTATCGGGGCATAGACCGTTGTCCGGATTCGATCCACGCGAGATCGTCTCTTGGGGAGAAAGCTCCCTCGGCGATGATAAAAGATCCGTCTGCGTGAACAACAAGAAAGCCAGTGTGATATTCAATGAGGCAAGAATCAGGCTGCGCATCGTCATGCTCCTTGTGATTGTGAAACCCGATGAAATCAAACGAATGAAATCTATCAAAAATCGCTTGCTTACGCTGTCAGAATATCGCGTCAAAAACCTCCCCGCCGTTACGTGTGCTCATCGCCCTCCAAAGAGATAGGTTGATTCCGTCCTTGATGAAATGAACCGATCCGTCTCCATATAGTACGTTGACGCCTCCATGATGCCAACTTCTTAATGTGATCATACCACCATCTCCTCCGCCGCCAAGATGCAATCCAATTCCGCAATCAGGTAATTGATAATTTGGTGTTTCTACATGATTATAGTATGTTTCACCAAATCCTGGATCAAACCAAGCCGCTCCTGATTCTGTGTAAAAAAAGTGAAATCCATCGATTGCGTTCATCGCGCGGCAACTTTTGATCATCTGTTCCGCGGTTCGTGACAATTGAAAATCAATAGTATTTTTATGAAAATCTCGATTCGCCAATCCGCTCATGAAAGGTAATCGAGATCCCCTTAGGCGTTCTCCGAAGGCGATCGTGTTAGAAAGCCCGTCGACTATGTCCGCGGGACTCGAAACAGACCTTCGAGGGAGATTCAGAAAACCATTCCCGCTGTCAGGAGTCACAAGATTATAAGAAAACCAAGGTCCAACACCGATATTCAAACGGTAGTTTACCCCTCCGAATTTTCCTAACGGCGCGTCGTCCGTGGGGCAAAGAAAGGAGGAGATTTTCGTAGTCGCGACGGTTTGAAACGTCGGTTCGATAAAGGTAGGTGCATAATGAACCCATAGATGATGAAAGTTAATCTGATTATAAAGTACAGATTGATCCAAATAGGGTAACAAGAAACCGTGAGTCGAAAAATCATTGACTTCTATAGGCGGATATGATTGATAGACGCTAAGATAATTATTGAGCGCGAGGCCGATCTGGCGTAAACGAGTCGAGCACTCCATTCGTCGCGCCGCCTCTCGAGCGTCCATTACGGCGGGCATCAAGAGGGAAGCTAGAAGTCCAATTATCGCTATAACCACGATAGTCTCGATTAAAGTAAAACCGCGGGTCGAATCTAAAGGATATCGTCCGGGCGTAATCATGGTTTTTTCCCCTGATCGGCGCGTCCCACTCCCTGAATTTGAATGGGAATTGAAACGATCTTTTGTACGTGATGATCGATTTCAATTTCAACAGTCGTGGATTTTAATTTGGAATCCGGATTTTCTTTCCAAGAGAGCTGAATATCCAGCTTTTTACGGATCTCAGGATTATCACTCATAGTAAGGATTTCAACACTTAATGACGGACATCGAATCTTGATGATTCGGAATGGAAGATCGTCTATCGCATGGATAAGTATGCTGTGCTTTGATGATATTGATGATCGCTTGAAAAAAATTAGCTTCGGAGAGACTGTAACCGAGGGTACAGCTTCCCAAACGATACGTCTTCGTGCGATCGTCTTTTTTCCATTCAAAATCTCGATATCATCAAATTGGGTCCCCAATTCTTTCAAATCGTTCGATATTGTGACGATCAAATCGCGTGATCTCATAACCACGCCCCGCTCAAGTTCCGTCAATTCCGATTCTCCTCTCCATCTGGCTTTCAGTGTGGTTCGGATTGATAAATCACTAAGATCAATTGGTAATTCATTTCTTGCACCAAAAGATCGAATTTTGTATTCACGTTCGATCGATTGCCCTTTTAACAAAGATACATCCAATAGCGAGCCATCAATCTCTATCATATCACTCTCCGGATAGATCTCCGCCGTCGTGACTAATTGGATCTCTTTAGCGTTCGGATGATCGGTTTCGACGACCGCTAAATGATCGATCGGCCCTAGCTTATTCTTCCTTAATTCGACCTCGATCCTTGCATTCATTCCAGGATGAAGAACAATTTGAGGGCAGCGAACATCTCCGCAGCATGATTTAACATTTACCGCACGTATTAACTCGATTGTTTGATTTGATTTGTTCGTTATCTCGTAAATATGGTTGAGTCGATCGGATCCAGAGAGCTTAACTGGTCCAAAATCATAATGAAATGCTGAATGACCGAAAGGTTTGAACGTATCAATAAATGAGAGACCACTAAACTTCTTTTTCGCTACTTCCGACCCCCCCCCCCCCCCCCCCCCCCCCACCCCCTCCACCCCCACCCCCAC
>JAJYWB010000010.1 GCA_021791715.1 Planctomycetota bacterium | reverse complement strand
GCGGCCCCCCATAATGTTCGTCATCAAAGAAATCTAAATAACATGTTGTTTTGGTTGGGAGGGCGAACCTCCCGGTGAGCCTCTTCTTGTAAACACGGGCGACCGGGGCGATTTAGCGGTCGATAATCGCGAACGTCATAACGCGGCTCACCAGGAGGTTCGCCCTCCCAAAATATCCAGATATTCGTGGTCGATAATCGCGAACGTGATAGCGCGGCTCACCGGGAGGTTCGCCCTCCCAAAATATCCAGATATTCGCGGTCGATAATCGCGGACGTCATAACGCGGCTTATCAGGAGGTTCGCCCTCCCAAAATATCCAGATATTCGTGGTCGATAATCACGAACGTCATAACGCGGCTCACCAGGAGGTTCGCCCTCCCAAAATATCCAGATATTCGCGGTCGATAATCGCGGACGTCATAACGCGGCTCACCTGGAGGTTCGACCCGCCGATTTCTGGTTCTCCCTCCCAATTTCCGGTTCGCCTTCAAATCCCGCGGAATCCGCGGCTTTCTTTCCGGATACCTTGTAAGATCAATTATCTGAATAACGCCTTATTGATGAGCTTTTTTGCCGCTGTCGGTTTTAGGAGGTTGAAGGAGGCCGAGCGAGACGACCGATCGCACCCATCTGACTCGCTTTTTTTCGGCGGGGATCGCGAGCATGACGGGCCCGTGTTTGGCGTCGAGGGGTTTTCCGTCGCGTTCGGTCGTGAGGATGTAGCGTTCTCCTTTTTCGTCGATCCAAGCCGCGGCGGCGGAGACCGACGCTTGATAATCGTCGGCGCCTCCGACGACGATCACCGCGTCGGCGAGCGACCGTGTAAACGCCATGCCGTCTTGATTTTTGGCGCGATCCCGCAAGACGATCGCGAGCGGAACGCCCGAATAGACGACGTCTCGGCCGTTTTCTTGAACATGGAATTGGACGCGTTCGGCGGGTTTCCACGAGTCGGGATCGAAAGGTAAGTCGGCGATTTCGACCCTCGCGGGTGCGAATAAGCACAGGCAAACGAACAGTGAGGGGCTCGCTCCGCGCATCGTTTTGTTCCTCGGTTCAAGTGTCGATTTCGACCGTCGAGAAACAATTATAACCGGTTTCGGTAGAGAATCAGCCGACGGCGATCGACGATTAATGTTATCTTAAGAAAGCCGAAACGGTCGGATCGACGCGGAGGGAATTTATTATGAGTTTACAAGATAAAAACATGCCAAAATCAATTATTTTTGATTTCGGTAACGTCGTCGCGTTTTTTGATCATGATTCGGCTTGGGAGCGGCTTGCGCGGGAGCGGGGATTGGCCGCCGACGCGATGCGTCGAAGGCTTTCGGAGCGAGGTTTCGCGGGGTTACTGGCGCGGTATGAGAGCGGATTGACGACTTCGGACGGCTTTCGCCGGGATCTGGAGGCGATGCTTGAAATGGAATTGGCCGAGGCCGATCTCGAGCGCGCGTGGGGGGGGATTTTTCGGCTCAACGAGGCGGTCGCGGCGATTCTTCCGCGGTTGAAGGCGAGCGGGGCGCGGTTGGTGCTGGGGTCGAACACGAACGAGATTCACGCAAAGCGATTCTTGCATGAATATGCGACAACGATGTCTTGGTTCGACGCGATCGTTCTTTCTTACGAGATCGGTCGGTTGAAGCCCGCGGTCGAGTTTTACGCCGAGTGCGAGATCGCGGCGCGGGCGACGGCGGGCGAATGTTTATTCATTGATGATCGGATCGAGAACGTGGAGGGGGCGTTGCGCGCCGGTATGACGGGTTTGTTGTATCGCGATTCGGCGGGTTTGATCGAAGATTTGACGAATATGGGATTCGATTGCGGCGTCTCGCTTAAGTGATCGTCGAATTGAGGGGTGTCGGGAAGTTTCGAGAGGTCGGCGCTTTCGCACGGCGGTTCGGAAGACGACTTTGGTAATTTACGGTCGGATTTGGATTCGATGGAATTGTGCGCGATATTGGGCGATCGGTTAAACTCGCCGGGACCGGTTTTTGTCAAATGAGATCGGCGATTTCGGCGAAGTTCGTCGCGAGAATCGCGTGATCGATTTGACTTTACCGAACGATGAGTCAAACTAGGTGACGGACTCTGATTTCGTCGTCTTCTTATGATCAAGAACGTGCGATCAACGAGATTGAGCGACGGTTTTTGAGCGTCGAACGCGATTCGCATTCGACGGTCGTCGACCCGAGATCGCGTTTTTGGTGCGGGAAACGGCGGGGTTCCCAGGATATTCATCAAAATCGGTAGAACTAGTCACTCCAGGATTTCAGGTTTTCGGGAGTCTCCAGGGGCGTCGGCGCGAGGACTGAAATATGTCGTTCGTCGCCGCGCGATCGGCGCGGGTCGAATCGAAAACGGTCGCTCGACGATGCGACGAGACATCGGAATGTTGACTTTGGGGAACGTTCGATCGAGTGGGGAGTTGACTTCTCGAACTCGGGTCCGCAATGATTACGAGACAAACCTGATCGAATCGTTCTTTCTTGCACGCACGAACAAACGCTCACGGACGTTCCCTCGACGTCGACAGCGCGTTTGATCGAGGCGAGGTCGGATAGACGTCGTTCACCGTCGTGGATTCGCCGCACAACCGTGTCGGGCGTGGCGTCGGCGTTCGTCGTCGATTATGATTGTTTGTCAAATTGATCCGTATCGTTCGGCGAGCCCGGAAGGCGATCGAACATTCCAGGCCAGGGAATGACGGATGCGGCCGTTTCGTCTTCTTTTTTGATTGTAGGTTACGGAACAGTTCAGGAGTGGCGACACCTTTGAACCTGGGGTCGCGATCCGGTTCTTCGGCGTGAACGACGCGCCGAATCGAGCCCGATTACGATGGACCCCCGGGCGAACCGGAGAGAATGGCGATGGGAAGCTCCAAGGCTCGGAATCAGCGGAACGATCTTCGGCGCAACTACGGTACACATGCGCGACGCGTCAAGGCGCCCCGGCTGGAATTTCTTGAAGACCGGACGATGCTCGCGGCCGGAGTCGTTACCAACACGATCACCCAGCCGCCGACTCAATGGAAACCGACCGACAATAACCTCGCCGATTGGCAAAACGGGCCGATGGCGAACGAGGGACAAGACCTCGTCAATATCTATCAAGAATATCAGCAATACACCACCAATCCCGGAGGCGGCGCGTTTCAATCGAAATATGCGGATTTGATTGAGTTCCAGGGGAATTCGGTCGGCGTCGATGTGAACACGTGGGGAAATTTCACGACGGCGGAGACCTCGCTCGTCAATCTGGGAATGCAGGTCTTCGGGTCCGATCCGAAGTATGGAATTATCAGCGGATGGATGCCGATCAACGAATTGCCCACTTTGGCGCGGATGCCGCAGGTGATCAGCGCCGCTCCGTTGTTTAAGCCGGTCGCTCGCTACACAGGTTATCAGGGAATCGCTTACAACGAGGCTTTGACGACGCTTCAGGCCGATACCGCGAGCAATCAATACAACGTCGACGGGACCGGGGTGACGGTCGGCATCGTTTCGACGAGCATCAATCAATACGGCGGCGGGCTCGCGTCCTCATACAAAACCGGCGATCTCAATCCCAACAATCCCGTCAATGTTTTGTATGACGATCCGAGCGATCCGACCGACGAAGGTCGAGCGATGGCCGAGAACATCCACGACGTCGCTCCCGGGGCGAGTTTGGCGTTCTCGGCGGCGGGCCTAAGCGACACGGTGATGGCGCAAAGCATCACCAATCTCGCGACCGAGGCGAACGCCCAGATCATCGTCGACGACATCGGATTCGCCGACGACCCGTATTTCCAACCGGGCGTCATCAGTCAGGCGATTCAACAAGTCGTCACTCAAAATAATGTTTCCTACTTTAGCGCCGCGGGGAACACGAGCCTGGCGCAGGGGTATCTTTCGGCTTTCCGCGGCGTCAGCGCCTCGGTGACGGGCGTCGGCTCGGGAACGTTCATGAACTTCAACCCCAACGGGGGAACGACCACCCTGCTGCCGATCACAATCAGCGGCACGAGCCAAACCAATCCCGCGTCGTTCGACTTTCAGTTCGATCAACCGTGGTACACGTCGAACGGCGTGACCTCGCAGATGAATATGTATATCTTGAATTCATCTGGAACCGTCGTCGCGTCGGGAACGAACGACAACACCGCGACACAACAGCCGTGGCAATACTTCGGCGAGGTGGGCGACGGCAATTATTTTGTGGCGATCCAGCTTGTAAAAGGTCCCGCGCCGAATTTCGTCGAGTTCCAAAACTTCAACGAGAACGTGAACGCGGTCGTTTCGCAGCAATTCGGCAACGCGGGGACGACGTATTACCCGACGACCTCGGGGCACGCGTCGAGTCCGTACACGATCGGCGTGGGGGCGATGCCTTGGTGGGGCGCCGCGCCCTGGCCCAGCAACGCCACGCAGATCAATAGCGAGCCGTTCAGTTCGCAAGGGCCGGTGATTAACGATTTGACCGCGAGCGGTCAACCGACGGCGCCGCAATTGATTCTGGCGCCGACCGTCACCGCGCCCGACGGCGGCAACACTTCGTTCTTCCCTCCCGGCGGCATTATTGATACGAGCAATCCCCCCTTCCCCGGCGAGCCCGCGACGCCGACGAATCTCTCGCAAAATCTCCCCAGCTTCTTCGGCACGTCGTCGGCGGCGCCCAACGCCGCGGCCGTCGCGGCGATGATGAAAGAGCTTGTTCCGCAGGCGACCGAAGCCCAGATCAAAGCCGCGCTCATCGCTTCAACCCAGCCGATGAACGGCACGCCCAAGGGAAGCTGGAACGTTCAATCGGGTTACGGCTTGATCAACGCCCCCGCCGCGCTCAACGCGATCGATCAATTGCGCGTCACGTCGACGACTCCCGCGAACGGAGCGACCGTTTCCACCGCGATCAATTCGGTTGTGTTCAACTTTAATAAAGCCGTAAACTTTAGCACGGTATCGGCTTCGGATCTCACGTTCTCAACCCTGCCGACGGGAGTGTCGGTGACCGTCGGCACGCCCGTCGAGGTGAGTTCCACCCAAATTTCGTTTCCGATCTCGTTCAATTTCCCCGTGGGCGATACCGCCAACGGTTCATACGCTTATACGCTTTCGGGACCGATCCTCGCGACCGACGGCAAGAGTCTCGTCGCCGATTCGGGGACGTTCACGCTCGCCGACACGGTCGAGCCCGTGATCAATTCGACTTCGTTCAGCGGCAGAACGGTGCAAATCCAGTTCAGCTCGGCGATGCGCGCCGATACGTTGATTCCGGACAAGATCGTCAACGGTCAGCTCGTACCCGGCACGGTCGAACTCGCGGTTCAGCCGAGCGCGGGGGGGCCGGTGCAGATGATCCCCCCCACCAATTTCTCGTACAACCCGACGACTTTCACCGTGACGCTCGATTTCTCGGGCGTTCCGCAAAGCGAGATGCCGACGGGCACGTATTACCTCGCGGTGCAAAAGTATGTCACCGATACGATCGGCAACGGCCTGAACGGGCAGTTCAGCGGAGTGTTCCCGTCGGGGGTCGCGAATCCCACGGGGCCGTCCACATTCGTTCAATCGCAGTTTTTCACGGTGCAAGCGCCGTTGATCACGTACTTTTCTTTAACGCCCTCGTCATATTCTCCCTTGGGGATTTCAGGAAATCAGAATCTCAACAATCCCACGCCGAGCTTTATCGGTCAGTTGACGAGTTCCTTCCCCGCGGCGGTCGGCGGTTTAACGATTTACGCCGAGTTCAACGCGTATCACGGCGGCGTGCTCAATTTGCTGCCGGGTACGAACGGACGGGGATTGACCGGGAATTACGACATCACGGCGACGACCGATTCGACGGGCAAGTTCACGTTCCAGGCGCCCTCGGCGCTTGTCGACGGCCTGAACACGATGACGGTCCTCGCCCAAGGCGCCCAGGATATCGCGGGACAGCCGGGGTTGTCGTCGTTCGTCCAATCCTCGTTCCGGATTGATACGACCGATCCCACGATCACGGGGTCGAGCGTCACGAACGGCGTGAACCTGAACAATTTGAACAGCATTTCGTTGTTCGTCACCGATCCGGTCGCTCCCAGCAGTAATTCGAGTCCGTTCGCGGTCCCGCCAACGTTGAATTTCCCGGCGCTCAACCCCAACAGCGCCGACAACACGAGCAATTACACGCTGACGAACACGACGACGGGGGTGAATTATACGGGTTTCATCACCGCGGCGAATTTCACGTCGACGACGGTTCGCACCCAGCCCAATCAGCCGTACACCGGAACGGTGGTTCTTTCGATCGCGACGGGGTTGCCCGCTGGAACTTACACGCTGACCGCGCACACGACCGAATCGACTTATCCGGGACTGGTCGACGCCGCGGGGAATCCGCTCGCGTCCGATTTCAACGTATCGTTTAATATTCAATCGAGTCCGGCTTATATCGAGACGATGACCGCGGTGTCGACGCTACCCGACGGCACGACCGCGACGATGGGGCTGGCTCGCGCGTATTTCGAGCAGCTCCCGGCGGCGGGCGCGCCGCTTCGCGACAACGTCCCCGCTCCTCCGAATCAGATCGACATCGTAACGTCGAATCCGCTTCTGACCGACGCGCAACGTCAGGCGGACGGACTCAATCCTTACGCTCAGGCGATCCAGATCATCCGGTCGGCGAACAGTTCGACGAGCCCTTCGGACGGCAACTTCAGCCAGGGAAGCACGCCGCTTCTCGGATTCACCGTCACCCTCCAGGATTCGATCCCCGGGGCGACGCAGGGGCAGCCCGGCTACGACAACGAACTCGTGATCAATTTCCCTCAGGGCTTCGTTTGGCCGTCGGATCATTTCCGAATCGAGATGCCGAACACGGGCGCCAACGAGATCATCGATCAATACGGCAACCAGCTCGACGGCGAATTCCTGGGCAATCTCACCGGGCCCAATCAGGTGGTGCAAATCGGCTCGGCGCCCGAGCCGGGATCTTATTATGAAGATCTGCTTCCCAACGGCACGAACCGACAGAATGATATGACGGGAAATGGAATCGCCGGGGGCGCGTTCGTCGCGGGGTTCCAGGTCGTTCCGCAGGGGAACGTGATCTACGCCCGGCCCGACTACAATTACAATCCCTTCGGCGGGCCCGATTACCCCAACGGCAGCGTGGCGCAGCCTTATCCGACGCTCAATCCCGAGGCCGTGGCGAATTCAATCAACGGCGGAAATCTGAACAGCCCGATCAATTACACGAATTTTGATCCCAGTCTCGATTACAACGGCAAGGGATATTTCCAACCGTCGGCGTTCTACGCGGCGCAGGTCGCGGCGGCGAACGGTCCGGTGGTGATCGTGGCGTTGCCCGGTATCGTGCAGCAAAATCCGATCACGGGGGTCGTTTCGCAGGCGACGTTTGTGAGCCAGGCGCCGATCGGTTCGGACGGGAGCCTTTCCGTTCCTTTCAACACGGCTCTCGTGATGGCGCCGGGTTCGACTCTTAAGATGCAGAACGCCTCGCTGCTCATCCAGAATCAGGGGTCGTCGCTTGAGACTCTCGGCGGTCCCGGCCCGAATCAAGCTGTGAACTTCACTTCATGGGCGGATTACTCGATCGGCAACAGCGGCAATCCTTCGGACAGCACGCCGCTATCGGGTGATTGGGGCGGGATTTTGTTCCGCAATTTTGATCAGGCGCAATTCCCGACGGCGACTTTCCCGGTCGACGGCACGTTGATCGGTCCTCCCAACCCGAACGCTCCGGGAACGAATTTGCCCGCGATTTCGGGCGCCGACTCCACGCTTTCGATGATCAATTTCGCGACGATCAATTACGGCGGCGGCGCGGTTCCGGCGACCGTCGGTTATCGTTACGACGCGATCACGCTTTATTCGAGCCGACCCGCGATCACCAACGACACGATCGCCAACGCGGGGAATCCCAACGAGAACGCGGCGCTCGCCACGGCGCAGGCGGCGATCTCGGCCGACGTCGATTCGCTGTTGTGGGATTCGATCGCGCAAGGCCCGCTGATTCGCGGGTTGACGATGTACGATAACGGGATCAACGCGATCTGGATTCGGCCCGAATTCAACGGGGTCGCCGAGGCGACGAACTCGATGCCGTACCAGCCGACGGCGCCCGACGGCGTGCTCAATTACGTCCTCAATTCGCCTTATCCGTATATCCTGACAACCGAACTGTATATCGGCCAACAGTATCAGTACGGCGGAAACACCGCTTCCACAAACAATCGATTGTACATCAATCCCGGTATGATGATGAAATTCCTGCGGGGGACGGGGATCACCGTTTTTCCGACGGGGAGCATCAACATCGGCGATCGTACTTACATGAACGAGTACGATCAGAATCAGAGTTTCGGACCGACGACTCCCGGATTCAAGGCTCCGAACACGAACGTCGCGACGACGATGTTCACGTCGATTTACGACAACACCGCGTCGACGACGTACACCGATCCGACGACGGGCGCGGTCACCACGATCGTCGCGCCCAACGACGTTTTGAACAGCGGCGGGGCGAATCAGCCGACGCCGACAAACGTTCCCGCGCTCGCTCGTTGGGGCGCGATCGCGATCATTTCGGGCGCCCGAGCGGTGATCACGGGCGCGACGTTCCAATACGGCGGCGGCGAGGTCAATTATCCCAACAACACCGTCCCGTCGATGAACGTGCTCAATTTCGAGCTTCAAGGCGGCGTTGGAACCTACGCATATATTGCTAATAATAATTTTTATTACAATATCGACGCTCCGATGGCGGTGCAGCCCGATGGTTTACCAGCGACCAACCCGCTCACTCCGCTCAATTCGGGCAATCCCTTCATTCATGGAAACGTGTTGGTGGGGAACGGCATCAACGGCCTCGCGGTGCTGACGGGAGGTACTTTGCCGAACGGCGGCTCCAATTTGAACGTCAATTCGATCTGGGATCTAACCGACATCACCTATGTGCTGCGAGGCACGATCGTTCTCGGTCCATCGGGAAGCTCGTTTCCCGGGTTCATCCCCACTCCTCTGCCGAACGCCAACCAGTTTGAAGACGTTCCCCCACCTTCGGTCTCGCTGACGATTCAAAGCCAGTTGGGAGGAACTCTGCTCGCCGACGGATCGACGATTCCCTATCCGGGGCAATCTGTGATCGTCAAGCTTCTCAATGGGACCGCACCTCCTGCGACGGGTACCGGTGGAACGACTTCAAGCGAGAACGGCGGCGCCGGTTTCCTGGTCGGCGTCGATAACGGTTTGGTTCCTCCCGTCGCTCCGTTCTTCGGACCCGGCGTTTGGAGCCAACTCCGAATTCTCGGCATCCCCGGCAACGAAACGACTCACCAACCGCGCGTTCCCGCGATCATCACGTCGATTTATGATAATTCCGTCGGTACGACGGTTCGCGGCGTGACGATGGATCAGGTGATCACCGGTAGTACGCAAGCTCCCGCGGCGGGCGACGGCGGATTGATCGTCTTCGGCGGCAACTCCGAGCCCAATTTCAACGTGTACGACCCTCGCCAGGGGAGCATGATCGACAACGCCCAGATCAGCTACATCACGGGGATTCAGGTTCAGGGGGGCGGGTTGTCGGATATCGCCAATGTCATCAACGCGACCGGATCTGTCACCTACAACGAAGGGACCTCACTGCAAGAATTCGGCATCAACCCGCTGACGGGCCAGGTTGTTCCGCTGTTGCAAAACAACACCCCCCAGATGATTCCAATCACAAATTCGAATCTCAACGATTTCTCCGATACGGGAGTGACGACATACCCTGGCCCGGGATTGCTCGCTCGCGACGTCGGCACGCTCGGTGGATATGGGGCGTTCAACTTCGGAACCCCGCCGAATTACTTCTTCAGCTCGCTCGAAGGTAAACCCGCTTATGTTTACATGTCGAACGACACGATCTCGAATATGCCGATCGGGGCGATGCTGAACGGACCGACGCTGACGAACAACATCACCAATCAGCTTTCACCGTTCTACGCGGTGTTCTTGAACGACACGTTCTATAACGATAACGTCGGCATCGAGGTGCAGGCGCAAACGTATGTCGCCAGTCCCAGCAACGACCAGGCGTTCGTCGATTTCCTGGCGATGGACAATATCTTCAGCAATGATTCGCAGTATTCGATTTTGACGAACGGCATGCTGGGGGGCGGCGGATCGAACAGCCAGGGGCAGTACAACCTGTTCTATCAAGACGGGACCGACGGCGTCGGCGTTTCGATCAACAACCCCGGCAGCGACCAGGGTGGCTGGGGAGGGAACAACAACCCCGTTCTCGGTAACCCTGAATTCGTCGACGCTTCCGCCGGCAACTTCGCGCTCCAGGGGAATTCGGCGGCGATCGATTCGGCACGTAGCGAATTCGGTCCCGATCTCACCGGTATGCAATTGTTCCCAATTTATGATCAATTTTTGGGAACGAACGATACCGTCGGGGTTCGTAATACGACCGGGCGACTGGGCGATTTCGCAAACCCGACGCCTCAGGATCTCGTCACCTTGCCGGGTTACCCGAGCCGAACGTTCGTCGATCAATTCGTTCCCGTTCTGCCCGGCACGCCCGGCGCCTATAACGGCACCGCGACGATCCCTGGAACCGACACATATTGGTATATGCCGATCGGCGGCGAACGCGATATCCTGGGGAACTTGCGCCAAAAAGATCCGAATTCGACCAATATCGGCTTCGGCAGTCGGCCGTTCTTTGATATCGGCGCCTATGAATACCGCACGTTCAATCCCCCAGAGGTGACGGGAGTGACCGCGCTCGTTCCCAGTTCGATTCCGGGTGGACAGCCGATCGTCACCAATATTTACAACGTCGGCGGGATCGGCGGTACGCTTGTCGATCCTCTCTCGATCTCGTTCCAGTTCAACAAGCAGCTCGACCCGTCGACGATCAACGGGCTTTCGGTTCTGCTCGAAGAATCGGGCAACGACGGGATCTTCGGCAACAACAACAGCCCGCTCGATCGGTTCATCAACCTGCAAGGCAAGTTGGTTTATAACAATACGACCGATACTGTTACGATCAACCTCGCCAATCAGGGGCTCGTCCTTCCCGACGACATGTATCGGATCATCCTTGAGGGGACGGGGGCGAATCCGATTCGCGATCCCCAGGGGAACGCTCTCGACGGGTCGAATCTCGACGCCAACGGCAATCAGTTGCCGCTTCCCTCGGGAACGGGTTTCCCGGGCAGCAATTTCCAGGTGACGTTCACGATCGGTCAACCCGCGATCAACGGCCAGTTTGTGATGGCGGCCTCGACCGACTCGAACGTGCGAGACGGTATCACCAACAACGTTTTGCCGATCTTCACGGGGCAAGTCGTCGATCCGTTCCTTGAGAACAAACCCGTCGCAGGGCAAAACGTCGTCGTCGACGTTTCGACCGCGGGGAACGGCGTGTTCAACTTGCTGAACGTCGGCTCGGGCGTCACGAACGCGAACGGCGATTTCTCGATTCAGGTTTCGACGCCGTTACCGAATTCGCCTTACAAGGTCGGCCCCGATGGAACGCTCGACGCGCTCTATTCGGTCGATTCCAACGGCAATGTGATCCCGAATCCCAACAATCAGGATACGGGATACAGCATCGCTCGCGTTCGTGTCGTCGACGCCAGCGGCAACACGCTTTCGGATCCGACCGCGCCGAACGCGCAAACGCCGTTTATCATCGATACGAACGCTCCCGTGGTCACCGCGGCGAGTCCCGCTCCCAACAGCGTCGCGACACTTGATCAAAACGGTCAAGTCGACGTGTCGGTCACTTTTAATAAGACGATTTATCTTCCGAGCATCACTTCGAGTTCGGTGACGCTCGTCGGATCGGGGGGAACGGGAACGTTCGGCAATTCGTCGAACGTCACATATCCCGTGAATTTGGCGAACTTGGGCGTCACGGTCAATCACACCCCGCTCGGCGGGATGACGATCACGTTCACGTTGCCGGCGAACCTCCCCAACGACCTTTATCAGTTGACGCTTAAGGGAACGGGATCGGCGCCGATCATCGATATCGCCGGCAATCCCCTCGACGGAACGTTCAATGGAACGTTCCCCTCGGGGAACGGTTCGCCGGGAAGCGATTTCGTCCTTCAGTTCGCGGTCTTCAATCCGGCGAATGTTCATATTGAATATGTCGGACCGGCGTCGTTCATCACCAACGCGACCGCGGCGGAGGGAACGCGTGAGAATCCGTTCCCGACGATCACCGCGGGAATTCAAGCCGCGAAGATCGGGGATATCGTCGCGGTGTTGCCCGGCGTTTATACCGACCCCAACAATCCCACGATCATGCTCAAGTCGCTCGTCCGGGTTCTCTCGGCTTCGCCTTCGAGCACCGACAGCACCTGGATTCCCGGTAGCGCGATCCAGACGATCATTCGATCGCCTCAGGTCGCGCAGGGAACGACCGCGATCGCCGTCGCCGCGGTGAACCTGATCAGCATTCCCGAGGCTCCCACCGAAATCTCGGGATTCACGATCACCAGCTCGCTCGTCGGCAATCCCGCGACCGGACCGATCAACACCGCGTCGATCGGTATGTACGTTAGTAATTCCGATGTGTTGATCGACAAGAATTATTTCATCGTGAATAATTCGGGGATCGACGTCACGACTTCGGGAGGCGACGCGGGGACCCCGACGATCGAAACGAACGTGATCGCCGGCAACAATTACGGAATTTACCTCAACCCCGCGGCGAACACGTCGTCGCTCCAGCAACCGATCGACGTTTTCAATAACGATTTGGTGTTTAACACCAATTTCGGCCTGGTTTTATACGCGACGGCTTCAACCCCCGGGATGGCGGTGCTCGCCAATAACATCATCTGGGAGAATCACGATCTGACCTCGGCTCGCAACGGTTTCGGAATCGGCGCCACGATCCCGAATCTCATGTATGTCACGGCCAATCTCTTCCAGGGGAACGGACAAAGCGACACCTTGCCGTATTGGGCGGGTTACAACATCGGCGGAGGGTTTGATCCGGCGATTTTGGGGCCGAATCCCGATCCTCTCGGCAACATCACGGGCAATCCCGCTTTCGTGTCTCCGGTCGATCCTCGGCCCGGCGCTTCGGGACCCGCGCTCTTCCTCTTCCCCGGAGAAACGAGCTTCGACCTCACGCTTCCGTCGGTCGCGATCAACAACGCGTACGGCCCGGTCGCACCCGCGGTCGATTTCGAGTACCGATCGCCCGTCCAAATTCCAGGCCGAGGTCGGCCGGGATTCGGTCCCGCCAGCATCGGGGCGTTCTATTATCAACCTTCGTCTACTTCTTTCGGCGTCACGACCACTTCGCTCGCCCCAGGCGGCGAGATGTTCGCCGCGGGAATGAACGAAAACAGTCCGAACTCGATCGTCGTTCACTTCTCCCAGCCCGTTCAGCAATCGTCGGTCACTCCGACCGATCTGATCCTCAGCGGACCGGGGGTTACCTCAAGCACCAACCCGCCGACGGTATCGAGTCTCAGTTGGATCAACAGCGACACGGTTCAGTTCAACCTTTCCGGACAATTCGCTCCTTCCGGCGGAACCGTGAACGTCGCGATCCCGTCGGGGTCGATCGTCAGCTCGACGAATTTACCGATATCGGGCTTCCAGGATTCGATCCAACTCGCTCCAGCTCCAGTCGCCGTAAGCACGACTCCGGCGGGATCGGGAACGGGATCGGGATCGCAACCTCAGCCGGTGATGAGCTTCACACCGCCGCCGGCCGCTTCGCCGGGCGCGGTTTCGGGATCGCCCGTTCGTCACCCCGGCTTTAACCGGTTCCGCGGCCATTACGCGGGCCACACGGTTGCGACGTATCACCCGACCGCTTCGCGATCGGCCTTCGCCGCCTACGAAAGGGCGCTCAAGGCTCGATCGCAGCAAAAACGGAAAGGTTGATCATACGTTCTAATAACCCCGGTCGATTCGGCGGTCGAATCCATAATCGCCGCCGAATCGCTTCGATTCGAGTTCAAAACGCTCCAAAGCCCGTCGCGGTCCAACGCGGCGGGCTTTTTTCTTGCGCAATCGGCGTGATATCGCCGAAACTTGAAGTGTAAAGCGATGGAATTTCCCTGTTATCTCTCCGCCGATCGCCGTTATCACGTTCCTCAGAGGCTATCCGGAAAATCTCTCTCGGCGATAGCGGCTCGATTATACGCGTTTCGGCGCTAATACATCAAATAATTTGCATTTCACAGAAATATAAATGTTCAGTTATTTTTGTTTGGGAGGGCGAACCTCCCGGTGAGCCTCTTTTCATAAACACCGGGGAGGTGGCCGTTTTCGCCGTCAAGAAAAGAAAATGTAATAATGTGGCTCAGCGGCAGGTACGCCCTCCCGGATTTCGTTCGAACCGCCCATTTCGGGTTACCCCGAAAATCACGCCGAATATGCGGATTTCTTTCCGGATCGCCTCGCAGGGACGATAACGATTGACTCACCGCCGAAAACGCCGAGCGAAGAGCGATCGAATAAAAAAAGGCCGATCGATTCGTTTCCGAACGATCGGCCTTCGATCCATTGTTTTTTATTGATCGGTACGCGAATCCATCGCTAATCGATAAGCGTCGCTTGACGATGAATCAATCGAGTCACAAAGTGTTAACCTGTGATGATATTGGATTGACTTGATCCGAAGTTCGCGTCGCCGCCGTAAATCGCCTGGAAATAACGATTGCGGGCCCGGTTGAGCGGGATATCGAAGACCGCCGACCCGCCGACGATTCGACCCTGCGTGAACGGCGACCGATTGGCCAAGAAATACGCGAGCTTCAATTCCTGAACGTTGGGACGTTCGGCGAAGCCGGGCCTGACGATGAAATTGAGAATCCCCGTCGGCACACGTACGGATCGTCCCTGCAGTAGGTAAGCCGGCGGGGGAGAACTAGAGAAGAGCGTGATGTCGCCGCTCGGCGGCGCGACTCCGTTCGAGCTCGAGATTGGAGAAACTGTTGAAATCGTGAATTGTTCGACAAGCATTCGACCGAAGGGAACCAGTCGAGAGCTGAGAATGAGCCCGCTGCTCGCGGGATTGATCGTCTGGTTCACTTCGTTGGATAAAGACGATTGGAAATCGACGTTTCCTTGATAAACCGCGGTGAGGGGGAGCGTTTGCCCGGTTTCGACGAACGGAACCGTGATCGAAGCGACTCCTCCGGAAACGGCCGCGGCGCCCACATAATGACCGCTCGAAAGGAAGACGACCGTCCCCGTCGGCGCGACGCCCGTCGTGGGAAGCGCGGTCGCAACCTGCGCCGAGAGAACGACGGG
This sequence comes from Planctomycetota bacterium, assembly GCA_021791715.1. GTDB lineage: Bacteria > Planctomycetota > Planctomycetia > Isosphaerales > Isosphaeraceae > JAKBCQ01. Next base: position 90,358 of record JAJYWB010000010.1, on the reverse strand, counting down.
TTGACCATAAGTCGACGGGTCGACCGACGTCGAAAGTGCGATCGTCGTCGGCGCCGCGATCGTCGTTTGAACCGCCGGCGCCGATTGCGAAGCGGCGAATTCCGCCGTTCCTCCGAACACCGCGCTTAAGGTCGTTTGGCCGACGGGAAGCGATCCGATCACGAGCGAGCCGACTCCGTTTTGGACCTGAATCGTCCCCAACGGCGTACTTCCCGCGTAGAACGTCACCGCTCCGTTCACCGGACCCACCGACGACGCGGGAGACGAAACGCGGGTATAAAGAGTGAGCGGCTCGTCGAAATATCCCGTCGGTGAAGCCGTCGCGATCGCCGTCGTCGTCGCCACCGTCCCGTAATACACGTTCACGGATGAAGACGTTTGCGTGGTGAAGTTCGTATCACCCTCGTAAACCGCCGTGAACGTGTTCGGACCCATGTTGAACTGAGCCGGCTGAAGGATGAACGTCGCGATCCCGCCGACGATCGTCGAGGTCGCGATCGGCGTCGTTCCCTCAAGCAATTCGACGTTCCCCGTCGGCACGCCCACCAATGAAGCGACCGACGCCGCGATCGTTTCTCCTTGCCCGAGCGGCAGGTAACTCTGCGGGACCGACAACTGAACGGTCGCGATCGCGGGCCCGACGTTGAAATTCGACGCGGCCGAGGTTTTCGTCGCATAATTGGAATCGCCGTTGTACACCGCTGTGACGTCTTGCGGACCGACCGCGAAACTCGTCTCGTAAGTCGCGACTCCATTGACCAGATTTTCGGTCGCGAGCACGGTCGTTCCGTCCATGAACGAAACCGTCCCCGTCGGGCTCGCGGGGGCGCCCGGTTGTCCCGTCACCGTCGCCGTCAGCGTAAGCTGCTGTCCCAACATCGGCGCGGGGCTAAGGGGAGAAACCTGCAAGCCGACCGTCGGCGTTCCCGCTTGAACCACCTGCTGATAAGGGGATGAATTGTCGTTCACGGGTGCGAACTGTGAATTCCCCAGATATTCGAATGTAATATTATGATTGCCCACCAATAAATTGGAGGTCGTGTATTGTAACGTCCCGTTATAGAGGGATCCCGAGGCGAGCACGGTCGATCCGTCGAAGAGCAAGCCGTAGCCCGAGACGATCGCGGTGCTCGGGCTCGGCACGGTCATTTGCGCCGTGATCGTCAGCGATTGACCGAAGCCGATCGGCGTTTGCGACGAAGTGATCGACAAGATCGGCGCCGCGGGCTGAACGAGCAGCATATAAGGCGCCGACGTACTCGTGAGGAACGTCGAATTGCCTAGATATGTCGCGGTAATCTGGTCGGTTCCGATCGTCAAGCCCGTGTAGCCTGTAAGAACCGCCTGCCCCGATCCGTTCAACGACGCCGAGCCGATCTGGTTCGTGCCGACGAAAAATTCGACCGTTCCCGTCGGCGTCGTTCCGCCGCTCGAAGCCACCGTCGCGATAAAATTAACGGGTTGACCGAAAACGACCGGAGACGCGGGAGACGACGTAACGAGAGTCGTCGTGAACGATTCGGAAGCCGCGGTCAACGCCCCGACCGCCTGGATCAATCCCCACCCCGCCTGGCTGTCCCAGGTTCCCTTGGGCGTACCGTTCATCGGGATCGTCGATTCGATCATCGCCTGCTTGATGTCCGCCTCGGTCAGATTCGGGTTGAGCTGAAGCATCAACGCCGCGACGGCGGCCGCGTTCGGAGTCGCCGACGACGTGCCGAAAAACACCGGCAAGTTCGGCTGCGCCAGATTCGTCGTGCTCGCCGCCTCTCCCGGAAACGGAGGGTTGCTCGTATCAAGTAAAAAGCCGGGAATGAAAAACGACGTGTTGCCGCCGTCGGGCGCGGTGATATCGGGCGCCAAACGAACCTGCGGAGTCGTCGGTTGACCGCTCGGCGTCAGATCGTAAATCACCGGCCCAGTCGAACTGAACGGTTCCGAATTCACTTGCGAAACGTTCATCCAGGGCGACGAATCCCACCACGGCATAGCGGCCACGCCGATCGCGTAAGGATCGGTATCATGCCCCCCCGTCGACGGATAATACGTCGAGCCCGCCGAACCAAATTGAGACGAAACCTGAACCGTCACGTTCTCATTGAAATTCCGGAATTGCACATAATTCGGCGCCGGTCCCTTGACGAGCTGAATCGCCACATAATAATTTCCGTCGCCCACCTCGCCGAAAAATTGCCAGGGTTGCTGAGTCGCCGTCGTGTCGGTCGTCCCCGAAGCCACCACGTTCCCGCTCGAATCCAAAAGATACATGTTCACTTGTGATGTCACGCCGTTCGACGTGTACCACGGCTGATCGAACTGAAAATCGAAGATCGCCGGATTGTTCTGGCTCGTCCCCGTGATCGAAATCGGCAACTCGGTCGATGTTTGTCCTGGAGTCGGGTTGAAGTTCATAAACGTCCCCGAACCAAGCGAACCGACCGTCGCGCTCACCCCGCGAAATTGCGACAAATAGCCCTCGTACGGACCCATGTTGGCGGCCGCACTAAAATAGGAAACATTATTTTGCGTAACGACTTGCTGAATCGCTTGACCGATGATGCCGGATTGAAAATACGGATCGTCGGCCACCCCGACGTCGTCGGCGATGACGCGAGCTTTCGCCTGCTGAGCCAGGTTGATCACGCTTTGAGCGAACGTCGTGTCGCTGAAAAGACCCGTCGCGCCGTCGGCCGAGGAGAACGCGAGTTGCGCGCCGGGCGCGATGTCGTGCACATTCTCGGCCATCGCGCGACCCTCGTCGGTCGAGCCCGCGGGACCGTCCTGCAGAACTTTCACCGGCTGCGCGGGATTGAGATCCCCCGTGCTGTACGACTGCGCCAACCCTCCGCCGTACTGATTGACGCTGTCCGAAATAATCCCGACGGTCACCCCGCTCCCGTTGACGTTGAATTGACTCATCGCCTGCGTCGATCCGATCGTCGTCAACGCCTCGTTGTACGCTTCACCTTGATAAACCTGTCCGTAAAACTGAGGCTTGAACAACGGCGAAGCGCCGATCACCTGCGAAGCCGACGCCAACTTGGGAAGCGCCGAAATCGGCAACCAGCCGTCGAAAACCCCGTAAGTCGAGTCCGTCCCGACGACCTGCAATCCCAGATTCTGCAGCGTCGTCTCAGCCGTGCTAAAATTGCCATATGTGCGCACGTCGACGCCCACTTCGGCGCCGTTGAATTGAATCAGATCGGCGAACGGAGAAGTGAAAGTCGAAGTCGTCGGTTTTTGTTCGTAACTCAGGTATTGCTGATACAATTGAACAAGATCTTGTCCCTCGTTCGCCATCGGCCCGTTCTGCCAGTCGGCGAGATTCGTATTGGTGGGCTTCCACTGCTCGGGCGCCTGGGTGACGATGTTCGCGCCCCCACCGACGTCGAGCATCGTCCGATCCTCGAGCCGTTCCAACCGAGGCGTCCGAACGCGTCGCCGCGGCCTCGTCTTCCGCCGCGAATTCCAATCGTCTCTCCGATCGTGCCGATGCAAGTCGCTCATCGAGGTCTGCTCCTCTTCCCGTTCCCCAGGTGTCGTCGTGTCGCGTTTTCATCGATCGACCCCTCTCGTGAGCCGAGATCGTTCGGAAAAACGCGTGATAATCGAATGAGATTAAAACAACTGAAACCGATCAATCGCCGAGCGACCGTTGTTCGCGCAAATCGGCGGCCGATCCAAATCGAATTCGGATCCGTTTGCGCACTCGGCATCAAGTTCAAAAGCAATCATGATAAAGGATCGGTACGCGAACAGTCGTCCGACTTCCGTATCATGCACCGTAAACGAATAACCGCGAATTCCGAACGCCGTGCGATCGGTACCGATCCCCTAACAGGTACTTGGATCGATCAAAACCGCTCGCCCGCGAACGATGAATACCAAAAAGAATGCGAAAAGATCACCGTGGAGGGAGACGATCCAATCCAAACGCGACTCCAGAATGCCTGGAACGACATTATGAGCCGGCGGATGATCACACGGATGAGACAAATCTAACCGACCCGATTGAAAAATTCAACCGTCTGGATTGCGACCTTCACGCAACTTGTTCCAAATACCACCGATTTAACGATTCCGCGGGACGATCGTCGATTCTCGCTCCACGAGGATCGCCTGGTTTCGGAGTTGGTTTTACAACTTGATTCATGCTTTCGCCGCGCGTTCCCAAGCACGCTCAAAATGCTTCAGCGTAAACCGAGCATCGGTCGAATAGATCGAGCGAAAAACGTTCGATGCGATCAATTCGGTAGGCGAATCGAGTCGGTTTTTCTTCTCGCTTAAACGAGCCGAACGAATGATGTAAAACGGCGTAAAATGGCCTGGCGCGGCGAAGCCGCAATCACTACCAACCCGACGCGTAGGCTAGGGACCTCAATCAATAACATAATAACATTCGATTGGTTATTTAATCGGACCTTCGTTTCCGCGTCGGGCTAGTTTATTCCCGCATCCATTCTCTCAAAGATGTGTGCACCGCGCGTAGATGTTACACACGACGGGATATGAGGCTATTCAAAATCTATCGAGGACCTATCGGCTCGATTTTATCGGTTTCGGCGCCAATTCACCAATAAAACAAATATATGTTATAAATCTAGATGTCTGTTCTTTCTGTTTGGGAGGGCGGACCTTCCGGTGAGCCTCTTTTCGTAAACTCCGTCGAAGAGGCTTTTCTTCGGTCAATCATCGCAAACATCATAACGCGGCTCACCAGGAGGTTCGCCCTCCCAAATCGGCGTCGCCCTCTCGAATCGGCGTCGCCCTCTCAGATTCAGGTTCGCATTATCATTCTTAAGAATAAAGGCTCACCAGGAGGTTCGCCCTCCCATTTTCGTGCTCGTCGTTAAATCCCTCCGAATCAGCGGTTTTCTTTCGGATGGAACCACTATATGTTATAAATCTAGATGTCGGTTTTTCTGTTTGGGAGGGCGAACCTCCCGGTGAGCCACTTTTGGTAAACTCCGTCGAAGAGGCTTTTCTTCGGTCAATCATCGCAAACATCATAACGCGGCTCACCAGGAGGTTCGCCCTCCCAAATCGGCGTCGCCCTCGTAAATCGGCGTCGCCCTCGTAAATCGGCGTCGCCCTCGTAAATCGGCGTCGCCCTCGTAAATCGGCGTCGCCCTCGCAAATAGGCGTCGCCCTCTCAGATTCAGGTTCGCATTATCATTCATAAGAATAAAGGCTCACCAGGAGGTTCGCCCTCCCAAATCGTCGTCGCCCTCGTAAATCGGCGTCGCCCTCTTAGATTCAGGTTCGCATTATCATTCTTAAGAATAAAGGCTCACCAGGAGGTTCGCCCTCCCATTTTCGTGTTCGTCCTAAAATCCCCGCGAATCAGCGGTTTTCTTTCCGGATAGACTCCATGCGTGATTACCTATTGTAGAATCGGGTCTCCGCCGAGCCGTGAGCGAGAAATGCGAGTTTTCTCTCTGACGGCGATCAAATCCCCGGCTTTCTTAGCCGATAAATCGCTTCTTGCGCCTGGTCGTCGAGCGGGGATCGCTCAAGAATCACCTTATACCAGGCGCGGGCGAGGTCGACGTATCCGAGTTTTTCCGCGGTCGCCGCGATTTGTCGGATCAATTTATCGTCGCGGCTTTCGCCCGGTTTGCTCAACAAAGCGATCGATTCGACAAACCGCGTGACGATCACGGCGCGATCGAGGATCCGCTTGGCCTCGTCTTTCTTTCCAAGAGACATCAGCGCCAGGCCGAAACCCTCGAGCGCCGTACGATTGTCGGGCTCGGCCTTGAGAACGGCTTCAAAGCCCGCCGCCGCCTCGGCGAACTTACCCCTCCGCCGCGCCAATCGCGCCCGAATCAGCGCCGCGGCCGGGAAATCCTCGGGAGCTCCCGCGATCGCCTTCGCCGCGCCTTCCTCGTCGTTCCGCTCGATCGCGATCGATCCGCGCGCCGCGGCGACTTCCCATTTCAACGCCTTTTCGGCTTCGGGTTCAATCGCGGCGAGCGCAGCCTCGGCCTCGTCGTATCGCTTCTGTTTCGTCAGCGCCGCGACAAGCGCGAGCCGCGAATCGTTATCGCTCGGATCGGCCTTCACCGCGAGCGCCGTTTCGGTTTCGATCTCCTCGGGATTCCAAAGCCCGCACACGCGCTGCGACCAAGAAAGCGTGAGATCGAACGGTAATGATCGAATCTCACTTAATTGTTTAAATTTTTGAGCCGCTTCAAATCGTCGCATCCATATCGAATCGATATCGATTAATTCAAGGATCGACGATGAATCGGCGGGCTCGATCTTCAGGGCGGCGATCAAAGCCTTTCGCGCCGCGACGAGCCGATGCGATTGGTGATGAATCATCCCCTCGAGCCGCCGCGCGCCCGCCGAAACGGGCGTTTCGCCTTCGATCCTCGCCAGGGTTCGAAGAGCCGAATCCTTGCGGCCGATCCCCCGCTCCATCTCGGCCAAAAAGAAGAGATCGACGGGCGTCGGTTTGCGCAAACATGTCAAATATTTCACGGCTTTATCGGCTCTACCCGCGCGATATTCAAGCTGCGAAAGGTCGCGGATTCGCTCGTCGGATATCGTCGACAGGCGAATACGCGGATCGGCGGCGGCGAACGCCGCGAGAGCGATCAAGCCGCCGATCGCTCCGATCACGATCCACCGATTCCAGCCCGAAGCGGGTTTCATGAATTTCATCATCGTTTCGTTGTTCTTAACGTCGCGTTCTCGACGATGTCGAGCGTCTGATTCGGCTTCACGTTCTCGAACACGTTTTCGGCGCCCGAGGGCCAGACGATCGTCACCTTGGGGATCGTCTCGACCTCTCCCACGCCGACGAGCAGCCGCGGATCGTTCGACGACGACATGCTGCTCCCCCCCTTCCGCTGACGTTCAATAATCAATCGACCCGTGTCGATCCGCGCGAGCGCGCCGATCCCCTCGCGATTGCTTTTCGTTCCGTGAAAAGTAAATCGAATCCATTTATTCTTGGTTGGAGTTTCGTTGATTAAAATCGCCGGCGCCGAATCGCGCTGATTGACCACGATATCAAGATCTCCGTCGTTATCGAGATCGCCGAACGCCGCGCCCCTGCCCACGTGTTTCGTGTCGAAATACGGCCCCACTCCCGTCGTCGCGAGCTTGAATCGCTTCCCTTCGATATTGCGACATAACAGCGCGGGCTGCTCGTAATCGACGTCGCGGCCGAGCTTGCGTAAATTGTCGTCCACATGTCCGTTGGTGACGAAACAATCGGGTCGGCCGTCGTTATCGAAATCGGCGAGAGCGCAACCCCAACCGACCCACGGCAAACTGTCGGCGGCGAGTCCCATCCATGAGGTCGAATCCAAAAAACCCCCCGCACCCATATTGATATAAAGCGTATTGGGTTCATTGGAGAAATTCGTGACGAACAGATCGGGCCTGCCGTCGCCGTTCACATCTTCGGCGTCGACCCCCATTCCCGACCGCGCCTGCCCCCCCTCGTCGAACGCCGCGCCCGAAGTTAAACCCGCGTCCTCAAAAGTGCCGTCGCCTTTGTTATAAAAAAGGAAGTTGGGGTTCGTGTCGTTCGCCACGAATATATCGATCAATCCGTCGCCGTTGATATCGCTCGTCACCACGCCGAATCCGTGACCGTATTCGTCGGGCGCACGCGCGACACCCGCCTTCACGGTCACGTCGGTGAACGTCTTGTCGCCGTTGTTCCTATATAAAATATGCCGATCCAATCGAATCGATCGCGGCGTGCAGTACAACCGGATTTTCGTCGCCGCGTCGCCGCAGAACTTGTCGTCCTCGGGATAACTCCATTTGCCGTAATTCGCGATGTATAAGTCGAGATCGCCGTCGTTATCGTAATCGAGAAAAGCTCCCCCCGACGACCAAACGTCGATCGCGACTCCCGCCGCTGTGCTGATATCCTTGAACGTTCCGTCGCCGAGATTCTCGAACAGCTTGTTGCCGCCGAAATTCGCCAGAAACACGTCGAAATCGCCGTCGCCGTCGATATCCCCGACGACGATCCCGTTGCAAAAACCCGAAAACCCCAGTCCCGATTTCGCCGTGACGTCCTCGAATCGATTCCCTCCCAGATTCTTATACAACTTGTTCGTACCCCGCGGCCCGGTATTGCTTCCCAACGGCAGATCGACGCACGTCGCAAAGTATAAGTCCATCAAACCGTCGTTATTATAATCAAATATAGCAAGGCCCGAACCGTTGGCGCTGGGGAAATACTTGTGCTCGTTCATCGCCGAATAATGGACGAAATCGACCCCCGACTCCTTGGCGATCTCGCGAAACCGAAACGGGCTGGGATCGCGGTTCGAAGGGACGTAAGGTTTGGTCGAGGTCAGGCCCGGACGCTCGCCGATGAGTGTCGAAGGCGGGGTTTTGGGCGTGTCGGAACCCCTTTCGATTCGGGGCGAGTCGGCGCCTTGGATTTTGGCCGTTTGTGAATCATCCGTTCGTGCTACGGTCGCCGTCGCTTTCGGATTCGGTGCGTCGTCGGCTGGATCTTCGCATCCCGAAGCCCAAATCGCGATCCAGACCGAAATAATCAAACGCGACACGAACGGCTCGCGGCGTCTTCGAATCAATATCATCCTGTTCGCTCTTTCAGTTGATGTATCTCGAATTCCGTGACGTCGACGCCGACCGCTTCAACGACGGTCGATCGTGATTCGACGACACGATGATCATGCGGAATGAGGAAGAGAACGAACTCGTTTCTCTCTGGACCCGTTATTCTAACCGACCCGATCGGTGCGCGGCCGGCCCTGAAACAAACGGATTCCTCGCAATTTGTCGCACGCGATCAATCATCAACCGAGTGAATCGACCGCGGAATGTTCTCACCCTCGAACCCCGCCGGACCGAACGCTCCCGTTTCGAATCGAAACATGTATTATAAAAAAATATTTACATAATCCAAGCGTCCGGTCGCGATCGTCCCGCGCCGCGATCAATCACGGACGACTCGATCCAAACATTTCTGGAAATAAAATAAAAATATAAAAGATTATAAAAATTTTGTAGGTTCGAGCCTAATTCTGAACCGATCGCCGCGGATCTTGACGCAACACCCGCCCTCCGAAAAGCGCGATCGCCCCCTCGCGCTCGCGCGCGACCCAAAGCGCTCCTTCGCGATCGATTCCCCCCCCTACCCCTTCGACGATCTCCCCTCCAAGATCGACGCGGACCCGCTCGCCCAAAAGCAAATCAAGATCGCGCCATCGATCCGCCAATTCGGTCGAACCCGACGCGAGGTCGATCACTCGAGTTCCAATCGCATCAAGTAAACGATCGTAGATTCGCTCAAATTCCATCTCGGAGATCGGCCGATCGGCGATCCTTTCGATCGAAGTCGCGCTCGCCGCGATTTCCGCCGGAGCGTTCGCAAAATCGCCCCTCACGTTCATCCCCACGCCGATCAACACGCGATCGCCGCTCGCGGTTTCAACCCGCTCGGGAAGGATTCCCGCGAGCTTCCTCCCCTCGAATTCGACGTCGTTCGGCCAACGAATGCCGATGTTCTTATTTCCTACGATCGGTGAGACGACTTCGACGACCGCGACCGCGACCGCGACCGCGACCCTCGGGCCGTATTCGACCTTAAGCCCGATCGCAGTCGGGTCGAACGCCACCGTGAATGTCAAACCCCCTTGATCCGACCACCAGGAATTTCCCGAGCGCCCTCGCCCCGCGGTCTGATTCCGCGTGCGGACCGCGAACGGTAAGCTCTCACAAGCTCGCTCGACCCACTCGCGCGCCAGGGTCGACGTCGAGCCCGCGGTCTCGAGTTCGATTCGCCGCCACGAGATCTTCGAGGGCTCGTTCATTGGTGAATCGTCGCACTTGAATATCTTTAAGCCGGTGGCGATCGCCGCCGCGATCGATCGATGATTCAATCTCCGCGAAGCGAGGATCAAGACGACGATCGTTCGGCGTTATAAAGGTTTGAAGCGAACGAGCAGTTCTCCCGCGGTCACCTGCCTGCCGACCGCGGCGAGAACCTCGGCGATTCGACCGTCTCGTTCCGCGTAAAGCGTTGTTTCCATTTTCATCGCTTCAATTGAAAGCAGTTTTTGTCCTTTGCGAATCGGGTCGCCCGCCGAGACCGCGATTCCGACGACGAGGCCGGGCAAAGGCGAGCCGATTTGATCGGGGTCGGACGGGTCGGCCTTGGGCGCCTCGCGCACCGCCGAAGCGAGCGATCGATCGATCACCTCGACCTCGCGCGGCTGGCCGTTGAGCTCGAAAAAGACGGTTCGTTTACCGTCCTCGTGCGGCTCTCCCACCGCGAGCAGCTTGACGATCAAGGTTTTACCGGGCTCGATTTCGACCGGATTTTCGACGCCGGGCTCGGGTCCGAAAAAGAACATCGGAGTCGGCATCACAGACGTATCGGAATATTGACGCAAGTGCGCAGCGAGTTCGGGAAACACCCTGGGATAAAGAATTTGCGAGAGCGCGTCGCGCACCGTCGCGGGATGTCCCAACAACTCCGAAGCCTTGTTCCGCGCCGCGTCGATATCCGCGGGAGGTAAATCGGCGCCGGGACGATCCACGAGCGGTTTTCGTCCTTTGAGAACGCGTTTTTGGAGAGCCTCGGGAAATCCCCCCGGAGGTCGGCCCAACCGCCCCTCGAAAAACTCGACGACGCTCTCGGGAAACGCCAATTCACGGTCGGGTTCGAGAACGTCGTCGGGACGAAGATTGTTCGCGACCATGAAGAGCGCCATATCGCCGACGACCTTCGAACTCGGAGTCACCTTGACGATATCACCAAAAAGAATATTCACATCCGAATAAGCTTTACACACTTCGTTCCACCGCGCCGCGAGGCCGAGCGCTTTCGCCTGCTGGAAGAGGTTGGTGTATTGGCCGCCGGGCATTTCGAGCGCGTAGACGTGCGCCGTGGGCGCCTTCGGTCCGCTCTCGAACGGCGCGTACATCTCGCGCACCTCCTCCCAATACCGCGAGATCTCGATCAACGTCGCGGGATTGATCGGCGATCGCCTGGGCGTGAATCGGAGCGATTCGACGATCGCGTTCAGGCTCGGCTGCGAGGTAAGCCCCGACATCGAAGCAATCGCTCCGTCGGCGACGTCGAGTCCCGCCTCCGCGGCGAACAGCACGCTCGCCGCCTGCGCCCCTCCGATATCATGAGTATGAAAATGAATTGGAATGCCTACGTGTTCACGTAAAGCTTTCGTCAATTGTCGAGCCGCCTCGGGTTTGCACAAACCCGCCATGTCTTTGATCGCGATGAAGTTCGCGCCCCGACGCTCGAGATCTTTCGCCAGATCCAGATAATAACGCAACGAATATTTCGGCCTACTTGGATCTAAAATGTCCCCGGTGTAACAGATCGCGGCCTCGCAGATCGCCCCCGATTCGCGCGCCGCCTCGATCGCCACCCCCATGTTGGGAATCCAGTTGAGCGAATCGAAAACGCGGAACAGGTCGATTCCCGCCGCCGCCGATTCGGCGACGAACGACCGCACGACGTTATCGGGATAACTCGTGTAGCCGACCGCGTTCGAGCCCCGCAGCAACATCTGAAAGAGAATATTGGGGATCTTTTCACGTAGCTGCGCCAATCGATCCCACGGGTCCTCTTTAAGGAACCGCATCGACGTGTCGAACGTCGCACCGCCCCACATCTCGATCGAAAACAATTCGGGACACAACCGCGCGTAAGCGTCGGCCACCCGCAGCATGTCGCGCGTTCGCAGCCGAGTGGCGAGCAACGATTGATGAGCGTCGCGAAACGTCGTATCAGTTAAAAGTAAAGGTTGATGTTCACGAACCCATTTCGAAAAACCCTCGGCGCCGAGCTTCTCGAAAACCCGCCTTGTTCCCTCGGGAGGAGGCGAGGTCGAGTCGAACGCGGGAGGCGCGGGTTCGCTCGAAGCCGCGTAGCCCGCGGGCTTCGTCACTCCCGGATATCCGTTCACCGTCACCTCGGCCGCGAACGTCAGCAACTTCGACGCGCGATCCTGCCGCACCGGGAACTCGAAGAGCTCGGGAGTCCGATCGATGAACCGGGTGGTGCATTCGCCCGCCAAAAAAGAGGGATGCGTAATCACATTAAGAAGAAACGGGATGTTGGTTTTAACGCCCCGGACGCGAAATTCCTGGAGAGCGCGTTCCATTCGTCGCGCCGCGTCGATGAACCGTCTTCCGCTCGCCGAAACTTTTACAAGCAAAGAATCATAAAACGGAGTGACGATCCCTCCCGAGATCGCGTTCCCCGCGTCGAGCCGAATCCCCAGCCCCGCCGCCGATCGATAATGCGTGATCCTTCCGTAATCGGGGGTGAAGTTGTTCCTCGGATCTTCGGTCGTGATTCGACACTGAAACGCGTAACCGATCGTTTGAACCGCGTCCTGCGAGGGAATCGCGATCTCGGGATCCGAAAGCGGAGCTCCCGAAGCGATCAAAATCTGGCTCTTAACAAGATCAACTCCCGTGATCATCTCGGTAACCGTATGTTCGACCTGAATCCGCGGATTCACCTCGATGAACCAGAATTTGCCGGTTTTATCGTCGAGCAGAAATTCGACCGTTCCCGCGTTGTCGAGCCCGACGCTCCGGCCGATCGCGACCGCGGCGTCGCAGATCGCCGAGCGGATCTCGGCCGCCAAATTGTGCGCCGGCGCCGCCTCGATCACCTTTTGATGCCTCCGTTGCACCGAACAATCGCGCTCGTACAAATGAACAAGTGATCCGTGCTTGTCGCCGAGGAGCTGAACCTCGATGTGCCGCGCGCTTTCGACGAATTTTTCGAGGAAAACGTCGGGGACTCCGAACGCCGTCCCCGCCTCGCGCCGCGCCTGATCGATCGCCGAATCGAGATTCGCGGCGGTTTCGACGATCCGCATCCCACGTCCGCCGCCCCCCATCGAAGCCTTGACGATCACGGGATAACCGAGCGCCTCGGCGGTTTTCCTCGCCTCCTCGCCGGGAACGACGGGCTCGCCGCTTCCCCCCAAAATCGGCGCGCCCGCCTCGGCCGCGACCCGCCGCGCCGCGACCTTGTCTCCCAGTAAATCGAGCAATTCGGGACGCGGGCCGACGAAGATAATCCCCGCCTCGGCGCAAGCCCGCGCGAACTCGGCGTTCTCGGCCAAAAAACCGTAGCCGGGATGAATCGCGTCGACCTCTTTGGAAAGAGCCAAATCAATGATCGCGCCGATGTTTAAATAACTGCGAATCGGCTCGCCGGCTTTGCCGATCTGATACGCCTCGTCGGCCTTAAGCCGATGCAGTGCAAATCGATCCTCGTGCGAATAGATCGCCGTCGTGCGAATTCCAAGCTCGTGAGCCGAGCGAAACACCCGCGTCGCGATCTCACCCCGATTGGCGACCATCAACTTGCGAATTTCAGACATTTCTTCACTCAATTAACAATTGATGTATAACGAGTCGCCTCGACGCGATCGCCGCGGGTTGTTCCTCGACGCCGCTCGACGGCGAATGTATCATGTTACACGCCGATCGCGCCGCGATCGAGCGGTTCGTTCAAGAACGCGCGGGGTTTGCGCCCGATTGACGGGTATTGATTTTCGATCCGCGACCGCCCGCAATCTCGCTCGAACGTAAAACCGCGAATCCTCGAGTTGGACGCGTCGATCGCGGATTTTCTCGATCACTCGGCTTCAACCGGATTTGCGAGCGTACCGATCCGCTCGATCGTCGCCTCGATCAAATCGCCCGACTTAAGATACGTTCCCGTCGCCGACCCGACCCCCGAAGGGGTTCCCGTCGCGATCACGTCTCCCGGCTGCAACGTGACCAGTCGTGAGAGAAACGATACGACCGCGGCGACGGGAAACACCATCTCGGCGGTCGACGCGTCTTGTTTCACGTCTCCGTTCACGCTCAATTTCAACCTTAACTTTTGAGGATCGGGGATCTCGTCCGCCGAAGTGATGCATGGACCGATCGGGCAGAACGTATCGTGCCACTTTCCGTGCATCCAATCGAAAAACGCGTCGCGCTCACGAGCCTTCCTCGCGGGATTCGGTTTGAATTTGCGATCGGATATGTCGTTGACGACGGTATAACCCGCGACATACTCGAGCGCGTCGGCCTCGTCGACATGGCGACACTCGCGGCCGATCACCACGCCCAACTCGCACTCCCAATCGACATGATGCGGCGAAACTTTGGGCAAAAGCACGACGCCGCCGGCGTGATTGATCGTCGTCGCCGGCTTCATAAATACATAAGGGAATGTTTCTGATCTTTCGGCGGCCTGTCCGCCTCGTTCGGTAACATGCTTGGCGTAATTCCCCGCGAGCAGGAACACCTTGGCGGGTAAATCGACCGGAGGCAGGATCGTCACCTCTTCGATCGGCATCGACAACTCGTCGAGCGTCATTGGATCGAGTTCGCCGATCCAATCGGCGAGGATTTTGGCCTCGGCGAAGAGCGTTCCCTCGGGAGGAAGGAGTTCGAGAATGTCTTCGGTCGCCGCGAACGGCAATTCCTCCCCCTCGGCGTCAAAATACGCCTCGTTCGCCTGGTGGAGAGGAATCACGCGATCGTCGGCGTAAAAGCCGATCAGAATCTCCTCGTCCAACTGGAAGCGACAAACCCTCATCGTCGAGTCCTCCACGATCCCGCCCTGGATTCCGTGAACACGGAATCAATTTATCGCCCTCGCCCGATCGATGCAACCGATACAGTGAATCAGGCCGATTTCGGCCTCCGAAGGCGGCGCCTATTCCTCAGCCGGAAGGCTCGTTCGACTCGCGACCAATCTCCCTCGGCGATCGATCCGCCGCATCCAAACGCGAGCCCTTCGCTTTCGGCCTCGAATTCGCGAACGGCCGCTTTTTATCAATCACGACCAAAAGATTATCAATAAACTAAATACGATATATAATTAATAAATGTAGATGGATAGGTTATTTTGGGCGGGAATGCGAAAATGGAACGCGATGAGCGGCTCCGTGAGCCTACGGGATCGAGGCGAGTATCCAGAAGATTTTATATAGAGTTGATATTTATACGTAAGAAATTTTGAATAGTATTTGTCCGTCCGGCAACGATTTCTCGGTTCCGTCGGCTGTTTTGACGATCTCGATTTTGGAATGAACCGGGGCGTCGCCGCCAAACCGATACGGCCGAGGGCGAATCGATCGGACCCGGCGAATCTTAAATCGATCGCTCATCGCCGATATCTCTTAAGATCGATATCGGCGACGGCGACCTTTGTTTCTCTGAGCTACGAAATCTCGCTCAGCAGCGATCCAGCCTCCTCGGTGTTCCACACCAAGTCGTTTTGCGGGTCGACGATGAACCAATCGGGGGCGACGCCGCCGATAATGAGATCGAACGTGTCGGCGACGACGATCGACGCTTGATCGAGCGAAATCAGACCCGCGGGAGTGGAGATCCCCTCGGTCAGGCTCGACACGCGGCTCGCAAGCGAAATCGGCTGATCCCATTCGGCGAGAATCGCCTCGATCGCCGCCGCGTTCCGATCGTAGATCGTCGACGCCGCGATCATCAAATCATCACCCGAGCGGCCGATCATCACATTCGATCCTCCGCCGCCGATCAAGACGCTCGGACCGAGCCCTCCGATCAATACGTTCGTTCCCGATCCGCCGACGAGCGCGCTCGGGCCTCCTCCTCCTTTAAGAATCCCTTCGCCGAAAAAGAGCGTCGGCAGCGTGATCGAATCCGACGCCCAGATCACGTCGGCGTTCGATTGTCCGTAAGCGAAAATCGCACCCGTCGGATCGTATGTTCCCTCGTTCACACCGTTGATCAATACCGTCACCGATCCCGCCTGCGTTCCAGAAACAAATGAGATCACGCTGTTCGAAATCGATCCTCCGGCGACCAGATCGGTGAGCGCGGGATTGAGCGGATCGGGCTCGATCGCGACGGGGGAGATCGTGATCGAAGTCGTCGTCGCGGAGCTCTTCATGCCGTCGTCGTCGGTCGCGGTCGCGGTGATCGTATACACGCCAGTATGTTGATACACATGATTGAGCATAAGAATCGATCCCGCGGAAACGGTCGCAGTCGGCGAGCCGTCGCCCCACGAGATCGTATAAGAAAACCCTGCGGCCTGATCGACGCTCGAAGGAGAACTCGTCGAAAGTTTGAGAGCGATCATCTGACCGCGAGCCCCGACCGATTCTCCATTGAGCACAAGCGTGGGAGCCGCTGCGGAAACGTCGATCGAAGTCGAGGTCGAAACGATCGGAGTTCCGCCGGCCTGGGACTCGACGCTCGTCGAAACGACGTAAGTTCCCTCCTCGTCGGGTGTGAATGTAAACGATTGTCCGGTTCCCGAAGCGTAGGTCGAGCCGTTGAACGTCACGCTCCAAGTTTCGACATAAGTTCCCGAGGCGATTCCGCCGATCGAGCCGGCGAGGGTGATCGGCGACCCCTCGAACGTGGTGTCGGGCGTCCCCGCGATCGCGACCGTCGGTTGCGCCGTCGAAGCCGACCAAAGTTCGTCTCCGTGCACGCCGTCGTTCGCGGTAAAGAATAAAGTTCCGCTTACATCGGTAAGTTGCTGCGCGTTCGCGCCCCCGGCGGACGGATTGAGATCGGTGATCATCAAGGTTCCCGCGGCGGTTCCGTCGCTTTCCCAAAGCTGTTCGCCCGCGGTCGCGGTTTGCGCCGTGAACCAGAAATCGCCCCCCGACGCGGTGAAATTCGACGCCGCTTGAACCGTCGCCAGCGGAACCGCGGTCGAACCCGAAGCGAGGCTCGAACTCCAAAGTTCAAACCCCGAGGCTCCTTGAGCGTAAATCCCGAGATACGCCGTGTTCCCCGCGACGACGAGCCCCATCGGAGTCCCGACGGGAAGCGACGAAACGAGCGAAGTTCCCGCGGTCGTGCCGTCGCTTGTATAAAGACCGGGCGCGAACGAGGTCGTATCTTCACCCGTGAACACGAGTTCGCCGTCGGCCGCGGTTAGAGCGATCGGCGAAACGTTCGGGGCGATCTGGAACGTTCCCGCGGCGGTTCCGTCGCTTTCCCAAAGTTGTTCATTATATGTCGTGCCGTTCGTCGCTAAAAAATAGAGCGTTCCGTTGAGATCGGTGAGATCGGTCGGATACGATCCCCCGGGGCCCGGATTGATGTCGGCGACAAGCCCCGTACCCGCCGCGGTTCCGTCGGTTTTCCACAATTCGTCGCCGTGCGTGGGATCGCTCGCGGTGAAATATAAATAATTCCCGGCCGCGGTGAAATCGCTCGCCTGGGGAATCGGCGTCACCAGTGAAGTTCCCGCGGCGGTCCCGTCGCTTTTCCATAATTCGTTCGCATTTGTTGAAAAATCATAAATCTGGAGATAAATCGTTCCGTTTAAAACGGCGATCGATTCGGTCGACGAATCGGGAAGCGGAGCGACCTCGCTTGTGCCCGCGATTGTTCCGTTCGTTTGATATAGGCCGACCGCGCCCGTTTGCGAATCGGTCGCCGTGAAGTACGCGATCGACCCGACCGCGACAGGCGCGGAGGGTTCTAAATTTGTGGATAATTCGATCGTACCCGCGGCGGTTCCGTCGCTCGTCCAAAGCGTGTCGTAGGTTTGAACGCCGTCGCTCGCGAGAAAGAAGAGGCGATTTCCGACCGCCGTCAGGTCGATCGGGTTCGATCCCACGGAGCCGGGAATGATGTCGGCGACGAGCGCCGCGGACGCGGTCGATAAGAGTCTGACGAGTTCCAATGTTTCGAATTCAGGAAGATAACGAAAGCGCGTTCGTTTTTCGCTCTTCGGCGGCGAACTTCGCGCTCGCCTGGGCTGCGCGAATCCTTGTTTTTGGAACAAGCGAAAGTTTCCGGGCGTTCGACCGAACATTGGGATCGACTCCAGGGAGAAATGAGCGTGATTTCAAGCCGGTTCGCGAACGGAACGACGGGGGCTTGATTGTGACGACGACCCGGATATCCACGCTCCGGCAAAATCGAGGCGCTTTTGAGGATGACGTCCCGCCTCGTTTTGGTCGTCCGTTCGAGAAGCCGTTCCGTCGCGAACCGGTTATCATCAACACTAGGTCGCATCGAATCGATTCGCATCGAATGCTTTGTGATTGAGATCGATTCTCGGATCGCGATGCGAGCGAAAGACGTCGCCGATCGCTTCAATCGACACTCTCTCGTATTTGTGTTTCGCCGCATCGACGTCGGCTTATTATGTCGGCGAAATGCGTTTTCTTTTACGAAACGAAATCGATCGAGCGATCAGGGACGAGGGACGTCATGTGTCGTGGGGGTGACGAGATCGATCGATCGAGCGATCCGGGACGAGGGACTCCGAGTGTCGGCGCCGCCGTTCGATTCGATTTTCAATACGCGAAGGAGGGTTGATGATGGAACTCGAACATCCCGCGGCGTTTCCCGAAGAGCGATTGCTCGCCGATTGCCGCGTGACTTTCTCGCGTCGGTCGGGCCCGGGGGGACAAAACCGAAACAAGGTCGAAACCGCGGTCGTTCTTAAGCACTTGCCGACCGGGATCGTCGTCGAGGCTAACGAGCGGAGAAGCCAGAGCGAGAATCGACGCGTCGCGCTCGACCGCTTGCGTCGTTCGCTCGCGGTCTCGGTCCGCGTCGAAACGACCGACGATCAAGCCGTATCGAACTTATGGAAAAGCAGGCTCCGCGATCGAAAGATCGCGATCAATCCCGCGCACGCCGATTTTCCCGCGATCCTCGCCGAGGCGCTCGACGCGACCGCCAAGGAGGGCTGGGACGTCGCCGCGGCCTCGAATCGACTCGGTTGCTCGGCTTCGCAACTTGTTAAATTGTTAAAAATCGAGAAAAAAGCATTAGAACTTGTGAATAAAAATCGAGAGTTAAAAGGACTTAATATTCTGCATTGACCTCTCATGCTACCCGAATCGCGCTCGACCCGGCTTTGGCGTCTCCGCCTCGGACGTTCACCGATCCCTCCCCGTCCGGCTATAACTGAGGGATGAGCGCGAATCCGATTTTGCGATTGACCGAAGCCGGGCTTTACTGCGAGCCCGGAGATTTCTTTATCGATCCCTGGAGACGCGTCGAACGCGCCGTGATCACGCACGCGCACGCCGATCACGCGCGGCGGGGTTGCGGATCGTATCTCACATCCGATCCTGGAAAACACCCGCTTCAGCTTCGCATGGGCGCCGACGCGCTCGTGCAATCAATCGCTTATGGCGAAGCCGTGCGAATCCGCGACGTTACGGTTTCGCTTCATCCCGCGGGGCACGTATTGGGATCGGCGCAGATACGAATCGAACATTCGGGATATGTCGCCGTCGTTTCGGGAGATTATAAAGTCGATCACGATCCGACCTGCGCATCGTTTGAATCGGTGAAATGTCATCTTTTTATTACCGAATCGACGTTCGGGCTGCCGATTTATCGCTGGGCGAGGTCGGCCGAGGTTTTCGCCGCGATCGACTCGTGGCGAATCGAGAATCAGGCCGCCGGGAAAGCGAGTTTATTACTCGCTTATTCGTTGGGGAAGGCTCAGCGGATTTTGGCGAGCGTCGACCGTTCGATCGGCCCGATCTTCGCGCACGGAGCGGTCGAGGCGATGAATCGCGCATATCGCTCGGCGGGAGTCGAGCTTCCCGAGATCGCCACGGTTCAGTCCGCATCAAAAGGTTTTGATTGGTCAAAAGCTTTGATCGTCGCGCCCCCCTCGGCCTGGGGATCGCCTTGGGCGAGGCGGTTCGGCGAGGTTTCAACCGCGGTCGCCTCGGGTTGGATGACGATCCGCGGGACTCGCCGACGCCGCGGCGTCGATCGTGGATTTGTGATCTCGGATCACGCCGATTGGCCTGGATTATTGGGAGCGATCGAAGCGACCGGGGCGAGCGAGGTTTGGGTGACGCACGGCTATTCGGCGGTCGTGGCGAGGCTCCTCCTCGAGCGCGGGATCGACGCCAAAATCGTTTCCACACGCTTTGAAGGCGAACGAATCGATTCGACCGACGACGATTCCTTAAGCGACAACGCCGCGGCCGCGGTTTCAACTCTTACCTCGTCGGACACGATCGACGGCGAGAACGGATCGACCGATATCGAATCGTCGCGGTCCGTCGTTCGCAATGAAGATGCGGGATTACTTGAATGAAAGCGTTTACGGATCTTTATTTACAGGTCGATTCGACGACCAAAACGAACGAGAAGGTCGAAGCGCTCGTTCGCTATTTTGAGACGGCGAGCGCCGAGGACGCCGCGTGGGCGGTTTATTATTTGATCGGGCGTAAGCTCAAAAGAGTCGTCGACGCGCCGCGATTGAGGGCGTGGGCCGCGGCCGAGGCGGGCGTTCCCGATTGGCTCTTCGCCGAGTGTTACGACGCGGTCGGCGACGTCGCCGAGACGATCGCCCTCTTGCTCGCCGATTCTTTGGACAATCGCTCGCAAACAAGATCGCTGACCGATTGGATCGAACACACGCTGATCCCCTTGCGTGAAGCCGACGAATCGAATCGGCGAACGATGTTGATAGACGCCTGGAACGAACTCGATCGATCGCAACGTTTTGTTTGGAATAAGTTGATCACAGGTGGATTTCGCGTCGGCGTTTCGCAACGTCTGGTCGAACGAGCGCTGGCGCGTGCGAGCGGAATCGAAGAGGCGACGATCGCACATCGGCTCATGGGAGATTGGAATCCGACTCCCGAGTTTTATCGGTCGTTGATCGCCGGCGACGAAAGCGACGCCGACGTCGGCAGGCCTTATCCGTTTTGTCTCGCGTATCCGGTCGAAGGATCGCCCGAAGATCTGGGATCGATCGCCGGTTGGCGCGCCGAATGGAAATGGGACGGGATTCGCGCTCAGGTCATTAAACGATCGGGGCGATCGTTCATCTGGACTCGAGGCGAGGAACTCGTCGACGACCGTTATCCCGAACTCGCCGAAGTCGTTGCGGCTCTGCCGAACGGAACCGTGATCGACGGAGAGATACTCGCGTGGCGCGACGATCGCCCGCTTGGATTCGATTCTCTTCAAAAACGAATCGGACGATTGAAACCCGGCAAGAAGCTCCTCGCCGAAATCCCCGTGATCCTGATCGCTTACGACATGCTCGAATTCAACGGTATCGATATTCGCGATCGTGGATTCGAATCCCGCCGCGAACTTCTTAAAGAAACCCGCTCGAATCTTTCCTGGTTGCAGCGTGATCGAATAATAATATCAGAAATTATAGAGGCCGATTCCTGGAGGGCGCTCGCCGACGAGCGCGACCGGGCGCGATCGATCGGCGCCGAGGGGTTGATGCTGAAACGCTCGGGATCGCCGTATCGAGTCGGTCGCAAACGGGGCGATTGGTGGAAGTGGAAGGTAGACCCGCTCGTCGTCGACGCCGTTTTGATCGCCGCACGCCGCGGCCACGGCAAACGCGCAGGGCTTTATACCGATTACACCTTCGGCGTTTGGAAAGACGACGCCCTCGTCCCGATTGCGCAGGCGTATTCGGGTTTGACCGACGACGAAATACAACTAATTGATAGATTTATACGTAACAATATGGTTGAGAAATTCGGTCCCGTTCGGACGATCAAGCCCGAGCTCGTATTCGAACTCGCGTTCGAGGGGATTCGTCGTTCGCCGCGACATAAATCGGGGATCGCGGTTCGATTCCCTCGGATCGTCCGAATCCGAACCGATAAGGTCGCCGCCGACGCCGATCGGCTCGAAACGCTTTCGCGGATGATTCCACAAGCGGTCGATCCGAATGCATCGGGTTGATGATATTAGCGAGGCTTTGCGCTTATGCGTTCGATCGCTTCAAGCGTTATCCGGGAATTTTGATCGAGTTCCTTCAAGACTCGCCGGGGGAATGCCGATTGAAATGATTAAGGCCAATTGAATTCGCAACATGATTCGGGAGCCGGCCCATGAAATCGAGCATGGGGCTAAGCTGCGTCCTTAGCTTTTTGATCGTCGCCGCGGCCGCGATCGTCTTTTATCGCCCCGCTCGTCCGCCGGCGACGGCGATCGGGCGGCGTGCGGTCGTCAAAAAATCCAATGTTGCGAAGACGGACGCCGCCGATCGATCCCCAAGATCCGATTTCGGCGACGATCACGCCGATCGATCCCCAAGATCCGATTTCGACGACGATCGAGCCGATCGATCCCCGCGATCCGACTTCTTCGATGAGCACGCCGGGACGCGAGCCTCGACATTATATCGCGGCGACGATCCGAAAATGTTCGACGAAACACGCCCGAATCTCGCCGAGGATCGCGGTTCGGATCAATCCGATTCCGACGTTTCGAATCCACAATTCGCGTTCACCTCGCCCGATCCCGTTCCACTCGACGAACCGATCGATTCGAATCATCATGAAAAAATAAGATCTAAAAGCGACATTCCCGTTCGTCCCCGAGCGAGCGTTCCTTCGCGTGAAGATCGGTCAACCAAAGACGTCGGGATCGGAGAGACGAACGCATCGCGACGCGTCGCGCCCAATCCTCTTGGAACGGACGAGGATCGATCAAGCCGCAACGCGTCGTCGCGAGTCTCCGCCCCTCTTGGAACGGACGAGGATCGATCAAGCCGCAACGCGTTGTCGCGAGTCTCCGCCCCTGTTGGAACGAACGAGGATCGATCGAGCCGAATCACTTCGTCGCGAGTCTCCGCCCCTGTTGGAACGAACGAGGATCGATCGAGCCGCAACGCTTCGTCGCGAGTCTCCGCCCCTGTTGGAGCGAACGAGGATCGATCAAGCCGCAACGCCTCGTCGCGATTCGCCGCGGCTCGGGGGGCTTTCACCAAAACGAAGGTTGGGGAATCGCTCGCAGACGTCGCCGAGCGGGTTTACGGGACGAAATCCGCGGTCTATTCGCTTTGGCGCGCCAATCGCGACGTTTTAAACTCGCCCGACGATCCGATCGAAGCGGGATTGATTCTTCGAACTCCTTGATATAGATACTTTAAGAACACACGTTTGATTATAAAAAGCGACTCCGATCCGGGCTTCGTTCCAGATCGGGCGTCCGCTCGTCGGGCGATCGGAATCGTTCATCGATCCGCAGGCGTTCAAGGATTTCAAACGCTCGATCGGAAGAACATGACGTCGCCGTCTTTGACGATATAATCTTTCCCTTCAAGCTTGGGAAAATTGCGCGCCTTGGCTTCGCGAACGCTCCCCGCCTGGAACAATTCGTCGAAGGGGGTCACTTCGGCGCGAATAAAGCCGCGGGCGAGATCGGTGTGGATTTTGCCGGCGGCGTCGACCGCGGTTCCTCCACGTTCGACGTTCCAGCCGCGAACCTCGGGCTCACCCGCCGTGAAGAACGTGATGATCCCCGCGGCGTCGTACGCCGCTCGGATCACGCGGTCTTTGCCCAGCTCGCCGATCCCCATCTCCTCGCCGAACGCCTTACGTTCGTCGGGGGCGAGCTGGGCGAGTTCGAGTTCGAGCTTGGCGTCGATCGCGATCGCCCCCGGCGCCTTGGCGACGAGAGCCTTGGGGAGCGGGTTTCCCTGAATCTCGTTGACGACGACGACCCGCGGCTTATCGGTGAGGAGACCGAACGATCGCATCGGCTTTTTCTCTTCGGCGGTCAGATCCAGGTCTGAAATAGGTGTGGATGATTCGAGCGCTTTAAGCACCTTTTTGACGGTTTCGAGTTCTTTAAGTTGCGCATCGCGATCGGGGCGGGGTTTTTTGACGCTCGCCTCGAGCCGCTCGGCGCGGTTGGTGACGACTCCCAGGTCGGCGAAGAGGAGTTCCTCCTGGAACGCGTCGAGAGCTTCCGCCGGGTCCGAACCCGACGAGAACCCGTCGAGGACGATCAGGAACGCGTCGGCCTCGCGAATGAGCGCGAGCCGCTGGGGATTATCTCCGTGAGTTCCGCGCAGCAAACCCGGCGTGTCAAGGATTTCGACCGCCGCGGGGGTGATTTTTTTGGGTCGATGAAGCTTGGCGAGGAAATCGAGGCGAGGGTCCGAGAGCGTCGCCATCGCGAGCTGGCCCGAATGAACTTTGGAGGGGTCCGGCCGAGCCCCGGTCATCAGTTCGAACAACGTGCTCTTCCCCACCGCGGTAAAACCGACGAGTCCGACTTTCATGGCGATCGCTTTCCAAATAACCTCAAGGATAACGTCCGTTTTCGAATCGTCGTGAGATCGAAGATTCGATAATAATAACAGCTTGAAAATTTCATCCGACCGAGGCGAGGGTCGAAGCCGATTCAACAAAAAATATTTCATGTGTTGATCGATGGATCTTTGACGGTTCGGCCGAGTTTTAGGCCGCGGCCGATCGCGCCGCGGGATCACCGCGCCGTCTCGATCAGTTTGGCTTCGAGCCTCGATAAACTCGCCTCGAGGCCTTCAAGTTCGGCGTCGTCGAGTTCGCGACGGCCGAAGCGGTTGTCGTAATACGCGTCGACGATCTCCTCGGGGATTTGGGCGATTTCGTCGTCGTCCCCCGCGTTCGCCAGCGATCGTCGCGCCCGCCGCGCGAATTCGAGCGGGGTTTCGCAATCGGGCTTCTCGAGACCGATACGGTTTAAAAGCATCATCATGCGACGATAAAAGTGCGCGCCTTTGGCCAGTGGAGATTGATCGATTTCCTCGCCCCGCACGGCGCGGATCAGGCGACCGACGAGCCGCGCGATCGCGGTTGTCGCCAAAACGAGAACGAGCAAGACGACGAATGAAACGATGAAGCCGCGAAAGCTGAAAAACGCGCTCAAATCTTTCGCCTGAAAGCGTCCCTTCGATACGTTCTTAAGCACTTCCCAGATCGCCAGGAATCCGCTGCTCGCCTCGCGCCATAAATTTAAAAGGGGCTGATAAATCAGCCGATTTTGGCGATCGGAATCGAACGTGACGATATAAAACGACCAGAGTGTACGGAGAAAATCGGCCGCGGGACGGAAGAACTCGGACATTCCGCCGACGTTCGCGACCGTCCGAGCACGCTGCGAGGCGGGGGTCGGATCGAGCGTGATCCAGATCGGTTCGCGATTCTCGCCGCGTCCGACAAGCGCCTCGACCCAACTGTGCGCGTGCTTGCCCCGTACGTAAAGCACGCGGCCGATCTCGTCCCAATCGCCTCCTTTAAAGCCGTTGACGAGCCGAGTATGAATCCCGATCGATCGCAACAATAGCGCCAGCGAACTCGCGAAATACGCGCAATGGCCCTCGCGTCGATTGATCAAAAAATCGAGATTGGGATCGATCCGCCGATCGCCTCCGGTTGATTTTAACGAATAAAAATATCGGCCTGAATCACGGAGGTAACGTTCGACCGCGCGTGCGCGTTCCTCGATATGATCGGGAGGGATTGAAGAAACGATCGCCTTGGCGATCTCGGCGAGTTCGTCTTTCAGCGCGGTGTTCAGCGTTCGCATTTCGGCGAGTTCGCGACGCGACGGATATCGTTCGTCCTCTTGCCGATTCGAATTGTTCCGTTTCGATTTCACCTCATAAACGTAACGCGTGTTGAAAGGACCTTCGCGAAAAAGCGTCCCGTCCAAACCGTTCATCATGATCGCCTGAGAGTGGCTTTTGGCCGCGTAATCGACGATCGGGCGAAGCGCGAAGAGCGTGTCGTTATCGGTCGGTTCAAGCGTTATCAATTGCCTGATGTACGACGGGAAAGAATGATCGGAACCGAGCGATTCAACCGATCCGTCGGTCGCCTCCTCAAAAAGTTCAAGCTGGTCGTCGCCGAAATCGCCCCGATTCGCCTTGGGATCGTGGCGCTTCCACGAGCCTCCGTCGTATCGAGTCATCGTGATCCCGCGCCAGTAAGGCTCGACGATCTCGGTGACGGGACGATCCCCCTCGTCGAGCAGCTCGACCGTCATCACGATTCGCTCGCTCTCAAGAATTTCGCTCATCTGCCCAAGACGAATCGTCTGATCGAAACCCGTCAGGTGCGTCGCCGCGGCGTGCGTCGTCGCCTGGTTCGGCTCTCCCGACCGCCTCGGCAAAATCCAGAAAAAAAGCCCCCCCGTCGCCAACGTCGTCAAGACGATCCCCGCTCCCGCTAGAAAAAATCGAAATGTTATAAGTTTTTCATAACAAGTTCGCGGCTGAAACGCCGGAGCGACGTGCGATACCGCGGGGTCCGCGGCGCGACGGATCGCCTCGCGATCCAACTGAAACAGCCCGAGAACCCAGATCGAAGTCGCCGCCCACGCCGACATGATCAGCCCGACCGCGTCGCTCTGGCTTCCCACCACCCCCACCAGCAACTGCGCCGTCGAAAGCCCCATCAGCATCCAATCGTTCTGAATCGATTTTTGCTGAAATATCTTGATAATCTGAAGATAAAAAAGCCAGTGCGCCAGCGAAAGCAAAAGCAAGTTGGGATTGATCGAATACTCGACGAGCGCGAGCGCGATCGATCCCAGGCCGAGCCGATCCCCCGCACGCGACGAAAGCGCGAGCCGCGGCGAGCGATCGACCGTCAGAGCCGCGACGATCCCCGCGAACGCCGAAGCCGCGGGATAAAGCATCGCGATCGATTCGTCCCCCGTCGCGTCGACGCTGTACGAAAGAACCGCCAACGTGAGCATCAAATATAAGCTTAATCGATAAATAATCGTAAATTTCATGGCGTCGCCGCTCCGCGACCGTCGCTCGACCGATCCGCCGCGATCGACCGATCGGCCTCGATCGTCGCCGAAACCGAATCGAGCGGATCGATCTCGGGAAGTTCGCCGTCCCGACGTCTTTTATCGGATTGATCAACCCACATATCCGAATTCATACTCGCCGAATCGGGGTCGTCCTCGAAATACGCCTTCAAACCGCCGTGCGAAACGTCGAGAACGCGAATCCGCGCGAGCACGCTCCGCCCCGCCACGCCGATCAGCCGCGACGACCGCTCCGATTCCTCGACCAGGTTCACGGGACGCGTCGATACCACGATCATCATCGAATCGCGAATCGTCGGCGGCGGCAACATGTCGAATAACGCCGATAATTGTCCAAGGCTCGATCCCCGCAAGGTCGCCAGCCGCTCGAGCAACCCGTGCAACAGCTTCACCGACGCGGGCCCCTGTTTCATCCCCGCCGCCGCCCCCGTCCAACCGAGAACGATCCTTCGACCCTGACTCCGACACGTCTCCAAACAAACCGTCGCAGCGAAGCGAATCAACGTTTCAACCGCCTCGCGATGCTCCCCCCCCACATGACTTTTCGGCAGCCAAGGATCGAGCAAAAGCACCAAATCCTGGTCGTGCTGCTGCTCAAACTCTTTCACCATCAATCGACCCAGCCGCGCCGACGTCCTCCAATGCACCCAACGCGGACTGTCGTCGGGTCGATAATCGCGAAGCCCGTGATATTCCTGCTGCTGGTTGCTCCGATCATGACGAGGCCCCCGCCTCGTTTGAGTCGACTCCTTTTGCAGCAGCCGCCAGCGTCGCTTCAGCCTGCCGACGCTCGGGTAAACGACCAACTCGCCGGGATCGGCGAGCCTCACCCGCCGCTCGATCAAACCGAACGGACGTCGAGTCAATAAATCCATCGATTTTAATCGATACTTCCCCCGCGCGGGAGGCGTCGTACTATATCGCAGCCATTCCGCCGAACGTCCCGGAATCCGCGCGAAAAAGAGCTCGATCGCAATCGACGCCGCTCCCGGAATCGTCGAATCGACCGGGTCGATCCGATCGCGAATCACAATCGCCGAAGCGTCTCCCCGACGAGCGTTCTCAACCGTGTATTCAATCGCCAACGGATCGCCCGCGAAAACGAACGGAGGCGTGCGCCGCCTCGGTTTAAGCTTTCGAATCATGTTCGCGCTTAATATCCACGACGCCAAAAACGGACCCGCCGCCATCCCCGCCACCAACATCACCAAATTCAACTGATGATAAAGCCCGACCGCAACCAAAATCACCCACATGCCGATATATCCAAATCCTTCGCGCGTAACGCTCAATCGCTCCTTCCGGCCGGCGTGGCCGGGCTTGCTCGCGTCGTTCCGATCGCCGCGACGGGTGAATGACATGAATCAAACTCTTAAATGTTAAGTGTCGTCGTGACGAACAAACGGTTAATCGAATCGGCCTAACGAAACGCCTCGATCCGCGTTCGACCGCATTTCGTTCGATCACGAAGGAACACGAAGCCGATCGACGATATCGCGAATGATCGCCTCCGACGAACTGAACTCCCCCGCCTGCAAAAACGACTTGCCCACGATCCGATGCGCCAAAATCGGCGCCGCGAGCGTCTTGATGTCGTCCGGGATCACATAATCACGCCTGGAAACAAGCGCCATGCTCTGCGCCGCTCTGTATAGTGTGAGAGCTCCACGCGTGCTCACCCCCACGTGCAAATCCTCGTGCTCACGCGTCGCGTGAACCAGATCGAGCAGATAATCCGCGATCGATTCGTCGACCCGAACGTGGCGAACCGCCTGCTGCAATCGCAACACGTCCTCCGACGAAACGATCGGCCGCAAAAGCGCCACCGGCTCGCCGTCGCGATGGCTCGATAAAACCCGACGCTCCTCGGATCGCACCGGATAACCCATCCGAATCCGAATCATAAACCGATCAAGTTGGCTTTCTGGTAGAACATATGTTCCTTCAAATTCGTATGGATTCTGGGTCGCCAGAACCAAAAACGGCGAAGGCAACGGGTACGTTCTGCCGTCGACCGAAACCTGGCTGTCGCTCATCGCCTCGAGCAGCGCGCTTTGCGTTCGAGGCGTCGTGCGGTTGATCTCGTCGGCCAAAATCACGTTCGCGAACAACGGACCGGGCTTGAAAACGAACTCCCCCGTCGTCGAGTTATAAACGCTCGACCCCATGATGTCCGAAGGGAGCAAATCGGGAGTGAATTGAATCCGCCGAAACGATCCGTCGACGCTCGCCGCGAAAGCTCGAGCCAAGAGCGTTTTGCCGACCCCTGGAACGTCTTCAATTAAAATATGGCCCTCGGCCAAAAACGCGATCAACGCCAGCCGAATCACCTCGGGCTTGCCGAGAACGACCGACCCAATGTGGCTCTCGATCCGTTCAATTAGCTCGTGTCGGTCGGCCGACGAAGCGACGGGATGATCCGCAATCTCAAGATTCATTCGCCCCAAAACCTCTCACGTCGTCGTCGAATGGATTTTGAACTGGAAAAACGCGATTCTCGCGACACTATAATGAATTCAGACGCCTTTTTCCACCATCGAACAAGCGATTCGCAAACGCTAAATCCCGCCGACAAATCGACCCGGATTCATCAACCCGCGCGGATCGAACGCCTCCTTGATCCGCCTCGCGATCGCCCAATCGTCCCTGGGTTCGCCCCAGATCGGTAATCCCTCATAACGACCCTCGGGACGCCCCGATACGATCAAATTGCCCCCCGCCTCAACCGCCGCGCGACGAAGCTCACTCACCGCGGCTTCAATCGCCGAAGGCTCCTCCGAACGCAACGTCTTCGCCCTGATAATCCCGTTGCCGGCATGAGCCTGAACGCCCCAAACCGAAGAATCGAGCTTCAAAGCCAAACCGACGACCGCCGACCGCCGCGCGTTCACAACGATCGACACCTGTTCATAATCGGATCGCTTCGCCGCCGAATCCTCCACCAGTCTCGACCATAACGCTTCGGCCGAATCCGCTTCGAGCGAACGACAATCACGCGCGTTCAGCTCTTTCGCCAAACGCTCGGTTTGCCACGCGACCGTCTCCCGCGCTCCCTCAAAGCCGATCGCGATCGTCCACTCGGCCGCGGGAAGGCCCGAGGGCTCGCCGATCGCGGTCGCCGCGGGACGATTCAAAAGCTCGATCGCGGTCGGTCGTGTCGCCGAAGTCGTCAGCCTCGCCAACGCCTCGCGAGCGTCGTCGCCCCGATCGAACGATGCCCAAACGATCGCGGTCGATTCGGCGATCGGCCTCGTCTTGAGCGTAAGCTGAACGATAATTCCAAGCGTTCCCATCGATCCCGTCAACAACCTTGGAAAATCATAGCCGGCCACGTTTTTGACGACGCGCCCGCCCCCCTTCACCAATTCCCCCGCCGCGGTCACAAAACCGACTCCGATGATCCAATCACGCGGTCGACCCCAGCCGAATCGCCTCGGCCCGCTCGCGTTCGTCGCGAAAATCCCCCCCAACGTCGCGCGATCCCCCTCGGGAGCGTCGAGCGGCAACCGCTGGCCTCGCTCCGCCAAAACCCGCCGCAATTCGGCGAGAGTCATCCCAGCCTCGAGCGTCACCGTCATATCGGCCGCGGGATAATCAATCACGCGATTGAGCGATCGCGTGTCGATCGCGACGCCGGGAAGCCCCGGAACCCCCCCGTAATCGAGCGCCGTTCTCCCCCCTTGCGGATAAATCGCCTCGCCCCGCGCCGTCCGCTCGATCACCACCCCGCGCAACGCGTCGACGCTCTCGGGACGATCCGTCGCCAAAGCGTACCGACCGCGACCCAAAAATCCCCCCGCTTCGTTTTCCGGCCAATTCATCGATCAATCCTAAAACCTTGATAACGTCAGTTAATATTTACGTAATTATAACGAATTATGAGCGATTCGCGACCGTCGCCGGCCGCGGCTTAAGCCGAAGCCATTCGGCCGGGCGTTTTGCGCTCGACGCACCCCGCTCCCGTCGGCAGCATCTTCGAGGGACTGCAGCGCCCCTCGGGATTGAACACCGCTCGAACCGCGATCATCGCCGCGATGTCCGCGGGAGAAAACAAAAGCGGCATGAACTCCATCTTCTCCACGCCGATTCCATGCTCCCCCGTCACGCTGCCGCCGACCGCGATGCACTCCTCCAAAATCTCATGGCTCGCCTTCAAAACACGCTTCACCTGCTCCTCGTCGCGCTCGTCGAACAAAAGAATCGGGTGAATGTTCCCGTCCCCAGCGTGAAACACGTTGGCGATCTTAATATCATATTTTAGACCAATCTGCGTGATCACCCTTAAAATGTGAGGAAGCTTTGTGCGCGGGACGACTCCGTCCTGGGTGCAAAACGTGGGGCTCAATCGGCCGATCGCGCCGAACGCCGATTTGCGAGCCTTCCACACCGCGACGTATTCGGGTTCTTTGCGGGTTCGCCACGCGATCGCTTTTTGAACCGATCCTCCCCGCTTTTTGGTGATCTCGGCGATCGCCTCGGCCTGGTTATCGAGGCCGACGTCGAGACCGTCGACTTCGATCAATAACAGAGCCCCCGCGTCGACGGGGAAGCCGAGATGAAACGCCTGCTCGATCGCCTGAATCATCGGTTGATCGAGCATCTCGAGCGCCGCGGGAACGATACCCGCTGCGATGATGTCGCTGACGGTCTCGGTCGCCGATTCAACGTCGGCGAAAACCCCCAGCAACGTCCGCCCAGCCTCGGGGTCGCGGGTCAGCGCCACGGTCGCCCGCGTGACGATCCCGAAAGTCCCCTCGTTACCCACGATCAACCCCGTCAAATCGTAACCGGGGTCGTCTTCGGTCACTCCTCCGGTCCGAACGATCGATCCGTCGGGAAGGACGAGTTCAACTCCCAAAACATGGTTAACCGTAACACCATATTTGAGCGTATGAGGGCCTCCCGAGTTCGTGCCGACGTTTCCGCCGATCGTGCACGCGGTTTGGCTTGAAGGATCGGGGGCGTAATGGAACCCGCTTCCCGCGAGCGCCCGAGTCAGCCACACGTTGACGACTCCGGGCTCGACGATCGCGTAGCCGTCGGCGAGGTTGATCTCGACGATTCGCTTCATCCGCGTGAGACAAATCATCACCCCTCCGCCGACCGCGAGCGTCCCTCCCGCGAGACTCGTCCCCGCGCCTCGAGGCACGAACGGCACGCCGAGCCGGCCGCAAAGCTTGACGATCGCCACAACCTGCTCGGTCGTCGTCGGAAACACGACGACGTCGGGAAGGCTCTTTTCGATCACGTATCCATCGCATTCGTAAACAAGCAGTTCGTCCCGGTGTTCGATCACCCCCTCGGCGCCGACGATCCGGGCGAGCTCTTGGAACAGCGTGGATTTCGATGCGGGAGAGGTCGCGACGGACATGGCGTGATTAAATCCCAGGGTGCTCGATCATTAAGGTTTCACGGAACGGAATCGCCTCGATTCCTATTCCGCCGATCCACTTTACACCAAACGATCGGGTCGGGACACGTCGTCGTTTTAGGTCGCGATCGAATCGGACGAATCGCCAGGCTCAAAGGCTCGTCACGGAGCGCACTCGATCGATTTTCCGAGGCGAGTTCACTCGATCCGAATTTCATCAAACTCATTTGATTTCAAACACTTAGGTTGAATCAACCGGTTTATTGAATCGGGATATTGCAAGGGTATCACCCGTCTGATATCATTGATAACATGAACGAGGTGACAAGGCTTCTGAACGCGATCGATCGCGGCGACCGTCGCGCCGCCGGAGAGCTTCTGCCGCTCGTTTACGACGAGCTTAAGGCTCTAGCCGGGAAGATGATGCGCAACGAACGACCCGGACAGACTCTTTGCGCCACGGCTCTCGTTCACGAGGCTTATCTCAGACTCGTCGGCGCGTGCGACGATCCGCGTTGGAACGGACGAGGCCATTTCTACGGAGCCGCGGCCAAGGCGATGAGGCGAATCCTCGTCGAAAACGCCCGCCGCAAACAAACGGTCAAACACGGAGGCGGTCTCGATCGTCGATACTTCGATCAAATGTCGATCGCGTCTCCCGAATCGCCTTACGATCTGCTCGCGCTCGACGAGGCGCTCGATCGTCTCGGCGAACTCGATCCGAAAGCCGCCGAGATCGTCAATCTTCGCTTTTTCGCCGGATTAACCCTGAAAGAAGCTGCGGCGGCGCTCGGAGTTTCAAGCCGAACCGCCGATTCTCTCTGGGCTTACGCGCGCGCTTGGCTCTACACCGAGCTCGACGCGAACGATTTGTAAGGATTCTTTCGCGATATCGCATCCGGGAAATCTCCCAAAAGTTTCGCCATTCGCCGCGCGATTCGAAACCGAATCTCGCACAACCAATCGAGACGTTGTTTTCATCTCGAACCGGGACATCACGATGAACGAACGCGAACTCTTCATCAACGCGATTAACATCGTCGATTCCGAGGAGCGGTCGGCATATCTCGATCGTGAGTGCTCGGGCGACGATTCGCTCCGTCGCCGAGTAGAAGCGCTCCTCAGGTCGTACGAGAAAGCCGGCGATTTCCTTAACGAACTCGTCTTCGCCGCGGCTCTCGAAGACGATTGCGACTTCAATACGAATGAAAGCACTTTTTCAATTGATTCATGTTTTAACGAATGTGTCGTCGATTCGGCGATCGGTATGGAGGGGGATTTCTCGTCATGCGACATGATCGTCACGGAGGGGGATTCTTCATCGGAGAACATGTCGTCGTTCTCCGACGGCGGTATGACCGTCGATTTGAACGGAAATCAAACGATTCTCGAAGGTCCCGGAAGTCGTATCGGGCCTTATCGATTACTCGAACTAATCGGCGAGGGGGCCATGGGGAAGGTCTTCATGGCCGAGCAGGATAAGCCCGTCCGTCGCAAGGTTGCGCTCAAAATCATGAAAGCGGGAATCGACACGGGGCAAGTCGTCGCGCGGTTCGAGGCCGAACGCCAGGCGCTCGCGATGATGGATCATCAGAACATCGCGCGCGTTTTCGACGCCGGAGCCACCGAGACGGGACGCCCGTATTTCGTCATGGAACTCGTTAAAGGGAAGCCGATCACCGAATATTGCGATTCCGGTCGACTGACTCCCAAAGAGCGTCTCGAACTCTTCATCTCGGTCTGTCACGCGATCCAGCACGCGCATCAAAAGGGAATCATTCATCGTGATATTAAGCCGTCGAACGTGTTGGTCGAGGTGCAGGACGGAAAGCACGTCGCGAAAGTGATCGATTTCGGCGTGGCCAAGGCCGTCGATCAATCCCTGACCGAAAAAACTTTGTGCACGCGTTACGGCGCAGTCGTCGGCACGTTGGAATACATGAGCCCCGAGCAGGCCGAGGCGGGAAGGATCGATATCGATACGCGCAGCGATATTTATTCGTTGGGTGTGCTTTTATACGAGCTGTTAACGGGGACGATTCCGCTTGAGAGGTCGAGTTTGAGGCGTGCGGGGTTGGACGAGATTTTGCGGCGGATTCGCAAGGAGGATCCCCCCAGGCCGAGCAAGCGGGTGAGCGATTCGGGCGATTCGGCGCGGCCGATCGCCGAGACTCGCCGGACCGATCCCGCCAAGCTTTCCAAAATGATGCGCGGCGAGATCGATTGGATCGTGATGAAAGCGCTCGATAAGGATCGAAGGAGACGATACGAGACCGCGAACGCGTTCGCGCGGGATATCGAACGCTATTTGCATGAAGAGCCCGTCGAGGCGGGTCCGCCGTCGACCTCTTACAAGATGCGGAAGTTCGCGATGAAGAATCGGGGTTTGCTCGCGGTCGTATCGGGTTTCGCGGCTTTGTTAGCCGTCGGGGTCGCGGTGAGCACTTGGTTCGCGCTCCGAGCGACCGACGCCGAGCGAAAGGCGATCGCGCGCGCCTTGGATCTATCCAGAGCGAATCAAAAGACGATTCGTGCGCTTGCGGACACGCGTAAGGCGCAGGCGGAAACCGCCGCTGCGCTCAAACGATCCGAACGCGACCGCGATCAAGCCGAGCAGGATCGGTTGCAGGCCCGAAAAGTCGGTGATTTTATGGTCGAGATGCTTAGCATGGCCGACCCCAAGGAAGACGGAAAGTACGTCAAAGTCGTCGACGTTCTCGACAGAGCGAGGGCAAAACTCGAAGCGGGCTTCGACGGCCCTCCCAAAGTGAGGCTGGCGCTGCTTTCCGCATTGGGCAAATCGTACTTGGGATTGGGAATGTATCAAAATGCGGTTACATGTTTTGAAGTATTAACGAGAGACAGTGAGAAAATTCTTGGTCGCGACGACCCCGACACGCTGACCGGACGAGTGGGTCTGGGCGTGGCGTATAATCATACCGGTCGGTTTAAAGAAGCAATCACAATCATTGAGGATGCTCTTAAACGGCAAGAGGTCGTACTCGGTTCAAAGCATGCAAGTATTAAAATAACAATTAACTGTCTAGGTCGCGCATACGCGTCAGCGGGACGATTATCCGAAGCGATCGCCTTGCACGAGTCCCTTCTCAAAAGCGAAGAGGCGGCTATGGGGGCCGACCATCCGACATCTCTATCGATTCGTAACAATCTGGGCATGGAGTATCAACAGGCGGGAAGAATCGGCGAAGCCGTCTCTATGCTCGAATCGACGCTTAAACGAACGGAAGCGAGGTTCGGTCCGTATCACCCGGATACTCTCGCTTGTCACCACAATTTAGCATGTGTTTACCAGTCCGCCGGTCGTTTAACGGACGCCGTAGCTCAATTCGAGAAAAATTTCAAGATGTCCGAGGCGAAACTCGGATTCGACCACCCCGACACGATCCTGTCTCGTAATATGCTGGCAAAATTGTATATTGACACAGCCAGATATTTGGAGGCGATCTCCATTCTCGAGAAAAACTTAAAATACGCCGAATCCAAGCTTGGCGTCGACCATCCGTATTATCTCGTCGGTCTCGGGTTCCTTGGTCAAGCCTATAAGTTAGCGGGCCGCTACGCCGAAGCCGTTCCCCTACTTGAGAAGACCGCCGAACGAAGTCTGACCAATTTCGGTTCCGACGTCACCGAAACATTTACAGATCTAATGAATCTTGCATCAGTATATATTTCTCTAGGGCGCGTCGAAAAGGCCGAATCTCTTTTAGATTCATATCTCAAACGGATCGAAGACAAGTTCGGGCCAGACCATCCCAGTACGCTCATGATTAAATGTAATTTTATAACGACATATTCAAAGCTATGCCGCGACTCCGAGGCGATCGCGCTTCGCGAATCCAAATCAGGGAGATTGGAGGAGAAAAATGGAAAAAACCACCCTGGTAATCCTGAGCCGCGAAAGAATCTCGCCGACGCCGTTCGAAAATCGGGTAGATTCGGCGAAGCGATCGAGTTATTTGAAAAAACCTTGAGGAGGATGGAGACCGATTTAGGTTTCGACCATCCCGATACATTAAACACTCGAAAAAATCTCGCAATGTCTTACAAAGAAGCGCATCGAACCGCTGAAGCCGTCGCCTTATTGGAGTCGACGCTAAATCAAATGATTTCCAAGCTCGGCGCCGATCACCCCGAAACATTAATTGTTCGCGACAATCTCGCAAGCGCCAAAATGGATGCGGGAAAACAATCCGTCGCATTCGAGCTTTTTGAAACGAATTTCAAAATGACCGAAGCAAAACTCGGACCCGATCACCCCGATACGATCAGGCGACGCATAAACCTCGCGGAGAACTACAATTCCGCGCTCCGCTTCGCCGACGCGATCGCACTTTACGAGAAGTTGCTGAACCAATGCGAGAAAACGCTTGGAAGTGATAATAATAATATTTTAATAGCACGGAACAACCTTGCTCAATCCTATCGTTTCGCCAAACGATCGGGCGATGCGGTCGTCATGCATGAGTTGAACGTCAAACTACATTTATCCAAGTTCGGACCGGACCATCCTAATAGTCAATTATGCATGAAGAACCTCGCTTGCGCTTACGCGGAGGCTGGACGCTACGCCGAATCGATCGAACAATTTCGAAGGATTCTCAATCGTCGAGAATCTAAACTTGGTCTCGACCACCCCGACACGATCGCCTGCCGTATCGATCTCGCATCGGCGTATCGCGTGGCGAAACGAACCGAAGAAGCGATATCACTTTACGAATCGATCCTCAACCAAATCGAGACCAAGCTCGGGATCGATCATCCTCTGAAGAGGAAATGCGGGGTCGATCTCGGTTCTCTCTATTTGACCGCCGGACGCAACGCGGAAGCCGTTTTATTGAATGAAAAAATCCTAAATTTAATGGAAACTCAGATCGGTCCCGATCGTTCGGATACGATCATTTGCAGAATCACCCTTGCGAATTCGTATAAAAGTGTCGGCAGAACCAACGAAGCAATGTATCTTTATGAAATGGTTCTCAATCGCTCCGAGGCCGATCAAAACGTCGATGAATCGATCTTGATGACATGCCGCAATAATCTTGTAAAACTCTATCAATCGGTAGGTCGTAAGAGAGACGCCGTCGCTTTGAATCAGAAGGCCTTGGATCGATTGACCGCCAAGCTCGCACCCGATCACGAACTTATGCTGAGCGCGCGAAACAACCTCGCTATCGCTTATATCGAAGACGGTCGATTTGATACGGCGATCCCGCTCCTTGAAACGACGCTTAAGCAGCGAGAGACAAAAAATGGAATCGACCATTCAGAAACCCTTATTACTCGAACCAATCTCGCAGACGCTTATAGAGTCGGCGGCCGAATCGACGACGCGATTCGGCTATTTGAAGCGAATCTCAAGCTCTATGAATCAAAGTACGGTCCAGGCGACCGCCTTACGATACATGTCCTAGATAAATTTGCGTATATATACGAATCTATAAAACAACGAGAAAAAGTCGATGCTCTCATCCGCGATTTTCTCGAGCGTCAACGCCGATGTTTACGAAACGATAGTCCCGCCCTCATCATCCCCTTGATGATTCTTGGCAATAACTTGCTCCTGCAAAAAAAGTCGGCCGAAGCCGAGCCGTTCCTTCGCGAGTGCCTGGCGATCCAAGAAAAGAATCAACCCGAAGATTGGGCTCGGTTCAGCACGATGAGCCTGCTCGGCGATTCTCTAATCGGACAAAAGAAATTCGCCGAAGCCGAGCCGCTTCTGATTCAAGGATATCTAGGGCTGAATGCTCGCGAAACCAAAATTGCGGAGAATGCTCAGAAATTCATCGTCAATGCTGCCGAGCGAATCGTTTCGCTCTACGAAGCCTGGGGAAAGCCGGAAAAAGCGGCCGAATGGAGGGAGAAGCTCAAAGCCTCTCGAGCGGCGAATCCCGACGCCGATCCAAAACCCGCTTCAAAGTGAATCGTCCGCGGCCGATCTTTCACTTCCATCGTCGTGCACTCGAGATCCAGAATGAATAGGAGACGATCATAATATGCAATAATAATTCACAATGAATGCGATGTTGCGATCGTAACTCTTTCTCTCACCCGTTCGTCCCATGGAAAACGCTTGAATAGTTGCGCATCGCCGCCGACCACCGATCCGGACGGTCCCTGACCGCTTCGTTTCGCTTGTCGACCGCGACTTGCTCGCGCCGATCGGCTTGGATCGGCGATGCACGCGGCTTGAAAAAAACGCGATTCGAAGCGATCGTCGGTTCCAGAAACTTTCAAAAATCTCACCGGCAAGCTGCGCATCTGGATCCTCAAATTCGCATGTTAAGGTGGGAACTCAAATCGATCTCGAACGAGGAGAAGGCGATGAGCGAACATGTATCGGACAACCACGCTCTCAAAATCATCGAATCCATCGATCTAACGGCCGGTCTCGATCCGATCCAATCCGGCGACGAGCACGCGAGCTCGCAGGTCGATCTCTCGATCGGGCCTCGAAAACAATCCTACGACTTCCGCGACGATCCCTCTCGGAACGCGTCTGAACACTCCGATTACGCTTCGATTGACGGCGCCCTTCGAATCGGTATCAACGAGATCGAATATCACCCGACCTCGCTCGACGACGCCGAGCTCGGTGTTTCAAGCGACAATCGACACAATTCACAAGCCGATTCGAATCAGACGAATCGGAGTAACAAAACATACCGATTGGGCTGGAACGCGTTCGGCGGACGTATTTTCTTGATCGCCGCGGCGATACTCGCTGCGCGGTACGAAACGATCGGTGCGGAATCTTTTTCTCCCGATTTCGGCCGAGAGAATGTCGGGAGCCGGGCGACGATCGAAGCATTTCAACAAGTGCGCGATCGAGCCGATCAAATCAACGAACAAGACAAGAAAAAAATCACAGTTGATAATTTAAATATAAAAGATAAGGTTGGCGATCGTAATAACGACGTGAAGGTGAAGAATGAAGACCGAATCGCCTCGAATGAGCGTATCAAGACGGCGATTCTCAACGAGATGGGACGTATTTATCTAAGTTTTGGAATGAAACGACGAGCGATCGACCTGCTCCAGTATGTCGGCAACGAGCGCGAGAAGATGCTGGGCGCACACCATCTCGATACGATCGACTCTCGCGTAAACCTCGCGGCGGCGTACTCGGAAATTGGGCGCTTGACCGAGGCTTTATCGATCTTGGAGAAGGCTGTTAAAGAGTGCGAGGCCAAGCTCGAACTCGATCACCCGCTTCGTCTCAAAGTTCGAGACGAATTCGCGACGACATTGAGATTGTCGAATCGAGCTCCCGAGGCGATTTCGCTCTTCGAAATCAACCTCAAACGACGCGAGGCCAAACTCGGACCTGATCACCGCGATTGTATTAACAATCGTGTCAATCTCGGATTGGCATATTTTGCGTCGGGTCGGATAAACGAGGGTATTCCGTTCATCGAGACGACTCTCAAGATGGTCGAAGATAAATTAGGCCATGACGAAACCGATGAGTTGAAGTTAAAGGTCATGCTCGGCGTCGCATACATCGATTCAGGGCGTTTCGCCGAGTCGATTCGGATCTTGGATGAATACCTCAAGCGGCTTGAAAATCGCCAAGGACTAGGTAGTCATGAATCATTAGAATATATGAAATATATCATAGAAGCATATGTAAAATCAAATCGATTCGGCGATGCGATTGGAATCCTCAAAATGAAGTGCGAGCGATTTGAAAACGAGATTGGGAAAGAAAGTATAGCGACGATCGGCGTGCGAGAACTTCTCGCCGACGTTTACAGTCGCTCAGGACGTTTGGTCGACGCGATACCGCTGTATGAGACCAGTTATAAACAAAGATCATATTACTACGGCTGCGATAGTATCGGTACGCTTTCATGCGCATTCGAGCTCGCTTCGTTATATCGCGAATCGGGTCGGGTCGTGGAAGCGATTCGACTGCTCGAGGAGTCTTTGAAAAATTGTGAAAGATGGATAGGGGTCGACGATCCGAGAACGCTTGAGTTCGGCGATAACCTCGCGTCGGCTTATCTCGCCGGGGGTCGAAACGACGAAGCGATCGCGCTTTCGATGAAGAATTTGAAGCGACGCGAGGCGAAATTCGACGCAGATCACGAAGACGTCGTAAATAACGTTCTGTTTCTCGCAACCACGTTTACTCTGATCGGCCGATTCGATGACGCGATTCCGTTATACGAAAGAACTCTTAAGCATTATGAGTCCAAGGTCGGCGTCGAAGATCCTGAAACCGAGTCGCTGCGTTATATCCTCGCTCACGTTTACCTGAACGCGCGGAAAAATACAAAGGCCATAAAAATGTTAGAAAATCTCTATAAAGACTCGAAGGGCAAAGTCGGCGCCGATCACCCCAAGACGATCGAGCGCGGCGACGATCTCATCCAGGCTTATGAAAAAGCCGGTCGCGCGGAGGAAACGATCCCGCTCCTCGAGGCTAACCTCGCGCGAGCCGAGCAGAATTATGGCAAAGATCATATGCAGACGATAGCCGATCGTATGAGCGTCGCGAGGGCTTTGCGAAAATCGGGGCGAGTCATCGAAGCCGTCGCTCTGATGGAAGAGAGCGTCGGCCGGTTGGGACGACTCGTCCAGCCGAACCATCCTTTGTTGTCGACGATGCGAGAAACTCTCGCGATAACATACATCGAGGCCGATCGGGCGGTCGAGGCGATTCCTCAACTTGAGACGATTATAGCAGGGAGGGAGTCCGTTCTCGGACCCGCCGGCCTCGAGACGTTCGCCGCTCGATTAGCTCTGGTTGACGCCTACGCCGATGTCGGAAAACTCGCTAAGTCGACGTTGATGATGAAAGAAATCCATAAACAAATAGAATCGCGATATGGTTTAACCCATATGGCGTCGATTTTATGTCGCGGGAATCTCGCTAAAATATATCTACGGTCCGGGCGAACCGAAGAGGCGATCGCTCTCCTTGATCCGATTATGAACCAGTTTGAGAAAACTTATGGGGCAAATCATAAGACTACAAGATTCATGCGCAATCAGCTTGCGTCGATCCTCTTCGATTCTGGCCGATTCGCGGAGGCGATTCCACTGTTCGAGACGAGCCTTTCGCAATATGAGGCCGAATCCGGACTCGGCGATTATGATACGCTCGAAACTCGTAATCAATTGGCAAAAGCTTATTTGTTCAATAGGAATATCGCCAAGGGGATCAAGCTCTACGAGATGAATTTCAAGATTTTAGAGGCGGATCTCGGGCCCGATCACTCCTTCACGATTGACGCTCGATCGAATCTCGCCTGGGGTTACGAATTCGATAAACAGTGGTCGAAAGCCGAGACGATAAGACGTGAGATTCTCGCTCAAACTCGCCGATCCGAGCCGGTAGTCGATGACAAGCTTGCGACGGAACTGCTCTGTCTCGGGCGAGTTCTGCTGTGGGAAAACAAGAACGCCGAAGCCGAGTCGTTGCTACGCGAATCATTATCGATCATTGAGAATAAATTCCCGCAGAAATGGGGCCGGTACTCCGTTATGAACCTTCTCGGAGGAGCGCTCTCCGGACAAAATAAATTCGCAGAAGCCGAGCCTCTTTTGATTCAAGGATATGAGGGGATGATAGCTCTCGAGGCTAAGATTCCATTAGATGGGAAGATATCTCTTCCCGAAGCCGCGGCGCGGATCGTTTCGCTTTACGAAGCGTGGGGCAAGCCCGAAAAGGCTGCCGAATGGAGGGAGAAGCTCAAAGCGTCGTCGACGGCGAAGCCCGATCCCAATCCCAAACCCGCGCCGAAGTGAGATCGATCGTGAATCGCCGCAACTGAATGGATCAATGTCTTATGAGAATATTCTTTCAGGCCGGCGAACCCTTTGGGGAAAGCGAACCGCCGTGTGAGCCGTCTTGGTTTTCTTGTTTTAAATAAATAAATAACGGCTCGGTCGGCGCCTCGTCCTTCCGAATGCAAATACAAATACAAACGCCGGCTCGGACGGCGCCTCGCCCTCCCGAATGCAAATACAAATACATGCGGCGATTGGGTCGGACGTGTATCGATAATTAAAGATCTTCATATGAATATCCAAGATTGCATGGAGAATCGATCTTGCGTCGATCACGCGTCGGGGAGTTTCGCGACGTCCGAAACGACGACCGGAACGACGACCGGCGAAGAATCACCGACATAATAGATATCGATCCAATAAAGTTGGTTCGTCTCGTCGATCGCGGGCTGGAAGTAAACGTCGGCGAAGGTCGAATAAGTGCTCGGTCCGGCGATCGCTCGGTTCGTCACCGCGGTCCACGTTCCCGGAGCGCCCGTCGAAAGATATTGAATCGTTCCGCCGTCGCGAATGATCGCGACCCGTGCGATCGCTTGTGTCGGATCGAGACCGGTAAGCCGAATATGAACATCCTGGTATCCGTCGGCGCCGGGCGTGGCGCTCAGCCCGGCAAAATCGGAACCGTCTTGGCCGAGCGAAGTCGCGACGGGGGTTTTGGGATCGGGAAGGTACCCCGTCGCGGTGACGTCGACGAATGTCGTGAACGGTTCGCTCAATCCTTGATAATAAACGCTAATCTGATATGGGTAATTGACGTCGGTTCGATCGGGCTCGAAATACAAATCGGCGGAGTTCGCGTAATTCCCCGGAGCTCCCGAGCGGACGACGACGGTCGACCAAGTTCCCGGAGCGCCCGTCGAAAGA
Organism: Planctomycetota bacterium; assembly: GCA_021791715.1. Lineage (GTDB taxonomy): Bacteria > Planctomycetota > Planctomycetia > Isosphaerales > Isosphaeraceae > JAKBCQ01. The sequence continues at coordinate 47,736 of JAJYWB010000010.1, read as the reverse complement.
TACAACCCTCCGCCTCCCAATCGATCGACCACCACACGACTGATCGCGAGATTGGGCGTCAGGTTTCCGAGCACGATATGAACATCTTGATATCCCGTGCTATAAGGGACGTTCGAGAGCGACGCGACGTCGTGACCGTCTTGACCGAGCGAGTCCGCGACTGGGTTCGAAGGCGCGGGAAGATTCACCGTCGCGGTGACGTTCGCGAAGGTTGTTACGGGAGTGTTGATTCCTTGATAATAGACGTCGAATTGATACGGATAATTGACGTCGGTTCGATCGGGCTCGAAGTACAGATCGGCGGTCGTCGAATAAGCGCCCGTCGATCCATTCCGAACGACGACGCTCGTCCACGTTCCCGGAGCTCCGTTCGAGAGATAAAGCCCTCCTCCTCCCAGACGATCGACGACGACCCGCGCGATCGGGAGCGCCGGATCAAGATTGCTTAGTACCACATGAACATCCTGGTATCCATTACCTCCCGGGAGCGGCGAGAGGCTCGCGAGGGTCGCTCCGTCTTGTCCCAGCGAAAAGGCGTCGGGGATCGGCAGGATCGGGTTGGTCGTCGCCGAGGTGATCGTGCTGAACGGCGACGAGCCCGCCGAATCGACCGCCTGGACCTCGTAATAATAGGACGTTCCGTTTTGAAGACCCGTGTCGGTAAACGAATTGGTTGTCGACGTTCCGATTTGGGTCCAATCGCTCGTTCCGTTGGGGCTTCGATCGATCACGAAGTTCGTCGCCGCGGGGTCGGCGTTCCAGGTCAGGTTGATTTGGCTCGTCGATTCGGCGGATGCGACAAGGCCCGCGGGAGTAGCCGGGAACGGGGTGAGCTCGATTCCGGCGAGCGCCGAATTGCCGAAAAACTGAACGACGATTTGGCCCGAAGCGTTCGGCGTCGCGGAAAAATTTTCTTCGATCGCTTTGTTCATTCCCCCCGCGGTCGCGTAAATATCAAATTGATTAAGGACGACGGATCCGTTGATTAAAACGTTAAACAAGCGTTGACCGGGACCGGTGTAGAACGTTTCGGCGAACTGGAGCGACACCTGATAAGTCGTCGCCGGGTTAAGATTTGGGAATGTATATGTGAAAGCGCCGTAACGAGCGGTTTGATACACCGATTGGGGCGCGGGGTTGAGGACGTTCGAAGTGTCGATCGCGGCGGAAGTGGAAAAGACGCCTCCTCCGCTCACGTCGGTATCGGCCGCGTAATTTCCGGCCGCGGGGCCGCCGGCGTCGATCGCCAGGGGCGCGTAGGGGTCGACGATTCCGTGGATCGCGTTCGTCGGGTTGATCACGGCGCCCGTCGTCGTCAGCCCTTGCAGCGACGGAGAAGGCCACGCGGACTTTTCTAGATATGATACGATTTGTGTCGCCGACATAGCGGGATCGAGCGCGGCGACGACCGCGGCGACACCCGACGTGTATCCCGCGGCGTATGACGTTTCGCCGCTGTTTCCGAGCGTGGGGGCGCCGAGATCGACGTGTACGTCTCCCCAGTTGGCGACGGGGCTTAGATTACCCTGGGAATCGACAGCGGTCGCGACGATCATATTGGGGGTGTGATAATCCGCGGGATAGAGGATTTCGGGCTCTCCGGGGGTATCGATGTTGTAACTGTTGTTGCCCGCCGCGGTGACGACGACGACGTTGTTCGCCTGCGCGTAGGCGAGCGCGTCTTGGAGCGTTTTACCCTGGTAGGGATCGCCGGGGGTGGTGTCGACGGGGTCGTAGGTGTACGCGACGCTGAGGTTGATCGCGGCGGCGCCGTGATTGACGGCGTAATAGATTCCACGAATTAAAGCGCTATCATCGATGTATCCGCCGCTATTGGTGACCCGGATCGGCATGATCTGGACGTTCGCCGAACTCGCACCGGGTTGACTTTCGGCGGCCTGAATTCCGGCGACGATGTTATCGGCGACGGTCGATCCGTGCCAGTGTCCAAGCGTTCCCGAAGGGGTGTACCCGTTGTCTTGAACGACCGAATTTCCGCCTTGCGCGGTCGTTTGTTGGGTGAAGGCGTTGTATCCCGCGGCGAGGTCGTAATAGGGTGCGTCGGCCGTGCTTGAGAGGTCGACACCGGTGTCGATGAGCGCGACAAGCGTGGTGGGGACGGTTCGCGCTTCGAGCGGTTCGAGTCGTGGGAATAAGCGGGCCGGTCGTCTCCGTTTGGGTTTCATGATCGTCGTTCCGTCACGGCGTAATGGCTTGGAAGGAGGGGGAACGAAATGAAATATAGAACAAGGATCGCGAGGGATCGCGCCGATTCTGCGAGATCGGCCGAGAAAATGAACGGACGGCGACGATTCGGCGCGTCGCGCCGATTGCGAGGAATTTGCGATTTCAGCCGAGAGGGAGCGTGTAAGTTCGCATATACGTTAAGTCAGTCATCCATTAAAGATCATGAGGATATACATACTCAATCTCGATAATCAATGTGAAACCGATTCGGCGGGTCGATCGCACGCTTGAATGAGGCGATCGAGATCGGACCGAAGGGCTTTGAGCGAAGTTCGTTCGTCATCGGGGAGATCGGCGATCGCCGATGCGTCGAGGAGTCGGTTGAGGTTTTTATCTTTGAGCCAGTATTTCAAGACGGCTTGGATTTGAGCGCGTTTGTCGGGCGAACGTTCGATTTGGCGTTCGCGCAGTTTGAGATCGGCGCGGAGCCAGGCGACGGCTTGTTCGCGGAGTTTGCGACGGTCGGCGTCGGCGAGCGATTGAGCGTCGGCGCCGAGCCCCGTTCCCGCGGCCGCGGCGACGCTCGCGGCGTTGTATCGATCGCCGAGATCGAGATTTTCGGCGAGAGCCGGATCGGCTTTAAAGGCGAGTTTGTAGAGATCGGTCGCCGCGGAATAAAGCTTGCGGCTTCTCCATGAACAGAGCCGCGCGAGCGCGAGGATCTCTTTGATTTCGGTCGGCCGATACGTCCCCGCTCGATACGCCGCGAACGCGGGCTCGTGTTCCGCCATCGAATTCGATAAATTGCGGATTTGGAGCATGTTGTTATATAAATAGTGATCTTTGGGTAGAAGTTTCAATCCGCGATCGATTTCGTCGGCGGCGCGGCGAAAATCTCCGAGGTAAAAGTAAAAAATTCGTCCCAGGTTGCATCGCGCCTCGACGTAATCGGGTTCGATCGCGATCGCTTTTTCGTAAGCGTCGACCGCGGATTCGTATCGTTCGAGTTCCTCATAAACCCAGGCCATATTGTGATAAGCTTGCGCGTATCGCGGGTTGAGCTTGATCGCGGTTTGATAATTATTGATCGCGCTTTCATATTGTTTGAGAGAGGTGAGAGCGTTTCCAAGATTGTTATAAGCTTCCACATAATCAGGTTTACGTTGAATCGCGTTTTGAAACGAGGTCGCGGCGCGATCGAATTTTCCGTTTTTGTGGAGCGCGGTTCCCAGGTAGAAATGGACGTTGGGGCTTCCCCGGCTGAGAGCGAGCGCCGCGGCGACGTGTTTCTCGGCCTCGACGGCGTCTTCTTTTCGCCGATCGGCGATCAAGAGCGCCGCGGCGAGTTCAATATGGAGCCAAAAATCTCCCTGCCGGCGCTCGGTCGCGGTTCGCAGCAAGGCGATCGCATCGGTTTCGGCCTTCACCGATAAGAGCGTATCGGCGAGATGATTGACGATTGTGGGAGGAGAATCGGCGATTCGAGGGTCCGACGCGAGTGCGACGAGTCCCGTTCGATCGCGTTTTTCGATCGCACTTCGGAGTCGAAACGTTAAGCTCGCGGGCGAGGGGTCGATCGCATCGGCGAGTGCGACGATGTTGTTCCTGCGATTTCGGCTCGATTCAAGCCGAATCCAATCGTCGAGCGCCGCGACGAGTTCGAAGCGAATTCCTCCGCGCGCGATCCTTTCGGCGTGGCGGGCGAAATCTTCGCGATCGATGTCGACTCCGTAATCACGAAAAGCGTTCGCGTAGCCTCGAGCGGCCCGATCGGCGATCGCGCGTCCTCCCCCCGCCTCGATCGGTCGATACCGAACCGCGTCGATCGCTCCGAGCATTTTGAAATCGGCGATCTTTTGTTTTAAAGTATCATTGATGTGAGAAGTCGTTCCAGTGAACAGCGTTCTCGCGGCCTCGACCGAGTCTTCGGCTTCGGCCGAACGTCCCTCGCGATAGAGCCGGGCGGCGCGATCGAGAGTCGTCGCCATGCGGCGTTCGATATCGATCGCGCGTTCGATCCGCGCCGAGCGCGCCTGGAGAGCCGAGAACATCGCGGTTCCGAGGATCACGACGATCGATCCGATCGCGACGGCGAGCGCCGCGGTGAGTCGTCGCCTTCGGCGTTCGGCGGCGACTTCGACCTCGGCTTTCACGCGCGCCAGTTCCGAGAGGCGTAGCCGTTCGCGCGCGCCTTCAAGGTATGCGCCGATCGCTTCGGCGACCTCGGCGGCGTCGCGGGGGCGTTTGGCGGGATCGAATTCCAGACAGCGGAGCGCGAGTGCGCGAATTTCCGAATCGGATTCACATGTTTCAATTTGATTACGCGTGATCTCGAGTTCGTCGGTTCGCGCGGCCTGGACGACGGCGTCGGCCGAGCCCCCTCCGCGCGGCGGTCGACCCGTGAGGATCACGCATAAGATCCCGCCGAGGCCGAAGACGTCGCAGCGGGGATCGAGCGATTCCACCTCGCCCCGCGCCTGCTCGGGCGCCATATAAACGGGCGTTCCCAAAATCGATCCCGCGCGCGACTCGAAACCCGACCCCGACCCCGACCCCGAACCCGAATTGGAACCTGTCTTTCCGCTCCGAGCGGTGACGACTCGGCTCACCTCGGCGACGGTCTCGGCCGCGGCTCGATCGTAATCGTGAATCGTCGCGGTCGCTTCTCGCATCTCGGAGTTATTGATTTCAACGAAGTCGTCGCTATGATTAATAAAATTGTTAAGACAAACTGATATTTTTTTCTCGGACACTTTGGCGAGGCCCCAGTCCATCACCTGCACCTCGCCGAAGGCGCCCGCCATGACGTTCGAGGGTTTGAGGTCGCGATGAATAACGCCCCGAGAGTGAGCGTAAGCGATCGTCCTGCAAATCTGATCGAAGATCGCCAGGAATCGGGGAAGGTCGGCGGCGGGGTTGGGACGATCGGCGAGCAGATCGGCGAGAGTCCGTCCTTTCACGAGTTTCATCGTGAAATACGGACGACCGTCGGCGAGGACTCCCGCCTCGTGCACCGGTACGATTCCAGGATGCTGCAACTGGCCGACGATTTGCGCCTCTTCGATAAATCTTAAGATCATTTCAGGCTTATGGCGATGCGATTGATGAAGCACTTTGATCGCGAGCGAGCGATTGAGATCGATATCGCGCACGCGGTAGATCACGCCCATGCCGCCGCGGGCGATTTCCGCCTCGACCTTGTAATGCGAAAGTTCGATCGATTCTCTAAGTTCATTTTGAATGATCGATCCGATTGATCCGTCGGCTTCGCGGTTTTCGTCGCTTGGATCTTTGAGGACGATTCGAGGCGCGCGTAAATTTCCTAAAATTCGCGCGACCGATTCGGCGAAATCGGAACGGGTCGAATCCGCCGACCGATTCGAGGCGTCGATCGCGTCGGTTATGTTCCGATTCTCGGTCGCGTCGATGACAAACGTAGGCTGAATCGGCGCCTCGCGCGCTCGCGATGCGAAGAACGAGGTTTCGATTTCGTCGCGATTCGCGAGCGAAAACGCGACGGTTTCGGCGACGAGGACGCGCGTTCGGGCTTCGTCTCCCGCTTGCATGTGTTCATGACGATGCGTCGGACCGGCGTCGTTCGCCTGGTCCGCGGCGATCCGCGGAGCGACGGGCGATACGTTCGTGAATGACGACATATCGGATTCCAGAATCGACGAATCGAGTACGAATTCGGCCGAATGTTCCGAGGATGCTTCGAGGACGAATCGGCGGCGATCGCCGATCAGTTCTTCGAGATCGATCGACGGATGCATCGCCACGCAAACCATCAAAAGACACCCCGGGCAAGGCTCGGCGCCTGGTTCCAAGTCGCGTTCATGGCCACATATGTTACATTTGGTTCGCGTTTTCATAATACGATGGAGTCTGGGTTGGAATCGCGGCGCCGGCGGGTCGGCGGGCGAGGCGCCGAGGCGGCTCGAAGGTCGGCGATTCGGTATCTCAAGCGTGATGACAAGATAGTTTACCGGCACGCTTTCGCGAATTCCATGCTTTTTGAGTTCGCTTTTGCGATCTCGAGTTCGGCGGTGCGGCGCACGGCGCGGGACCGGGTCGATGCTTGGCGATCGACGAGGCTCGATGCCGCGGATGAACGAAAACGAACGGGTACGGACGAGTCGATCGTCGTCGGATCGTTACGAACGGAGCGATCGTCGCAGGCGTCCGAAGCGGCCGCGTGGGCGTGATTTCGGCGCGAACCGACTGAGCCCGGCGGCGACGGCGCGACGATATATCGCTCGGTTGATTCGCTTCGGAACTCGGGCGGGTGGGCTCGAAAGCGGAACGCGGATCGATCCCCCGGCTTTCGGACGATCGCCCCACGCCAAGGACCGTCAGCAGCGCGACGAATCGGCGAATCGTTCCGGGATCGCGGCGGAAGATTGAGAAACCTCGGCCCGATGGTCGGGTCGAATTCACCGAGGGTGTCGAGTCGTGTCGGATCGGTTCAACGAGAGCGTTGGGCCGCCCGATGGCGCGGGAGGATCAGGAAGTGAACATCGTCACGACCCGGTTTGGATTGATTCACGCCGATGAAACGGATGTGATTCGGATCCCCGAAGGATTGGTGGGTTTTCGAAACGCCACGTTATTCGTTTTGTTTCCGGATCCCGAATCGGCCAGCCTGTATTGGCTTCAGAGCGTAACTTCGGCCGAGTTGGCGTTCGGTTTGGTTGCGCCTCCGATCGCGCTCGACGATTATCAGATCGAGCTTCGTCCCGCCGATCGCTCGGCGCTCGAACTCGACGACGAACGCGAGGCGCTGACGTATCTCATTTTGAACCGAACCGAATCGGGAATTCTGACGGTCAATTTGCAGGGACCGCTCGTTTTCAACCCGGTTCGACGATTGGGAAGGCAGCTTGTTTTGACTTCCAGTCGGCACGCCGTTCGGTTCCCGCTCGAGCGCGATCTAAGCGAACCCAGAATCGGCGTTCTGCAAGGTCCGTCTTCCTTGCGGGCCACCGCGTAAGCGGTCGGTTCAGGATCGGCCGAAGTACCCGTGTTTTGACATAATTTTGAATGTTAGCGATCCCAGGCCACGTGATCACGGACGGTCACGGATCTCGTTGGCGGGAAGTAAGGAGCACGAAGATGCTGGTCCTGTCCCGACACCGCGACGAAAGCATCATCATCGGTGATGATATTATCATCACCGTGGTGGATATCCGAGGCGACAAAGTGCGATTGGGAATCGCCGCTCCGATCGAAGTCTCGGTGCACCGGCAAGAGGTGTACGAGGCGATCCAGCGCGAGAATCGCCAGGCGAGCCGCCTTGAACCCGAGGATGCTCGTCAGGTGGAACGCCTTGGAACCCCGCTCCGCCGCGAGATCCGCCGCACCCGCGACGACGTTTAAGACGAGCCGCGAGCCTCGCGAATCGCCGACGATCCGTCCGCGGCTAAAGCGCCTTTGGTCGTGGAAAGTTCCAAGCGGGAAGGTCGCGGAGGATTGGAAACCGAGGCGCGATTGCGGCTTTAATGTCGCGCGGAACCGATCGATTCGACGGGGGTTCGACGCCGAGCCCCCGTCCGTCGTTTGTAAAGCCTTACGAACACGATCGAGTCGGAAGAACGCTATTAAATTATGCTAGTATAATCTTATAAAGCGTTTAAAGTAGATCGTCGAAGTTGAGCATGGCGGGTTCGTCGTCGTCGTCGTCGTCTAGTTCGAGCTTGACGTCTTGCGGTTCTTCGACGACTTGAGGCCATGGGATTTCGTCGCTCGAATCGGCTCGCGGCGCCGCGGGTTTCGCTTTCGACGCGACGACCGGGACTTCCGGAGGCGAAGGAGCGGAAAATCCTTCGTCCTCGATTCCCCCCGACGGCGAGTTCGAGACGCCGTTTCGCGCGGTGCTCAGACGATCATCGCGGTCCGCAGGGGAGGGCGCTTCGTCCGAGCCGAGATACACGCGTACCTTATATGCTCCGAAGGTTACTTTATCGTTGGGCAATAGCGCCGCCCAACGGATGCGCTGACCGTTCACTTTGGTACCGTTGGTCGTCGCTAGGTCTCGAATGATCAATAAACCGTCGGTTTTCACGATCACGCAGTGACGTTTCGACAGGCTCGGATCGTCGACGCGGATATCGCAAAAATCACGTCGACCGAGGACGGAAACGTCTTTGCCGATCGCGATCGGAGGATCGCCGTTTAAGGGGACGAACGCGGCTTTCATGGATGGATTCGCCTCTGGTATGATGGAATATTAGGATAGCGAATCGCGATTTGTCCGACAAGATCAAACATCGGCGGAGTCCGGCTCCATTTATGCTTGTTCGTTTATCATTCTCGCGATCGACCCGATTGCCGACTTCTCGCCGATCGCTTATGATTCAAGGGTGTATGGAACGATCATTTCGGGAAACGCGGCGTCGAGGCGCCTCGTCCGCGGGATTCCCCGATCACGGCGTGGCCGAGAATATCAACCAGCATGATTGAACGCAATTACCTTTTTCCAGGCGTCATCGAGATGAACGTCCAGGCGCGGCGTCGTCTTGGAGTTAACGTTTATCTGATCGACGGTGGAAGCGAATACGCGCTCATCGACGTCGGCTTTTTGGACGAATTGGGCGAGATCCTCGAATTGATCCGTCAGATGGATTTTAGCCTTTCGGCTTGCAAGACGATCATCGCGACTCACGCCGACGCCGATCACGCGCAGGGGCTGGCGCGGGCTCGCGAGATTCTCCGCTGCAAAGTCGCGGCGCATCCAGCGAGCGTCGCTCCGCTCGAACAAGGAGACGAAATTCTCACGTATGCGCGCATTGACGCTCAGAATATCCATATACCGATGCCGCGATGTAAGGTCGATTGGACGATCGACGAGGGGGACGTCGTTTCGATCGGCGATAAAACGCTGGAGGTTTGGAGCACTCCGGGACATACCGCGGGTCAGCTTGCGTTCCGGATGGGGGATTTGCTGTTTTCGGGCGACAACATCTTTCGCGACGGTTGCGTGGGGGTGATCGACGCGCATCACGGATCGAACTTGCCCGATTTCATCGCGAGCCTCAAGCGGATTCGAGCGTGCGACGTGAAGTATTTGCTCCCGTCGCACGGTCCTATTTTTCGCAAGGACGACGCTCTGTTGGATGCGACGATCGCGCGACTCGAATCTTATACGCACATGGCCGATTTTGGGACGTGCGCCGTCGATTGGCCGCTGCTCGACGAATGGGACGACGAACTCGCGAGCGAGATTCCGCCGATTTCGTGATCCGAAAGTTCGCCGAGCGAGCCGTCGATTTAATGATTATATTGGTAAAATTTGTCTTGTAGTCGTGTTCGCGCTCTTAAATTTAAGTGCTATTATAAGAATGTCCGCCTCGCCGGGAGGTTCGTCGCGGCGAAACTCCCGCCGCCGTTCGGTTTCGCGGTCGTCATTGATCAGGCGATCGAGTCGCGATCGGAGTTCGTCCCGAACGCGACCCGGTCGGTCGTTATCAACGAGAAGTCGGCGTGATCGGCGGGAAAGTTCGGGGCGTCGTGCTCGTCGTCGTCGAGGTGTTGCCGAAGATTCCCAAAGGATTGATGTTGATAAACTTGATTCCACGATACGCGAACGTGTAATATTGAATACCGTTGACGACGGTAAAGAACGGCGACGCCAAACGATCGAGGAAGAGCGTGGTGCGAACGATCGGGTCGCGGAAGACGACGATTCGATCGCCGGGCATGATCTGATAATTCGTGGTGGTGTCTCCCTGGTTGACGATCGCGGGAAGATTGACGGGAAGAACCTGCTCGCAGCATTGTCCGGGAGGAGCGGGACGAACGAGCCTGATGTTCTGCGGCGCCGAGGTGGGGATCAGCCCGCCCGCGTTGTTGATCGCGTCGAGCACGGTCTCGTTCCCCTGGCTCGGCATTCTTCCCGGAACCGAAACGTCCCCCTGAACATAATAAACTTTACTATTATATTCAAGCACGTCGATCATTAAATAATTGGACTCGCCCGGATCGATCTCGATCGCCTCCCCCGTCTCGGGATCCTCCTTCACCAAACCCAACGAGAAATCGGAGAGGTATTTGCGGAGGTGGAGCAGGATTTTTTCCTTGGCTTCGCGCAAGGTGAGCCCCGTGATGTAAACCTCGCCGTAATAGCCGAGATTCACCGTTCCGTCGGGCCGAACAAGAAACTCGCCGGAAAGCGGGCGTTCCGGAAGTCCCATCAATAATTCAATGTTTAATACGTCGGGAGGTTCAATAACATAAGGAGGAAACGATGTCATTTGCTTTTCACGCGGCATTCCGCTCGCCGCGATCTTCTCTTCCGGGGTACGAACCGTCTGACACCCGCACGCCCACAACGCGGCGGTCGCGATCAGCGGAATCCAACGCGCGACTCGACGTTCGCGATCCTTCGAGTTCGAGCGATCCATCACCCGGCTCCTATCCGATCCTTGGAAGAACGTTCCTTGGCGAGTCTTGCGATCAAGCCTCGCTTCCACCATCCCGAGCAACCCGTTTCGGCGGGCTCGATCAATACACGCCGCGTTCGATCATTCGATTCGAGCGCCGTTCGGCACGCGCGGAGATCCTTCTCGATTTCGATTTAACACCAATACAATCGGCACAAAACGGCTCGGTCTCGAGTCCGATTCGGTCGATTCGCCGCAATTACCGGTTTGAGGGATAAAACCGCCCGGCTCGCCCGTAATAATACGAGTAGACCGAACGCACCGGCTTGGTTCGTCCGACCGAACGCGTCGTGCTCGACGTCCTTTGCTTTCGGCTCGAAGACGATCCCGTTCCAGTCGACGACGTATCGCCTTCGCTCGCGTTGACGTTTTGCGCGGCCCGAGTGCCGCTCATCTGTCCCGAACCGATCCCCCCCCGCGCCGCCTGAGCCGTCGCCATCGAACCGATAAACCCGGCGCGACCCCCTCCCGGAAACATGCCGGGATATCCCCACGGTCCGTATCCCATCATCATCGGGTTGCCGCCGTACATCATCGGATTCGCGTTGAATCCCTGATTGATATAAGGGTTCGTATAGGGATTGGAGTAAGGGCTCAACATCACTCCCGGCGAATACGCCCCCGCCGAAGCCGCTCCCCCGCGCACTCCCTGAGCCCGGCTCGATTCGCCGAAGCCGAGAATCAAGAAAAACATTGAGGATATAACTAAATATATGGTCTTTGATTTCATGGCTCTCTCCTCGATTTGAAGTCTCGTCAGCCTCCTCATTCAATCTCGAACGTTTCGCTCGAGCCGGTGAACGTCAATCGGCTAGATCGGCCCTTTTCGCTCGGCTCGATCACTCTTTTCCATAAAATCGGCGCCGTCGCCACAATCCAAACCTCCAGTATAAGTTTAAAACTCTCTGTATTCCCATTCTTTTTAAATTACGAAAATTTCCAGGATTCCCAGGTTTATTATTCGAGAGAACGTCGTTCGAGGCCCGATCGAAATCTGAGTGAGAGCGAACGCAACGGCTCGGCTCCCCTTTTGAGCGATCGCGGCGTTGGCTCGCGTGACGTGCAAGGCCAAATCAAAGGATGCTCACGATGTTAATGAACCGTTCACGGATGAAAATCGTCGGCGCGTTCGGCTTGTTTTTATTGTTCGATTCGTGGGCTCAGGCGCAACATACGGGACTTTTCCCCAACCTTTGGGTCCGGCGCGAACGCCAGGAATGCGCCCAAGAAGCTCCCGAATTCCGCCTCTATCGGCAAATGTACTATGGCGTTTATCCCACGTGTTGGCGCCGCTTCCCTCCCGGTTGGGGATGCGTTAGTCCCGACGCTCCGGACGCCGCGAAGTCGTTCCGCGAACTTCCGCTCATGCTCCCCAAGCCCGAATCGAATCGGTCCGCGGGTGACGAAGGAGATTTGCCGAGGCCTTCGGGAGACGCCGGGATGGAAGCCCCGGGCGAAGGAAGCCCGCTCGATAATCGCACGCCGCCCCCCGACGCGGCTCCGACGAGCCCGCTCGGCGAACCCGACGCCAATCCTCCCAAACCGATCACGCCCGATCCCAACGCGGCGCCCGGAGTCGGCTTGAACGGAGCGACTCGTTCCGGCGCCTCGACCCGATCGAACTTCACCCGCCGAGCGAACCTTAATTCACGTCAAAACAGAAGTTACGCCAATTCCACCAGGCCCAACACGGCGGTTAACAACGCCGTTTCGCTCGCATCCGATACCACCTCGGGAGATCTCAATAACGGACCCGTCGCCCCGGCGCTTTCGGTCGATGATCCTATGTTGAACTCAAATTCCGGTTCGCTTCCGCTCGAACAACCGAGCCAAACCGACGCGAACGCGGCCGCGGCTTACGGCGCCAATCCCGCCCAGAATCAACCCGCGGTCGCCTCGCCTCAACCGCGACGCGGAATCCTCGGCTTCTTCAGCGGTATCGGCAATCGATTCCGACAATAAAACCCCTCGATTCGCATCAATAGCGATTCATCTGCTTTTCCATGCCGTATGGAACGATCTTAAAACCGCGCCGCTTGGTTTGATCAAGCAGCGCGGTTTTTATTTGCTTTTGTTCGTCGATCCGATCGCCGCGACCGGTATGAACAAGCCCCGCCTCGCGCAGCCGCGCGATCGCCGATTCTCCCCCGACTTCTTCGAGATCGAGGAGGAACACGAAATCCCCCTCGGAAGGCTCGATTCGTTCGATTGTTTCAAAGATCGACCGCACGTGATCCGCCGATCGTTCCTTTCCCCCCGCGCCCAAGAGAAAGAGAATTCCAAGCGGAATCCCCGCGGCCTTGACGCTCTTGAAAAACGAATCGAACGACGAATCGGCCCAATTCCGGCCGAAAACGGATCGAATCGATCGATCTCCGGATATCATGCCGATATCCACTCGATCGAGACCTTTTTCGCAATATAAAGCAAGCTGATCTTGATTTGGAATCTCCCCCGAGAAGTCGTCGATAAAGCACCGAACCACGCCTCGGTTCCTCTCGACCGACGTTTGATCGTCGGGACGCTCGGCGAAGGGGAAGGTCGCGGCGATCGCTTCGAGATACTCGATAACGTCGCCGAACGGTCGCGTGAGGACGCCTCCTCCCGCGAGGTAGATCGATTTCGCGTGGAAGGCGCGCTCGCCCCAGATCTGCGCGACACGCTCGACGTGAGTCTGGAATTCCGAAACGCTCCGCACGCGATGCTCGGAAACGATCGATCCGCCGAATCCGACTCCATTGGGATGTCCGATCGTCGCCTCGAGAACGATCGACCGTTCGCTCCCCGGGGGAAGAAACGGAAGCTCGCCGAATTGCTCGCGATACCGCTCGCGCTGCGCGAACCACGCGGCCGAGTCCCAGCGAACCGCCTTATTGAGGACTTTGGCCAATTCTCCAAGATCGAGCGTTTCAACCCCGACGGGCGGGCTCGCCGAATCGACCCGTTTCGATTCAATCGCTTCCAACAGATCGATCGCCGTTTTTCTCACACGATCATCGAATTCAGTCGTTTCCACATAAGATAATATTCGACGTTTAAGAACGAGGTTAACTCCTTCACGCGTTCGGTCGACCGCCGTCGTCGTCGAGTCGAGCCCTTTGTAATAGTGGACCCCCGAGACGAAGGCGTGGCGCCAACGACCTTCCGGATCGAAGTGGAAGATCGGTTCGTCGCCGTAATAAATCGACAATCCCTCGGGCTTCAGTCCCGCGAAAACGAGTTCGTGATCGTTGAGACGCAGCCCGATTCGACTCGGAAACGCCGTTCCCGTTTCAAGCAAACACGCGGCCTCGGTGCGATGATCCCCCATACGTCGTCCAAGCTCCCCGTTTTCACGTTCGATTTTCCGCCGGCACGCCCGCGAATTCGGCCTCAACGCCGTTCGATCAAACGATTATAATCCCGAAGCGACCCGATTGGGATGGAGCCGAAACGCCGCACGACTCGCGGCCGATCTCGGAAGGATTCCGCCGTGCCGAACGTATCGATTTCCACGCTCGTCGATCGATCGATGAACCTGTTGAACCGCGGTTTCGAAGGTCTTTTGAAGCCCGTACTCAATCGAGCGATCCCGGCCGACCCGCGACATAGGCTTTGGTTCCAGGCCGCGGCGATCGTCACGGTTTCGCTTTCGATCGCGCTCGCGGGGAACGGACGTTCAAGCCTGTGGGATCGAGACGAACCCCGCTTCGCGTGCGCCGTGCGTGAAATGCGATCCCGCGGCGATTGGATCACCCCGACGTTCAACGGCGAACCGAGATATAACAAACCGATCTTAATATATTGGCTCATGCGCGCATCGACTTCGATCGCGGGAGAGTCCCCCTTCGGCGTCAGGCTCGTCTCGTCGCTCGCGGGAACGGGAACTTGTCTGTTGATCTGGGTTCTCGGTCGAAGATTGCTCGGTCCCGAGGGGGGCTTGCTCGCGGCGTTCATCCACGCGACCGCGCCGATCGCCGTCGTCGAGGCCAAATTGGCGACAGCCGACGCCTTGCTCGCGCTTTTAATCGTCGGTTGTCAGTTTTGTTTATGGGAATTGTCGAGGCGACCGTCGCGAAAGATTGCGATTTTATTTTGGAGCCTCGCCGCGCTCGCGACTTTGGATAAAGGCCCCGTCGGACCCCTAATCGTCGCGGCCGCGGCGGTCGCTTCGTGGATTTTGGGAGGGTCGAGGACCGCGATCAAAAATTTATATCCAAAGATCGGAATCCCATTATTTATATTGATCGTCGCGCCGTGGTTGATCGCGATCGGAATCGTTTCGCGCGGCGAGTTTTTCCGCGTCGCGGTCGCCGAGCAGTTTTTCGGCCGAATCGCCAGGGGGGTTGAGAAGCACGAAGGATTCCCCGGCTATTACGCCGCAGTTTCGATCATCGCGTATTTTCCCTGGTCGGCGATTTTGCCCGCGGCGCTCGTCGCGGTGTGGTCGAAGCGGCGCGTTCGGCCCGAGGCGCCTTATCTGCTCGGCTGGGTGATCGGCCCCTGGGTTTTGCTCGAAATTCCTCGCACCAAAATTGTTCATTATTATTTATCAGCATATCCCGCAATCGCGATGATCGCGGTGTGGCTGATCGTCGATTCGGCGGCGAATCTCGTCGATCTTCGCCGCCGGCCGCTCGGTCGACTTTCGATCGGTTTGCTCGGCGGGGTGGGGATCGGGCTCGCGGTCGTGATCGTCGCCGCGGGCTTCGTTTTTCCAGATCCTTTAAAAATCCCTTGTATACTTATGGGAATGATCGTTCTCGTCGGCGTCGTTTCGGCGACGGTTCGGTTCCAATCGGGTCGAGGTTTCGCAGCGGCGTGGGGGCTCGTTTTGAGCTGGGGGCTCGTGACGGCGATCGCCGGCGGATGGGCGATTCCCGCCGCCGAGCCGTTCCGCACTTCGCGTTCGATCGCCGAGCGCCTTGCCGAATGGTCGAAACGAGAAAAACTCGATCGAGTCCTCGGTTCATATCAAGAACCTGGAATCATTTACGAGCTCGGCGAACCGACCCGGCTCGTCCGCGGCCGCGACGAATGGATCGATTTGATGCGCGAACATAAGCCCGTCGTCGCTCCGTTATTGCCGCTCGAGATGAGCGTACTGAGACGCGAGCCGAGCCTTGCGCTCGACGTTCTCGAGACGACCCGGATCTTCAATTTCACCCGCGCGCAAAGCGATATCATTCAATTTGTTCGCGTCTCTCGCGTCGATCAAACCGCCTCGGGTAAGCCCGAAACGAGACGCCGATAAAACTGTGACTCATTTATTTCTTGGTATTACCGACTGATTCAAGTTCTTTCGATACGTTCATCAAAGCGCGCGACGCGTGATAATTCGCCTTCCACGCGTCGGCCTTGGTTTCGCCCGCGTGGATTTTTCCGTCGCGCGTCGTTCGCCGAACCGCGCCTCCGTGTTTAGGGTCGATCATATAATCTTCGATAAATTTCCACTGCATTTGAAACGCGTTCGCGTAGCGGTCGGTTTCTCCTCCGTACTGTTTATGCATAAGTAAAAGCGCGTTAAGTCCCTCGTATTGCGTCCACCAAATTTTTTCGAGATCGAACGGAGGCGCCGCGATCGCCTCTCCTTTATCGTAAAAGCCGCCGAATTCACCGTCCCAGCCGTGATCGAGCGCGTGATCGACGAGATCGCGCGCGACGCGCCTCGTTTTGGGATCGTCTGCGAGGTTCAATTCCCGAGCGGCCTCCTCCAGCAAATACGCGGCCTCGACGTCGTGGCCGAACGAATCGTGCCCAGGCACGGCGCGCCAATCGACCGTCAGGTACAAATTCAAAGCGCCGGGCTCGACCGCGATCTTATCTCGAACAATCAAAAATAATTCATGAAATCGGTTTTGAACAACCTCACGCTTGTCGATTCGCGCCAGAACCGTCAGAGCTTCAAGCAGATGAATATGTGAATTCATCGTTTTATAACCGCGAGGGATTCCGAGTCGGTCGACCGGCGTCGAGGGAGGAGCCGCGGGTTCAAGCCTGGCGAGCGGCGAGCCGTCGCGTTCGAGCGCCTCGAAATAACCTCCGTTCGCCGTGTCGTGTGCGTGCGAATCGAGAAAATCGAACGCGTCGCGCGCGGTTTTGAGAGCGATTTCGTCGTGCGTGATTTCATAAACCGTCGCCGCGGCGTAAATCACGAACGCGAGCCCGTAAGCGTGCTTTTCATGCCGCTCGGCCGCGGCGATCGGACGATCGCGATCGATCTCCCAAAAAAAGCCGCCGTGATCGCGATCGCGCATCGCTCCGTCGAGAAACGCGATCCCATGCCGAGCGTAACCAAGATATTCTTGGCGATCCGCTGGAGAAAATGCGGCGAACGCCGCCGCGGTCCAGGTCATCCGAGCCTGGTAGACGATCGACGCTTTAGGGTCGTCGAGCAACGACCAATCGTCCGCCATGTTTTGGTGAAATCCGCCTCGTTCGCGATCAACCGCATGAGGATACCAGTGCGCTTTGAGGTCGCTCCGAAGTTCGGCGTCGATCTTCGGTTTCAGCTTCGAGAAATCGCCGCCGCGCGTCGTTCCATCAAAGAAACCAAGCGCGACGACGAACGATATCGTCCACACGACGAGGCGCGATCGAGAGCCCCAAAAAGCACGCCCAACACCGGGCGAGCGGCGCCGAGCGGACGCGAAATTCAGCGAGCTCCGCTTATCCGTTTCGATAATATGCGAGCGAGGTCGAGCCGGCGCAACCTCGAAATCAAGCGATCGATCGAACGAACTTGATCGATCGATCGCGACCTCGAAATTCGAGGCTCGATCACGCAGGCCGATTCGATTCGCGATCAATCGGAAACGCATGGACCGATTCCTGATCGTTTCGTTCGTAACCGATCAGTCTTTCGCCTTGATCTCGATATCTTTGTAGCGCACTTCCATCGGCGGGCCGACGTGAACCTGAAGCGCGATCACTCCCCGTTTGTCGAACTTGGGATCGACGCGATCGATGATCTTGACGCCGTTAAAGTGGATAATCACATGATCTCCCTTGGCGTCGATCACGAAATCGTTCCAATCCCCCTTTTTAACAAGTTTGTTCGCCTTCTCCTCGGGATAGCGTTCGAGGATTCCCCTGCCCCGCTCCTCATACAAAAGGCCCCAGTATCCGTCGGCGACGTCGGCCTGAGGGCCCGACACCGCGCCGTCGGCGGCGCGCTTGCTGCGGAACTGAATCCCCGAGTTGCCGTTCTTGAACTTGACTTTCGCCTTCAGGACGAAATCGCCGTAATCCTTGGCGGTGACCAGGAATTCGTTCTTTTTGAGATCCCCTTTGGTGCGTCCGACGATCTCGCCGTTTTCGACGGTGAAGAGCATTTTATCGTCGGGAGTCACCCAGCCCGTCAGGTCTTTGCCGTTAAAAAGCGGGGTGAACCCGTCGTCGTCGGCCGTTGCGACCGCGATCGCCGACCGCGCCGCCGCGCCGCGGGCGACCAGAGCCGCAAGGCCCGCCGCAGAGCCTCCCAAGAAATATCGTCGCGTGATCATGTTCCGTTTCCACTAATTCATGAAGGAGTGCGATGAACGGCCGGCTCGCGTCGGCCCCGGTGTGAAAATCGAATTGTGACGTCGCGGCGATCGCGGGTCAACCAGTCTCCGCCGCGCGGAGGCATCGAGCGCAAGATCCCGACGCGACCGTCGTTTCGAACACCTTTCGATCCGATACCAGCGGACGAGCGTCGAGCGCGACGATTTCAGAATGGTAATTATAAGTATGTGTAAAATTCATGCAATTTCATTCGAACCTTGGGCCGTCTCGGTTATCAATCGAGCCTCGGCGCGGACGACGGGTCGTTACATCGGCATATTGATCGATAAGATCGCCGAGTTCCGAACGTTTTCCCGGATGGATATTATACCGCGGCGCATCGGCGGGAAATCGTGGAATCGGAATCGAAAAACGGTTGATTTCGTCGCGACATACGGTACATCATGGATATCATGCTCGGAGCGATCGCTTCACCACTCCAAAACTGAGGACGGGATCGATGTCTCGAATGATCAATTCTCGGCGAAGGATTCTCGAATTCGCGACGACCGCGGTTTGCGTAATTTCGGCGGTATCGATCGATGCACGGGTCGTCAGGGGGCGAGCCGACACCCCGACGAACTTATCCGAAGTCATCACTCGAGGAAAAAACCTTTTACGTCAAAAAAATTTCAACGGGGCGATCGGCGAATTCAACAAAGCGCTCAAAATCAACCCCAAATCGCCCGAGGCGTTTCTCGGCCGAGGTGCGGGCTGGATCGGGAAAAAATCCTACAATATGGCGATCGCCGATTTTACAAGATCGCTGACAATCGATCCCGACTTCGTCCCCGCTCTTAGAGCTCGAAGCTTCTGTTACACACAAATAAAATTATTTGATAAAGCGACCGCCGATCTCGACAAAGCGATCAAACTCCTACCCGAATCGGCCGATCTATACGCCGATCGAGCGTCGCTTTGGAGCGACCTCAAAAATAACGACAAGGCGATCGCCGATTTCACCAAGGCGTTGGAGCTCAAACCCGATCAGGCGGACGTTTTCACGCTGCGCGGAAACGTGTGGGAAAGTAAGCGCGAATACGACAAGGCGATCGCCGATTACACGAAGGCGGTGCGAATCGATCCCAATTACGCGTTCGCGTATAACAATCGCGGCAACTGTTGGACGGCTAAGAACGAATTCGACAAGGCGATCGCCGATTACGACAAGGCGATCGAACTCGATCCTAATTATACGTTCGCATATGCGAATCGCGGAAACGCCTGGAGAGAACTTAACGAATTCGATAAAGCTCGATCCGATTACAACCGCGCGATCGCGATCGATCCCCGTTATTCGCTCGCGTATTTTCAGATAGTGGTTTATGGATATATGTATGATACTAAGATTGTTGACGAAACGATCGTTCGACAGATCAAGAATTGCGGACCGAAAGATCAATTCGTGATTTACAGCGAGTTGTACGGCCGATTCGCGGCGCAAAAATCGGGGCGACCCGATCTCGCCAAAAAATATCTCGACGACGCGGCGACCTCGTGCGACCCGAAAGCGTGGCCTTATCCCGTGATCAAATACCTGCGCGAAGAGATTGATGAGCACGCGGCGCTCGCCGCGGCGACCGACCTTGGCCAAAAAACCGAGGCGCATTGTTATCTCGGTTTAGATCTCGCGTACCGGGGACGAAAGGATGCGGCGATCGATCATTTCCGCTGGGTCGAACAAAACGGAGTTCGCACATTTTCCGAATACGAGGTCGCGATCGACGAACTCAAAAAGATCGACGCGTCGAACAAGCCGGGGAACGCGCGAGGGGCGAAACGATAGACGATCGGTTGATTCAAAGCGTCATGAAGACTTTTTAAGATCAAGAACTGTGAGTTCATTTATTATGATCATCGAGCGACGCTTCGGGATCGATTCCGAACCAAAGGAGCGCCGCCGTCAGATATATCGCCGAGTAAATGAGGAGATTGGCGGTGTTTCCATTAACTTGCGCGGCGAGCCTTAGCTGAGGCGATAGCCGAAGTTCGTCGACTCCGGCGAGTTCGGCTTGCGCTTGCAGATAATGCTCCAAAATCGAGCCGCTAATCCAACCTGCGCATGCCGCGCCCAGGCCCCCCGCCATATTCATGCAACTCGAAAGAACCGCGGTGCGCTTTCGACCTATGTCTTGGCAAATCGCCCACGCGCCCCCCATCATCAGATCGTTAAAGAAAGCCGAGAATGCGATCAACGTCGAGAAACCGAGCGCCGAGGTCGAATAAGCCGCGGCCAGACAACAGCTCGCGCTCGCGAAATGCCCGGCCATGCCGGGGAGCCGACGCGCCCAGCGACGTCTCATCCCGCCGCGCAAAAGTCGATCGGTCAGATATCCCCCCAGCAAACAACCGATCGCTCCCAGCCACAACGGCCCGCCCTTATATAAAGAACCGATTAAGCTATCCCGCGCCGTTCCGAAACGGGTTTCAAGACATCCGGGAAAATACGTAATATTAAAATACCATCCATAATTTGCGCAAAAGTACATGAGGTATAAACACCACAATCGAGGATTGAGAAACAAAGCGCGCCGGGGAACGCGAAGGTGATCGAATTCGACGCCGATCGTTCGGCCCGCGGCGATGTACGTTCGCTCGGCTTGATTCACACAGGGGTGATCTTCGGGCCGATCGACGAAGCGTTTGGCGAACACGACGATCCACGCCAGCCCGATCAGCCCGAAGGCGCAGAACGCGACGCGCCAGTGAAGCAAAGGCGCGGTCAGGCTTGTGCCCGAAACGAGGAGCATCCAGACGAGCGGGGTGAGGCCTCCCATCAATCGGCCCGACATCCAAACCCAGCCTTGCGCGGCGCCTCGCTCGTGAGCGGGGAACCAATTGTGCAAGGCGCGCGCGATGTTGGGATAAGCTCCCGCCTCACCCGCGCCGAACAGAAAGCGCACGATCCAGAGAGTCCCAAGCCCGCCGAGCGTCACTCCGGCGACGCGAAGCCCGACCAGGCCCGTTAAGATCGTGAAGATCGACCACCACGAGACGATCCTCAGCAAAACGCGCCGAGGTCCGCGCAAGTCGCCCCACCAGCCGCTCGGGATTTCAAATAACGCATAAGAAATCGCGAACGCGGTGTATGATCCTTTGAGCGAGCCCTCCGTCGCCAAACCAAAATCCTCGGCCATCAGCGTTCCGGCCGCGCCGAAAGATACGCGATCAAGATACGTGATCATTGATAACGAACACGCGAGCGCCAGAACTTCGTATCGAACCGCCGTCGGTCGCTCGGTCGGGTCGACGTCGGTCGATAAATTCACATGAAAACTCCCCGAGCCTTGAATCAGATCGGGCGTTGGTTCCACGGGATCGGCATCGTGGGAGGGCGGCGGTGCCGATCGACTCGCCGGTCTCTGGGCCGATCTTTGAACCAGGAGACGAACCGAGCGAGTTGTTTCACCGCCTCGATATACGCTCGTTCCCCCTTCTCGGCCGACGCGAGTTCGGCCTCGCCGAGAACGCCGGTTTCGCTGTAACTACTCGTCCACGAGATCAGCGCTCCCGGTCCGGCGGCGAACAAATCAACCCAGCAAAATGGGTTGTTCTCTTCATTAAAGCTGATCGCGCCGTTTTTAATCAGATCTTTTCGCACGTCGTCGCCGTCGAGATAAAGATAGAGCGAGGTCTCGAGTTCACAGGCGTGTGCGCAGCCTCCCGGGAACTTGCTTTCCCGCCAGCTCGGCAAGAAGTTTTTATCGACGGTGAGGAGGAGCCACCACGCCATACACACGCATTCGGCGTCGGTCTCCAAATTCGTGCGGCGTGCGACGAGGTCGAGATTGGGCATGTTCGACCCGTGTCCGTTGAGCAGGATGATCTTTTTGAAACCGTGATATGCCAAGGATTTTGTGATGTCGAGAACGTGATGAATGAAGTGCTCGAAATCGTTGTTGATCGTGCCGGGGAAATCCATCACGTGCCCGGTGTAACCGTAGGGAACGACCGGCAGGACGAGCACCTTCTCGGGAATTTCGCGACCGACGCCCGTCGCGACTCCGGTGGGACAAACGAGGTCGACGTCGAGCGGCAAGTGAGGACCGTGTTGCTCGACGGCGCCGCAAGGGATGATGCAAACCTTATTCAGGTCGACCGCGTCGTTGATCTCGGGCCAGGTCAATTTCTCGTAGCGATATTCGGTCGCGGCGCGTGAGGGCATGAAAAACCGCCTATCTGTATGTGAATGTCTTCACTTCCGAACCTTGAAATCGCACGATCTTATCGGGATCGAGCGTCACGCCCAGGCCGGGGCGATCGGGGATTTGCAGATATCCTTCGCCGTCGAGTACGAACGGCTCCACGGTCACGTCGTCGATGTAGGCGCAGGGGGTGAGGTATTCGACATAATGCGCCGTCGGCAAAGCCGCCGCCAATTGCAGATCGGCTGCGACGCCGATCGCGGTGTTCCAGCCGTGCGAAACAAAATGGATATGATAATCTTGCGCAGTCCATGCGATCCGTCGCGACTCGGAGAGTCCGCCGTTTTTGGTCGAATCGGGTTGGATGAAATCGACCGCTCGGCGCGCCAGCCAGGGGAGGAACGACTGGCGTCGCGTCAGCACTTCGCCCGCGGCGATCGGCACGGGAGAGACGCGAGTCAATTCAATATATCCCTCGATATCATCGGGAGCGAGCGGTTCCTCGAACCAAACGATGTTGTAGTTCGCGAGCATTTTCGCGGTTTCGCGCGCCCAAGAAAGTCGATGCGGCCAGAACTGTTCGCTGCCGCCGGCGTCGACCATCAGGTCGATATCGGGCCCGACGGTCTCGCGCGCGGTCCGCACCAAAAGTTCGTCAAACGCCCGAGAGCGTCGACCGAACGGTCGCCAACCCATTTTGATCGCTTGAAAACCGCGTTCGACGACCGACCGCAAGTGATCGCGCAAGCGATCGGGTTCATCGAAAAGGATGGATGCGTACGGCCGCACGCGGCTTCGATAATTTCCGCCGAGCAAACGCGAGATCGGCTGATCGGAAATCTTGCCGAAGAGGTCCCAAAGCGCGATGTCGATTCCGCTGATCGCGTGTTCAACGGCGCCGCCGCGTCCTTGCCAGAACGATGATTGGCGAAGCTTCTCCGACACGCGTTCGGGTTCGATCGCCTCTCCCTTAAGCAAAGGCCAGAGCAATTCGACCGCTCCGTTGACGAGCGCCGCCGATGTGAAACAGCTCCCCACTCCAACGCGACCGTCTCGCGTCGACACCTCGATCAACGTGTGCAGGTTCTCGCCTGCGGCGTGACCTTGCGGCCAGCCGCCGTCGACGGTGGCGCCGACGAGGGGAATCACGGTGACGCGTTCGATATAAGGGCGATGAGTTTGTCGCATCGATCGATCCAACACGCCGACACGGGTCGTCGGGGTTCGGAGAGCCCGCGGGGGCTCTTTGGGGGTTGGGAAAATCCGCCGTCGATTTCGGTTCCAAGAGTATTCGTTCTTCCCGACGAAAGCAACGCGTCGATCGCTCCGATCGGCGAGATCTCGTCTTCGAAATCGAGGCGAAGCGTTGCGATGTTCCAGCCGCCGGATCAAGACAATCGAGATACGGAACCGACGGGCGTAATAATAATTCGCGTGATATATTCGTGCATAAAATTGTATGGTAATCAGTATGTTTGGTCGACGCGTGATTCGTTTTATCAAGATGCCGTCCGGAAAGAAATGGGAAACTCGGTCGGGATTCGAAGGCGAAGACGAGATTGCGGAGGGCGCACCTAACGGTGAGCCTCTTTTCGGAAACGTCGGTTACAAGGCCGATTTAATGGTCAATAATCGTAATCATCAGAATGCGGCTCACCAGGAGGTTCGCCCTCCCATTTTCGGATTCGCCCTCGCGTTTTCGGGTTCGCCTCCGAATTTCGGGATCGTCCTCGGCCTTTTCGGAATATATTGCATATCCAGATGTTGTTTATTTTCGATTGGGAGGGCGAACCTCCCGGTGAGCCTCTTTTCGGAATCGTCGGTTACAAGCCCGTTTTAATGGTCAATAATCGCAAACATCAGAATGCGGCTCACCAGGAGGTTCGCCCTCCCATTTTCGGATTCGCCCTCAGATTTATCAGATTATGTTCAGAATCCAGACGTCGTTTATTTCTGAATGGGAGGGCGAACCTCCCGGTGAGCCTCTTGTCGGACACGCCGGCCAAAAGCCCGATTTAATGGTGAATAATCGCAAACATCAGAATGCGGCTCACCAGGAGGTTCGCCCTCCCATTTTCGGATTCGCCCTCGCATTTTGGGTTCGCCTCCGAATTTCGGGATCGTCCTCGGCCTTTTCAGAATATATTAAGTTTCCAGATATTGTTTGTTTCTGATTGGGAGGGCGAACCTCCCGGTGAGCCTCTTTTCGGACACGCCGGCCAAAAGCCCGATTTAATGGTGAATAATCGCAAACATCAGAATGCGGCTCACCAGGAGGTTCGCCCTCCCATTTTCGGATTCGCCCTCGCATTTTCGGGTCCGCCCTCGCGTTTTCGGGTTCGCCTCCGAATTTCGGGATCGTCCTCGGCCTTTTCGGAATATATTGCATATCCAGATGTTGTTTATTTCCGATTGGGAGGGCGAACCTCCCGGTGAGCCTCTTTTCTGACACTCCGGTTACAAGCCCGTTTTAATGGTCAATAATTGCAAACATCAGAATGCGGCTCACCAGGAGGTTCGCCCTCCCATTTTTAGGTTCGCCCTCATATTTATCAGATTATGTTCAATATCCAGACGTTATATATTTCTGATTGGGAGGGCGAACCTCCCGGTGAGCCTCTTTTCTGACACTCCGGTTACAAGCCCGTTTTAATGGTCAATAATCGCAAACATCAGAATGCGGCTCACCAGGAGGTTCGCCCTCCCATTTTTAGGTTCGCCCTCGCATTTTCGGGTTCGCCTCCGAATTTCGGGTTCGTCCTCGGACTTTTCGGAATATATTACATATCCAGATGTTGTTTATTTCTGATTGGGAGGGCGAACCTCCCGGTGAGCCTTTTTTCGAATACGACGGCCACAAGCCCGTTTTAATGGTCAATAATTGCAAACATCAGAATGCGGCTCACCAGGAGGTTCGCCCTCCCATTTTCGGATTCGCCCTC
This sequence comes from Planctomycetota bacterium, assembly GCA_021791715.1. Taxonomy (GTDB): domain Bacteria; phylum Planctomycetota; class Planctomycetia; order Isosphaerales; family Isosphaeraceae; genus JAKBCQ01. The sequence continues at coordinate 22,500 of JAJYWB010000010.1, read as the reverse complement.
GCATTTTCGGATTCGCCCTCGCATTTTCGGATTCGCCCTCGCATTTTCGGATTCGCCCTCGCATTTTCGGATTCGCCCTCGCATTTTCGGATTCGCCCACATGATTTCGGGTTACAAATCAAATTCCGCTCAATACACGGATTCTATAACAGATGGCCGCCGAGCATCATCATAATAACCGAGGCGATCATCCAGGCGTTCGACCGACCGGCGACGACAGCGGCTTCGTCGCATTCGCGTCGATCACTCGGATATTTGGTGAATCGTATTGTGAATCGTCCGTTCGATCGCCTCGCCTTTCGACCCTTTGAGTTTCATCGTGATCGCCATGCACCATGTCGGGCGAATTTCGGGAAGCGAAAGCGATATCGTTCGGCCGTCGTCGGATAACGACGCCTCGGAAACGCGAAGTCGCTTTTGATCATAATGATCCGATCCATACTTCGCCGATCGCTTGAGCGACCACGTTTCCACCAAATAATTCGACGGATCGGCCGCCGAGACGCGATCGACCCGATCGGTTAATGTGATTTTCAGACCGTTCTTGGTCGCGTGAAGGCCGATCGGCAGGTACATCGGCTTGCGCGTCGCTCGAATCCGATACATCCCTCCGGGCGCCGTTCGATCGCTCGCCCACGCCGTCATCCCGCACGCGTAAAGCGCTCCGTCGGTCGGATGGAACCTCCCGCGCATCACTCCCGTCGGTAACGCTGGGATCGGCAGGGCGCACATCCCCCCCTGCTCCGCGCCGTTCACCGTTTCGTAAGGGACGACGAAAATCTTCCCCGATCCGTACGAAAGGTTGAGGAGCGAGCCTTTAAGCCGCCCCCACGCCTCGCTCGTCACATGAACCATCTCGCCGGGCGAACGATCGAACGCGTTCGTGATCCAGCAAACGGGAGGCGATTGCGCCGAGTCTGAAGAATCGGTAATATTATGATAACCCCACATGTTACCATAAAATCCCCCTATTCTCACGAGATTGATTCGATTTTTGGGGAGCCAGAAACCCTCCTGATCGGTGAGAAAGAAAGTGCCGTCGTCGTTTAAGCATACGCCGTTGGGAGCGCGGAATCCGGTCGCGAGGATATCGGTCGTTCGACCGTCGCGGCTCACTCGCAAAAGCGTGCCGTGCTGCGGAACGATCGCGGTTTTGCCGTGACGCGCGGCCTTGGCGTAATAAAAGTTTCCCGCGGCGTCGGTCTGAAGCCCCATCGCGAATTCATGAAAGTGCTCGGTCACTTGATGATCATTATTGAAGTTCTCATAAAAGTCGGTTTCGCCGTCGCCGTTCAGATCGCGGAGGATCACGATCTCGTCGCGACAGCTCACGAAAATCGCGCCGTCGCGCACCTTGAGACCGAGCGGCTGAAACAGCCCCGAGGCGATCCGCTTCCAGGAAAGTTCGCCCGACGCTCCGTCGAGCCCGGCGACGAGCCAAACGTCGCCGTCCCACGTGCACACCGCGGCCTCGCGACCGTTTTCGAGAAAATCAAAACCCGTGGGACGGATCAGGCAAAGCCATGGATTGTTATCGGGAAGTGCAAATGTATCAACCGCGAACGCGCCTTGATCGTCGCCGCGGGTGATTTTGGTTTTTAAGACCTCGGGGCCGCGAGCCGGCCCGCCGCGCGTCAGATCGGTAAGATTCACGCGCGTGCCTTGCTTGATCGAAGCCGCGAGCTTTTGTACTTCCACTCCGCCTTCGACGCGAACGATTTTGAGCGTGAAATTGAGCGGATTTTCTCCCTCGGGGATCGTCAGCGTAAGATCTCCCTCCGAAGTGCTCGACCAGCTCAATCCCGCGAAACGAGGCCAAACTCCCGCGACGATTCCCGGGGTTTCGACCGGCTTTGAACCTTCGCGAATCACCTTGCCGTCGTGGCCTCGCCCCGATTCGTCGCGAACCGTGTCGCCGCTCGTCGCATCGGGCTTCCAGCACGCCAAAAGACGCTTATCCTCGCTCTCGTCGATCTTCGATTTCCCGACGATCTCCGCCTCGGCGATCGCTCCCTTGTAAAGCCTGATTTCGGCGATCTTACCGTTGAAATACGTATCGGGTTGGGGAAATTCGGCCGAGGTGAAGCCGATGCGGAGAACTCGGTCGGCGAGCGAACCCTTGACGGCGATCGCCTCGTCGCCGTCCTTCACGCCGTCGATATATAGACGAGCACGTTTATTTGCGTGACTATATGTTAAAACGGCGGTGTGCGGTTCGCCGTCGTCGACCCGCCGTTCTCCCTCTACGTCTCCCGCCCGATCGATCTCGAAAACGACCCGGCCGTTCCTCACGAACAGCGATTTAGCACGAGGAACCCGCTTCGCCCCCGGCTTCGTTTCCGAAAAAAGGCTTCCGCCGCGAAATGTTTGAAATCGAGCGAAAATCGAATAATCGTCGCGTGACGTATCAAAATGATCGAGCTTCTTGATCTCGATGAATGTTTTTCCAAGAAACCGAACCGGCGCGGGATCGACGCGCGATCCGTCGGCGGTTCGGCGTTTCGGATCGAGAAAAGAAACCGCGTCGTAGTCGTTTTGGTTCGGCGTTAAGCGTCCGAGCGAGGCGCCCGGAACGCGCGCGACGCGCAACGTGATCCTCCGATCGCGCCGACCGATCTGGAACGTCCGACAAAAGAACGTTGAAGCTTCGGCGGATTCGACCGAAGGCGTTTCGAGCACGTCGATATCGCCGATCTTGTACGCGAGTACGACTCGATCGCCGAAGCGGTATTGTCCGATGTATCGCCCCCACGATCGCGGCAACGGGCCGTAGCGGCGACCGTCCCGCCCTTTGATTCTCGGATCGTCTAACGAGCCCGTCGCGGGATCCGCCCAACCGGGACCGATCGGATTTGAATACTCCGTCACGCCGACGATCTTGGGATGTATCTCGTGGCGACCGTTAAAGTTGATCCCGTTCCAATCGATAAAACCCTCGCCGCTCCAGCTTGCCGCCATGCTCAACGTGTCGATATCGAAAACCGACCAACGGCGGCCGCGAGAAACTCCACCGGCGCCCGCGTCGAGACGAACCGCGATCCCTTTATATGCGAAATTCGTGTTATCGTCACTTATTTCGTATGTCGCCGTGAGCGAAGGTCCGTAATCCATCGCCGACCAGGGCTCGATTTTGGAAGGCTCGGGTCCGCGAGTCGTCCCTTTGGGAAGGCGATCGAGATAAGCGCGATCCGCCGCGGCGTATTGAGATGGATTGTCTTGTTTAAGTATGGATTCACGAATGTAATGGATCACGTCGTATTTCTGCTCGGGAACCATCCACGATTGCGGCGCCATTTGGCCGAAGCCGAAGGTGAGGGTGCGATAAAGACTGTACGGGTCGTAACCGTTTTTGAATTTGCCCGAGGCGAACCGGAGCGAGGTCGGCAGCGACCCCGGCTTGTCTTTCGTTCCGTGGCAGTTGACGCAAACGCGGTTGTAAATCGCCTCGCCTCGTTTCAGGCTTTCGGCGTTAAGATCGGCGATCATCCCCGCGTGATCGATCCGAGACTCGTAATCGGCGACCTTGAGCCCCGGGACGAGCGACGGATCGGGACGAAGCGCCTTGGCTCGCTGTGCGCCCCCGTCGGCGATCTCATGAAGGTATCGAATCAAGTCGAGGAATTGTTGTCTTGAAACGAGCGCGTTCACGAGTCCCGCGGGCATGATCGAAGGACCGTTATCTTTTCGCTCGTCGATATCGCGCTTGGCGATTACGATCATCTTCCCGTCCTGCGCGGGATCGCGCAGAATCAGCTCGTCCGATCGCCCCTCGGCCTTCAAACCCGTAACGCTTTTCCCGTCGACGGTCGCGATCGTGATCGTCTCGAAGCCCTTTTTGACGACCTTCGAGGGTTTTAAGACCGACTCGATCAAGTATATGTCGTCGGTTTTGCCGAGCTTGGCGAGATCGGGACCGAGCGTATCGCCGCGTCCATCCCCCGCCGCGTGGCATTTCGTGCAACCGAGGAACGGCTGATGAAAGACGATCGCTCCGCGCGCGGGATCGCCGAGTTCGCGAACCGCGTTCGCGAGAGCGGCGGGGTCTTCGTCGAGCAATTGAGCTTCGAGCGATCGAGGCGGCTGAGCGTCTTGGGATCGAGCCGCGGTCGCGGTCGCCGCGAACACGAGAATCAGGAAAACCCGCGGCGGATTCATGATCGTCACAACTCCAAATGTCATTCTGGTATAAATATACGTCTAGATTTTGTTCAAAGCCCGCGACGACGATTCTCAGCGATCGTCTCGAAAGTCGAAGCGCGATCGAAAAAACATCACCGATCGACCTTTTTCCCGGAGGCGCGGCGGAACTTTCAATCGATCGAAGTCGAAAGTCGACGATCGCTCCGCTCTTCCCTGGGACCGTGATTCACGCCGATGCATTCACCCTATCTCGTCGGTCGCGAAACGCCAATAGCCCTGGCGATTGATCGATCTAAACCAGGAATTCTCATGCTTTCATCGATCAGGCCGCGATCCGGAAAGAGAGCCCGGGATTCCGCGCGTTTCGAGGGCGAAGCCTCAAACGGTTGGGCGATTCCCCGAGGCGAATCGTCGTACCAAATAACTCTCAGTCGTTATTATGAATTAATATTTATGCATCCTTAAAAAACATCACATTTCAAGCCCGCGCGATCGATCAAGGATCGACTCTGGGCGAGAAACCGGATATCCGTCGATACCGATGTCCGATCACGCAAGGTCGGTTCGTTTCTTTACGCCTTTCTCCAAAGCCTCGCCGATCGCTTTTACGACGGACAAGGCGAATCTTACCCAGGTCGGCCTTGGGAAAGGCGCTGAACTATGAACGGGCAAGCGGCGCCTCGCCCGCGGCGATAACTTGCGCGCTCACGAAGCCTGCACCAACAGCGGGAACAAGTAGCTTGAAGGGAGCCCCTGCGGATAATTCCCGCCCGGAGGCAACGGCAAGATCGAGGGAGGCATGTCGCCCGGCTGGGCGTCGTACATCCGAATCATCGGCTCGATCGTGGTGCTCAGCGCGACCGAGTCGCCGTAGATTGATTGCAGATACGCGGTCGACGGAGTCGGAATCCAGTTCGTGGGCGCAACGCCGGCAGGCAGTGTCGGCGATAGCCAGATCGTGTACGAACCGGCCGGGAAGCCTGCGACGGAGCCGTTGTTGGGTTGAAGCCGCCCATCCTCGATTTGCGTGGAACCAAGCTGCGAAACCGGCTGAATGACCCCATAATCCAGCGGCGTGTTCGCACTCAGTGGTGTGCTCAGCGTGACGAGGTTTTCGGGTTGACCCGAATACTGGATCGGCACGCCGTTGCTTGACAGGCTCTGCTTCCACTGTGTCGAGATTTCGAATGTGTAATTGCCGCCGTTCATAACCGGCGTCGACGCGATGTAATACGGCGTGTTCGACTTCAGGCCGTACGCTCCGGCCCCCGCACCGAACATGATCGCGGTGCTTTCGACCAACGGCCCGACGTTCGAGGCGGGCACGGTGATGGTATTCGTCGACGCGTTGATCGAAACCACCGGAGTGGTCGCCGTCGAGTATGCCGTGTTGAGCACGCTCGCCTGCGAGAGGAACGGCGCCGCCGCTTCTGTACTATCCGGCTGGTATAACGTCAACGACCAGAACCCGATCGGCGATCCGCCGCTGTTGAGCGCCAGCGGCGGCTCGATTCCCGTCACGGGATAACTACTGTAGCCGGCCTGCGGCAATGTGAACGTGATCTCGTACGTGTTGTTTCCGTTTAAAGGCGTGTGGGCGCCGCTGTTCGTGAAAATCGGCGCGTACAGCCCGTCGATCGGCAGGTTTGGAAATCCGCCCGCGATCACACCGACGGCACGATATTGATAACCGGCCGGCGTATTTGGATATGTACCAAAATCGTGGTTAATGTACGACCAGTAATTGGTCGCCGAGGTCGGCGGATTATCCAGCTTCTGCTGGATCTGGTTCTCTCCTTCTTCAAATCCAAGCTGCAAGGCGTTGAGCTCGGCGGGTCCCCAGCCCTTGGGAATGTGGAAACCCTTCGCCGTGAGTCCGATCGGGCGGAAGAGAGCGAGCGTCGTTTGCTGCCCGGCCGATGGTGCGAAGTAGACGCGCCTGGCATTCGCTTGAGGCGCCATATAGGCCGGTACAATGGACAGAGGCGTGCCACCGATGCCCGTCGCCCGGGTCGGCAGCGGATTCAGCCGGAGCGACCGCCCCACCTGTTCGAAAAACGCGACGGCGTTTGTGGGTGTGTTCTGCCACTTTTGCGCCTGCTGCAACTGCTCGGCCGTCGGCGTCATCTGGTCGTAGGTTGAAGGATCGACCGGCTTGTTTCCGTTCGCCTGGAACTGCTTGAGCGTGTTCAGCGTGAACTGTGTCGCCAGGTTGTTATACGTGTTCTGTACAGAAGTCGGACTGCCTCCGGGCGCCAGGGTATCGGCGAGCAGCCGCACCAACATTTCGCCGCGGTTGGTGTCGAGCGCGATCACGGGAAACGTGAATCCGTCAAGTCTCACGCTCTTGCGGTGAGAAAACGGCGAGTTCGGCCCCACCAGTAGGTACGACGTCGCCGAGTTTGAAGGCGCCGTGCGGGTTCCAGGGTCCGAAACGACGTTGATGAAGTTATCGAATATCTGCGTGACCTCGTAATCGGCGTTGGTGGGCGGAGTGGTATACACCAAAGCCCCCCGAGTGAGATTGAGCTCGCCGTTGATGTAGAGAACGGAGGAATCACCAGCGTTGGTCGCCGCGTTGTTCCACGCGGCGGGAACCTGGCTATAGGCCAGCGTATTCACCGGAGCGGTCACGAGTTCGTTGTAGTTGGCAAACCGGTACATGAACTCAGCCGGAAGAGCCCAAGCATAAGCGGCCGAAGCCAGCTTTTCAATTCTCGCCAGCCGCGCCTGTGTATAAGGCGTGCTCATGTCTGCATGTGCAAGGCCGCCTAGGCCGGACATGGGCGACGCCGCGAGTGCGATTCGCGACTCAAGTGTTTCCAGCATCAGGCCGGTCCGGCATTCTTTCCGTCGCGTCGAGCTCCAGGTGCGCGGCCGACGCCTCGGATTCCGGGACATCATTCCCCCCAACATCCTGACGCAGGCGACAGCCGAACGTTGCAAGCCGATAAACGCCATGATTTCACCCTGGAAGCTTTGGTGTGGTTCTCTGCTGTCAGTTCATCCCCAGACGATCACCGAGGACCGACCGTGGCGTGTTGCACCTCCAGGAGCGTAGGACAGATTATGGCGAGCAGGCCATTCTTGCCGACGAAACGCAGAATCTCGGGAGCGAGTCGAGTATTCATGTCGGTAGACTCTCCCGCGAGAAGACGGGATCACGCGGATCGACGACGGCTTCGACTTCCTTGGGCTAGACGGAGGGCGACTTGATCCGGCGCTTGAATGAACAGATCCAGAGTTATTCCATTTACCGCCGTTTTGCCGTCAGCAAGTGCGTCTTCCGTGCGGCGGACGACCGGATCTTGTGGAAGCCGCGGTGCCGGCTCCGCCGACGCCACGCCGAGAAGAGTTGAGAATAAATCACGATTATATATATAGTGAGTTGTGAGTCAAAACTGGATGTTCAGGGGATTGATCTGTGATATAGTACAGGCTCGGGGAGACCGATCCGGCTGATTCAAGCGGCCGGGGCTCTGGTACAATCAGCGCGAATGATCAGTCGGCGGCTTGCTCGACTTCTCGCCGCGCCGGCTTCACGACACGGCGGTTCCGCCTTTCCGCGGCGAAGCACCGGAGCCCTTCCGCACTCGCTGCGAACGCCTGTCGCCGCTCGACGTTTTCATCGACCTTCCCACTGGACGGCCCGGTAGCCGGCGCGACGTTTCGCCTCGAGCCCTGGCGATTCGGACAGGAGGCCGACGACCCTTTGCTCGTCGCCTGAGCCAAATGGAACGACCACACCGTTCCGTGCGGCGTCTCGGCCAAGCGTCCGACATGTTGAACGCACGTTTATAGCGACGCCATAAACGTTGCGACCTATCTAGATCGTTCCAAAACGGAAAATGAATGCCGACGGCGCGATCATTCCCCGTAAGTCATTGGGCGGCACAGGATTCGAACCTGTGACTTCCACCGTGTGAGGATGGCACTCTAACCGCTGAGTTAGCCGCCCGCGGGTCGTTACGGTTTGATCAACCGAAACGACGTTCTGAAAACGTTCGTTCAAGGCGATCTCAATTTACCACGCCGATTGTCGCAAATCAAAACCGATTCGGTAATTTGACGCCGCGAAGGTGTTTCAAGGTTCACCCCGCGATCGATCGTCGCGTGAAATCACGACGATCGGAATCGCCCGATGAGTTTTCTTGATTCCTCCGCTTCAAACGTGGTGCGTCTGAGGGTCGTATTCGTTACCGGGAACCGGGGGCGAAGTCGGAGGTTCGAACTTCGGCGCGGATACCTCGACGAGTTCGGAATGCGATGATGTTTCCGAACTCGAGGGCCGCGTCGCCGAGTCGAACTCTTCCTCGATGCCGCGGAGTCCTTTTTTGAATTCGACGATTCCTTTGCCTAACGATCGACCCACCTCGGGGAGGCGCTTGCCGAAGAGCAAGACGGCCGCCACCATCACGATGAGCATCTCGGGGAAGCCAAGATTCGGAAACATGTGCGATTCGCTCCGTTAAGTTGGCGCCGGGAGTTCGTTCCCGACCCGACGCGCGAAAGTACCTACTGTGTATTGTATCAGGATGATCGTGGTTGAGGGGACCCGGGCCGGTCGACGACGCCTCACTCGGGCTTCGATCGCTTCTCGGCGGTCACCGCTTGGTCGACTTCGTCTTCGATTCCCGAGATCCCCTTCTTGAACTCGGTGACGCTCTTGCCGAGCGACCGCATCACGCTGGGAAGCCGGTTGCCGAAGATCAACAACGCCACCACGCCGACGATCAACAGCTCGGGGGTGCCAAGATTGGGGAGAAACGCGAACGAGGGCATAATCCGATTCCTTATGGAGTCTCACGGCTCGTCGCTCACGGGTCGAGACGCGACGGCGTGATCAAGGAAGGGCCGACAGATCGGCGCCGACCGGAGGGCATGCGTCTCGACAGGGACGACGCGTGGAGGGTCAACACATTTATCGTACTTTCCACGCCGGCGGAGTCAAACAGTTTTTTCTCGCCGCGGCGAAGTGAATCGATCATTCGCAAACATGTCTTCGCGCGAGATTACGTTCAATTCCTCCGGTTCGCGGTCGAAATCGGCGTTGATCATTCCCATTCGATCGTTCCCGGAGGCTTGCTCGTCACGTCGTAAACGACGCGGTTCACCCCCTTCACCGAATTGATGATCCGCGTCGAGGCGCGAGCCAAAACGTCGTGCGAAAGCCGCGACCAGTCGGCGGTCATGAAATCATCGGTATCAACGGATCTTAATGCAATTACGTTTTCGTATGTGCGGCCGTCTCCCATGACGCCGACCGACCGGATCGGCAGCAGAACGGCGAACGCCTGCGCGACCGAACGCGCGAGCCCCGCCGCGGCGATCTCGTCGAGGAAGATCGCGTCGGCCTGGCGGAGGACGTCGAGGCGTTGTTCCGTCACCTCGCCCAGGCAACGGACAGCGAGCCCTGGGCCTGGGAACGGATGTCGCCAGATCAAATGCTCGGGAAGGCCGAGTTCAAGCCCGAGCTTGCGGACCTCGTCTTTAAACAGATCGCGAAGGGGCTCGATCAGCTCGAAGCCGAGTTCCTCGGGAAGTCCTCCCACGTTATGGTGATGCTTGATCGTCGCCGCGGGACCGTCGACCTCGGCGCCGCTTTCGATCACGTCGGGATAAAGCGTCCCCTGAGCCAGATATTTCGCTCCAGGGATCGACTTAGCCTCGTCTTTAAATATGTCTATAAACTTGTGGCCGATGGCGACGCGTTTTTGCTGGGGATCGACGATCCCTTCGAGTGCTCCCAGAAAGCGATCGGCGGCGTCGACGACGCGGAGTTCGGCTTGCGAGTGTCCCCCGAAGGTTTCGACGACGGTCGCTCTTTCGCCGGCTCTTAAAAGACCGTTATCGACGAACACGCAGACGACTCGAGGGCCGATCGCCTTCGCCAAAAGCGCCGCGGTGACCGCCGAATCGACGCCTCCCGAGAGTCCGCAAACGACTCGCTCGTCGGCGCCGACTTTCGCCTCGATCTCGGCCAAAGCGCGGTCGATGAACCGATCGATCGTCCAGGTTCCAGAGCCTTTGCATACGTTATCGAGGAAATTGCCCAGAATCTGATCGCCGTATTGCGTGTGCTTGACCTCGGGATGAAACTGAAGCCCGTAGATCGGCCGCGAGCGATGCCGCACCGCGGCGACGGGGCATGTCGCGGTTGAGGCGAGCGGAAGAAAAGCTTCGCCCACATCCAGAACCTGATCGCCGTGGCTCATCCAGACGGTCGATAGCGAGGGAACTCCCTGAAAAATCGGGTCCGAGTGATCGAGCACGCGGCACTCGGAGCGGCCGAATTCGCGCTCGATTCCGGGGCGAACTCCCCCTTTCGCGCCGAGCGCCTCGCAGACGAGCTGCATGCCGTAACAGATACCTAAAATCGGCACGCCCAGATCAAAGAGCGCCGGATCGCACCGGGGCGCCGCCGATTCATAAACGCTCGCGGGCCCTCCCGAGAGGATCAAAGCGATCGGATCGAGTTCGCGAACGCGATCGACCGAGATATCGTGGCGGACGATCCGCGCGAACGCCCGCCGCTCGCGCGCCCTTCGCGCAATAAGTTGAACATATTGTGAGCCGAAATCGAGTACCAGAACCGGTCGCTCGCCCGCGGGTCGATCAAACAACTTAAGCCGCTCCCGAAAAATCAAGAAAAGCGATCGAAATCAATAAATAATCGTATCATCAAGCATATTGGACGAAAGGACGTCGATATCACGATCGGCGTGTATCGGCCTGGGGGTTCGAATCGTCGGCGGGGAGGGGGTCGGCTTCTCCGCGTCGATTCGGCGCCCTGGATTCGCGAGTCGGCTTGGCGGCTCGGTTCGAATCGGCTTCGCGAGCGAGTTCGGCGGCTCGATCGGTCGCGGCTTCGACCGCGTCGATGATCGCGGCGCGAATTCCGCCCCGTTCGAGCGCGTGGATTCCCGCGATCGTCGTTCCTCCGGGGCTCGTCACCTGATCCTTGAGCTCGCCCGTATGAAGCTTCGTTTCAAGAACCATTTTCGCCGATCCCAGCACGGTTCGAGCCGCGAGCGCGACCGCGATCTCGCGCGGCAGGCCGACCCTCACGCCGCCGTCGGCGAGCGCCTCGATCATGATATAAACAAACGCCGGCCCGCTCCCCGAAAGCCCCGTCACCGCGTCGAGCAAGCGTTCGGGAACGCGATACGCCCCGCCGACCGATTCCAGGCAAGCGCGAACGAGCGTTTCGTCGTCGGCGAGCGCATGGCGTCCCAGACAATATCCCGACGCCCCCTCGCCGACGAGCGCCGGGGTGTTGGGCATCACGCGTACGAGCCTAAGGTCTTCTCCCAGGCCGTCTTCGAGCGCCTTGAGGGAAACCCCCGCGGCGATCGAGACGATCAAATGTTGAGGCGTGACGACGGGGCGTAATTCGTCCAAAACGCTCGCCGCGGCCTGGGGCTTGATCGCTAAAACGATCAGATCGCTTTTGGCGGCGAGTTCGGCGTTCGATTCCAGCGTGACGACTCCCGTTTCGCCCGCGAGTCGGGCCCGCGCCGCCTCGTCGGGATCGCTCGCGACGATCGATTCGGCCTTGGCCGATCCCGCCCGTATCATCCCCTTGATCAGCGCGGTCGCCATCTTGCCGGCGCCGACAAATCCCCAACGTTTCGACTCAACCGATCTGTTCATCACGCTCGTTCCGAATTCTCGATCCGTTTCGCAAACAAGAACATTACCAAACCGCCGCGCGCGATGGTAGCGGACGGGGCGCTCGGTTTGTACTTATATTGTGTAAATATTTATGAATTAGAATTTACAGGCGGCGCGTCGCTTCGTTCGTTCGGGTTTCGCGCGGCGATCGATTCGGGTACGATCGACTCGTCGGCGACGCGGAGCGAACCGCACGCACGCCGAGCGATTCGATCGGATCGCGGGAGCTGCGGAGCCTGGATCGAGCCGACGACCGAGATTCGTCGCCGAGCCGGCGAACGATCGTTCGAGTTCAAATAAAAGGATACACCTTGATGATTATTCGATTGCGCTTTCTCCACGGAACCGACTTGTGAGCAAAAAGCGGAAGATCCGGGTCGATTTTAAAAAGAACCGTCAGAAGCGGACTCGCGCCGGCGATTTAACGAGTCGATTCCACAGCCAGGGGGCGAGTGGGGTCGATTCGACTTCGAGCGAACGGGTGCGCGCCAAGGGGGATTTATCGCGAAGAAGGACGATCTTAAGCGACGTGGACGAGAACGCCGCGGCCGGCTCGCGCGTCGATCCCGCGTCGCTTTTATCGATCGATCTTTCCGAATGCGTGCCGGGGAGGGTCGTCCGCGTCCACGGACTCGAATCGATCGTCGAGACCGACGACGGCCGATCGCTCCGATGCGGGGTGCGGAGGCTGCTCAAAACGATCGCGATCGACGGCCGGGGCGTCGTCGCGGTCGGCGATCGCGTTTGGGTCAAGCCCGCGGGGCCGGGGTCCGATCAGGGTCAAATCGAGAACGTCGAAACGCGCAAAGGGGTCGTCACTCGCGGATATCGTCGACGCGAACATATCATCGTATCGAATGTCGATCAACTTTTGATCGTTTGTTCGTTCGTCGAGCCCGATCTCAAGCCGGCTCTGATCGACCGCTATCTGATCTCGGCCGAACGGGGAAACGTGCGACCGATCATCGTGATCAACAAGGCCGATCTTGTCGACGTTTCTTCTTATCAATGGGTAATCGGGCTTTATAGTCAACTCGGTTACGAGACGATCACGACCTCGACCGCCGACGGTCGCGGGGTCGATCGCGTGAAGGGGGTGCTCGCTCGCGGCGTCACGGCGCTTTCGGGACAAAGCGGCGTCGGCAAAAGCTCGCTGTTAAACGCGATCGAGCCGGGGCTTAAACTGAAGGTCCGGGAGGTTTCGGGTTGGACGTCAAAAGGCAAGCATACGACGACGTTCGCCGAGCTGATCAAGCTTGAATCGGGAGGGCGAGTCGTCGACACCCCCGGGCTTCGCCAGTTCGAGCTTTGGGGGGTCGATCCCGGCGAACTCGAGGGGCTATTCGTCGAGTTTCGCCCGTTCATTCCCCTTTGCCGTTTCCCCGATTGCTCGCACACCCACGAAACCGCGTGCGCCGTCAAAGACGCCGTGAGCCTCGGATTGATCCATATCGGCAGGTATGAAAGCTACCTTAAGCTTTATTTCCGCCGCCCCGAGGAGAGCGATTGAGCGGCGCCGATTCGCGTGGAGGCTATCCGGAACGAAAACCGCAAAGATCGCGTGAGTAGAGCGCGAATCCGGAATCGGGAGGGTGAACCTGGAATCGGGAGGGTGAACCTGGAATCGGGAGGGTGAACCTGGGATCGGGCGGGTGAACCTGGGATCGGGCGGGTGAACCTGGGATCGGGCGGGTGAACCTGGAATCGGGAGGGTGAACCCGGAGACGGGAGGGCGAACCTCCTGGTGAGCCGTTTTAGTATATATGTATAATCTTTATGCGAAGAACATCGCCGTTTCATGGGGAATTTTGCGATACGGCTCAACGGGATGTTCGCCCTAACAAGCATAAAAGTTTCATGTGGTGTTTCACCAAGCTTATCGATCTGGCTGATCAATAAGACCGAAAAACGAAAAAACAAGCCGGCACAACTCGATGGTGTTACCGGATAGACTCTTAGATTGATCTCGATGTGACGCCGAAAACCAGGCCGAGAAGATTAGCCGCGACGACGCACCGTGAGCCGAATCGCCCATCGCGAGCGATCGTCGATTCGATCAAAAATCGCTTTGAGACACGACCTCGCCGCCGGCTCGCGTGGCCAAGGCTTTGTATGTTTGGTAATTGACGGTTGATTTGAGAAACGAAACGTGGCCGTCGGCGAAGAGGAAATTCACACCCCCTCCCGAATGGAGGCTGTAAAACTGGTTGACGTCCGAATTCGGAGCTCCGGGACCGACTCGTTCGCCGACGTGCCCCAAAACCATCCCGGGGCTCGTCTCGATCCGATAATTACCGATGTTATCGTTATCGTTGGGATATAAAAGCGCGTTCGTCACCGAACCGACCCAGGTCGCCTCGCCGAGCCGGTGCGACCGCTCGCCGACCGCGATCGTCGTCGATGAACCGTCGAGAATATCGCGCATCGCGACGCCGCTATCGCGGAAAAAAAGCCCCGAACCGTCCGGACCGGGCTCTCCCAATCCATACATCCCCACGTAATTTGAAGACGCTAATTGGCAAATATATTGAATCGGCGATCCCGTCGTCCAGTCGCGATTCACCGCCCACCAGTTCGGTCGAGCCGTGTCGGAAGGGCAAAGGAACGTTTTCACAACGGGTAAACGCGCCGTCATGTTTGAGGGGTGTTCGATCGCGAGGTTGAAGTTGATCGCGTTGAAGAGGTTCGGCTCGTCGATCTGGGGCAAAAACATCGAAGCCCAGCCCCAACCCGGCCCCGTATCGTTTCCCTCGGCGTCGAAATTGGAAACGTAACCGGGAGGTAGAACGCGGAGCGAGTCGTCGTAAGCCGAAAGCGCGACGCCGATCTGTTTGAGGTTGTTCACGCATTGCGCTCGACGAGCCGCCTCGCGAGCTTGCTGCACCGCGGGCAACAACAACGCGATCAAAATACCGATGACGGCGATCACCACCAAAAGCTCGATCAACGTGAACCCCGCGCGATCAAGCCGATTTGAGCGTCTTCCGGACATCGGAATCCCGTCCTTTCGCGATCGTTTACTCGCACATTGAGGGGCGTTTCACCCAAGATTAATCCCTTCTTGGCGAATCGAGCAATCCAAAACTCGATCGATCGGCGGCGATCCCGTCGTCGCCGTCGGCGATTTTCGATTCATATGCTTGTGTTTCGATTAATTATCCCGCTCCATGAACGATTAAATGAGAGATTATCAATATATAAGATTAAGAGCGCGATTGGATTTGACGAAGCAAATCCGCGGCGTCGATTTGATCGAACGAATCGACGACGAGATCGGCGCCCGCGTTTTCGAGAGTTCCCGCGTGGTGTGTCGTGGTGATTCCGACCGCGATCATATCGGCGGCTTTGGCGGCCTCGATTCCGAAGGGGGCGTCTTCGAAGACGACCGAGCGTCGCGGTTCGACTCCCGCTTTCATCGCCGCGACGAGAAAGACCTCGGGGTCGGGCTTGCCTCGCGAGATGTCTTCGAGCGAAGCGATCGACGCGAACCGTCCCGTGAGCCCGCATTGGGCGATCGTCAGTTCGATGTTGGGTCGAACTCCGCTCGTTCCGACCGCGAGCAGGAAGCCCGCGGATGTCAATCGATCGAGCATCTCTTTCGCACCCGAAAGCAATTGAATCTTACCCCGCGCGAGATCGCGATAACATTCCTCTTTAAGGTCCGAATAACGAGCGAGCGTCGCGGCGTCGACTCGATTTCCCAATAAAAGTTCAAAGATCGAGGGATTTGTCATTCCAAAGGTTTTGTGGATAAATTCATCGGTGATGTCGAGCCCCTCGCGTCGGCCGAGTTCCACCCACGCCTGTTGGTGAAACGGCAAGGAATCGACGAGAACGCCGTCATGGTCGAGGATCGCGAGAATCGGTCGAGATTCGGTTCGCATAACGATTGGTATATCCTTTGATCGCCTTGTGTCGTCGGGTTATCGAACGAAACACGATAACATGGAACGACGCCTCGACGCGACGCCGTTCGCCGGAGAACGAACCCGATCGAGTTAATTCGCGGCGAAGGCGCCGAGCGAAATGCGCGATTTCGAAGAGGGAGGCGGGTTCCGTCCAATCGACGAGAATCCCCGGCTTGACTCCGTGATCAATCGAGCGATGAATTAATATAGTGTAAATATTAATATTTATGTAATTATTATGATTGTTTCGCGTTCCGCCGACGACGTCGATTTCGCTTCGCGGATTTCGACTTCGAACGACGTCGCGATATCGGCGACGATTCTACTTTCGTAATATTAATTGTGCTTAATGTATATTGATCGATATTAGATTTGATCGATCGAAGATTCGAAAGCGAAAATGATCGAGCCGAAGTCTCTTCGACCCCGAATCCGGTTAACCCTTTTGAACCGCTCAAGGATCTCTTTTCAAAACGAGGGGAAGTCGTTACAAGATCGCCCGTCGGTTTTCCCATCGAACCGCGCATCGTCGAATGATTGTCGGTTCTTAACGGCGTACTCGGCTCGATCTTGACCGAGGCGTCCTGGTTTCCCGTGCGAGCGCGACGGGACGGTCGAATCGCGGCGAACCTCGATTCCTTCGCGTCGCGTCGGTTTCGGATCGTCGACAAGCCGGAACCGAGGCCGCCGGTGCGATTCTCGAGCGAGGCGATTCGAGATAAGTTGTGACGATCGGGGAAGATCGACGGATTTTAACGATTGTTTCAAGTGGGCGGATCGGGGCGCCGATATCCGAAACGGGTATTCCCTGGTCCAGAGGATCGAACGCCGAGGGGCGAGTCGATCGATTCGGTCGAGCGGGGGGTTGTGAGAGTCGAGGAGTCGAAACCGAGCATTCGGCGCGCCGCGGATTCCGGCGGCGAACGACGCGTTCCGGTCTGGATTTTTCGGTGCTCGATTTCGATCCGCATGGAGGAGTTCGTTCATGTCGAAGCCGTCGCGACGTCAACGGGCGCGCGCCCTCAAGCCCGCCGCCGAGGGGCTGGAAGATCGCCGTCTACTCTCGGGAGTCGTCTCGGGAGTCGATCCCCAAGGGGATATCTGGCAGCTCAGCCTGATCGGCCCTGGAGCGTTGCGCGTGACCAAACAACCCGATGCGAGCGGCAATCCCGCTCCGCTCAACTCGCTCACGCCGATCAGCACGATCACCGTCGCGGGGACGAATCCTCTGCAATCGAAACTCGTGGGAAAGATCATCAAATTCGGGCCCAATAGCACCGGGCAAGTCTTTTTTCAAAACTTCAACGAGCAGGGAAGCGGCTCTGAACAACGGCTCGGCCCCGACGGTATACTATCTGTTAATATGCCCAACTTTTGGCTCGCGAACACGAGCGCCAACCCCGCGACAAACGGCGGCACGACCCAGGGGGGAATCAATATCCCCGACGGCGTCAACTCGCTCCGATTCGGCGGCGTCGACACCACCTCGCTGTCGACCCTCAATACCAGCAGCAATCTGGTGATTAATTTAGGCATTCCGCAATATCACGGGACGAGCATCATCCTCAACAAGGTCATCACGACCGCGGAACCCGCTCCCAGCGGATCGACTCAACCGCTTCAACAAGGCGTGATCTTTAACGTCACGGGACGTTTAAATCTATTTGAGGCGAATCAGATCGAAGGCAATGCGAGTATTCCCAGCGGTCCGTTCCAGAACGGCGGCGGAACGCTCGTCGCCTCGAATCCGTTGGTGGCGGGAGGCGCCACTCAGGTCATCGGAGCGATCGGCGCGATCAAGGTAGGCGGCAACGCGACCAATTTCTCCACCCAGGTCGACGGCAACCTCAACACGTATTATGTCGGCGGCGAAACCAATAACGTCGCTCTCCTCTCGGTGGGAGGGTCGAGGGACGTCTATTTCGGTCGAGGAATGGACAATACGAACATCAGCGCCCACGTGATCGAGAACCTGCAGGCCAATCGAGGCGCGGTGAACTCGCGGGTCGTGTCGAGCCGTCAGATCGGCAGGGTTTTGATGGGCGGAGACGTTATCAATACCCAAATTCTATCTGGATATAAACAAGGCTTGGCGACGGTATTCCAGAATCAGGCTCAGGGGCAAACGCCGACGGCGCGAATTAGCGGAGGAATCACGGCGCTCGTCGCGGGGAACGTCATTTCGTCGTACTTCGCCGCGTCGGTGCAACCGTCGAGTAATGGAACGTTCGGCGGAACCGATAACATGCTGCTCCCCACGGGGCAAATCAAGGCGAAGGTCGAGGGGACGATCGACAACAGTTCGGTATCGACGACTTCTCCCAACACCGCGTTCCTGGCCAAACAGGTCATTCTCAAACAAGGGCCGATCTTCCCGCCGAACGTCCCCTCGCCGCCGTTTCAGACGGGTCGACTCAAATCGATCGAGGGGGCGCCAGGGCTCGTCGGTCCCGCGGCCGATCGATTCTTCCACTTCGCGCTCAGGAGGGGTCGCACCAATACATCGGGCCGCGGTGGCGTGATCATCCCGATTCGGCACGCCTCGGTCGTCACACATAAGCATAAGTGACGATCCAATGTGGCGATCGCCGCCTGAATCGCTTTGATCCCTCGACGCTCGGTCGATATCGCGACCGCCGAGGGACGAGGTTTTCCGGACGACGGTCGATCGAATCATGAACTCCGATCGTCGGTCAATGATCGCTTGGAATTCATGTCTGTAACGTTTGACCGAATCGGTTGATCTTGAGATCACGAAGTTGATTCGGTTTGAGATCCGCCGATATCACGGCGATACCACGCTCCTTGAAAGCGGATTTTCGCCGCGGCTTTGTAGGCTCGTTCGCGCGCCTGGGCGAAATCTTTGCCGAGCGCCGAAACCGAGAGGACGCGACCGCCGTCGGTGACGACGCGATCGTCCTCGACGCCGCGCGTGTCGCGCCTCACGATCGTTCCCGAGTGAAAGATTTTGACGTCGGGGGTCGCGTCCACTTCTTCAAGGTTGTTGATCACGCGGCCTCGTTCATATCGACCGGGATATCCCTCGGACGCGATGACGACCGTGACCGCGGGGCGAGGATCCCATTCGAGTGCGATCCGATCGAGCCGTTCGTCGACGATCGCGTTCAAAACGGTGAAGAGATCGCTCTTAAGCCTCATCAGCACGGCCTGGCATTCGGGATCGCCGAGTCGTACGTTAAATTCGAGCACTTTCGGGCCTTGCTGCGTGAGCATCAGCCCCGCGTAAAGGACTCCGCGGAACGGCCGCCGGGCTCGCTTAAGAGCGTGCACCGCGGGAACGAGGATCTCGCGCTCAACCTGCTCCATCAGCGCGCCCGTGACGACGGGAGTGGGGCTGAACGCGCCCATCCCTCCCGTGTTGGGGCCCTCGTCATGATCAAATGCGCGCTTATGATCCTGGCTTGATTCAAGCGGGACGATCGTTCGACCGTCGGTGAGAGCGAGGATGCTCGCCTCGACTCCGTCGAGCTTCTCCTCGATCAAAATTCGGTCGCCCGCTCGACCGAACTCGCGCCTTACCATGATCCGATCGATCGCCTCGAGCGCCTGCCGCAAGTCGTTGCAAACGAACACGCCTTTCCCCGCAGCCAGTCCGTCGGCCTTGATCACCATCCCCACCGGTCGACCGAGCACGAAATCGCGCGCCTCGGCGACGTTTCCAAAAACATGCTTGCGCCCTTTTTCTTCGATTTCAACTTGAACTCCGGGGGCGAGCATCTCGCGCGGGTCGAGAACGCGTTCGACCGCCTCGATCGTCTCCCGCGCCGTACGGCAAAGCATGTTATGTCGAATCGTGGATCTTCCGCGCGATCGGACGAGGAGCGAAACCTCGCGCGAGAGGATGAACGATTCGGCGTCGGGCGCCGAGCGGAAGACGCGGTATTCGGCGGTCGGAATGCCCGCGTGGCGCATCAGGTCTTTGGCGAAAACCTTGCTCCCTTCGAGTTCGGCCGCGTCTTTTCGAGGGCCGAAAATTCGTAGCCCCTCGCGCTGGAACGCGTCGACGATCCCCTCGACGAGCGGTTGTTCCGGGCCGACGATCGTCAAACCGATTCCCTCGCGTTTGGCGAATTGCATGAGCCCGCGATAATCAAGGCTGTCGATCGCCACGTTTTTGCCTTCGAGAGCCGTTCCCGCGTTGCCTGGCGCGCAGAAAACCGCGTCGACCTCGGGCGATTGCTTCAGCTTCCAACAGAGGGCGTGTTCGCGTCCACCTTTGCCGATGACCAGAACTTTCAAGGCGTATCCCCTCGTAATCCGTACGATTTCACCGCGCCTGAGCAAGCCGAGGCGAATCGGCGACGCGATCTTCGACGTCGAACCGGTAAACGCGACGCCGCGCCGCGATTCGACTCGTCGAACTCGTCTTATGGTAATGTTCGGAACCGCGAACGGGACAGGGGAGATTCGACTCGCCGCGCGGTCGGGCTTGGAATTCGCGCCGCCGACGATTAGCATGGGCGAATCGTGATTCGCGGGTAAATTCGTCGCATGCGAAAACTTATGCGCCGGCCCGAGCGTTGAAAAAGCGATCGTTCGCTTCGCTCGTCGCGTGAGCAATCGGCGTTCCGAATTCGAACCCGAGCGTTCGCAATCTCTTAGCGATATGCGAACGCGAAGTACGTGAAAACTTAAGCAAGTAAATTATTATTGCGTGATGATTCATACGCTTGAAACGATGGGAGTCGGAGACGTGAAGAATGTCGCTGTCGTGGGCGCGAGCGGCGCCGTGGGCGAGGTGATGACGAAGCTGCTTGAGGAGCGCGGTTTTCCCGTCGGGTCGATCAAATTCCTCGCGTCCGAGCGGAGCGCCGGCAAAACCGCGACGTTTCGCGGCGAACGATTCCAAATCGAGCCCTTGAACGACGATTCGTTCGCCGGAATCGATATCGTCCTTTCGAGCACCCCCGCTTCGATTTCGCGACATTTCAGCCCGATCGCGGCGCGCGCCGGCGCGGTCGTCGTCGATAATTCGAGCGCGTTCCGCATGGACCCCGATGTCCCGCTAGTCGTTCCCGAGGTCAATCCCGAGGCGATCGCCGAACACAAGGGTATCATCGCCAACCCCAATTGTTCGACGATCCAGATGGTCGTCGCGCTTAAGCCGATTCATGATCAATTTAAAATCAAACGCGTGATCGTCAGCACTTATCAATCGGTTTCGGGAGCGGGACAAAAAGGGGTTTACGAACTGAAAAGCCGGCTCGAAGCCGCGCTCGCGGGCCGATCGGCGCCCGCTCCCGTCAAATTTCCCCATCCGATCGAGGGGAACTGCATCCCCCAGATCGACGATTTCGCCGCCGAGGGGTACACCAAGGAGGAGTGGAAGATGATCAACGAAACCCGCAAAATCATGGGGGACGATTCGATCGAGGTTTGCCCCACGTGCGTCCGAGTTCCCGTTCCCGCTTCGCACAGCGAGTCGATCTGGATCGAAACCGAAAAGCCGATCTCGCCGCGGGCCGCGCGCGATCTTTGGACCCGCGCTCCGGGAGTCGCCGTGATCGACGATCCCGCCGACAAGCGTTATCCGCTCGCCGCCGATGCCGAACATCGCGACGAAGTCTTCGTCGGCAGGATTCGCGCCGATCTCAACAATCCCCGTGCGCTTTTATTCTGGTGCGTCGGCGACAACCTCCGCAAAGGCGCGGCGCTCAACGCCGTGCAGATCGCCGAGGAACTCCTCAAACTCGCCCCCGCTAAAGTGTGAAAGAGAAATTCCATCAATTAAGCGTGTGAGATCGTGATTTTTATACATTGCGACGGCGACGGTTCCTCATGCGGAACATCAAGCTCATCGTGAGCTACGACGGAACCGACTTCTCGGGTTGGCAGCGGCAACGCGATCGACGCACGGTTCAGGGGGAGATCGAGGCCGCGATCGCTCGCCTGACGGGCGCCGTGCATCATGTGAACGCGAGCGGACGAACCGACGCGGGCGTTCACGCGCTCGGCCAGGTCGCGAATTTTCGGACCGAGTCGGCTCACCCACCCGACGTTTTTCGTCGCGCTCTCAACGCGTTCCTGCCGCGCGACGTGCGCGTGCTCGAGGCGAGCGAAGTCCCGCTCGAATTCCACGCGACGATCTCCGCCAAAAAGAAAATGTATCGGTATATCATTGATAATGGATCAATTTCCGACCCGTTCCGGCTCCGCTACGCGTACGCGCTTCAGGCGCCGAGGCTTGATGAATCCGCGATGAAACGCTCGGCGCGGGCTCTGTTGGGAACGCACGATTTTCGCTCGTTTGAAACGCACTGGCCGAATCGAACGACGAGCGTTCGTACAATTATGAATACAGACGTATATCGATCGGGCGATCTGATATCGATCGAGGTGGAGGCGGACGGTTTTTTATACAACATGGTGCGATCGATCGCGGGAACGCTGATCAATGTGGGGAAAGGGCTTTGGAGCGAAGCCCGAGTCGCCGAGGTCGTCGCGGCGCTCGACCGCCGCGCCGCGGGCCCGACCGCTCCGCCCCAGGGGCTTTATCTCGTCCGAGTCGATTACTGAGAGGCAATCCGGAAAGTGAACCGCGGATTCGGCGAGATCCGATGTCGAAGCCGAAATTGGGAGGGCGAACCTCCTGGTGAGCCGATTAATAATATATGCAAATATTAATAAATGAAAAGTCCGTTTTTCTTGGGTTTCCCAAAAGCGGCTCACCGGGAGGTTCGCCCTCCCAATCAAAAATACACGATATCTGGATTCTGAACATGTTCGGCGGAATTTGAGGTCGATCCCTAAATTCGGA
>JAJYWB010000082.1 GCA_021791715.1 Planctomycetota bacterium | reverse complement strand
CGCCGCGAGTCGACTCGAAACGGTCGCGTTGAGGTTCGTGGAAAGGATCGAACCGGGCGAACCCGTAACCGAGAAATCACTTGAAGTCGTGTCGGTCCATACCGCGGTCGCGATTTGCGCGGCGGTCGGCGGAGTCGGCGGAGTCGAGGGCGCGACGTACCACGAAGGCGAATGTCCGATCATATAACCAAGCGAACCCGCGGTAGCGAGATCGGTCGAGGTCGTATCGGTGAGAACCGCGGTCGCGATTTGAGCGGCGGTCGGCGGAGTCGTCGGCGCGACGTACGAGCTCGCCGCGAGTCGACTCGAAACGGTCGCGTTGAGGTTCGTGGAAAGGATCGAACCCGGCGAACCCGTAACCGAGAAATCACTTGAAGTCGTGTCGGTCCAAACCGCGGTCGCGATTTGCGCGGCGGTGAGAGTCGACCCGCTCGAGTTGTACCAAGTGGGCGCGTGTCCGATCATATAACCAAGCGAACCGGCGGTAGCGAGATCGGTCGAGGTCGTATCGGTGAGAACGGCGGTTGCGATTTGCGCGGCGGTCGGCGGAGTCGGCGGAGTCGAGGGCGCGACGTACCAAGAAGGCGAATGTCCGATCATATAACCAAGCGAACCGGCTGTAGCGAGATCGGTCGAGGTCGTATCGGTGAGAACGGCGGTTGCGATTTGCGCGGCGGTCGGCGGAGTCGGCGGAGTCGAGGGCACGACGTACCAAGAAGGCGAATGTCCGATCATATAACCAAGCGAACCGGCTGTAGCGAGATCGGTCGAGGTCGTATCGGTGAGAACGGCGGTCGCGATTTGCGCGGCCGTCGGCGGAGTCGAGGGCGCGACGTACCAAGAAGGCGAATGTCCGATCATATAACCAAGCGAACCGGCTGTAGCGAGATCGGTCGAGGTCGTATCGGTGAGAACGGCGGTCGCGATTTGAGCGGCGGTCGGTCCGCTCGACGTGACGGTCGAGAACCATGACGGTGCGTGATTGATGATATAACCAAGAGATCCTGATACGCTTTCGTCCGCCGAGGTCGTATCGGTGAGAACCGCCGAGGCGATCGACGCGGGATAATACGGGGTGTCGTCGCCGTTATACATATTCGCCGGAAGGATCCCGACGACGCTGTTCGATGACGCGGTATTGTGAATTCGGACGGCGTATTCGCCGTTGCTGAATTGAGCGACGGGCGTCGATGGAAGCGTATAAGAATACGATCCCAGGAAGTTCGTCGTTCCCTCGGGGAGCGATTGGATCAAGGTCGTCGGCGTCGCCGTGAACGTTTGCGCCGTCGAACTCGTCGTCGAGAAATCCCAGAACGTGCCGTCGACGAGCCGCTCGATCGAGAACCCGAGCGACGACCCCGTCTGGAATTGGAATCTTACGCGTAAAGCCATGTGTTAGTTCCCAAACTTGGGCGTGTCGCCGAGGGTTTTAAGAATATCTTCGAGCGTCATTTTGCCGAAATGTTCCATAACGAGAACGATCGCGTCTCGGATCAAGGTCGTCATGTTCGTTTCAATAATCGGAATCGCGTGCTTGATCGCGGCTCGTTCAAACAGCCCGTGCGAGTTCGAAAGAATCTCGGGGGCTGATTGATGTAAAAGTTCGATCGCTCGCGGGGTGAGATCGGCGGCCAATTTCGCGGGATTCATGATGCACCGTAATAATAATATTAGATTAAATCAATTGAACAACAAACGCTCCGGGAGCGAACGAAGGCGCGGGGGAAGTCGATCCGCTCACCACGGGAGCGACGGGAATCGTCCCGCTCGCCCAGATGTTTCCGCCGGTCGATGCATCGGCGAGGAACCAATACGGCAGCGAAACGCCGCTCGACCAAGCCGCCGTCGGCGTCGGGAACGTGAGCGCGTTCACGTTGCACGCGAACCCGGCGGTCATCGACGCAATGGTCGTCCGCGCTCCGAATTGATTTTTATTCCAGTTTGAAGCCGTGTTCGCGACCGCGACGCGAGCGTAACCTCCGCCGCTCGGCTCGGCGAGCCCCGTTCCCGATGCGTTGATCGGAGTGCTTGACAAGCCGATATACCACGTGGAGGGAGGGGTGAAAGGCGTCGCCTGAAGGATCGCCGCGAGAATTTGGTCGATCGCGAAATTTGTCAACCCCCCTTGATTCGAGGGCGTTCCCTGGATCACGATCGATCCCGCCGCGTAAGACGGCGGAACATAACCCGACGCGTTAATGTATTGCGTCGTCGCGAAAGTTCCGCCGAACACGAACGAGCCCGCCGTCGTCGCGGTGTTGAGATGCCACGCCATCAGCGGGTTGCCGCCGTTCCACGGACCCGTCGAAGTCGGCGGCGCGATCGCCGCGGTGTTGCTCGCCGATCCGTTCGCGGGAGTCGTCCACGTCGTCGCGACGCGCGAGTAGTTCCCCGCCGGGGTCGATTGATAAATCGACATGGAAAACGGCGTGTTACTCGTCGTTA
Organism: Planctomycetota bacterium; assembly: GCA_021791715.1. Taxonomy (GTDB): domain Bacteria; phylum Planctomycetota; class Planctomycetia; order Isosphaerales; family Isosphaeraceae; genus JAKBCQ01. Next base: position 29,182 of record JAJYWB010000082.1, on the reverse strand, counting down.
GCCCGGACGTGTTGATTGTAATCAACGGATGAGGCGCGTTATCCTGAAACGTGAGGGTAACAGGAAATGACGTGAAGAAATTATTATTGCCGCTCGTATCGTTCACGATGCAATTGCAACCGATCCCCTGGAGGATCGTCGAAACGGTCGTCGTTCCCGCCGACCATCTGCACGGCGTGTTGTACGGGATCGGGGCGGTCGTCGAGCCGTTATACGAAAGCGTATATGTTCCGCCGGTGACATACTGAGGATTGACCGAATCGAGCATCTGCACTTCGGGACTGTAAGAGTCGGCGACGAGACTCGACGCCCGCGAGAAGAGTTGGCTCGCGTAACCGAACGCGGCGACACCCGGAGGCGTCCACGAGGCGGAGCCGAAAAGAGCGGCGACGAGTTCGTTGATGTAAGTATCAAAGAGAAACGCGGTGTCGAACGCGGGGTTGGAAACACATAGATACGTTAAGCAATAAGCGGCGCACTCGTTCGACCCTGGAACGACCGCGGGGTAATAGCCGACCCACATCGGGACGGTCGCGGTTCCGGGCGAGCCCGACCGAACGCACCGCCATTCGGCGTATTGGCCGGGGACGGGATTGCATCGGCTTAAGTGCATTCCCTGATAGGCGTGGCCGTAACGCGGCGGGACGGGACCGCAATCAAGTTGCTCGACATACGCCGTGCATCCTCCTGAAACGTCGTGCAAAATCCCGTGGACCCCCTGATTCGTGCTCGCCCCGACGATTCGGACGTCCCAATTCGGATCTTCGACTCGTACGACCGACGAACCGTTCGAGGGGGGCGCCCAATAAAACGCGGTGTCAAGAGAAAAAACTCCTTTGCCCCCCATGCTCGGATTGATCTTTCCCAGAGCGACTCCGGGAGAACCGATCGGAGTCGCGTCGCCGGGATAGACCGTGGTGAAATAACACTTCGAGAACATCCCGTAAGTACATTCATTCAATCGTACGTAACAATCGGTCGGCCACGTGTTCCCTTCGTTGTCGTTGACGATATCCTCGGCGAACACCGAGCCCGCGCCGTCGATGTTGAGGCCCGAGTCGTGCCAGATGATGTTCTTCGCGTTCTCCGATACCGTCGGCACGCGAAGCTGATGGATCACGAGCTCGCTGCCGATCGCGTAAACGCCGATTCCATAATTATAGATCTGCATCTCGATATTATGCAGGTTTGCCGACGCGTTGGCGAACGTGAGCGGAATCGCCGCGCCGAGCTGAAGGTTTCGATACCGCTGATAATAAAGGGTCGAGCCCTGCGCCCATCCCCGAATCGCCGATGCGCCGGCCATCGCCGATACGTTTTCGATCGTCAAGTCGTCGCAATTCATGACCGCGATCGCGTCGCCGTAGCCGATCCCCGTCCCCGTCGAAACGGGCTGGATCTGGTTGAACACCGTGAGATTGGCGAACCCGGAGCCGAACGTACCGCCGAGCGAGCCCGACACCATAAACCCGTAACCATTCACGTATGCGTTTTGCGTCGGGATCTCCCACGCGTAGGGGGAGCCCTGGTAGGTGAGAGGCAGCAGAGCCGCCGTCGACGATCGCGGCGTGAAAAACGCGAATTCGTCGGTGATCGCCGCGCCCGATTGCGTGACGAGCGTTCCCGAGCCGTTGTCTTTATAAGTCAAGGCGTTTTCAACATGCAAGCCGCACAAAACCCAATCGTCGGTCGCCGAGAATTGAACGCCCGGCTTATACGTATTATCAAACGATTGCGATACATATCCGAAGGAAAATGGATAAAAGAACGACGGCGAAAACGGCACGCCCGCCGTCCCCGTCGAATATCCCGACATGTACGCGACTTGCTTCGGCCCCGATCCCGAATCTTGATACACCGTGATATTTTGAGTGAATTGTGTTCGATTGATATCGACCATGATATAAAGACGAATCACACCCGTGACCGAGGGCATCGGCCAATTGAGAGAATAGAGTCGTTCCCCGACGACCGCCGTTTCGTCGTTCCAGCAGAACGAGAAGATCGGCGAGCCGCCGCTCATCGCGACTTCGAGCGTCCAGGGCCACGGGTACGGACCCGCCTCGCCGCAATCTCCCATCCCGAGCAAAAGCGCTCCGGCGGTGAAAGGATTGCTCGGCGACCCCGAATTATAAGGTAGGAATGCGAATGAAATCGTATAAGTCGATCCTTGCCACCAATCGCCGACGTATCCCGCGCCTCCGAGCTGAAATCCGTCGGAGCAAAACGCCCCTTTTTGTTGACCGTTGAATACGCGCAGGCCGTACCGCGACGAAGCGTTGCACGAAGAATCGAGCCACGAACCGAGATTCACGTATGTTCCCGCTTTCGGAGTTCCGAGGTTCGCGGGATTTCCCAGGACGACGACGGGCCCCATGAAATCGCCTACGAGCGCCGCCTGCGTCATCTGCGTTCCGTCGGCCTGACGAGGAATCCCGGTGAACTGAAGCGTGTTCGCCGCTTCTCCCTGCACGGTTTGGCCGTTCGCATAACCGCATAAGTATACGGGACCGTTCACCGTGTAAGGTACGCCCGTGTTGGGAAAATAAAGATTTTTCCCCGTGGCCGCCGCCGCGTTGAGCGCGACGCGGTTATTGATCGGGAAATCACGCCCCGCGACGAGGGTGTTCGGACCGGGGGCGAAAGAATGAGCCGATGATCCAATGGCGGCCATGTGAATTCTTTACCTGATTGAATAGAATATTTTGAGCGACGGAAAAGATAAAAATGCGCCTCGCCGTCGAGGCGCGGATGCGCGTTCATGATAACGATAAAGTAACGGTTAGAGTCCAGGTGGAACCCGCGGCTTTAACGCCGAGCCCTCCGCTTGGAACGGCTCGATTGAGCATCGTTCCGCCCGACGGCGGCGATCCCGTTCCGATCGAATTGAAAACGCCCCATTCGTTCCAGGAATAATTCGCGACCGATCCGCCGAAAGTCGCCTGGAACTGCACTTGATTATTCGTGACGGAGGGATAACCTGAAGTCATGCCGACGCGTGTCGAATTGACGGTCGCTTGCAGGTTCGTTTGGCTCGCGGCCGAAGCCGTGGTCGAATCGCCGACGCCGATCGCGGCGTTCGCCGCCGAAAACGCCGTTTCGGTCGATCCCGTCAGCGCCTCCCAAAGCGCGTTCGCCCCCGCGGTCATCAACAGGTTTCCTTCGACATCGATCGATTCGACTGGAGCGTTCTCGGTAAAGAACCGCTTTTCGCCGTAACGTTTGCCGAGATTTTGCACATAGGGATCGATATCGACATCATATTTATCGAGATGAATCTTGGCGCGCCACTGAACTTTTTCGTGATTGGAATTTTGTGCCGAGGTCATAAATTGGTAACCTTTGTAAAGCGAGGATCGGGAGCGCCTTGAACGAACGCGGCGTATCCGACCAGACATGTGGGTAAGTTACGATTGAGCAATACGGAATCGATCAAACCGGCGGAATCCAGTGCGAAGACAAGCTCGGCGATCGTCGCGAAGTCGTCGAACGACGCGAAATCGGCGGCGGCCGTTAATACGTCGACGACGACCGTCTCGGATAAACCCGCGGCGTCGAGGACCGCGAGCAAAAGGCCGAGCGTTCCGATATCCGTCAGGCCCGCCGAATCGATCGAAGCGAGACTCGCCGAAACGGTCGATTCGTCGATCAGCGAAGCCGATTCGAGCGCCGAGAGGAACGCGACGAGCGACGGCGAATCGACGAGTGAAGCCGTGTCAAGGTTCGAGAGAAATGCGCCGAGCGACGCCGAATCGGCGAGCGCCGCCGAGTCTAGGTTTAAGAGGCTCGCGGCGGTTCCCGCGGAATCGATCAGCGAAGCCGAGTCTAGGTTTAAGAGGTTCGCGGTCGTACCGGCGGAATCGATCAGCGAAGCCGTGTCAAGGTTCAAGACGCTCGCGGTCGTTCCCGCCGAATCGACGAGCGACGCCGTGTCAAGGTTTAAGAGGCTCGCCGCGATCGACTGAGAATCGGACATTAGACATGAATCAACCGATATATAGATCGCATTGAGCGATGAAGAGTCGGTTAATACCGACGAATCCGCAGCGGAGACGGGATGAGCGACGAGCGAAACGGACTTCGGCGCCCACGAACGTCGGTAAATCCCCCACGGGTCGGCGACGCGTTCTTCGATTTCGTCCTGCGAGAGCGGTCGCGTCCAAACTAATCCACGGTCGAGCGAAGCGATCGCGGGGTAATAGCCGCCCGGACCTCCGTACGAAGAGATCGAGCTTGAAATTTGGGTGCCCATCTGGGATGGGGTAGCGGCCTGAGAGTACAACAGCACGCCGTTTTTATAACATTTTATCGTATTATTATCATACGAACCGTGAATAACGCACGGTTGTCCGATCACGAGATTGGTCGAGTTCGACGATCCGTGGCAATCGACTGATCCGAGCCGAAAGTCGATAAAGGTATAACCTGAGGAATTCTGTATATATAAGGAATCCGATTGCGAACCCAGGTCCCATAACGTGGTTAAGTTGGACGTGGGGAAGGCGTAAATAACGCACGCGACTTCGACCGTGATCGGCCCTCGAACGTTGTAGGGGGTGATCGCGAACGAGTCGCCGGCGGACGCGGACGTCTTATTGACTCGCGCCGTTCCGAGCTGAGTCGATCCCCACGCGAGCGATCCGATCGGAACCGAACGTCTCGCGTTCACCGAATTGACCGGAGACCCGGCGCCCTCGTTGAACGGAACGGCGACGATCAATCCGCGCGCGATCGGATCGGCGAGATTCAAGCGGGCGCCGACCGGAGGCTTTTGTAAACGAAAAGCCATGATCAAGCGACCCCGCTGAAGAGATCGACCGTCGCCTCGACCGTAACGCCGTTCGTCGCGTCAAGGTTATTGAGATAAACAAAATAACGAGATGTGCCGAGATAAAGTGTTTTCGAATAAGCCGTCGACGCGGCGTACGCGGCGCCCGACGGGCTCGCAAGCTGAACCGACGCCGACGGAGTTTGTTCGACGAGGTAAACGGGCGCCCCCGACGCGTAAGAATATTGAAGCGCGCTCACCGGTACGGTCGTCGAACCCGCGGTGTAATTCGAAGCGATCGTCACGATCTCGGACGGTAACGCGATCTGTTGACCGGCGAGGAGCCCCGCGGCCGAAGCGACGGTGATCGAAGTCGACGCCGCGGAGGCGCCCGCTCCAAGCGTCGTCGATCCGTAAACGTGATACGCCGAGGTCGTCACCCCCGCGGTCGTCGAGACGGCCGATCCGGTTTCGAATTTCGTCGTGACCTGAGCCTCGAAGACCGCCGACGCGTCGACGAACGCGCCGAAACCACCCGATTTCGCCACCGCGGTCCCGCTCGCAATCAGGTTCCCGGGAGACGCGGCCGGCACATAGACAGGAGACGCCATGATGATCTATAGCCTTGTAAAGAAAAAAAATAATCGTAATTGCACATAATGATATCGCGTCCCGTCCCCGACTCGGCGAGGACGGGAAAGCGATTCCAAGCGAATTACATAAGGATAATCTGACCGAAATTGGGTCGAACGACTCCGAGAGCGAAGCCGAAATCGACGGTGACGACGTAGCCCGCCATCAGTTGGTTGTAGCCGATCATCACCCGCATCGGCACTCCCTTGACGAACACCGTGGTGTAATCGACGACTCGTTCGTCGGGTGCGGGAAGGTTCCGCAGGCCGAGCGCGATCGCATATTTATGAAAATAAAGTGCTTTGTAAGCTTCGGTCATATTCGCGTTCGATACGGTCGAGCTCGCCGCGACCGCGAGAGTCGCCGACGTGTTCGATTGCACCGAGACGACCTGCACTGGGTTCCCCGCGTAGCCGTTGATCGTGTAATACGCTCCCGGAACGAGGTCGGTCGTGAAGGCGGTGTTCGTTCCCGAGAGCGCGGTCGATCCCGACGTGATCGAAACCGTTCCGCCCGAGGCGAGCGTTTGGGTCGCGACGACGTTCACCCCTTTTTGCATCTGTTGATCCCAAACGACGTGCGCGCCGAACTGTTGTCCGAGCCACGCGTCGCGGCGGGCCGAATCCGACATGAGTCTGCCGACCATACTTTCGGCGACCCAGTTCGAGTTCGTCAGCAGGTTGGCGTAGACGTCGGGATGGACAGCGAGCCGCATGTTGTCGGTCTCTTGCACCGGAATTTTTCCGGCGGCGAGCGCTCCCCACGCCTTGGCGTAATCGTTGATCCCGAGGTTCGCGGTCCCCGCCGAGGTGACGATCGGCGAATACGCGCTAAATTGCGAACGCGTGATTAACGCCGAGATTTGTCCGTTCAAATATTCGATCGCGCGTTTGAACGTCGCGTCGAGGAAGAGGGTCCGGATCGTCTCGGGGCTGCGATATTGCTCGAAATCGCGGATCACGTACGCGATTCCGGGATGATTCTGAAATGTGAGAGTGGCCATCCCCGCCGAAACGTCGACGGGGGTGAAACTCCCCGCGCCGATATCGGAAAGGGTCGATTGATCGGGAAGGGGAATCTGCAACGTCGTGTATGGAGACATCACGACAGGTTTATAATCTTGATACACCGCGTCGACGAGCTGCGTTTGGCCGACGAGCGCCGCCGAAGCCTCGGTGGCGGCCGCGACGAGCGTTTGAAAAAACGAACTCACGTTATTCGACATAATTTAATCCATTTACCAAATAGTATAGAAGCGATCAATAAAAAACAAACCTAGGCGAGCGTTAATCGGGAAGGATCGTGAGCAGGCCTTTTTTCGAGGCCTCGGCGACGGCGCCTTGATGAACCCGCATCCAGTTCGGATCGCGCAGTTGACCGCGACGCACCGTGATACCTCCCGCGCTCGGATCGGGGACTCCCCGCGACATTCCAGGCCCCGGAGCGCGCACGGGTTGCGCGTCTCCTTGACGCCGGGAGTCGTCGCCTTTGCCCGCGTCGGCGGGCTGCTGGAACAGGTACGACCGCGCGGACTTCGCGCTTTCGACGAGTTCCGTCATTTGCTCGACGTTCGGTTCGTCGGTCTCGGCCTTGTATCCCGACAACCGCCAGAGGTCGTCGATCGCCTCGGGGCGAACCCCCGCTTTGGTCGCGACCTTCTGGAACGTATCTTTGTGATCGCGGTCGCGAAGCTCGGATCGAAGCCGTTCGACGTCGCGGCGCAACTCTTCGGGATCGGATTCAAGCTTTTGTCGATATAAATCGCGCTCGCGGGCGAGCTCGTCGACCTGTTTTTTGAGCTCGTCGCGCTCGAGACGGATCTCGTCGCGTTCGTTTTTGAACTCGCGCGCCTTCACCCGACGCTTCGCCGATTCGGCGTTGAGCCTGCCGATCTGTTCGACCAACGATTCGGTCGCCTTGTCTTCGCTCATGTTCTTTTCTTTCTCTATAATGATAAAACACACGGACGTTATTCGATCGATCGACGAACGAGGCTCAATCGCCCCGGGTCGCCTCGATCGAGGGGTTCGCGATCGTTTCGGTCGGTTCAAACGACTGAGAGTTCTTGATTCGATTATCCGAATTCGAGATGCGAGGAACTTCGGTCGAGGCGGTCGCGGGAACGGGCGCCGCGGCGAGCGATCCGACGCCCCAGCGTTTGTTGTCTTCGTCGATCCGTTCGATTTCGAGGATCGCCTGCTCGCGGGTGATTCCTCTTCGACGCATCAGCAATTGAACGCGGCTTGCGAGCCCCATTTCGAGCTCGGCGCGATCGGCGGCGTCGCGATCGGGGCCGGGGATCGGGATTTCGGGCTCGGGCCACGAAAGGACGAGCCGAGCCGAAATTCCCGCGTTCCACAGATCGGCGCGGTCGTAATACGCGCCCGCGACCATGAGACACGTACGCGCCAACTCGGTTTCATATCGTTGGTATTCGCGTCTGCGACGACGAGCGCGCGAAAGCAAAGGCGCCTGCTCGGCGACGATCGCGACTCCGCTTTTCGATCCCGCGGGCTCGATCCGGATCGACGAAAGCGGAACCCGCATCCCCTCCAAAACGTTCGTCAGATGCCGTTCGCAATCGAGCCAAAGACCCGAGATATCAAGATTCGATTGAAGGTAGGAGAGCGAGGGAACGGGGGGTGAATCGCCGCCGATCGAAAGGGGCAAGGCCGCGGGAACGTGGATGAAAGAGCCCGGACGGATGACGGGGCGCCAACGTTCGTCGACGTTGACCGCGATCGGGATCGGATTCGCGTAATACTGCACCGCCTCGGCGAGCTGGGAAATCTCGGCGTCGATCCGCGCGTTCGCCTCGCGCAACGCGGTTCCCACGCCGACGGTCCAGAACTGGCGCACGGGAGTTTCGGCGTGAACAAATGAAAACGGCAACACGCCGTAGGGATTTTCGCCGCATTCGGAGGGCTCGATCTCGGCGACTCGACCCCCCGAGGTCATCAGCGGATCCCATTGTTTGGTGTAATATGTGCGGTATTGATATTGATCCCAGACCTGATAGCGCGTGCGCGCGTCGAACCTTGAGATCGTGCACACCGCCCACGGTTTCGAGGGATCGTCGACGGATGTCCAAACGGCGAACTCCTCGGCGCCGAAGAGGTGCAGGCGAATCGGCCTGGCGGGATCTCCCGTCGCGGCGACCTGGAAGGCGACGACGTCGTTGAGCGTGGAGAAGGCGTCGGCGGCCTGAAACAGGCTATCGACATGATTATCGGCGTAAACGCGTTCGAGCCATTCGGTCGCGAGGTCGGACCCTTCGACGCGGCGGCCGGGGCCGGGGTTGTAAAGGTGATCGGCGAGAATTCCGATCACCTCGCGGACGAGCGGGAGGGCGCGTTTGGGTCGATTGCGATAATCGTACGGGCTCTCGGCCTCGCGCATCGGGATGTATCGTTCGTTCTCAAGGTTGTAGTAATCCATATTGCGTTGCGCTTCGGCGACGCGGCGGCTTTCGTTGGGAAGCCCGGCGCGGATCTCGTTTTCAAGATCGGCGATCGACTTCCCGTCTCCGTCGCCGTAATTGTACAAATCATTAATCATGATGATACCAAAGGATGAAAGCCGATAAGCGTGAACGTAACGGATATTGAACGGTTGTTAATACGAGAACGATTGTATGATCGCGTCGGCGAAATCGGGCGATCGACCCAATCTGGCGGCGAGGAGTTCTTTATTTTCAAGTTTGGTTACGCCTTCGATCACCTCGAATCGGAGCGCGACGATTTCTTCACGGGCCTCGGGCCACCACGTTTGGTAGGGTATGTGGAACGGCGTTCGCGCGGGATCGCCCGCGGGATCGAGCCTGCATCGAAAATTCCACGCCGCGGCGGCGCGAAGGTTGTAAAAGTTTTTACCTCCCGAAGCCGAGCCGTGATACGCGCGGGCGCGGCGGATTCCGTGGCGTTCGAGCCTGCCGCGCAGGTCTCTGCCGATTCCGGCGGCGTCGTACGAGATGAATTGTTCATTCACGCAATACGTATCGGCGAGTCTTTTGATCTCATAAGCGGCCTCCTCTAAACCGAGACGATCTCCGGCGACGACCTCGAGGATTCCGCGATCGTCGCGGACGACGACGACGGTGCGATCGCGGCCGACCCCCTCGCCGAGGTCGCACGCGATCCTTCGATGTCCGGCGGCGGGGTCGTTGCAAAAGGGGTCGTTCCGGCGGAACGAGGTCGCGGCGTCGAGCCATTCGGGAGGGATCAAGCCGTCGGCGAGCGTATCGGGAAAGAGCGCTTGCACGTGAACTTTCCACCACTGCGATTGATCGCCGTAGCGTCTGCGCATCGAATCGAGCCAGCCCGCGTCGGCGAGGCCGAAGGGGGAACGTTCAAGAGCCGCGTGAGGGCCGTCGGTCGACGCGACGCGGATCGCGGCGACCTTGTGCGCGTCGGGGATGTCGGTGCGGTCGCGTTCGCGTTCGGCCTGGCGCCAGAGGTCGTAAAATCGACCGTCGGGACGGATCGGATTGCCGATTGCAAGCATACGATCATAATTTAAGCTATCGATCGCTTGATAGATTTCCTCGTCGACGCCCGAGGCTTCGTCGACGACGACGAGGAGGTTTTTGGCGTGTCGACCCGAGAGTCGTTCGACGGAGTTGGTTGAGATCCCCATCGCCTCCCAGCCCGAGCCTGGAACGACCTCGAAGATTTGGGGGCTCGCTCCGGGGCTCGTCGAAATTTTTCCGCCGAGATCGACGACCGCGCCTGCGAGAGCGCGGCGGATTTCTTTGAAGATCGTCGAGCCGAGCGACGTTTGACCGGGACCGGTGACGACGACGAGGCTGCGCGGTCTTGTATAAAGATACCAAAGAATGATCCCCGCGGCGAGCCAGGTTTTACCGGTCGCGTTTCCGCTGCAAACGACGGTGTCGCGGCGGGTCGCGACCGATTCGGCGATCTCGATTTGTCGCGACCAGCACGGAGGCCGGCCGAGGACTTCGACGTTGAAGAGATCGAAGTCGTTTCGACATCGTTTAAACAGATCAATCAATTCGGCCTGGTCGCGTGGTTTCATATCAATTAATCCTCATCGGCGGAGACCGCGGCGGCCGCGGCGTCAAGCCCGTTTTCGGCGCGGGCGTTTTTGCCGTAAACCTCGGGTCGTTTGTTTTCGAGGAGGTATGTCATGAGGCGATCCGATTTTTCGACGGCTCGGCGCCACGCGGCGGCCTCAAGGCGATCGATCGCCTCGGCCTCGGCGAGGGCGAGCGCCGATCGAAATGATTCGCTCTTGTGCATACGCTCAATAACGACCGTACGATCGACCGCGGCGGCGTCGCACGCCGAGGCGACGTTGGCCGAGACGCGGAATTCCTTTAAAAAGGGTTGTTCCCACGCGGGAGCGGGTTCGGATTCGGCGGGCTTCGAGTCGTTTTGATTCACGGATTCATAATGACGAGCGATTGTTTTTAAATCGAAACAGGCGCGATTCAACGGCGCCGCGGAGCGATCGCCGGCGGCGGGATCGACCCCGTTCGGACTCAACGTGCTTTTAATCTTTGATACGGCTTTTTGATTGGCATTCATACATAAACCTCAGAATACAAGAATTCTTATCGATGAAGCTCGACGCGACCGAACGCGTCGAGCGGGGGAGATCAGGGTTTTTTCTTGCCGCGAATTTTGTCGGCTTCGCGCCAGGAACGGTATTCGCGGATGATTCCGGCGACGCCCATGAGGAAGGTTCCGGCGCCTCCCAGGAAGGCCGCGAGAATCGGCAGCAGACCGACTCCGTCTTGCATCAAGCGAAAAGCGAGGCCGAACATCGCGGTGCTTCCCGCGAGGCACACGGGGGTTTCCAGAGTTTGATGATTAAGGTTCATGCGATCGTTCCGAATCGTATTAAGATGTAAGGCTGTAAGCTTGGGAGCGGGGGGAACGATTCCCCCGCGCTCATGGGTTTCGATCACGCTCGGACGATCGACGGAACGAAACGGGTTGAACCTCATCGTTTCACTTTCGCGGTCGGCGCCGGGACTGGGCTTGGCGACGGAGGAGGAGTTCCGTGCGACAATCGCCGGATGACCTCGCCGATCGCGGTTAAAATCATGCTCGCGAGAGCGGCGTCTTGCGGCAGGGGAAAAATCAGGCCGATCGCGGGAAGCGCGGCGTTGAGGATTCCCATAACGCCTCCGCCGGCGGCGACCGCGGAGATCGCGACTTTAACCAACTCTGCGATATTCAAATGACCTTTAATCGAATTCGCCGCGGGCCCGACGAAATCGCCGATCACGCCGAAGACGAATCCAATAATCTTTTTAAGCATCGACATAATACGCTCCATAATAATTAACAAACCGTTTGAATACAGACACAAGATTTACCGCCTTCACGCCGATCATGACGATCGTCCCGATCCTCGGCGAGCAAATCCTGAATTGCGAGAGCGTCCCCTTTGGCGGGGCGACCCCTTTGAGAGGGCGACCCCTTTGAGAGGGCGACCCCTTTGGCGGGCGAACCCTTTGGGAGGGCGACCCCTTTGGGAGTGCGACCCCTTTGGGAGGGCGAACCTCCTGGTGAGCCTCTTCTCGTAATCAATTTCAAACCGGCGATAACTAATATATGATATAACATACGTGTTTATCCGGATTGCAATCGATTTCGCCCCGCCAAAGATGTTAAACGAATCGGGAATCGTGAATTGGGACACCAGGAGGTTCGCCCGCCAAAGAAGTTCAACGAATCGGGATTTATGGATCGGCTCACCAGGAGGTTCGCCCTCCCAAATAATCGCCCTCCCAAATAATCGCCCTGCCAAAAAGATCGACTCGCCAAAGAAGTTCAACGAATCGGGAATTATGGAATGGCTCACCAGGAGGTTCGCCCTCCCAAATAATCGCCCTCCCAAACAGTTCGCCTTCCCAAAAGATCGATCTGCCAAAAAGTTCGCCCTTCCAAACAATCGCCCTCCCTAAAGGTTCGCCATTACAATAATCGATACACCGACAATGTTGCGGAATATGAAAAATCCTTCTCAGAATCCCGCTTAGCGGCAACGCCCCCCCGCGCACGTTTGGTACTGGAGGAAAAATCCGGCGGTCGATCGAGGCGCGGAGAGTGCGGCGTTCCGTTCGGCGACCCAGCGTTCCAGAAACGCTCGATCCGAATGGCGCCAACCCTGGCCCGAAAGATCCGTGCAAATCCAATCGACGGAGGGGGCTGAATCGACGGGGGGAGAAGGAGGATTCGACGGTTTCGGCCGCGGTCGATAACCCGTCGACGCCGATTCGCGTACATGCTTAAGCATGTCGCTTTTCAAGGGGAAAGGATCCGAGCGGTCGATTTCGCGAGCGAACGACGCGCCGGGATCGGTTTCGTTTCGGGTAAAATCATCCTGATTCAATTGATCGTCTCGCGTTCGCTGACGGTTATCAAATTGATCGTCTCGCGTTCGCTGACGGTTTTCAAATTCATCGTCTCGCGTTCGCTGACGATTATCAGATTGATCGTCTCGCGTTCGTGGACGATCGTCAAATTGATCGTTACGCATTATTGATCGATTATCAGATTGATCGTCTCGCGTTCGCTGACGGTTTTCAAATTCATCGTCTCGCGTTCGCGGACGATCGGATTCTTGATTTCTAGGGGCGAACGAAGTTCCGGGATCGATTGAATCGCGGGAGAAATCGTCGACGAAATCGTCGCGGTTGTTCTCATGAATATCGTGCGTTTTATCGGCTTCGGGAGGGTTCGATCCCGCGGCGGCGGGCGCCGACGATTCCTTCGATTCGCGAGCGACCGCGTGCGGCGGATCGCCCGGCTTGGCGGGAATCATCATCTCGCTCCAGCTCGCGGTCGTAATCAAAATTCCGGTCAGAATCGCGTTCATGTTTGTATCGTTTCATCAAGTCAGGTTTAATATCGCCCGCTCACGGTTTTTATCGATCGAGACAAATCGTTGCGAATCGACATCAAAGCGATTAACCCATCATTCCGAACCAATCGACGAGGTTTCGATTTTGGAAACCGGACATACCGGCTGCGGCGACGGCCTCGGACTGGCCGTAGCCGACGACTTTTCGGAGGAGATCGTCTCTCACCCAGAAATCGAACGTCGCGTCGGGCCTGGCGGGAGCGTAGCCTGGGACGGTAGCGGCGAGATCGGCGGGAAGCGGTTTATAGATAGGTCCATGCGAGTTTTCGATTTGCCAATAAAGGACGCCTGCGCGATCAAGCCAGCCGATGACGCAGAGAGCGTGGCCGTATTCGCCGCGACCGATCGAATCCATGAAGGTGGCGCCTTGCGAATCCCAGCCGTAGGGCCACCAGATACCGAGCGCGACGGGGTGGCCGTTGACGATCGCTTTTTGCCAATCGGCGCCGATTTGAACATCTGCGATTTGTTTGAGTCGGTTTTGGCCGGCCTCGGAAAAGACGTTCGCGGGAGGGGTTTGTTCGAGCCAACGGTGATCGGGTTGGTAGGGCCAGGTGGCTTCTTTGCAGCAGCCGATACCGTGGGGCGGGTCGGCGAGGGCGGCGAGCGCATTGGTGACGCTGCCGCCGTCGGACCGACTTCCGAGGAGTCCGTCGAGCTTTCTTCCTTGATACCAGACGATTCTTCTTGACAACTCGACCGATTCCCACGAGGCGCCCGTCGCGATATCCGCTTTGGTGTGGATTTGGAACGCTTGAGTCGCGGCGTTGGCGAAGCAGCTTCCAACCGCGCCTTGATCAAAAGGCCATTCGCGGAAGCGAGCGAGCGAGAAGCTCGGGGGAAGGGGACGGTCGTCGGAGGCGAAGGGATCGCCGGCGCCGACGTTTAATTGGAGATAGGAGGGGCCCGTCTTGGCCTTCGAGGCGAATGTCGGAGACCAACCGGGATGAAAGGAGTAAGACATGATTTATCGACCTCCCTGACGTACGCCCTCGGCGAAATCGCGGCAAAAGGCGCGAAGCGCGGCGGCGGTCGCGGGGGTGGCGGGTTGATCGGAGGGTGCGCCGAAGCGTCGCGTCATATCGGCGGCGACGGGTTTCCACGCTTCTTTGAGATGAAGATCAAATTGTTTGCGATTGGCGGCGATCGCCTCTCCGGTCGAGGTCCAGGGGCCGGCCGCGGTCGAATCGAGCGTGGCGGCGGCGGCTTCTTGCAGGCTCTTGACATAAGCCGAGCCGAGCTTGACGACGGCTGGATCGGGGGCGCCCGCGGGGATCGGCTTGGAGCGACCGTAGTGGTCGTAAGCGATGAGCGCCAGCGCGATCGTGAGCCCTGGGATCGTGTTCTCGAGGATGCGTTTCATGGCGGGAGATTTCTTAATGTCGTTAGTAAAAGCCGTGCTTTTCCAGGTTCTTTGGCTCTTTGGTTGTCGAGGAACTTTGGTTCTTGGAATCTTTTGGTTCTTGAGAACTTTGATACCTGAGAACTTTGGTTCCAGGGAACTTTGGTTCTTGGGTACCTTGGCGCCTTGGCGTTTGGGATCTTGGTTCGAAGGCGTTTTGGCGCCCTGGAACCGAACGACCCTGGGCGCCGAGGCGCCTTGGTACTTTGGTACTTTTCGGTTCTTGGTTGCCGATTCGATCGCCGAGTTTGATTCGCGTTACAGGTATGTTCGGTTTGGTACGAAAGTTTTGGATCGATTTTTTTGAGTTCGTTTTGCTTCGCGTTCGGCGTCGATTTTTGGTCGCCGCATAATGGGACGAAGGAGGAATTTCCGAGACGACCGATCGGATGAAAACGGGCGAACTTTACCGAT
The DNA here is from genome assembly GCA_021791715.1 of Planctomycetota bacterium. Lineage (GTDB taxonomy): Bacteria > Planctomycetota > Planctomycetia > Isosphaerales > Isosphaeraceae > JAKBCQ01. Next base: position 14,069 of record JAJYWB010000082.1, on the reverse strand, counting down.
ATGGACGATCGGAAGGGCCGAAAAACGAGAAGATGGAGAAGAAGCAAGCGACCGGGGGGGTGAATGAAAATCTCAAATATTTTTTGTACACCGTTTTGATTGGACAAGCGTCATATCAGATCGGGCCCGTAAACGCATAGCGAATATTAGGAGATTGGTAACTGATGAATTAGAAAATGAACGCGACGTCCCGGTAGGGTTCGAGGGTTATCGGCGCGGTTCGTTCGGGGGAAACGGGTCAAGCTTATCGATTGGATCGAATCTAACATGAGCGGCGGACCGGAATCGCTCAGAGAACAGCAACATATATATATTGAAATAATACGATTTGGGAGGGCGAACCTCCTGGTGAGCCTTTTATCGTAATTTCCGGCGAATCGGCGGGGTTGTCATCAATAATCGCAAACATTATAATGCGGCGCACCAGCAGGTTCGCCCTCACAAAATAACGTGCAATCAAATAATCGCCGTTCCAAATTATGATGCCGGCTCACCAGGAGGTTCGCCCTCCCAAATGATCGCCCTCCCAATTCATCGCCATCACAAAATAACGCGCACCCAAATAATCGCCGTTCCAAATTATGATGCCGGCTCACCAGGAGGTTCGCCCTCCCAAAAAAACGCCAACCTAATCAATTCGGCTCACCAGGAGGGTCGCCCTCCCAAATTATCGCCCTCCCAAATAATCGCCAACCTAATCAATTCGGCTCACCAGGAGGTTCGCCCTCCCAAATTATCGCCCTCCCAAATTATCGCCCTCCCAAATTATCGCCCTCCCAAAATAACGCCCTCCCAAATTATCGCCATGCCAAAATAACGCCCTCACAAATGACGATGCCGGCTCACCAGGAGGTTCGCCCTCCCAAATAATCGCCCTCCCAAAGAATCGAAACCCTAATCAATTCGGCTCACCAGGAGGTTCGCCCTCCCAAATGATCGCCCTCCCAAAGAATCGCCAACCTAATCAATTCGGCTCACCAGGAGGTTCGCCCTCCCAAATGATCGCCCTGCCAAAATAACGCCATGCCTAATTAATAACCAACCACACAATTGTTATTTGATATAAAATAGCCGCGGTATCCGCGACCTAATCGGCGCGTTACGCCGCACCTTCATTCCCCTCGCTCGGATCGCCGCTCGTCGCGGCCCGCGACCACCTCTTCATAAACTCGCACGCATTCGGAGACGTGGCGACTCCACGAAAAGAGCTCGGCCCGCACGATCCGATCCCGCTTGCGTTCAGTCAATAATGGTTGATCAACACGATCATCAAGAATTTTCAACGCCGATTCGGTCCACTTGTCGATATCGCCGACGGGTGCGTAATAAGCCGCGTCGCCGCCGACCTCGACCAGCGCCGCGATGTCGCTCGCCAAAACCGCCGCGCCGCACGCGAGCGCCTCCGCGACCGGAAGACCGAAACCCTCCGCCTCGCTCGGTTGAAGCACCAAATCGACCCGTCGGTAAACGCCCGATAACACCTCGCGATCCAAAAAAGGTAAAATGATCATGCTATTTGTGATCTTCAGTTCCTCGGCGAGCCGAAACTGCTCGACGGTGAACGCTCCGCCGACTTTCACCAGCCTCGCTCCAGGACGCTCGGCGGCGATTCTCGCGAACACTCGCAAAAGAATATCAATACGTTTACGCGGAATCGTCGTTCCCACGTGGAGAATCAGCGGCGGATCGTCGAGATATCGGCGTTCGAGGCCGAGAAGGTCGTCGACACGACGGTCGACCGCGAGATCGGCGTCGGGCGAACAAGCGGGATGAACCCCCACGGGGATCAATCGTAGCCGATCTTGCGACGCCAGGTCGTGCTTGACGATCGCGCTCCGCGTCGCCTCGCTGTTGCAAACGACGACGCGGGCGCGGCGAAAACCCGCGAGCGAACGTTCCGCCATCAGCCGAAACCAGCGCGGGCGAGGCTCGAGCTCGGGCTCGAGAACGCATCGGAATGTGTCAAGATCATGACACGTGACGATCGCTCGCTCTTCGGGCAAACTAAGAACTAATTGAGAATAACTATGATCAACAATATGATAAAGATCGAACGCGTTTCGTCTTTGCGCGCGGCGTGCGGCGCGGGGGTAATACCAAAAGCGGTTGAGCGCGCGATCGGCGTTTTTGGCGGCGGATCGGCCTTTCGCCAGGGGGAGTCGCGCGAATCGCCGGCGGTAAGGGGGACGGATCGGTTCGGCGACGACGGCGTTCGAATGATCGTTATTCAAATAGAAAAACATCATTTCAGCCGTCAGGTCCATACTCGCCCAGCCCTCCTCGGCGTAATCGGCGGCGATCGCGACGCGGATCGGCGACGAGCGGGGTTCGGGGTTTGTCGGCGATTGATTCATAAGTTTCGATCGATCTCTTGGAGTTCGGCGCGCGCGGGGAGCGATCGCGTGGGCGTCGGATCGAGAGCGTATTCGCGATCGGTTAGGCGAGTCGTTTGGGTTTGGCGCCTGGAATCGAGACACCGAGGATCGGGTTTGAGACGGCTTCGGGGGGAGCCTCCTCGATCACGAGCCAGTCCATCAGCGTAAGTTCAATCCAAACAAATACGAGCGCGAGCGGCATCATTAACCAACCCGCGACGTCGTGCGCGTATTTCTCGACGATCACGTGGCCGAAAATCGTATAACAAAGCGCCGTGACGGTAATGCGAATGATGTTGCTGACGAGCGCGATCGGGATCGAGCTGAGCAGGAGGATGAACCGTTGCCAGAGGGGTCGTTCGATCAGGAGCGAAACCGCGACGATCAAAGCGATGAAGGTGAGGAGCATTGATAAGCCGTTGCAGGCGCGTGCGACTTCAAGAGTTTCCGATCCCATGTAGATGACGTTTCCCTCGCTGATCACGGGTCTGCCGAGGAGTTGCAACGTCCAGCAACTGGCGATCGTGGCGATTCCTTGAAGTCGCGTCGAGAGGATACCGTTGACCCGGGTGGGCAAGGGGAACATGAACGCGAGGAACAAGAGCGAAGGCCACGCCCAGAGTACGAGCCGGCGGCCGCCGACGAGCGCGACGATCGCGACGATGATCGGCAAGAGCAACACCGTTTCGAGCCAGATCTCGTTGCGTTCAAAGAGAACGTAGCGAATCGCCAACAGCGCGATCAGCGGAATCAGCGCCCAGAAACGGGGCTTGATCCACGATCGATCGAGCTTGGCGCGACGATTCCAGCCGATCCAGATCGAGATCGGCACGACCAAAAATCCATAGGAATAATTATCGTCATGTCGCCACGTGGCGTAGAGCGAAAGCCAGTTGGGGAGGAAGCTCCAAACGAGCGAAACGACGACCGCGACCGCGGCGACGATCGCCGAGACGGGGATCGCCCTGGGGGTTCGATCGGTCGATCGAGAGGTTTCAGGGGGGAGTTGATTCGTCACGTCGGTCTTCCTCGATACCGTCGTCGCCTCGCCGCGACGCCGTCTGAATGAGAAGGTAATTGTCTGATCGCATCAAGCCGTGTCGCGATCGCGTTTAAACCGCGTCGGCGACGGGGTCGACCGACGCGGCGGGATCGCGTCCGCCGTCGTAATAGCCGTGACCCCCGTAAGAGATCGTGTTGCTGTCGCTGACGCCGTTGACGACCGCTCCCAGTAAAGGAATTCCGACCGAAGCGAGTCGTTCGCGCGCCTGCTTGATCAACTGAAAACGACTGGTGTCGTGCCGCACCGCCAACACCGCTCCGTCCGACCAGCGTCCGAGGATTAATGAATCGGGGACGGGGAGGATCGGCGGCGAATCGATGATTACGAGATCGAAGTTTTCTCGGAAACTTGAGATCAATTGACCGAGCCGCGCCCCCTGGAGCAAGCGATTGGGGTCGTATTCGGGCGTTCCGCTGGGGAGGAGGTGGAAACCGCCGCCGTCTCCCACGACGACCATCGCGGCGTCGGCGTCGACGTCGCCCCGGAGCATGTCGATCAGTCCGGGGCCCTGGGGAACGTCGAGGAGTTTCGAGAGGGAGGGATTGCGGAGGTCGGCGTCGACGAGGAGGGTCGTCAATCCCGCGTTGGCGCACCGCGCCGCGAGCTGCGCCGCGAGCGTCGTTTTGCCTTCGCCGCCGCACGCGCTCGTGATCAAAATGCAACGAACGTCGCGGACGCCGTCGTGCAGACCCGAGCAAATATTGACTCGTAAATGATCGACGCTCTGAACGAATTCGTGGAGTTTGCGTTGGAGGCGAATCTGATCTTTTTCGCCGCGCAGTTGTTTGGGAGCGGGGAGCGGGGGGACGACTCCGATGATTTTGAGCCGGGTTCGGTTGGTGAGATCGACCGGGTCGGCGACGCGTCCCGACGCCATTTCGAGGACGATGAACAGGCCGAAGAGCGCGCCGAAGATCCCGATCGGCGCGGCCGCCATGAACATCTTTCGTTTATTCGATTGGGGCAAGTTCGATTGCTTGGCTTTTTGCATCAGCACCACTTTTTTGGGCCCGCGCGATTCGAATTCAAGATCTTGCTTCTTTTTCTTGAGCATTTCAAGAAATGATTGCGCGCTTTGCTCGTTCGCCTCGGCGTATTTTAATTCGAGGTCGTGGAGGCCGCGTTCGTTGACTTCGAAGTTGATGGTTTTGATCCGTTGATCGCGTTTTTGGATCAGGACGGTTAATTCGGCGATCCGTTTGCGGGTTTCGAGGAGTTCGATTTCGGCGGCCGACATGCCGCCGCGTTCTCCCGCGGGGCGTCTCCGCGCGTTGTCGAGGGCCGCGGCGTAAGCCGAGTCGTAAACGCGCTTGATCGCTTCGTATTTCTTCCGCGCGAGCGAGAGCGTGATGTCGGGACCTCGAATTTTCGATTTGATCCCCTCCATGTTGGCCTGGACGTTCGCCAGTTTTTTGGCGGCGTCGACGACGACGGGATCGTTTTTGGCGGCGCGGCGGATCGACTCGTCGATCGATCCGGGGTCGGTCGAATTCGCCGCCGGAACCTCTTCGACGAGCGCCGCCTCGCGGAGCCGGGCGATGTCGAGGTTGTCGCGCAGCGTCACCAATTCTTTCAATAAATCGCGATATTCCTCGATCGAAACGAGGTCGGTTTTCTTCATTTGTTCACGACTACCCGACTCGGCGTTTTTGATCAGATCGCGCACTTTGGCGCGGAGCTCCGTCACCTTCAACTCGGCGGTTTTGATCTCCTCGTCGAGGCGTTCGATTTTGCCTTTCACCTCGCCTCCCAACCAGCGATCGGCCTCTTTGAGATAAGCCGCGACCACTTTGTTGATGACGACGACCGCCTCCTCGGGAAATTCCGAAGCCATCGAAACCTGAATCAGATCGGTGCCTTTCACGATCGTGACGTTCAATTTCTTGCGGATCTCGGCCTCGGGGTCGATCGCTTTGCGGAGAATCGGCAGCTTGACGAGGTCGGGGTTGTCGGCGATCGCCGCGTTCAACACGTCGGGGGTTTTGATCAGTTCGACCTGCGTCGCCTGGAATTGCGTCGAACCCGCGGCCTCGCCGGCGTGTTCGAGCGTCCCCGCGTGCGGGTCGACTTTGATCAGTGCGAACGATTCATAAACGGGTTTAACATTTTGATAAACCACGATCACGACGACGATCGAGAGCGCGAGCCACGCCGGCAAGATGATCCACCACCTCCTGCGGAAGGCGCGCATCATCAGCGCCGGCGAGACCGACATCCCTTTCGCCGATTCGGGTTCGGCCTCGGCGACCGTCGCGGGCGCCCACGCCGGCGGCGTGAAAACCGCCGGGACGTTCGACGCCCCGAAATTCGAGGGGGATTCGATCGCACGCCGCGATTGTTCGAGGTTCGGGTCACGCATCGGTCGTCGTCCCTCCCGTCGGATTCGACCGACGGCGGCGCGAGACTTCCCGCCGATCCGCCCACGCGAGCCGACGCGATACCGAATCGTTTCTATTTAACAATATGATCATTTCTTTTGATCCTCGTTCGTCGCGGTCGCATCGAGACGCTTCGATTTCGGGTCGAAGAGCCGATCGAAAGCGGGGACGAGATGTCCCAGGAAGATCTCGGTCGGTTGGATGAATTCCACCGCCGTCGGCAGGTCGGCCGGGGTTTCGAACGACTCGGTCGCGTTCAGGCGTCGTTCGGTTTGAATTTTATAAACATCAGAGACTCGTTCGAGTTGTTTGTAATTGCCCTTGTCGGCGGTGAAGCGTCCCTTGATCCGCCACGTGTAATAAACCTCGGCGCGGATCAGTTCCCCCCTCGATCGACGCTCGAACAGATAGGCGATGAAAGGGACGGGGGGTTTGCCGTCGTCGCGCTTCACCATGCGAACCCGCGGCCCTCCCCCGAGCGAATAACCCGAACCCACGAGGTAGCAATTTTCGGGGGGGTGGTGAATCATCAGCGGTCCGGGGCCGACGATCACGAGCGACGAGAGCGCGACTCCCGTCGAGGAATCGGTATATTTTCGGATGATGTTGTCCGTGCTCCCCGCGGCCCGCGCGATCTCCTCGGGCAGTTCGCCTTTATCGCCCCGCCACGATCCCAACCGCAGGGGGATCGATTCGAGCTTGAACGGTGGAACGCGTGAGGCTTCAAACCGCTCTTCAAATTTACGCTCTTCGATCCGCCGGACGATCCCCGAGCCGATCAACCCGGCGCTCGCGAGCGCCGATCCGAGCCAAACGCGGCGGGTCGGAAAATCGACGAGGCTTCGTTTGTCGGGTCGTTCGTCGGGATGCGTGGTATCCACGGTTGTCGTTCTCGCGCGGAATAACGTCGGTTGTCGTGCTTGTAAACATCATAGCTCTTTGGAGCGCCGCCGGACGCGCCGAGGCGCGAATTTCCGGGACGACGCCGCGGCGCCTTTCGTTACGTCGCGCCGGCCGTTCCACCGTCGCGCCGTTCTCCACCCGAAACGCGCTCGACTTGCGATCATGGATTGTAAACGACGATCGCTCGCCGAGTCAATTACCAGGGCGACCAATTCGGCGTGACACGACGGGTCCGCGGATTCGTCGCTTTTCCCCGCGACCGCGACCGCGGATTCGATCGTTCACGGTGAATCGAAGCATCGTCTCGCTTTCCCGTCTCAACCCTCTTGCCACAAAACCGCATTCGATGCGTATACTAGGAAAATCCTCGTCGCGTCGCGGTCGACGCTCTTGAGCGTCCGCCCGTTTTGGTTCCGCCCCCGGGACGTGCGCGATCGCGACGATCAAACCACGGAACATAAGAGAAGTCGTCTCATATCTGGTTAAGATTGCGGGGTTTTCGATCATGGCCGCATCCGCCGAAGCTCCTCGAAAAACGATCCGTCGGCTCAACCGTCGCGCTCTCGTGACGATCATCGTCACGGTCTTCGTCGCGATTCCCGCGCTCATTTTCTTCGCGGCGTGGTCGCGAACCCGAACCAAGCCCACTCTCATGGCGCAGGCTCGCAAGGCCTTCGACGCGGGTAATTATCCGCAAGCGTCGAATTACATCGAATCGTATCTCGAGATCAACCCCGACGATCTCGACGCGCTCGAATTAAAATGCGAGTTGTTGTCCGATAAATTCGGCAAGGGGGAGGACGCGATTCCGATCGGCGATCGGATCTTGCAGCTCGATCCCGATCGCGACAAAACGCGTCGACGGATGGCCAGGCTCAAGCTCGCGAGCAAATCGTACCTGGTCGCCGAAAGCCACGTGCGGCAGCTTCTTCGTCACGGCGTCGACGACGCCGAGGTGCATCGATTGCTCGCGTTCGCGCTCGAGCAGCAAGCCAAGCCCGGCGAGATTTCGATGTGGAACGACGTCGCCGCCGAATACGCGACCGCGCTGGCGCGCGATCCCAAAGACATCGACTCCGCGACCAGGCTCGCGACGATCGAGGCGACTCGTCTCGATCACCCCGACAAGGCCGTCGAGGTGCTCGACGCGATCCTCGCGGCTCGACCCGACGATTACCAGGTTCGCCTCGCGCGACGGCGTTATTTCATCGAACGTGGCGACGGCGAGAAGGCGCGGACCGAACTGCTCGAAGCGCTCCGGATCGCCCCCGATAACGCCGAGGTGCTGATCCAGGCCGCGTCCGAGGCGATCGATCGGGGCGAACTCCCGCTCGCGCGTCGCTATATCGATTCGCTCCCCGAAAAAGGCGCCAAGGGTTCGCTCGTCAGCCTTCAAAAAGGACTGATCGAGATGAAAGAAGGCGATATCAACGGCGCCGTCGCGTCGTGGCGCGGCGGCCTCGTCGATTCGGGGGGGAACGACGCGGGGCTCGCGTGGCGGCTCTCGCAAATCCTCTTGATGCTCGGCAAGATCGATCAAGCCGATCCGATGATCGCGCAGTACCGCCGTTTGATCGGCGCCGAATCGACCGGCGCCGACATCAAATACCTCCTCGCGCTCCGCGAATTCGCGCTCAACAAACCCGCCGCCGCGATCGCGATTTTACGTGAAATCGAAGCCAAAGCTCCGGGAAAGCTCCGCGGCGACATCCTCTTGCTGATGGGACGGTCGCACGCCGCGATGGGGAATCGCGTCGCCGCGATCGACTCCTTCCGCGGCGTCGTCGGCGTCGATCCCAAGCGGGTCGACGGCTGGCTCCTGCTCGCCCAACAACTCGAAGCCGCCAATCAGCTCGACGACGCCGAACGCGCTCTCTCGCAGGCGATCGCTCAGAACACGCGATCGCCTCGGCTCACGCTCGATCTCAATCGGCTCAAATGGCGCCGCGCCCAAATCCGAGGCGGCGACCGCGCTCGAACCGAAATTCAAAAAGCGATCGCGGCCTCGGTCGAACTCGCTCCGGGTGATCCCGATCTGATCGCGATGCAAGCGAATTCCCTCATCCTCGACGGGAAACGCGATCAGGGAATCGCGCTGTTCGAAAACGCGATCAAACTCAATCCCAAAAGCGCCGAACTCCGCGCCGCGCTGGCGCGCGCTCTCGGCGACGCGGGGCGGATCGACGAAGCCCTCGCCGCGCTCGACCGCGCCCGCGCCGAACTCGGCGATAAACTCTTCTTCCGGATCAACCGGGCGCGAATCCACAACAGCGATAACCGGACGCGACTGGCGATCGCCGATCTCACCCGCTTCGGCGACCGCTCGGTCGAAAACCCCGCCGACCTCGAATACCTCGAAAAACACCCCGACGAATACCTCACGATCAACGAACAACCCGACCTCTGGCGATCGATCGCCGACTTATATACCGCGATCAACGATTCTGCAAAAGTTCAATCCGCGTTGCGCAACTGGGCGCGGATCGCCCCCGACGATTCGACGCCCCGCGTTCGGCTTTTCAACATGGCGCTCGTCGCGGGGAATTCCGCCGAGATCGACAAGGCGCTCGCCGATCTCAAACCCGAGGGGGATCAAAACCCGCGCCCCTGGATCGACGCCAATATCCGCCGCCTGCTTCGCGACGACCGCTCCGACCCGAACAAACGCGCCGAACGCGTCGACGAGGCCGAAACCTGGGTCAAAAAATTCGAGGCGCTCGATCCGGGAGGGCTCGAGGCGACCCTCTTCCGCGCCTTGATCACCACGCTCCGAGCCGACCTCGTGAATAAAAGCGACACCGCTCGCGGCGAGGCCTTAACCGATCAAGCGATCGAATTGTATCAAAAGGCGGTCGAACAGGGAGGCGGGCGATTCGCCTTGCAACCGTTGATCACCTTGCTGTCGATCCGCAAGCGGGTCGCCGATATCGATAAAATCCGTGAACGCGCCTCCGAGTTCGATTTTCAAATCGATCCCTTGCTTTCGGTCGCGTACCTTCAACTCGACGACAAGGCGAAAGCCGAACAACTCGCCGGTCAATTTTTGAACGCCAAACCGGGCGATCTCGATTCGCGCGTCTTCCTGGCGCGGATGCAAAACTCGCTGGGAAAGCCCGAAAAAGCGATCGAAACCCTCCAGTCCGCGGCCCGCGCCAACCCCAAAGATCCGCAAACCTGGTTCGCCCTCCTCCTCTTCCAGACGGGGCTGGGTAAAATCGACGACGCGCGTCGTACGGTCGAGACGATGCGAACCCGCGTCGTCGCCGATAAGCCCGAATTGCTTTTCGCTCGCGCTTATCGACTCGTCGGCGATCGCGAACGCGCCGAAGAGTTCTTTGATCAAGCGATGAAAAAATGGCCCGACGACGGCGCGATTCGCTCGGCTTACGCGCAATTTCTCGAAGATTCCGACCGCGTCCCCCGCGCGATCGACGTCTTAAAGCCGTTACTCGAGAAAAAACCCCCCGTCGAATGGGCCGCGCGGCTCGTCGCGCTTTTGATGGCGAAACGCGTCGATAACGAAAACTCGTGGCTCGAAGCCGAAAAACTCGTCGGTCACGACGATAAACCCGACGATACGATCGACGATCGATTCGTTCGCGCCCAGGTCTACTCGTACGGCCGAACCGACGAACGCGTCGAGCACGCCCGCGCGTTGTTCCAAAAACTCCTCGCCGACGAACCGTTGATCGATAAACTTAGGCTCTCGTATTACGACTTCGAAATCCGTCAGAAGCGGCTCGATCTCGCTTACCCGCAGATCGAACGGCTCGCCAAAAACGACGATCCCGAATACCTCGCTCCCCTCGTCTCGGTCGCGACTTCAATGAAAAAATTCGACGAGGCCCGCGCTGCGCTCGACCGGCTCGTCGCCAAACAACCCCTCGCCCCCCGCACGATCGAACGCCAGGCGCGACTCCTCGCCGCCGAGAACAAAAATCACGAGGCCGCCGAAACCCTCAAACGCGGCTTCGATCAACTCAAATCGACCCCGAACGCGCTCGCAGCGGCAAACTTGTTCATTCGAACGCTTGTCGATCTTGAGGCGTTCGAGATCGCCGATCGGATCGCCGCCGAGGTCGCTCCGAAAAACCCCGAGATCGAACTCGAACTCGCCGCGGCGCTCGGCGATCGTCATCGAACCGACGACGCCCTCAAACTCTGTTCGCTCGCGTTCGACCGCGGCCTCAAAACGAGAGCCGCGATCGTCGCCGTCGGTATCGTCGCCGCCGATCCCAATCCCGACCAAAAACGCTTCAAACTCGTCGCCGATCTCGCGTCGAAGGCCCGCGTCGCCGATCCCTCGAACCTCGACCTCTTAATGCAAGCCGCCATGAGCGAACATTTCCTAAAACGTTATAAAGACGAAGTGCAAATTTATCAAGACATCCTCAAAATTAGCCCGCGAAACATCGGCGCGCTCAACAACATGGCCTGGACGATCTCGGAAAACCTCGGCGATCCCGCCGAGGGGCTCAAAATCGTCGATCAGGCGATCGAATACTACGACCGTCATCAGTACCTCCTCGACACCCGCGGAGTGATCTTGATCAGCCTCAAACGTTACGACGCCGCGATCTCCGATCTCAAAGATTCGATCCGCGCCGCCCCCCGCGGTATCGTTTATTTCCACCTCGCACGCGCCTACGTCGACGCCGGAAAAAAAGCCGAAGCCGAGGCCGCCTTCAAACAAGCCCAAATCCTCGGCTTCGCCTCCAAGCTGCAACCCGAGGAACGACCTCAGCTTCAAGCGCTTAAATCCGTACTCACCGCTCAAAAATGAGCAAACGCTTATGCAAGATCGCACGCGAACGACGACGGCTCGCCGATCGACCCCACGACCGCCGATCCGTCGACTTCAACCCCCCGGGTCGCTTCCATGACCGACCGTTTCCAACCCCGAACCGACGAAACACCCCTCTGGGTCCGCGGAAAACTCGCTCTCTGGGTCGAAGGCCCGGATACGCCTGGTCATATGATTACGCTCAACCGGCCCCACGCCGTCGTCGGCAGGCTCTCGACGTGCGACGTCGTCGTCCCCCGCGGCGCCGTCGGATCGCGCCATTTATACCTCCATCTCGATCGCCGCGGACTCTTCGCCGTCGACCTCGCGAGCCGAACCGGAACCCGCTTCCCTCCCGTCGCCGAAACCGCCGGAGACCCCACCGGTCGAATCGCCTGGCTCAAAGTCGGCGATCAAATCGAAATCGCCGACCACAAAATCGAAATCGTCAAGGCCCGAGTCAAAGAAGACGCCGAAACCGACGACTCCTCGCTCCGTCTCCCTCGACTCGAAGACGCCCGACGCCCGCCCCACGCCGAAGCCGTCCCCAGACCGCCGATGCCCAACCCCCTCGCCGACTCCGCCTCAAATCCCGCGCTCGTCTCGATCGCGCTCGTTCCCCAAGATCGATCATCTCCCCCCAGCGCGCTTACTAGTGAATTAATCTTTATCGGCAGATCGCTCGCGTGCGGCTTGCGGGTCGAGGATCCCAATCTTTCACGGGTCGAGGGGGTTCTCGTCCGCTCCGAAGCCGGCGCGTTTTTGGTCGTTTTCGGCGGCGATCGCGTCCGGATCGACGACCGAGTCGTCCCCAGAACCGTTCCGCTCGCCGACGGTTCCATCCTCTCGATCGGTAATCATTCGTACGAAATCCGCGTCTCCCGCCATTCCGATCGACCCCGCGCCCCCGTCCTCGGCGCGTCGTCCTCCGCCTTCACCCACCCGGCGTCGTCTTCGCTCGCGACGATCGATCCTCATCGGTTTATCGCCGACACACACTCGTTCCTATCGCATGATCATGGGACCGAATTGCTTGAACGCCGATCCGAGCCCGTCGAGATCTTATCCGCCGCGATGCAATCGGGCGCCTCCGCCGATCAAATGCTCGCGTGGCTGATGGGCGCCCTTCAATCGTCGCAAGCCGAACTCGCCCGCCGCCAAACCAACTTCCAGCAAACGATCATCGAACTCGTGCAAAAATCGCGCGTCGAACACTACGAGCTGATGCGCGCCCAGCTCGAACGCATCGAAAAAATCGATGAAGAAATCGTCGCTCTTCGTGAAGAACTCCAAAAGCATACCTTAAAAGATCAAGCCCCTCGCCCGCGCTACGAAATCCCTCGGGCCGACGCGAACCGAGCCGCCGAGCCCGTCCCCGAATCGCTCGAGCGAACGCCGACCGCGATTCCAAATCCGACCGCGATTCCAAACCCGTCCGCCGTTCCAAACCCGAACGCGAACGCGCCCGTCTCATTCGATTCGGATTCAACAACCTCCGATCGCCCGATACGATCGCGCGAAACTCGTCCTCCCGTCTCGACACCTTCTCCCGCCGGTATCGAATCGACGACCTCGACCGCTTGGCTGATCGAACGGATCAACCGCCTCGACCGTGAAAATCGCGCTTCCCGCAAAAGCTTGCTCGAACGATTGACGAGTTTGGGCAAGCCCACATCATGATAAATAGATTTAATCATAGATGTAACGCGGGCGGCTGCAAGTCTTATCAAAACAAACGTCGCCCCGATCGCCGCCTCGCAACGACGAAAAGTTCATACCGATTGGCCGTACAATTTATCCAGGCCCTTCCTTTCCCCCATTTTTTTTAAAAAAGACGCCGGAATCTCGACGCAAACCTCTTCAATTATCCAACCGACACATTCATTTTTAAAACGCCGGATCCCGCAACCCACTCGGAGGCGATCCGAAGAGAAACAAGCGTATTTGGCTGGATTTGAGGCCGAAGCCGAATTTGGGAAGGCGATAATTTGGGAGGGCGTTATTTTGGGAGGGCGATCATTTGGGAGGGCGATGAATTGGGAGGGCGATCATTTGGGAGGGCGAACCTCCTGGTGAGCCGCACCATCATTTGTGAGCTCGTTATTTTGTGAGGGCGATGAATTGGGAGGGCGATCATTTGTGAGGGCGATGAATTGGGAGGGCGATCATTTGGGAGGGCGATCATTTGGGAGGGCGAACCTCCTGGTGAGCCGCACCATCATTTGTGAGCTCGTTATTTTGTGAGGGCGATCATTTGGGAGGGCGAACCTCCTGGTGAGCCGGCATCATAATTTGTAACGGCGATTATTTGGGTGCGCGTTATTTTGTGATGGCGATGAATTGGGAGGGCGATCATTTGGGAGATGTACCGTTAAATGTCAAGAATCGTCGTCCCCGTATGACGGATTTTTCGATTCCGGTCCTTTCCGTTCCAATGATGGTCTTCTCTTTCATCGCTTCCGATACGCGCGCACCATGATCGCACATCCGAATCAAACACAGCCTTACATGTTTGATCCAGATGATTCTTCCGACGGAAATCGAGTTCTCTCCGACTCCCCCCTCTC